>NZ_PNFV01000001.1 GCF_002940945.1 Limosilactobacillus pontis
TGGGAGAACTCGCCGATGGAACGCTGGTGGAATGATTTTAAGCTCATTTGGTTAGCCAAACGCTCGCGGCCTAAAACATTGACGGAATTAGAACAATCAGTAAAGGAAGCTATTAAATATTTCAACACTCAACGAGCTTATACATCCAAAAACGGCTTGACCGCGGAAAAATTCCGCGCTCAAGCCGCATAAACTATTTTTCTATTTGAACTGTATACTTGACAGGCGCTAGTGCCGTACCGGACTTTGGAGTCATTTTTGTATTTATAGAAGCGTGAAAGCATAACTGCAGTTGCGCTCCTTTTTGTTATAAGTCAATTTCTAACATGATCGGGGTGTGGTCGCGTCGGGCACCGCTATCGATCATTGTTGAAGTCTGCAGTTTGTCGGCCAAGCGATCACTGACTAGCCAATAGTCGATCCGCCATCCTGAATTGTTCTGCTTGCTGGTAATTACCCGTTGGGCCCACCAGGAGTAAGCACCGGCAGTGTCGGGATGAAGGTAGCGGAAACTGTCCGTAAAGCCGGCTGCCAGGAGCTTGGTGAAGTGCTCCCGTTCTTCATCGGTATAGCCAGCCGAATGATGGTTATTCGCTGGATGAGCCAGGTCGATCGGCTCGTGAGCGACGTTAAAGTCCCCGCTGGCGATGACCGGCTTGTCCTGGTCAAGACGGTGGAGATACTCGCGGTAGTGGTCATCCCAGTCTTGACGTGCATCCAGCCGTTTGAGACCGTTGCCCGAGTTGGGGGTGTAGACCTCAGTCAGGTAGAACTCGGGGAATTCCAGGGTAATGATTCGTCCCTCGTCGTCCATCGGCGCCGGCGCCCCAATCTGCGGCTGGGTAATCACTGGCTGATATTGCTTCTTGTAGAGGTACATTGTTCCAGCATACCCCTTGCGTGCCGGTTCAACCGAGCTGCGCCAGACCACTGTGTAATCTGGGAAAAGATCGGCTAAAACCTGCAGGTGCTTCTTCGTCGGCCCATCCTTGGACAGCTTGGTTTCCTGGATGGCAATTGCGTCCGGGTCCTGGTCGGCAATCGTATGCAGGACCTGGCGGGTTTCCCCGGCTCGTTTAGACGTTCCAGTCAGGGCCGCGTTAATTGAATCAATGTTCCATGAGATAAATTTCAAGATTAATTCTCCTTTTCAATATCGCTCTGCTTGATGAACACCCCATCTGGCGTGGTTTCCCCCGTCCGATGGGCGATTTCCTCGTAGGCCGCATTCAGAGCTTTCCGGTGGTCAACCCCGACCAAGCGGCAGAAGATCAACAGGGCAATCTGCAGGTCACCAATGCTGTCGACCAGTCGCTCGTGATTCTGCTTATTGTAAGCCGCCGATATTTCTCCAAGCTCCTCGGCCATCTTCATGAACTCTACCCGCGGGTCGGCCTGGTCAATCCGCCGAGCGTGGGCCCATTCAGCAATCTTGGGAATCAGTTCTTCGTAGTTCACCTTTATCACCTCATCTCACCGCTATTATACGTGATTTGTTAGCAAATAGGAAAGCCGCTTTTCATTTGCCAAGGAGGGAAGCGCTATTCTATGATGAAACTATAAGATTGAGATAGAAAGGTGTTTTAAATGATGAGCAAGTCAAAAACGGCCCTGCCGACCGAAATTGAAGTTCGGGGCGGCCGCGTTCATAACCTGAAAAGTGTCAACGTCAACATCCCCCTCCACAAATTTGTTGCTATTTCGGGCCTGTCAGGTTCTGGAAAGAGCTCACTTGCCATGGGCATTCTCTATGAGGAAGGTTCGCGACGTTATCTGGAGGCCCTGTCCACCTATACCCGGCGGCGGATCAAGCTTGGTGCCCAGGCGGATGTGACCAGCGTCAAGCATATCCCCTCAGCCCTGGCCCTTAAGCAACGCCCGGCGATCCCGTCTGAGCGGGCTACTGTGGGGACGATGAGTGAAATCTTTAATGTCATCCGACTGATCTTCTCTCGGCTGGGGTCCCCCCGCTGTCCCAATGGTCACCAAGTCAAGCCCAGTCTGGCGATTGCTGAAGCGATGAGCAAGTCCGGCGACCAGATGGGGATGATTACCTGTCCCACCTGTGGGGTTGCCTTCCCAGCCTTCAGTGCTGAGGATTTCGCCTTTAATTCCGCTGGGGCCTGTGAGAGATGTCAGGGGACCGGGGTTGTTCGCCAGATCGATGAAAGCAAGCTGATTGGTGATGCAAACCTTAGCCTAGCTGATGGTGCGGTGGCATCCTGGCACCTGCCCGGGCGGAATTTTATGCCAAGCGTTGCCGAGCAGGCTGGTGTCCGAATTCACGTTCCATACAAGGACCTGACCGATAAGGAAAAGGATTTTGTGCTGAACGGCCCGAAGAAGAAGTTCAAGATGGATTTTCGTTCCGGAACCGGCCGGGTCTTCCACGACTTCAACGCCCTCTACGAGAATGCCCACGAGGCGGTTTACGAGTCGGCCCGCACCAGCAAGAGCGAACGAGCTCAGAAACGAATCAGCGAGTTCTTCCATTACTCCACCTGTCCGGTCTGCCATGGTACCCGTCTGAAGCCGGTTCTGCTCACCCAGCTGGCTGGTGGGCTAAACATTGCTCAAGTCAGTGAGTTGACCCTCGGCGATCTCCCTAGTTGGAAGAAAGATGTACTCGGTGATTTACCCGCTAACATGAGCAAGATGGCCGATTCCCTCTTCAAGGAGTTTGATGACAACCTTCGCCCCCTGCTCGAGCTGGGTCTAGACTACCTAACCCTGTCACGAAATGGGAACACCCTTTCAACCGGGGAATTGCAGCGAATTCAATTGGCACGGACTCTGCGGACGCAGACAACAGGGGTCCTCTATATCCTGGATGAACCCTCGATTGGCTTGCACCCCGACAACGTTGCCGGCCTGCTGAACGTCTTCCGGGAGCTGGTCGACCAGGGGAACTCGCTGGTCGTTGTCGACCATAACGTCGACATCATCAAGGCCGCCGACTGGATCATCGAGATCGGTCCCGGCTCCGGAACCCAGGGTGGCCGGATTCTCGACCAGGGAACCCCAGACCAGATTGCCCAAGACCCTAACTCCAAGATTGGCCCCTACCTGAATGGTACCGCCCAGCTCCGTACCCGGCCGATTGCCGATAAGCCCGCCGATCAGGAGATCAGCTTTGCAATTGGCGACTACTATAATCTGCATGACGTGGCCGGTCAGCTGCCAATCAACCGACTCAGCGCTGTAACTGGCTTCTCTGGGGCCGGCAAGACCAGTCTGATTTTGGATAGCCTGGTGCCAGCAATCAAGGCTCAGGCCAAGGGACTCGGGTTGCCCAAGCAGGTCAAACGGCTATCCTCCCCGCTGAAAGAGGTTGTCAGCGTTGACGCCGCCCCAATCGGCAAGACAATGCGGTCAACCGTTGCCACCTACACCAGCATCATGGACAACTTGCGCAAGCTCTTTGCGGCCCAGCCCCTCGCTAAGGAAAAGCACTACACGCCGAGCTATTTCTCCTACAATAATAAACAGGGGGCCTGCCCAAACTGTGGTGGTAGCGGGATTGTCACGCTGGACATCCAGTTTCTGCCTGACATGCAGCAGACTTGCCCCGTTTGCAATGGCGAGCGTTATAACCAGGCTATTCAGGCGGTCAAGTGGCATGGTTACTCAATTGTTGACCTCCTGGCCCTTGACGTTCGTGCCGCCCTTTCTGCCTTCAAGGACGTTCCGAAGATCGAACGTGAACTGCAACTGCTTGAGGAGGTCGGCCTAGGGTACCTCCACCTTGGCGAGAGCACGCCAAGTTTGTCCGGCGGTGAGGCCCAGCGGCTGAAGCTGGTCAAGCACCTTAACCGAAATCAGGCCACGACTCTCTTTGTCTTCGATGAACCGACGATTGGTCTTCACCCCCTGGATGTCAAGACACTGCTCGACGTCATGCAGCGTCTGCTGGACCGGGGCGCCACCATTGTCACCATCACCCACGATCTCAACCTGATCTCCAATGCTGACTATATTTTGGACATGGGTCCCCGGGGCGGTAAAAACGGGGGACAGATTGTGGCCACTGGTCGACCGCAGGACCTGATTGATCAGTCGACCAGCCTGACTACTCATTACCTAGCCGAGTATTGGCATCGCTATAACTAGGGCAGCCAATTCTCCAAAAACACAATTGGGCTCCAGAACTCGGTTTTGCCGAGCTTTGGAGCCCACTTATGTTTTACACTGTTATTTTTGGCTCATAGCGTATTTTATCTATATCTGCATTCCGACCCAGGCGGCGAGCAGGCCTCCAGCATAGGAAAGCATGAAGTAAACAAGCAGGCTTCCCCACCGATGCTCATCGATCATCGCAACCAGCTCAGTGTTAAAGGTTGAGAAGGTGGTATAGCCACCGAGCAGACCGACTCCCCAAAAGCGCATCGCAGCGTCACTGGCAGCCAGGTGACCGGTCAATAGACCAAGAGCCAGGGCACCGGTCAGGTTGATCAGCAGGGTTGCCAGTGGCCAGTCGATCCGACACCTCTTCCAACGGCTGGTCAGCCAGTAACGCAGGAGGGCGCCAAGGGCCGCACCGCAACCAACACTAAGCATGGTGGTCCACCATCCTTCCCAGATGACGAGCCAGCAGCATCCCCAGCCCGGCCATTACTAGACCGCAACCCATGCTCAACAACAAATAAAGGCCCGCACTGGTCAGACTATGCAAAGCGAGCTTGATGGTGGTTGTCGAAAATGAAGAGAAGGTGGTAAAAGCCCCGACCAGTCCGGTACCGAGCCCAGCATTCAGCCAGCCGGCCAGGAGATCCCGTTCGATGACGTAGTAGGTCAGAAACGCCAGCAGGAAGCAGCCCAGCAGGTTGGCGATTAGGACCCCCTTGACGTCAAGAGCGGTACTGAGCAGGTCACGGAAGATCCCGCCAGCAAACCCGAAGGCGGCTACACTGATGGCATTCGATAGTTTCATTGTCAAAACTCCCTTAATTTAGAAAATCATCATTTCATCTTACTACGCCGAATGCAGTTTGCCAATCATCCCTGCTAAGCTGGTATAATAAGAAAAAATAAAAATAAGGAAGTAATCACCATGAAGATGCGTCGTATCGACCATATTGTTTTAACCGTCACTAGCCTTGAGGAAAGCAGCCGTTTTTACCATGAGGTATTCGATATGCCGATCATTGATCGCCAGACCAGTGACAGCGTGATCACCCTGCGTTGTGGCCATCAGTTGATCCGCCTGCAGAAGGCCGACCGGCCAACCGACTTGAAGGCGGCTCAACCGACCGTTGGCAGCGCGGACCTCTGCCTGGTTGCTGGTGACAAGTTAGAGGACATCCTCCACCACCTGCGTAGTTACTACGTGGACGTAGTCGCTGGGCCGGTGGAGAAGCACGGTTCCGAGGGTGCCATGACCTCGATCTACGTGCACGATCCCGACAACAACCTGGTCGAGATTGCCGTCTACAAGAACAAGTAATACGATTCGACCTCATTAGAATATAGACAAGGGACCTTAGGCGTTCAAATCTTTCGAACGCCTAAGGTCCCTTGTTACTGAAAACGCGGCTATCCTTACTTATTCTTGTTACGCCAGTTCTTCCACCGGTGACCGATCTCGCTTAGGACAAGGGCAACAATCACGACTAGGGCGATTGAGTAGCCGATTACCCCGAGGCGGAAGATGTGGGGATGCTGGCTACTACCCTCAATGATCACCGAAGAGCCGAGGATCACCGCTGCGAGGATGATCACGATTAGAAAACGGTTGGTAATCCGCTCTACCTGCTTGATCAATCGTTCCTGGCCCTTAAGCTTGAAGTTGACCTGGGCGTCGCCATTGGCAATCGTCTCCAGGGTAGCGTTGATCCGGTCCGGTAGCTGGGCCGTCTCTTGGGCGGTAGTAACGAGATTGATCAACTGGTCATCCAAGCTGTCACGCCAGTTGAACTTCCGCTTTAGGTAGCGGAGCCCGAACGGCCGGGCAACCTCCATCATCGAGATGTCGGGGTCGAGCCGGGCCACGGTACTCTCCAGGGTACCAAATGCCTTAATCAGGAGGGTTACTTCGGGTTTCATCTGCAGGTGGTTGCGCTGACAGAGCTGAACAATCTGGTAGAGCATTGTCGCAAAGTCGATCTCCCCAACCCCCATCGCCAAGTAAGGCCGGATAAAAGTGCCCAGCTCCTTGGTGAAGGCCGGTTCGTCAAGGGGCCCGGTCTGGTTGCAGATGGCCAGGACCGCCTGGGAAATCCGCCGTACATTCTTAGTTGTGATGGCCAAAATCACGTTAGCGATCCCGTCAGCCATGGTTGGGGTCAAGGTTCCCATCATTCCAAAGTCCAGGTAGACAATCCGGTACGGCGGCAGGGCCGTTTCCTGCTGGTAGCTGATGGCCGTCTTCCCTACCTGAACCTGGTGCTGATGGGTCGTCTTCATCGCTGGTGGGTTCTGGTCAGCCGTAGCGAGGCTATGGATCAGGATGTTGCCCGGATGCGGATCGGCATGGAAGAAGTGGTCGACGAAGACCTGTTTCATAAAGTTTTTGACCAGGACGTTAGCGATGTACTTACGTTGGGCTGGCAAATCCGGATCATCCTGGTCACTGGCATTTTGTGGAAAGAGGTTGCGGACACTCTTTCCTGACATCGCCTCATTCACCAGGATCTGAGGCGCACAGTACTTAGCGTAGACCTTAGGAACAGTGATGATGTCGTCACCGTTGTTGAGCCGGTAGAACTCCTCTCCATTGTGAACCTCGTTCATTGTGTTGACCTCACTGAGCAGGGATCGGCTGAGCTCGTCGAGAACCTTATCCAGGTTGACCACTGTCACCTCGTTGGGTACGTACTGGAAGAGCTTGACCGCCCGACGCAGCAGGGCAATGTCGGTGTTGACCAGCTGCCCGACCGCCGGGTGCTGAACCTTGACCACCACCGGGGTACCGTCCTTAAGAGTCGCGTGGTGAACCTGGCCAATCGATGCCGAGGCAAAGGGCCGGTGATCGAAGCTGGCAAAGACCTCATCAATATCATGACCGGTCTGATTCTTGAAGGTCTCTTGGACACTGGTGAAGGGGTCGGCCTTGACCTGGTCCTGGAGCTGGCGGAGGGTTTTGACATAGGCCGGCGAGATTAAGTCCGGCCGGGTTGATAGGATCTGCCCCATCTTGATAAAGGTTGGGCCGAGCTCTTGGAGAGCGGCGGAAACCTCCTCGGGATTCTTCTGATGGTAGAAATTACTGAGAAAGTGGTGGCGGCGCATTACCTGCATAATCTCACGCAGGCGCTGCCCCTTCTTAATTTCGGTGTCGGTCGCACTGGTCATTTTAATCATCCTAACTACTTGAAATATATTAGTTCTATTTTACCGCAAGTCCGGTGCAAAAGAATTGGGAAAAATATTGGTCAGGGTATAACAAACTTGATACAATAGATACTGAAATTATTTTATGGAAATAGGTGAATATATCAAATATGGGTACATTATGGTCTTCATATTGGTTTAAGTTAGTTGTTATCATTCTGATTTTACTGCTGGCGGCGCTGTTCACGCTGCTGGAGTATTCCGTCGTCAAGGTACGGCCGAGCGAATTAAAGGAGCTCAAGCAGACCCGCAAGGTCAAGCGTGCCGAGCACATGGTCGGCAACCTCAACGAGTACCTGTCCACCGCCCAGGTCGGGGTCACGATGACCTCCCTGGTATTAGGGTGGATTGGTGATCAGTTCATCACTGACCTCCTGCTCAAGATTACGGTCGTTCCGGCAACGGTACGAGAGATTATCTCCCCAATCCTGGGTGTGCTGATCTTCACCTTCTTCCACGCGGTCTTTACCGACCTGGTTCCAAAGAACATGGCGATCGACCGGCCCGTGCCGATCCTATTGTCCATCGTGCACCCGATCCAGTTCTTCCACACGATTTTCTACCCATTCGTCTGGCTGTTTGCCGTCGTGGCGGCTCAGATCACCAAGATGCTGGGTTACAACGTCCAGCCGGAAGAGGATACCTATTCACAAAACGAAATCATGACCCTCTCCCAGCAGTCCGAAAAGGCTGGTGAGATGGACAAGGAGGACGTGCTCTTCATGCGGCGGGCCTTTCAAATGAACGATAAGGTCGCTGAAGATATCATGATTGACCGGACCCAGCTGTCGGTGATCGATATTCAGGCAACGATCGACGATGCGGTTAAACTTTACTTTGAGAAGAGATTCACCCGATTCCCGGTTGTGGCCAACAACGATAAGGATCACATCCTGGGTTACATCTTCTCCTACGATATTATGCGGCAGAGCCAGATCAACCCTGAACAATCCATTCGGACGATCATGCGGAAGATTCCGATCGTCTACGAGAGCGAGCCGATCACCAAGGTTCTTCAAGTCATGATGAAGAAGCAGGTACCAATCGTTGTCGTTCAGGACGAGTACGGTGGGACCTCCGGAATCATCACCGACAAGGATATCTACGAGGAGCTGTTTGGTACGGTCGGTGAGGAAATCGACCATGCCACCTCAGACATGATCGAGAAGAAGGACCCCGACAGCAAGGGTAATCCAACCTACGAGGTTTCTGGGAAGATGCCGCTGGCAGACTTCGAGCGTTACTTTAACACCAGCATTGAGCAATTCGATAACTCCGAGGTAACCACGCTGACCGGGTTCTTCCTGGAACGGCAGTATGACTTGAGGGTTGGCCAACCGATCCGGGTTGATAACTTCTCCTTCACCCCGTTAGACTTGCAGAATGCCTACGTTAATAAGTTCAAGGTTGTCTATATCAAACCAAAGAAAAAGAAAACTGATCAAAACGACCAGGACAAGAAATAACCATTAACGGCTGCGGAAAGCTAATTTCCGCAGCCGTTTTGTAATATTTATTAACATTTCCCCTTCCCTGCTGGTACCCAAGGCTGTTTTAGGCTATGATAGGGCCAACAAAAAGAAAGTGGAGGATTTTCTCATGAATGCGATTCTCACAGTCATTGGTAAGGACCAGGTTGGCATCATTGCCCAGGTTAGCCAGGTTCTCGCCAAACACCAGGTTAACATCCTGGATGTCTCCCAGACATTGATGAAGGACAACTTTGTCATGATGATGCTGGTCGCCATTCCGGAAGGTAGCAATTTCAATACGATCAGTACCGCCCTCACCAAGCTTGGCGACCAGCTCCAATTGGAGATTAACATGCGGAATGCCAAGCTTTACGATGCCATGCACACGATTTAGGGGGCCGAGTTATGAACGCTAATCAGATCTATGAGACTAGCCAGATGCTGGCCAGTGAAAACCTGGACATTCGGACGATCACGATGGGAATTTCCCTGCTCGACTGCATTGACAGCGACAGTGACCGGTCCTGCCAGCGAATATACGACAAGATCACTACGAAAGCTCGCGACCTGGTCAAGGTTGGCCAGCAGATCGAGGCCGAGTACGGGATCAAGATCGCTAACAAGCGGGTAACGGTTACGCCGATTTCCCTAATTGCTGCCGCCTCCCATGATCACAACTATGTTAAGTACGCTCAGGCCCTGGATCGGGCAGCTAAAACTTTGGGGATTGACTTCATCGGCGGTTTCAGTGCCCTCGTCCAGAAGGGCTACCAGGAGGGTGACCGGGTCCTGATCGACTCCATCCCGGAAGCCCTGGCTGAAACGGATTATGTTTGTTCCTCGGTTAACGTTGGTTCCTCCAAGAGCGGGATCAATATGGACGCCGTTGCCCAGCTTGGTCAGGTGGTCGTTGACGGTGCCCAGCGCGACGTCATGACCAATGCCAAGTTAGTGGTCTTTTGCAATGCTGTTCAGGATAACCCCTTCATGGCTGGTGGTTTCCATGGCGTCAGTGAACCAGATACGGTGATTAACGCCGGAGTCTCTGGTCCGGGTGTCGTCAAGGCCGCCCTGGAAAAGGTTAAGGGCCAGCCGATGGACGTGGTCGCTGAGACAATCAAAAAAACAGCCTTCAAGGTTACTCGGATGGGCCAGCTGGTCGGTAGTATTGCTGCTGATCGCCTGCATGTACCGTTTGGAATCGTCGACCTCTCCCTAGCCCCGACCGCAACCCCAGGTGACTCGGTTGCTGAGGTTCTTGAAGAGATTGGGGTCGGCCGGGTCGGTGGTCACGGAACCACGGCTGCCCTGGCGATGCTCAACGATGCTGTCAAAAAGGGCGGTATCATGGCCTGCAGCCACGTAGGCGGGCTATCCGGCGCCTTTATCCCGGTCTCCGAAGACGCGGGGATGATCAAGGCGGTTGAGACCGGCACTCTCAATATTGCCAAGCTCGAGGCAATGACTGCAGTCTGTTCAGTCGGCCTCGACATGATTGCCATCCCCGGTGACACTCCAGCGACAACGATCAGCGCAATGATTGCCGACGAGGCCGCGATCGGCATGATCAATAACAAGACCACCGCTGTTCGGGTAATCCCGGTACCTGGCAAGCAGGTTGGCGATACCGTTGAGTTTGGTGGCTTACTCGGGCATGCGCCAATCATGGCGGTCAACCCGGCCCCGGCTGACCGACTGATCCACCGGGGTGGCCTCATTCCGGCGCCGATCCACAGTTTTAAGAACTAACTAAAAAAGGAGTGCGAAGCGCACTCCTTTTTTAGTTAGCAATGGGCATCCTTACCCGGAACACAGTTACAGTGAACCTGGTCGGGTGCCGTAGTTAGCTTATCCGCTAGGGTCACCTGAAGGCGCTGAATATCGGTCTTGCTTAGGGTTGCCTGGCCGATAACGTGGTCCAAGGTCCGGCCGACACAATGCTCACAGATACTGTTGAACAGGTCGTCAGCCACCTGATCCATCGTCGCCTGCTCCGCCACCAGCGGTCGGTAGATGAATGACCGCCCTTGTCGCGTGGTTGAGAGTGCCCCTTTAGCTACCAGGCGGCGAAGAAGTGTTTTCACTGTGGCCGGTTTCCAATCAACCTTGCGCTGGAGGATGGTGATGATCTGGCTGCTGGTTGTCTCGCCCAGCGTCCATACGACCCGCATAACCTGCCACTCGGCTGGTGTGATTTCTAATCCCTTAGTCATCTTACCGCCCCTTTTATCCTTTGATTACAATTGTAATTCTAACACCATCTTCTCCCGTTGCAAAGCCTACTGCTGGATTGACTTCCGGGTCGAACTTGGTAAACTAGTACACTGTGTGATTTTTATCAAAGGAGTCTTAACTTAACTAATGCAAAATAAGCGAATTCAGCACGCCCTGCTCATCATGGTGCTGGGAACCTTCTTTGGGATCCTCTGCTCCACCCTGATGAACATCGCCCTGCCAACCTTCATGCGGGTCTTTGGTATCAGCGAGGCCCATGTCCAGTGGGTGATCAACGGCTATATGCTGGTCAATGCCTTGATGATCCCAGTCAGTTCGTACTTGATCAAACGCTTTTCCTTCCGCTGGCTCTTCATCTTCTTCTGCGGTGTCTTCCTGATCGGTACGGTCATCGGGGCCACGGCGCCCAACTTCAACACAGTGGTCATTGCCCGAATGATTCAGGCGATTGGGGCGGGGATGATGATGCCTTTGGTCAACGTCTTGGCCATTCGCTACGCCGATCCCGGCAAAAAGGGACGGATTATGGGGATCATCGGCCTGGCCTTCAATTGTGCCCCGATCTTCGGCCCGGTTCTTTCCGGGGTATTGCTGAACTACCTTTCCTGGCGCTACCTCTTTATCTTGATAATCCCCTTCTTGGCGATTGTCCTCGTCTTGTCCTTCATCTTTCTGCCCAACATTCCGCACAACGAGTCGCCACGCTTCAATACGGTTGGCCTGGTCACAATTACGATCGGTCTCTGGTCGCTGTTGATGGGGCTATCAAACGTCGCCAACAACCGGCTGGGTTCCTTCAACGTCTGCGGCTATGTTTTGATTGGACTTGCCTTTCTGGTGCTTTTCTACCTCAGCCAGCGACACAGTGACCACCAGCTAATCAACCTGGCGATTTTCCACCATAAACAGTTTGTCCTCGCCACTACCATCAACATGTTGATCACGGCAACGATGTATGGAAACACCATCCTGATCCCCCTCCTGGTCCAGATTGTTCTAGGAAAGAGTACGATTATCTCGGCGATAACTGTTCTCCCGGGTGCCTGCTTGACCGGGTTGCTTTCAACCACCAGCGGCCGCTTCTACGATATCTACCCGATCCGCGTCCTGGTTGGTACCGGGTTGATCGTTGATATTCTCGGGACCCTTGGTCAGGCGATGATCGGTGCCAACAGCTCGGTACTGATCATCACCATCTTCCAGACCGTCCGGCAATTTGGCCTGGTCACAATGCTGATCCCGTTACAAACCCAAGCCCTGGCCCTGTTACCCAACGAGATCGTTCCTGATGCGGTGGCCAGCTTCAACACCTTCCGCCAGATTGCGGCCTCGTTTGGAACTGCCCTGATCGTCGCAGTTGTCGGCATTGTTAATGGGATCATTCATAATCCGGCTTCCCACCTCGGGATCCAATCTGGCTTCCTTCTTTGCCTGCTCTTGCTGGTTATCTCCCTGATCCTCAGCCGGCAGCTCTATCATAAGATTAATAAGTCTTAGTAAAATAAAGCTCGTAATGCTCATTCAAAAGATTACGAGCTTATTTTATATTTTCTGTATCTGGAAGTAACGTACACACTTCAGCACCCCATACAAATTCTGATTGCAAATTTCCGTGGATATGAAGTTAATCGTTTTAATACCAAACAAATGTTGTATAATGGCAACTGGAATTATTGATAAGTTCGTTTATAATTCCGGGGTTTTATAAGCAATCTTCCCCATTTTGTCCCCAAGCCAAACAAAACGTGCCTTAACTAAACTTATCGCATTATCTGCTTGTAGAAAGGGATTGTTAATTGAATATGAAGTATCGTTTGCAGAGTATTGTCTTTGTCTTGACCGCCTTTTTGCTGGGCTGCAATGAGTTCATGGTGGTTGGGGTCATCTCCAACATCGCCAAAAGCTACCACGCCTCCTTGTCCACGGTCGGGTTGCTGGTCACCTTCTTTGCCATTACCTACGCGGTCTGCACACCTGTGTTGACCACTCTTACCAGCAAATACAACCGTTTTAAGGTCCTGATGGCTATGCTGATCGTTTTCTGGATTGGGAATACCATGACCGCCCTGGCACCGAACCTCTTCTGGCTCTTCGTCGCCCGGATCATCACAGCAGCGGTAGCCGGAGTCATTATCTCCCTGATCTTGGTCTTCGTCAGCGTGATTGCCCCGCTGGAAAAGCGGTCGATGCTGGTTGCCGCCGTCTTTTCAGGATTTAGCACTGCCACTATCATCGGGGTACCGATTGGAACAACCATCAGTATGCTCTCGTCTTGGCACATCAGCTTCCTAGTGATCTCAGTGCTGACGATCATCATCGGTGCTGGTCTCTACTGGCTAGTGCCGCGACAGAGCAGTCAGGTCACTGGGTCGATCAAGAGCCAGTTACGGCTGATGGCCGATCGGCGGATTGTCCTGGGAGTGGTCGTAATGATTGCCCTGATGGCCGCCGAATACACCTTCTATACCTACATTCGACCAATCATCACTGACGTTCTTGGCTTTAGTGCTGGCCAGCTAAACTGGCTGCTGGGTCTGATCGGGGTAATGTTCATCATCGGTAACACCTGTGCGGGAATCATCTCTAGTCACTACGGAATTACTAAGATGCCGCTGATTAGCGCCGCTTGCCTGGTCCTCCTGCTGGTAATGGGGGTAGCCTTTCACCTCTCCTGGCTGGGAATCGGTTTGCTGTGCGTGATCTGTTTCGTACTGGGGATGCCCGGGTCAATTCTCCAGGTCATGTTCTTAAACGTGGCTGATAGTAACTACCCGGAGGCGATGAGCCTGGCCTCGTCACTTAACCCAATCTGTACTAATATTGGGGTTTCAGTTGGTTCACTGGTTGCTTCAATCAGTGTTAATTTCGTACCAATCAGCCAGGTTGGTTACATTGGTGCCATCTTTGCCTTAATCGGGGTCGTCGGTACGATGATGCTGGTTAAAACCAGGGCATAATAAAATTGGGTTTTGAATGACAACCGTCGTTCAAAACCCAATTTTTATTTATTCGTCGTTACCTGATAAATAGGCGCTGATCTCATCCATCATGATCCGGCCGTACTGCTTCAGCTTAGTTTGACCAACCCCGTTAACCGCTAGAAAGTCTGCTGGAGTCTGAGGCTGAAGGCGGGCCATGTCGTGGAGGGTCCGGTCCGAGAAGATCATAAATGGCGGGACCCCTTGCTCAGTGGCGAGTTCCCGACGGCGCTTGCGAAGGACCTCAAACAGGGCCGCCTGTTCGGGGGTCTCCTCCACCGTGGTAGCCGACCGGGTCGGCTGCGGTTCGGCCCGCCGTTGGACGGTAGTCTCGCCGTCAAGGACCTGCCAGCCTGGTTTGGCAATCTTAACCACTGGAAACTGGCCACCTTCTAATACCAGGTAGCCGGTCGCCACCAGATAATCAACCAGACTGCCAGCCTCCTGCTGGGAGAGCCTGAGAGCGTCGTAATGATCCAGCTGGTCAGCGTGAAGCTGTTGGATCCGCTGGTCGTGAGATCCGGTCACTACCTTGGCCACCAGTGACTTGCCGAAGCGGCCATGGAGCTCCTTGACCGTAGCGATGACTGCCCGGGCGGCAGTGGTAATATCTTCCAGCTGGCGGTCATCTGTGCAGTTGCTGCAGTGACCACAGGGTTCGCACTCTTGGCCAAAGTATTCAACAATTTGCTGCTGGAGACAGCGCGGCGTGTTAGCATAAGCAGTGACCGCTTGAAGCTTCTCGTATTGGACTTCCCGGTACTGGTCATCAGCGCTTGATTGGTCAATGAACCAGCGATACTGCTGAATGTCGTTGGCGTGGTAGAGCATCACCGCCTCACTGGGCAGGCCATCCCGACCAGCACGCCCAGCTTCTTGGTAATATGACTCTAAGTTCTTAGCACTGGTTGCGTGAAGAACGAAGCGAACATTGCTCTTGTCGATCCCCATCCCAAAGGCGTTGGTCGCTACGATCACCGGCACGCGGTCAAACTGGAAGTCGTCTTGAACCCGAGCCCGGTCCGCTGCCGTCATCCCAGCATGATACATCGCTACATGGATTCCCCGCTCGTTCAAAAAATCCGTCAGCGACTCAACCCTTTTACGGGTGTTAGCGTAGATAATCCCTGCCTCACCCTGATGAGCTGCCAGGTACTTGAGGATGTATTGACGGGTGCCCTGTTGCGGGTGGGCTACCCGGAAGCTGATGTTGGGCCGGGCAAAACTGGTAATGACGAAATTCTCCTGGGGGATCGCCAGCTGATCACCAATGTCGGCCTGAACCTGCGGCGTAGCGGTAGCAGTCAGTGCCAAGATGGCTGGGGTTGTCTTGAGTCGCTGAATGGCCGCGTTGAGCTGCCGGTAGGCCGGGCGGAAGTCGTGCCCCCATTGCGAGATACAGTGGGCCTCGTCGATCGCTACCAAATTAATATTTAGGAAGCTCAATTGATACTGGAAGTAGTCCATCGCCAATCGTTCCGGGGTGACGTAGAGAAGCTTGATTTCACCGTTGTAGGCGCTCCGCAGGATTGGGTTAACCTCCTCTCGCGGTGTTGCGCTGTTGAGGGCCGCGGCAGCAATCCCATTCTGGCGCAAGGAGTCAACTTGGTCCTTCATCAACGATAACAAGGGTGAGACGACGATCGTAATTCCCGGGTTGATCAAGGCTGGAATTTGGTAGCACAGGGACTTGCCGCCACCAGTCGGCATTACCGCCAGGGTATTCTGGTGGTTCAGAACCTGGGTAATAACCTGCTCCTGGCCATCCCGGAAATGATCAAAGCCAAAGTTGGTATGTAGAATGTCTATTGGTGTCGCCAAAATATTTCCTCCTCAGTCATTGAGCCCACTATCTATATAGAACGTAAGAAATAGTCATTATCGCTTCCATCATACTACCCCATTTCACCATTTAGAGAAAGTTGTGCGATAATTAGAGTATCGGAGATGATTAATATGGAAAACGTTAAATTAAGCAATGGTTTGGTGATGCCCCGGGTTGGCCTAGGCGTCTGGAAGGTACCAATCAACGCGACAGCTAAGATGGTTGCCACCGCGATCGAAAACAATTATGCTCTGATCGATACCGCTAAGCAGTATGGCAATGAGCGTGGGGTCGGGCAAGGAATCAAAGACGGACTGGCTGCTACGGGCAAGTCCCGGCAGGACCTCTTCTTAACCACTAAGGTCTTCAATGGCGACCAGGGCGACTACGACCGGGTCCGTCAGGCCGTCAACCAGCAGCTACAAAATCTGCAGACCGATTACGTCGATCTCCTGCTCCTCCACTGGCCAGTCTTCAACCGCTACAATACCAGTTGGCGGGCCCTGGAGGACATTTATCGCGATGGCCAAGCCAAGGCGATCGGGGTCTGCAACTTTAATGTGGAACATCTGACCAACCTCCTCGACCATGCCACGATTAAGCCAATGATCAACCAGATCGAATTTAACCCGCGGATTCACCAGCCTGATACCGTTGCCTTTTGCCAGGGACAGCATATCCAGCTGGAGGCCTGGTCCCCGCTAGGCAACGGACAACTACTCGATAATCCGGTGATCAACCGGATCGCCAAGGACAAGGGCAAGTCCCCAGCTCAGGTCGTGCTGCGTTGGGAGATCCAACAAGGCTTCATCGTCATCCCTAAGTCGACCCACGTCACACGGATGCAGGAAAATGCCGATATTTTCGACTTTACCCTCGACGCGGACGAGATGGAGGAAATTGCGATGCTAGACGAGGAGAAGCACACCATCTGGTATGACAAATATAAGTGGTCTGGCAACCCTGACGGAGTTGACGACTATATTGCTTGTGATGGCACGTTTTAAGACTCTTAGTAAGAAGAGCCTAACGTACCACTTTATGCTAAAGACAACGGTTATTTTTGCAACTGTTGTCTTTTTTTGATTGCTTACCTTATTTATATAAAAACTTAAAAATCGGTGCAATTTCAGATGATTTTGCACCGATAAAAAAGAGCGCCTATTAAGCGCCCTCAACCGGTTCGACCTAAGTAATCAACTGAGATCATTTTGCACACCGGCATAATTCCCTTGATACAACTATCATAGCATAGAAGTTGAGCGCTTTTTATTTTACAAACTGTCATGAGAAGGTTCCTTATCCTGCGTTATAATGGTATTTGTTAATCTTGAGAAACGGAGCACCGTAATGAAGTACCTCTTTATCATCAATCCTTGCGCAGGCGGTGGCAAGGGCAAAACAGCCTGGTCCAAGGTCCAAGCCCAGCTAGCTACCACCCCGGGGATCCAATTCGATTGCATCACCAGCCGGTACGTCGGGCAACCACGTGAACTAGCAGCTCAGGCAGCTCAGCGCAACGACCTTGACTGTCTGGTCGTAGTCGGTGGCGACGGCACCCTCCATGAGGTGATCACTGGTCTGATGACGGTCCAACAAGATGATCCCCTGCCGGTAGCCTACATCCCCGCAGGGACTGGGAACGATTTTGCCCGGGGATATGGGATCGCAACCGCCCCTCGGCAGGCCCTGATCCAGATTCTTACCAACCAGCGGACTCATCGGATCAACATCGGCCACTACCATGATTACAGCCGGAATTGCGATGGGATCTTTCTCAACAATTTCGGGATCGGTTTCGACGCGGCAATCGTCCACGCCACTAACCACTCGCGGGCTAAGACTTTCCTAAATCATCACCATCTCGGCACTTTCGCCTATATCTATAAGGCTGTCCGGGTCTTCTTCACTCAGCCGGATTTCCAAGTGAAAATCCAAGATGGCAGACAACTGCAAACCTTCAACCATGCCTTCCTTCTGGTCGCCAGCAACCATCCCTACATTGGCGGCGGGGTCCGAATTGCGGCTGACCAGCGCATCGACCAGCAGGAACTGGAACTGGTGGTAGTTGAGAAACGTCACCGGTTAACCCTGCTATGGGCAATGCTGATGTTTGCTAGTGGTCACCTGATTACCTCGCGCTTTGCTCACCTCTTCCGTGGTAAAGCATTGCGCTACCAGGTCACTTCCGCCCAATACGGGCAGATCGACGGTGATGAACCGGGCAAACGCGCCTTTGACCTGGCCCTATCCTGCTGTTCTTATCCGTTTTGGCAGCAACCGTTAAATTAGACGAAAAATTGCCCCATGGCCAACAGCCACGAGGCAATTTTTTATTAGTCTGAGTTACCATAACTGTTTTCTTGGATCTTTTTTAATCCGGACTTTTTTTGCTTTGTTAATCAGTCCAGACCTTCTTGGCAACATTAAATGCTGACCAGGCATTTGGCCAGCCAACGTAGAAGGCCAGCTGTGTAATCATCTCAGCGATTTCTTCCTTGGTGATCCCATTGTTCTTGGCCGTCTGCATGTGGTACGGCAGCTGCTCGAAGGCACCCTTAGTGATCAAAGCGGTCACCGTCAGGAAACTCCGATCGCGCGGGCTGAGTTCCTTCTCGCGGGACCAGACCTGTCCAAACAGCACATCATCGTTTAACTCCGCGAACTTCGGGGCGAAGTCGCCCAACTGGTCGCGGCCAGCAGTTTGTTTCTTAGCCATGTCAAATCATCCCTTCTACTTTGTAAGCTGATCGTAGTAATCGTCGGTGACCTTCTCACACCATTCACTGGTCCCCTTGGTGATTGCAACGTGAGAGAACCAGGAATCCTTAGTGGCCCCGTGCCAGTGCTTGATGCCCTCGTGGATCACAACCACGTCACCGGGAGTCAGGAGTTGGGCCGGCTTGCCTTCCTCCTGATACCAACCCTCACCAGCCGTGACCAGGAGAATTTGGTAGCCATTGTGGTGGATGTGCCAGTCGTTCCGGCAACCCGGTTCGAAGTTAACGTTGGCAACGTTGATGTCCACGTTGTCATCGGGGCTGACCAGACCATTGAGGTAGCTGGTACCGATGAAGTATTTGGCATAGGCAACGTTCTTGTCACCGAAGCCGAAGAGGTCATTCTTAACCGCTTGTTCGTTCTTTGCCATTATCAGCACTCCCTTTATGTCTTTGTTTACCTTTAATATAAGGGTATGCCATGATAATGTAAAATGCTTATTATTAAGCTTTTTCTATTCAAATAGCGTATTATAATTTACGTAACCAGGTGGCCAGTGTTGGGACTGCAAAACGTGGGGCGGCGTGGGTCAGGACGTGATAACCATCGACCACGTGGAGCTTCCCAGCGTGAGCCCGAAAGTCCTGCTGATAGTTGCCGGTGGCGCTCCAACCCGTGCTAAACGGCGCCACGACGCCTGCATAGCCTTGAAGCTGCTTGAGGAGCTGCATGATCGGTGAAGCAATCTGGCCGTCCCAAACCGGGCCACCAACTAGGATCGTGTCGTAGTAGTCCAGTTTGGGCAGCTTAGTCGTCAAGGCCGGCAACTGCCCACTTGCTCGCTGCTGCTTGTAGATCTTGTCGGTGGCCGTCATGTCATCGGGGAAAGTCCCCGCTGCCACCTTGATTCTTAAAATATCGGCACCGGTCAGCCGATGGATCTGGCTGGCGAGCTTTGCCGTTGTGTCAAACTGTGAATAATACAAAATCAATGCCTGTTTGGCCATTTCAATCATTCCTTACGTTTAATTTATTGGAGGTATTTTATATGGACACGCGTGTTATCAAATATTTTCTCACGGTTGCTCACACCAATAATATCACAAAGGCCGCTAAGCAGCTGCACGTTACCCAGCCAACCCTCTCCCGACAGATCATGGACTTGGAAACCGAGCTCGGTGTCACCCTCTTCGACCGCCAGCAGCGGCGGATGGCACTAACCCGGGCGGGCGTTCTCTTTCAACGTCGAGCAACCACTATCCTCCAGCTCCTTGCCCAAACTGAGAATGATCTTCACCAACAGAATGAAGATGAGCTGAGCGGAACCATCAACCTAGGCTGTGTTGTCTCCAGTGTCTCGCCCTTCTTGATGGGACTGGTTGACCGCTTCCAGCAGGCCCACCCGGCCGTTCGTTTCAACCTCTTCGACGGGGACGGCGACTTCCTCCGCCGCCAGATTGACGAGGCTGCCACCGAACTGGCCTGCTTGATCGAACCGGTTGAGGCTGCCAAGTACAACTACCTGGTTCTGCCCAGCCGGGAGCAGTGGGGGATCATCCTGCGCAGCGATGATCCCCTAGCCAAGAAGAAGAGTTTCACCCGTGACGACCTCTACAAGTTACCCCTGATCATTCCCCACCGCAACATCGTCCGCGATGAAGTCAGTGACGTCCTCAAGCTTGATCAGCGCAAGCTCAATATTCGGGCCAGCAACAACCAGCCCAGCAACGCCATCGTCCTGATTCGGACCGGCCGCTATTACGGCTTGGCCATCAAAGGAGTGGCTGACCTCTTCCATGATCCCGCTATTACCTTTGTTCCCTTCACTCCAGCAACCAGCACCGGCCACGTCCTGGTTTGGAAAAAGAATCGCCAGCTGACCACGGCGGCCGAGCACTTTCTCCAATTTGTCGCCGACCATTGCAATTAAAGAAGGACCCGCATCGCCAATGACGGTGCGGGTCCTTTTGATCCTAAAAAATATAGTTAACTAAAATAATATAGCTGACAGTTCCCACAATCAGCGAGAGAAACATGCTCCGCCGCCAAAGATGGACAATCACTGTAATCAGTCCGGCAATCAGGTCGGGCAGGCCGTGGTCACCGGATAATAGGTTGATGTTGCGATAACAATAGACTACCAGCATTCCCATGATGGCAGCTGGCAGGAAGGCCCCGAGTCCCTTGATAAAGGGCGATAACTCATCCTGCCCATCCTTATCACTGGTGAAGATCTGGAAAGGCAGCCAGCGGGTGGCAAAATTGGTCAAAGCAGCAATGGCAATCGTAATGACCTGTTGGATAATGGTCATACCTGGTCACCTGCCTTCTGGTGACGACGGTGGAAGTAGTAGTATTCGGCAACCAGGAGCAGGAGGGTGGCAATTAAAAAGTAGGTCTTGCCAAAGATCAACAGGCAGACGATCGTGATTACTACCCCGCTGAGTGAGCTGATGTGGCGTTTTTCCTGCATAAATTGCTCCAGAGCCAGCACAATGAACAGGGCCGTCATCACAAAATCCAACCCCTTAATCTGGATATTAAATGCACTGCCGAGAAAGCCGCCGAGGAAGGCGCCCAGTACCCAGTAACTGTAGTCCAGAATCGTCATCCAGAGCTGGACGGCGGTTCGATCGCAGTCGGCCGGTACTCGAAGACTATAGTTGATTACAAAGGTCTCATCGGTTAGTCCAAACAATAGCAAGAATTTGCGCCAGCCGTGGTGCGGGTACTTGGTCAGCATCGAGATACCATAGAAGAATTGGCGGAAACCGACCACGGCAGTGATCAGCAGGACGTTGACCGGGTTGAAGTGCTGGGTCAGGAGGGTGGCAATGATGAATTCGACCGAGCCCCCGTAGATCGTCGCCGCCATCAGAGTTGGGTACCAAAACGAGAACCCTAAGTTGTGCATGTACAAGCCATAACCAAGCCCCAGAATTACGTAGCCAAAAAAGACTGGAATAGAGCTGGTCAGGGCAAAGTGAAAGTTGCGTCCGCGCTTACTTCTCACCTTTATCTCCTCCCAAATCAAACAATGCCCTCATTCTACCAGACCAGCTGGCCACTTGAAAGAATAATATGATGCTTTAGGAACGACTTGCCTTAATTAAACGAGCAACATTTTCCGCCGTTTGTGCAATATCATTTTCTGCATCTGCCAGCGCTTGGTCGAGGGACTTAGCCCCGGCAGGAGTCGAAAAAATAGCATCAATTGCGTCAGCAGTATAAAGACTTTCAACTCCCTTGCCAATGTTTCCCGCCAAAACAATTACTGGAGCATTGGGTGCAACACTCTTGCAGGCTTGGGCAACCCCATAAGGAGTCTTACCAAATTTAGTTTGAAAATCAATCCCACCTTCACCTGTAAAGACAAAGTCAGCACCGCTCGCCTTTTTTCTTAACTTAGTCGCAGCAATCACAAGGTCAACACCATGTTGCATCTGCGCGTTAGTAAAGGCCAACAAGCCTGCCCCCAGGCCACCAGCGGCTCCTGCTCCTGGCAAATCTTCCACATTTTTTCCAGTGTCTCTAGCAATTACCTGCGCGTAATGATGGAGTCCGTTATCAAGCACCTTCACCATTTTCGGCGTTGCGCCTTTTTGGGGACCGAAAACGGCGGCTGCTCCATTGGCGCCAGTTAATGGGTTGGTAACATCAGACGCAATGGCAATGGTTGTTTTTAAAACACGCGGATCAATCTGTGAAATGTCCAGGTGATCTAAGTCACTTAAAGAGCCCCCACCAAAGCCGATTGCTGTGCCATCGGCTTTCAGAAGTTTCACACCCAGGGCTTGGGCCATTCCTGCACCACCATCAACGGTCGCACTTCCCCCAATCCCAATAATAATTTTAGAAGCCCCTCGATCGATTGCATCGAGGATCAGCTCCCCCGTTCCGTATGTCGTCGTGATTAACGGGTTAGCTGTCTGTGAATTGATAAATTGAATTCCACTGGCAGCTGCCATTTCGATCACAGCTGTTTTACCGTCACCAAGCATCCCGTAATCGGCTTTGGTCAGTTCATTAAAGGGGTTGTGAACCCTTGCGGTAATTAATTGACCGCCCGTCGCATCAACCAGGGATTGAACCGTCCCTTCACCACCATCAGCCATGGGAACCAGTTCGTATTCCGCATTTGGGTAAATTCGTTTAATCCCCCGCGCCATTGTTTCAGCAGCCTGTTTAGCGGTCAAACCGCCCTTAAAAGAATCTGGTGCAATTACAAATTTCATAATATATTCACCCTTTCGATATTAGATCAAGTGTAAGAAGCCATAAAGAATCGTTGCCGTGAGCATTGCGGAGCCTCCAACCAGTGCTTCATATAAAATACCATGTGACCGTTCCTTAATATCCATGTGCATGGCATTGGCGGTAACGTGGAAATAGTTCCCCTGAGGAGGCTGATCAATCACGATTGCCCCCGTGTGAACCATCGCTGCTGCAGCCAATGGTGCAACGCCAAAGCCAAGAATTGCTTTCGAGAATGAACCAGTTGCGAGAATTACCCCAGTTACACATTTATTAAATATGACCTCAATGTTAATAAAACAGCCAAACGTTTGTTTACCCACCATAATACCGTCAATTATCGTCTAAATAAAATTAATAGTTTCTTTAACCATTCACCTAAAAAGGGTTACGGACTTGTTTGAACGTTATAGATACGCAACTACAAAGGGCCTCCAGCGTTCGGATAATCCGAATACTGGAGGCCCTTTTAAGCTCACAGGTTCATCTTGCCAAAGCTAAGCAATGTACTAGCTGTTGTCACTCATAATAACGATATTTAAACTATAGATCAAAGGAGCTTGTGACCTATTTTGATGTTATTGTCTAACTATTTACTTCTATAACGAAACTTCAACTAATTAATTCTTGTCTTCCTCAGGATGCGTCAGCAGGGCGTAAACATAAGAAATCTCGTTTGCCCGGTAAACACCGTGCAGCTCACCGACTCTGGTGAAACCGTTCTTGGCGATTAGGTGCTGCATGATCTTGTTATCCTCATGGGTATCAATCCGGATCGTCTTGATGTCCTGACGGTGCTGCTTGATGTAGTCGATCACGTTGGTAAACAAGGCTGACGCGTAACCCTTACCAGCGTGGTTGGAGTGAATGGCCACCCGGTGAATTACGACGTACTTATCAGTGTCGATCAACCAGTCACCATGCAGCTCATCATAGGAGTGGTCCGGTGCCTCAACGATTGACAATGCACCAACCGTTTCATCATCATCGGACTGAACCAGGTAGGCAAAGCCATTGTTGATGTCTTCCTTGACGTGCTCAACGTTTGGGTAGTCCCCCTGCCACTGATCGATCCCCTGTGAGGCTAGTTGGTCGCGACCATCACGCAGGATTTCAAGAATCTGGTCAAGGTCATTCATCGTTGCTTGCTTAATTTGCATTGGACTATCATCCCTTCATGAGTATTTATTATGGTTGTGCTCATCAAAACAACTTAAACAATGTAACATACTTTGCTTTTAACTGACAAGTAATTTACCTGTCCGGGTTCGGCACAAGATACTATGCTGGAACTAACCATTATAATAATTGTATTCTAAAATAAGAAATTGAAAGGAGTAAAGCACCATGCAGCTCACCATTACCCAACTCTACCAGAAGATGCGCCGTCAGATGGGCCCGTCCGGCTGGTGGCCCGCCGACAGCAAGGAGGAGATCGTCATTGGCGCAATTCTGATCCAGAACACTAACTGGCGCAACGCTGACCGGGCCCTCAACCTCCTCCGTCAAGCCACGGGCCTCCAACCAGATCGTATCCTGGCCTTGACCATGGATCAATTACACGACCTGGTACGTCCAGCTGGCTTCTACCGCAATAAAAGCAAGGCTCTGGTCAGTGTCCTCTCCTGGCTAGCCCGAGGCAACTACGACTATCCTGCTATCCGTCAACACTACGGATCCCGCCTTCGCCAGGAACTACGGGCCCTGCACGGGGTTGGTCCCGAAACAGCCGACGTCCTGCTGACCTATATTTTTGACGTGCCAACCTTCATCAGTGATAAGTACGCCCGCACCCTTTTCACCTACCTGGGAGTGACCGGGCTGACCGACTACCAGAGCTTATCCCAGCGGTGCAACCTGCCAGATGATTTCACCCCGGCGATGGCTAAGGACTTTCATGGCCTAATCGACGAATTTGGCAAGGTCTATTTTCACCCACGGGATAAATTTGCGACGAGTTTTCTCAGCGACGACACCCTCGCCCTTTGATGATAAAAATGATACACTATTAAGAATTAAAAAGGAGTGATCAGCATGACTAAGGCACTATTGATTATTGATTACACCAACGACTTCGTAGCGGACAACGGGGCCTTGACCGTGGGCAAACCGGCCCAGCAGCTAGATGGCTACCTCGCTGACCTAGCCGACCAATTCTACCTCAATGGTGATTACGTGATCTTTCCGACTGACGCTCACCACCGGCACGACCCTTTCCATCCGGAGTCCAAGCTTTTCCCGCCCCACAACATCATCGGGACGCCGGGCCGGAACATATACGGCCGGGTGAACGATTGGTATCAGGCACACCGTGGTAACGACCGGGTTGACCTCTTTGCTAAGAACCGTTACTCATCCTTTGCAAATACCAACCTCGATAACTACCTGCGTGAGCGACATATCACCGACCTCTGGATCAGCGGTGTCTGCACTGACATCTGCGTCCTCCATACGGCAATTGATGCTTACAATCGCGACTACCAAATCACTATTCCCCGGCGCGGGGTCGCAACCTTTACGACAAATGGTGATGAGTGGGCATTGGACCACTTCAAGAATAGCCTCGGCGCTACAATTGCTGACTAGTCTTCAACAGTCGCTGGGCGACGTGATAGTAGTGCTTATACAAGGCTGTATAACGGCCACTGTTCTTCTTCACTAGCCAGGGCTTATCACGGCCGCAATAGTGAAGGATAACGGTGTTTTTGATTACCCAATCGGTTGTCCACTCGCCAAAGGAGATCGTTTCGTAAATCTGCCCCTTCCGTGTATCATAGTTATAGAGTTCGTCGGGGACCGACTTGATATTCCTACCATAGAGGGCGTTGAGCACGTCCTGGTCAGGCAAGAAAAGAACATGATTACGGATATAGTCAAAGATAACGTTGGGCTGGACCCGTTGACGGATAGCATCGAGGTTCATCAAGAGCACCCCGGAGTTGTAATAACCATCGGCGTCAAAGTTTTGCAGGCGGATCTTGTTGATCACCTCGGTGGTATTGGTCAGTCCGGTGTGGATGGCTGAAGCATAAAGGTAGTCAGACAGGTCGGTCGCGTAGAGCCTAGTCAGGTCATTGATACAGAGTACATCGGCGTCTAAATAAAGGATCTTATGCAGGTTGGCTGGCAGAAGCTTGTGCGCCAGGAGCCGGTAGTAGATCGTTGTCGGATAGCGGTCGGTGACCGGGGCATCCTTGAACATTTCGTTCTTTACCATCACCGGATGGTAGGTCATCCCCAAGCGCTGGCAGAAAGCAGCCAGTATGTCCCCCTGCTGAAGCGGCTGTTTTTGAATCACGTAGACATCAAAATTGCGGGCGGTCGTGTTGGCTTTGATCGAAAGCAGGACGGTCGCCAGCTGGGTAGTATAATGATCATCAATTGAGAATAATAGGTTCATGAAATGGTCCTCCTTGCAATAAGCTCATTATAGCAATTGTCGGTGGAACCAGGCAGGTGAAATCAGAAATGGAGACGTATTATGAAACAGGAAGAACAAATTGTCGCAGTTAAAAAATACACCATCGCAAAACTGGGTCAGGATGAGACTGGGCACGGTATGGATCACATCAACCGGGTCGTTCAAATGGCCCGCCGGTTAGCCGCCGGTGAAGGGGTCGATCCTTTCTTACCGGTGGTGTCCGCTTACCTTCACGATACGATCGACGAAAAGCTGGTAACCAGTATTCCGGCAGCTGAGCAGGAACTACGTGACTACCTGGTGACCCACGGCTTTACCATTGAGCAGGTGACCACAATCATGGACACCATCAGCAATATCTCCTTTGCCCACACTCTTGATGGTGAACCGATCCGTCTCTCGATCGTTGGCAAGATCGTCCGCGATGCCGACTGGCTGGACGCGATCGGTGCTCTTGGGATTACTCGGGCGATCTACTACGGTGGTGGCCACCATGAGAAGATCTACGACCCAGCAGTCAAGCCTCGTCAAAACATGAGCCGGAAAGAATACCGCAACCTAGCCGACGAAACGATCATCAACCACTTCTACGAAAAGATTCTCAAATTGAAGGACATGCTGCAGACGACAACCGCCCGCCAGATTGCCGAACATCGCCAACAGGTCATGCTCGACTTTTTAGCCGAGTTTAAGGCCGAGTGGCAAGCCAAAAAGTAAACAAAAACGCTCTTTTTTATACAATTGGAAAATGCCCGCTAGGCACCAGTATTTAGATGCTTAGCGAGCATTTTTTCTTATTTTTTATCGTTACTATCAGAATCAATGGGCGCGACCCAGTGCCGCCACAACCAGCGGGCAACCAGGCCCAGCAACGGTGTCAAGACCGCGTAAAGCAGGGCCGTCAGAACGCTGAGCGATAACCCTAACCGAGCATAGGTCAGGGCGGTCGCCGCCTGGCCATCGAAGAGCAGACCCACAATGGCCAGCCCGGCCTCCATAAACACTAATTGCAGCAAGCCGGCAAGCAAACCAAGGAAAATCAGCTGCTGGTGGGTGACGGTTCGGTCACCCAGCTGCCAGCCAATCAACCAGGCCAGGACTACCACTGTCAGCAGGATGGACACACTAGCAACCGCATTGACTGTCCCGGTCCAAAACATGACGACTAGGGCCGCAATCGCAACACCGAGGGCATTTCCAATACCTGCCGCCAGCAGGACAGCCAGACTGATGATCCCCGCCCAGGGAGCGACAAACACCCCCGTTGGCAAGATGAAGCGGGTACTGATCAGGCTAACCATGACCATCAGAACCACCGCTAGGGCATCAAAAGCAAGGGACTTAAGACTAATTTTCATGGTCTTACAGCGGCTTCTTATCAGTATCCTGCATCCAAGCTAGTGCCAGGGCCCCTTGGCCAAGGTGGGTCCCGATGACTGGCCCAAAGTAGCTCAGCTCAAAATTGATATCAGGAAATTCACCCTGCAGCTTTTCCAGCCACTTCTGGCCAGCTTCCGGTGCGTTGGCGTGGAAGACAATTCCACGGACCGGGTAATTAAGCTTAGCCAGGTCTGCCTTGAAGATCTGCTCACAACGCAGCTTAGCCTTCTTCATCGACCGGACCTTCTCAAAGGCCTCGATGGCATGGTGCTCGTTGTGGAAACTCAACAGCGGCTTTATCTTCAAAATTGAGCCGACAAAGGCGGAGGCGTTGGAAAGACGTCCCCCCCGAACCAGGTTTTGCAGATCATCGACCACGAAGACCTCGTTGATTGTGTCTCGCAGCTGGGTTAGCTTGGTAATGATGGTGTCGAGGTCGTCGCCGTCCTCAACCATCTGGGCTGCTTGGATAGCAAGGTAGCCCATCAACTTGACGGTGATCTGGCTGTCAAATGGCACAATCTTGATGGTGTCCTTCATCTCTGCCGCAATCTGAGCAATGTTATTCAGGAAGCCGGAGATCGACTTGGCCAAGTGAATGCTGATGACGGCATCATAACCCTGATCGGCCAGCTTCTGGTAGAGTTCCATCATCTCACCAATTGACGGCTGGGAGGTGCTGGGAAAGGTACTGGACGTCTTCAACAGATGGTAGAATTCCTCGGTCGTGATGTCAACGCCCTCACGATAACCCTTACCGTCCACAACGAATGGAATTGGGACAACGTGAATATGATTGGCGGCCGCCTCTTCCGGAGTGAGGTAGGCGGTGCTGTCGGTCACAACAGCAATTTTCATTGTATCGTCCTCCATATAAATTAAATATAATTGCTTTGTAATGGATAAAAATCCACATAATACAAGAAGCATACCACATGAAGAAGTATAAACCAACTTATTTCGGCAGACAAATGCTATAACTTGTTTGCCTACACGGAAAAACGGTATAATAGGAATCGCACATTTTTGAACGTCATTTAATGAAAGGAGCGCTTTGCATGTCCTTTGACGGTTTCTTTACCCATGCAATGGTGCATGAACTAGACCAAACATTAACCACCGGCCGGGTTGCCCGGGTGAGTCAGCCCTACCCCGCCGAATTGATCATCACAATCCGGGCACACCGGCACAACTATGCCCTCCTGCTCTCGGCCAACCCGACCTACCCGCGGATCCAGATCACCACGATCCCTTACAGTAATCCGGCCGTACCAACAAACTTCACGATGACCCTCCGCAAGTACCTGGAGGGGGCCATTCTTCACTCAATCGAACAAGCTGGCAATGACCGGATCATCAAGCTGACCTTCGATACCCGCGACGAACTCGGCGATAGCCAACAGCTGATCCTGGTCAGTGAAATCATGGCCCGCCACAGCAACATCTCCCTGATCAATCACAAGACCGGTAAAATCATCGATACGGTCAAGCACGTCGGGTCCGACCAGAATCGGGTTCGTCTCCTCCTCCCTGGCGCGACCTTTGTTATGCCGCCAAAGCAAGACAAGCTGAATCCCTACCTGCCTAACCAGCTCTACAGCGATCTGGTTAAACAGTACCAGGACCCGCGTGAGTTGGCTCACCATCTCCAGCAGGGCTATGAAGGACTAGGCAGTGATACGGCCCGCGACCTGGCCAACCGTCTGCTGGCCAGCGATCACCTGCCTACTACTTATCAACAGTTCATCCAGCATTTCGATCATCCGGACCCCGTAATTATCAACGGTAAGCGAAAGTCATTTATGGCCTTCCCGCCACGCGATGCTGAAGAAGATGACCTCCAGCACTTCGCCACCTTATCTGAATTGCTTGACAATTACTACGCCCAAAAGGCCCAGCAGGACCGGTCCAAGGAGCTGGCCGGCCAGGTCATCAAGGTCATCAAGAACGAATTGAAGAAGGACCGGCGCAAGGTCAATAAATTCCACCAACAGCTGGCCGACGCGGACGCTGCCGACCGCTACCGGATTCGCGGGGAAATTCTCACCACGTACCTTGGCAAGCTCAAGCCGGGCATGACGGCGATCACCCTACCTAACTTCTACGATGATAACAAGCCGCTGAAGATCACGCTGGCCCCAGAGCTGTCGCCATCGCGCAACGCCCAGAAATACTTTACCAAGTATGATAAGTTGAAAGCTTCGGTTGCCCACGTTAACGAGCAGATGAAGCTGACCGAGGATGAGATCGCATACTTCGAAAACATTCAGAATCAGATCGACCTTGCCTCCCCGGCCGATATCCAAGAGATTCGGCTGGAGTTGCAACAGCAAGGCTACATCAAGAGCAAGAAGCAGAAGAGTAAGAAACGTCGCAAAGTCCGCCTCAGCAAGCCCGAGCAGTTCCATACCAGCGATGGTACCCTGGTTTTGGTAGGCAAGAATAATCTGCAAAACGACCGGCTGAGTTTTAAGACCGCCAATAAGAACGAGATCTGGCTCCACGTCAAGGACATCCCAGGATCCCACGTTGTCATCCGGTCAACTAACCCTAGTGAGCAGACGATTCTAGAGGCAGCCCAGCTGGCAGCCTACTTCTCCAAGGGGCGCGATTCAGACAACGTCCCTGTTGACTACCTGCCAGTCAAGCGACTTCATAAACCGAATGGTGCCAAGCCCGGTTTCGTAACCTTCACCGGTCAGAAAACTTTGTACGTAACGCCGCATAAGCTCAATGATTAGCGGAACGGTGAAGTTTAAATTGGACATTTATTGGACATATTTAGCCGATAGCAATTTTGACTATCGGCTTTTTCCTTTTGTATTGTATTAATATGCAATTACCTATGATTTTATTCAATCTCTTTTATCGGTATAATAAACGAAAAATCGGTGCAAAATCGTCTGAAATTGCACCGATAATAAAAAGGGTGCCTTTTCAGGTACCCCGCCGGCTCGGTCTAAGGAGCTACCTCAGTACCAATTTGCGCACCAGCCTATTTATCTTAGTAACTATATTATACCACAAGAATGATATGATACAATATATGTGCGCATCGGGTGGGTAGCTCCCACTTAAACCGCGCAAGATGGGAGGTGTCTCCCATAGGACACTGGTTCCTATTTATCTTAGTCGTGCCTATTAAATATCTAATTAAGAGGCTGTTCAAGTAACGGCTAGTAATCTTGGCGCTCTTCCTTCGGGTTGAGCGCTTCTTAGTTATTAACGCAAAACTTCATATAAGCTATTAAAGTAAATGTTATTGATGAAAATTGATTGGCTTGGTTGATTTCTTTTTATTGTGTTTGTTTTATGTTTGGTTAAAGTAAATTTCAACTCAACATTGTACTTGCCTATAACAAATAAAACCACCTGGTGATAAATAAGGTCATCAGGTGGTTCCTTTTTCAATTATTTAGTTTATGCATCAGCTGGCCGGTTCCCCCATTCGTGGTAGTGGTCCCCCACCAGGGAAACATAGTAGTTCATGTAGGTCATCTGCTTATATGGCGTGATCCAGATAAAACCGATTCCTGCAGTCAGCACACCAAGGATGTCCCAGCCCAGGAAACTCAGCCGAAGGACAAACAATTCCCACTTGTGGCCATTCATCAATTGCCGGCTCATCGTCACGTAGTCGAAGTAGCTGCGTTCAGTGTCGCCCCCCTGCTCCTTGACATCCTTATAGATGTAGAATGTCTGCGAGTAGGAAAAGGTCTTGATGATCCCAGGAATAATCAGCAACAGCGACCAAAGAAAGACCAAGACCCGCTGAATAACGTAGAGGACGAAGACCGGCAGGATGTACTTGCCGGAGATGGTTTGAAAGGCTGCCTTGAATGGTGATCGCGTCGGTACCTTGGTCCGGATCCAGTCGATCAGGGCAAAGTCAACACTGAGCAGAAGGTAGGTGGTAATCAGATCACCGATGAAGGACTGACCTGAGTTGCCACTAGCACTACCATTACTACCAGCAGAAGTGGTGAAATCTCCAGGTAACGTCGGGCTGACCTTGGTAAGATAGTAGGTCAAGCCAGCAATCACTCCAGTAATAACAACCCCGGTGATAACCTGACAAACTACCTGGACGATATTGAGCTTAATGGCGGTCAGCCAATTACCCGCCAATAGGCTACGGGCTTCCGCCTTCAGTTGTGTTCTTGTCTTCATGGTATGACCTCCCTTTATATCTACGGTTGACTATACCTGCGGATGACCACTGACACTCGGTACCAGAAGCTCATAGACGTAGGAGAGCTCCTCAGGACGAAAGGCACCATGCAGGGTCCCCACCTTGGTAAAACCGTTCTTGGCAATTACATGTTGCATGGCCTGGTTATTTTCGTTGGTGCTGATCCGAATCGACTTAACCGTCGGCCGATGTTCCTCCAGGTAATCCAGCATATGGATGAAGAGCTTGGATGCATAACCCTTACCGGCGTGGTCAGAATGGATAGCTACCCGGTGAATTACCACGTAGTCTTCCGTCTCCATCAGCCACTTCCCGTCCAAGTCATCGTAGAAGTGGTCTGGCGCATCGACAATTGCCAGAGTGCCGACGGTCAAGTCATCATTGGATTGGGCCAGATAGGCATAACCGTGTTCAATATCCTCCTTGATGTGCTGGACATTCGGGTAGTCCCCCTGCCACTGGTCAACCCCGCGTTCAGCCAGTTGGTCGCGGCCGTTACGCAGGATCGCCAGGATAGTGTCCAAATCTTCCATCGTTGCTTTCTTCATCTTCATAAAACTCACTCCCAAGCTGGTGGCTAGTGCCCGCAGGCGGGGCCACCATTAAAATTATTAAGTCAACTACTATTATGCCACTAAAGAGGGCAAAAATCTGCCATATTCCGCAAGTAGTAGCCGCAATCTAATCTTACTTATTGCTGTTTGCTTGGGACTTCTTAGTCGTCTGGGCGAGGGTCTCCTCCTCACTCTCAGCGTAGTTGACCATTTTCAGGAAGTTATCGACGTCGAGACTAGCCCGGCCAATCAGCACCCCGTCAATATCTGGTTTGGCCATGATCTCTTTGATATTATCCGGGTTAACGCTGCCCCCGTAGAGAATCCGGATCTTATCGGCAATCTCGTAGGTGTAGTTGTCGGCGATTGTCCGCCGGATCATCCGGCAGCCCTCCTCGGCCAGGGTGGCGTTGGCGTGCTGGCCAATCCCAACCGCCCAACTTGGCTCGTAAGAGATGACAACCCGCTTGATCTGGTCCAAGGAGACGCCGTGCAGAACACTCATCAGCTGCTGAAAGACATAGTGAATCTCACCATTGACCTCCTTTTGAACCATCGTCTCGTCAGTACAGATGATCGGGGTGATGTCCATCTGGAGGGCGGCCTTGACCTTCCGGTTGACGGCCGCGTTATTCTCACCGAAGAGTCGCCGCCGCTCAATGTGGCCAAGCATAGCGTAACTTACACCGAGATCTTTGAGCCCGCGCAGACTCAGCTCCCCGGTATAGGGACCGGAGTACTCGGCCGCAGCGTTTTGGGCAATAATCTGCAGGCCAGAGTTACCGGCAGCCTGCTTCATGCTATAGAGAGAAAAGGCCTGGGGAGCAATCCCCACCTCAATCTTATCCGGGCTGGGCAGCTTGTCCTTGATCGCGTTGACGAATCTCACTGACTCCGCCACGGTCTTGTGCATCTTCCAGTTAGCCGCAATGAATGGTTTGCGCATCGTTGTTTCCTCCTCACTATTTTACTCAAGTATGACACACTTTTAGTCCCCGGTCATCGTTTTTTTGTCCGGCTTGTCTTTCTCCTTAAACTTAATTTTCATTCTGGAAAAAAGTGACTATAATGAAGGTATCAATACTGAAAAAGAAGGAAATTACCTTGACTATGATCATCATTAGCACGATTCTGTTAATCGGCTTTCTCTACTTCCTGCAGCGCAATTTCCGCCAGGATAACTACGGCTACTCATTTGTTATGTACATCGGGGCGGTAGTCTTCTATGCGAATCTCTATGACAACCTGCCAAAGGACGGCCAGTTCTGGTTGATGATCGTCACCGTCTTGATCCTTATTGCCATCACCGGTGGCTATATCTACCGGGCGGTGACCGCTACTAGCGACGAGCGCCACCGCTGGTATGCCGTTGCCTTGGGGATCCTCGCAATTATTCTAGCGATCATCTTCAAGTTCATTCTATAAAGCAAAAGGGATCGGTTGAGCCACACGCTCACCGATCCCATTTGTCATCTTTCAGTCCAATTGACTAAGTGCCTGACGAAGATCGCTAATAATATCCGTGGCATCCTCGATCCCTACGGATAGACGAATCAGCTCATCACTGATCCCGTTTTTCAACCGTACGGCCCGTGGAATTGAACCATGGGTCATCACTGCCGGAACCTCAATCAAGCTCTCAATTCCTCCAAGACTTTCAGCGAGGTCGATCAGCTGCAGGTGTTCAACGAATTGTTTAACATCCAATCCAGCCTGAAGCTCGAAGGAGATCATTGCCCCAAAGCCCCGCATTTGTTCAGCAGCAACGGCATGCCCCGGGAAATCGGTCAGTCCGGGATAATAAATCTTAGCAACGTGTGCATCTGTCTGGAGAAAATCAACCACCGCGGCAGCATTCTCCTCATGAATCCGCATCCGGGCCGCCAGTGTCTTGATCCCCCGCTGGACTAGCCAGCTGTCGTCCGGCCCCAGCGTACTGCCCAGCGAGTTTTGGAGAAAAGCCAGCTGCTCAGCAATCACCGCATCGTTGGTAACAGCGATCCCAGCAACCACGTCACTGTGGCCACCTAGGTACTTGGTTGCGGAGTGGACGACGATGTCCGCTCCTAGGGTCAGCGGCTGCTGGTTATAGGGTGTTGCAAAGGTATTATCAACAATTGTCCGCAAGTGATGCCGCTTGGCCAGTCTGGTTACCGCCCGGATATCGGTAATCTGAAGAAGCGGGTTCGTTGGTGTTTCAAAATATATAGCAACGGTATTGTCCTGAATCGCCGCCTCTATTGCCGCTGGGTCCTGGGTATCAACAACCGTGAACTCCATGCCAAACCGCTTCAAGACCTGGTTGATCAATCGGAAGGTTCCACCATAGACGTCTTTGCCAACGACAAAGTGGTCACTACGGGAGTACAGTGCAAAAACCGTCGCAATGGCTGCGGAACCAGAGGCAAAGGCAAAACCAGCCACCCCCTCTTCCAGCTGGGCCATCAGTTTTTCCAATGCGGCTCGAGTCGGGTTGCCCGTTCGTGAATACTCCCACTTGGGGCTTCCGCCTAAGACTCGCTGATGAAAAGTCGATGCCCGGTAGATTGGCGTTGAAACGGCACCGGTCGTGAGGTCTTCACTATCGCCGCCATGAATTAATCGGGTGTTGAATTTAGTCATAATCAATTACCTCGCTTGCTTAATCATAAATGTGTTCACTAAGATAACGCTCACTGGAATCGGGAAAGATGGTCACCAAGTTAGCACCCTGGGGAAGGGTGGCCGCTACCCGAAGACTGGCCGCAAGAGCCGCCCCACTGGAACTGCCGATGAAAAGGGCCAGGTGGCGGGCCGCCCAGCGGACATAGTGAAACGCCGCGTCGTCCTCAATCGTTTGAATCCCGTTGATCCTCACATCCTTGAAGAATGGCGGAACGAATTCCACCCCGATCCCCTCAGTCCGGTGAGAGTGCTGGGGCCCACCATTTAATATCGATCCGGCCGGTTCCACAACATAATTTTCAAGCTGCGGGTAGGCAGCCTGGAGGGCCTTGGCTGTTCCGGCAAAGGTCCCGCCACTACCAGCGCCCGCCACAAAGGCAGCTAGCGGCCGGCCAGCCAGGTCGCGCAGGATTTCCGGCCCCAGCGTTTGCTGGTAAACATCCGGGTTGGCCGGATTCATAAACTGCAGGGGCAGATAGGCATTCGGTAATTCAGCTGCCAGCTTCTTGGCATAGTCGATGGCACCCGTGATTCCCTGGTCACTGGGGGTATTGATGACTTCGGCGCCCAGAGCCTGCATCAGTGTCTGCTTCTCAAAGCTGAATTTTTCTGGGACAACCAGCTTAACAGCCAGGTGGTGCTTAAGGGCCGCAATGGCCAGCCCAATCCCCGTATTTCCCGCGGTCGGCTCAATGATCGTGGTTTGGGCATCAATCTTTCCCTCAGCAATGCCGCGCTGGATCAATGCCATTCCCAGACGATCCTTAATACTTCCCCCGGGGTTAAACATCTCAAGCTTAGCGTAGATGTTAACGTCGTGGGGAGCAGCGATTTCTACCTTAAGCAACGGCGTATGGCCGATGAGCTGGTATGTATCAGTAACTAGCAACGGAAATTCCTCCTTTAAAAAAACAAAATGGGCGCAAATTCAGTATCCTGAATCTGCGCCCATGGCTTCACAATCATTTTGAACTAATTCATTTTAACTTAAAATGAGTATGCCAAAATTGTGGACCGCTTAGACGCAATCCACAACAACAGTTATTCCCGTTTACTAATAAGGTCATTAGCATGGCAATCGTCCCTTCTCAAGTTAGGGACAGTTTAACTAATCAGCATCCCCGTGTCAATCAATTCATTAAATAAGTTTAATTTGTTTTTCACTTGTGATCAATACCACCACAGGAAGGATCACTGACTTATTTTTTAAATGGGATCGGTTAAGCCACACGCTCACCGATCCCATTTTTTATTCTTACGGCAACCACATCACAACCGTCTCTACTTCTCAGTCGAGCTCGTTATGATTTCAAAGATTCAGAAGCTTATTTAAACCATCAAGTGTGACCACTTCATATTTCTCCTTAGTAAAACGTTGAACTGTATGTGGATAATAATATTCAACCGCCTTATTCTTACCCTGCTTAATTGCGGTGGTGAAAACCTTATGGGCCTCGACCGCTTTCTGTAATGCCTTATACAGTTTCTTAGCATATTCCCGGTGATTACTTAAGAATTCACCGGTGACTTGCCCCCAAGCAATAAAAACGTACTGAGCCTGATTGGCGTAGTTCTCAATTTGCTCGGTTGCCTTTTTGAATGCAGCATCGACCTGCTTTGCGTTTTCCTCATCCTGTAAGTATGCAGTCAGAACCTTATAAGCTTCATTAGCATCATAGGTCCTAAATGAAAACATGTCGATCTGAACTAGTTCGTTGATTGAAGCGGGAAAACTCTCCCAATCCTGAACATGAAGATAGTCAAATTTGTTGATGCTCAACTTCCTGACGTTATCGAGTCCACCACCCGTGTGAGTTCGATTTGGCGTATCCGTTTTATTATCATGCTTATACTGACGGTGATCCTGGACAATCTGTTGGTAAATCTTTCTCAGGTTTTCTACCTGATCATCTTCTACCTGATCGTCGGAAAAATACGAGCGGGGATTCAGGCCCAGCGTCAACAGGATCTTTGGTTCCTCAATGTCTTTTAAGGTAAACGACGCATTCTTCATAGGTGCAACCCAATCCGCATCGGGGATCGGCACCTTTGAAATAGCAACATCAGGATCTAATGATTCCCAAACTTTTACCCAGGAATTACGGCTCTTGATGTACCAATCACTCTCAAACCCTATGATTCCATCGTTCATTACTTGATCGTTATTCATATAATCATAGCCTCCTTATAACTTGTCATACGCCACCACGACCTTATCCCAGGCATCGTGGTCAACATCAAGAATGATCTCCTGGTTACGTTCCCGATCATCGATGTAGTGGCCATCGACAGTCTTGCCGAAGTAGAAGTAATACATCTCGTTCTTGCCGCTCGGTGACTTAGCATCTAGCAAGTGCTTAAATTCATCCTGATCGAAGACGAAGAAGTCGATATCGGGCTGTTCAGCGTCGTCACTGTGGTTCACGGCAAAGACAAAGAAATCATATGCAAATTGGCCATTATCATCATAAATGGTCTTTTTTGAAATGGTCGAAAAACCGGTGTACATCATCCGGGAACTCACATCATCCTTACCATAAAAACCTGAGCCGCGCAAACTTATTTTCAGCTTCCCTGCCCCATTAGTGATAACGATTCCAGAACCTTCTTTCCGGCTCCCCTTCAATATATCTTCAGCAGGAATTTTATCAGCTAAATTTCTCCGAACCGCTCCCACCAGTTCATTTTTGCTGATAGAACCGCGGATTTTGCTGTTAATGTTTTTCCCTGGTTTAGCTGCCGTCGAAACAGGCACCGGCTTGCCATTCTTTAATTCTGCAACCTCGCGCTGCAAGGCCTCCACTTCATCGCTGAGCTTTAGGACCTTATCCTGGAGGTCAAGAATGATTCTATCCAACCCCATTTTTGTTTCCTCCTTATATAATTATGATTTAATCTTACCAGATATATATCATTTTATCAAATTGGCAAATATATAATATTTCTTTCGAAAATCTATTGACATATAAGATATTTAGGTATATATTTTAATCGTTGACTTGAACAAAATCAAAAGGAGGACATTTATATTATGTCATTATTTGAAAAACCTCACTGTGGAAAATGCGGCTATGTTTTGGACGACTTTGCGGTTGCGTTCGGTAACTATTGTCCCAAGTGCGGTAATATCTTGGGCCAGCCCGGTGGTATTCGTTGGTACTAATTCATCTATAGGAGGGATTAAATATGTTCAAAATTACCTATCAAGGCCAGCAAGCCTTTGCTCTTGCTAAAAATATCTCCAATAAATATAAGCGTTCAATAATTGAAACACAGGATCTGGTGGCCGCCCTGGCTGAAACCAATGACAGCAGCGCTGGAAAGATTCTATTTGACCGTTACGTCACCCGCTTTGATATTCAGCGGGAAATTGCGACTGCCCAGTCCGTGACGGCACATTCCCAGGATGATCCTTCACTCGTCTACGCCGGGATGAACGATTCACAGGCCTTTGAAAACAAAATCAAAAGCAATCCGGTCCCCTTTATCAAGGAGCCAGGAAATAACCCTGTCACCATCATCGACCGCGAATACCATGTTTCTGACTATGTTCTTCATGGGCTGAATTACGCCCAAGCCTTACTCCAACAGCGGAGTACCACGGAAATTGAAACACAGGATCTTCTGCTCGGGATGGTAGACGTCCAAGACAGCAATGCCTTCTGGCTATTGCTCAAACTGCTGATCATGCGGATGCATGGCTTCTACGCCAATGCCTACACTAACGTTGTCCTTTCAAAGCTGGACCTGGATTGGTACCGGGACGGTTATGAGACCAACCGCCGAAAGCAGAAAAAAGCCCTCGCCGCTCAGCTGGTAAATAAACTGACGAACCCCGACTACTCCATCTTGAAGGAATACGGACGAGACCTCACTCAGCTGGCACGGGAGAAGAAACTCGCGCCGGTTGTTGGCCGGGATGATGAAATTAAACACCTGGCCCTGGTTCTCAACCGGCGCCAGAAGTCAAATGCCTTGTTGATCGGCCCGGCTGGAGTGGGAAAGACGGCGATCGCGGAAGGCCTCGCTCAGCGCATTGCAACCGGCCATCTTCCGACCCTTAAAGCCAAGCGGCTCATCGCCCTTGATCCAGACCGGTTTGCCACTCTGATGGCACGTGCCGCCAGCGCTGAGGTGATCAACCACTTGCTCGCGGAACTGACCCAGCGACAGGATGTCATCTTGTTCATCGATGAGGTTCAGGTCCTGCGCCACCGCGGCGGCCTTGGTCTCTTTGACATGCTCAAGCCAGCCCTGGCCCGGGGTGAACTACAATTGATCGGCGCTACTACACCGACGGAAGCCCAGGACTTTTTCGACAATGACACGGCCTTGCAACGGCGTTTTGCGACCATCATGGTCAAGCCACTAACCCGATCTCAGGCTGATCAGGTGGTGGCCACGGCCAGCATCCCCTACGAAAACTTCTACCGGGCTAATTACACTACCGCAGCTAAGCTGACAGCCGTTGACCTTGCCTCGGCTTACCTTGCCACACCCCTGCCAGATGCGGCTTTGACTATCTTGGATAATGCCGGGGCACTAGTAACTGCCCATACCGGGACAACGTCACCTGATTCGCAGGACTATATTCAACAGCTCCAAGCACTAGAAAACCAGTTGGCCACCGCACGCACCAAGAGTCTCAATGATGACCAGGTCCACCAGCTCAAACGAGCCATCAGCGACCTGCAGGCCCGGTATGCCGTGCAAAAGGCTAATGGTGACCAGAAACAGTACACTGCCAAAATCACCGAACAGGCGGTGATCAAGGCAACTGCAGGTATCCTGGGGCGTTCCCTGAGCAAACAGGATGTCCGTATCGCCAAGCAACGGCGGACCGCTGAAAGTACCTCCATCTTTAAACTTGAAAAGCACCTGCAAGACCACATCATCGGTCAGAATCAAGCGGTGAGTGAACTATCCCAAGCCATTATGATTGCCAAAGCTGGTCTGCGGAAAACGGGGGCTCCGATCGGGTCATTCTTCTTTGCTGGTTTAACCGGAACCGGAAAGACTGAGACAGCCAAACAGCTGGCCATTGCGGAATTTGGTTCTGACCAGAATCTCCTACGTTTTAACATGCCTGATTTTAACGGTTTCGATGGCCAAGACCTATTCGTCACCAGCCTGCTTCAACAGGTCACCGCACACCCGAATGCGGTCATCCTGCTTGACGAGATTGAGAAGGCAAAACCAGCCCTCGACCACATCCTACTCAGCATTATGGATGAGGGAGTCCTACTTCCCAACTTTAATCTCAATCCCGACTTCAGCAAGTCGATCATCATCATGACATCCAACATTGGGGCCGCACAACTGTTAGAACAACATGTCGGCTTTACCAGTGCTTCGGCTAACGACAACCAAAGTAGTTACGATACAGTGCGCCAGGCAATGCAAAAACGCTTTGCTCCTGAATTTCTTAATCGTTTGACCAAGATCATTGTTTTCAACCGATTACAGTCTTCTGACTTGAGCAAGATCGCCAACCTGCTGCTAGAAAATAAACAGCGACTCCTATTAGAAAAGGATGTCCACCTTGTCTGGGACCAGTCCCTACCCGATTACATCGTCGCCCGTTATGCCGATCCCAATGCCGGGGCACGCCCGCTCGAACGGGGAATCGATCAAACAATCATGGGTCCCCTGGCCGTCAAGCTCTTGAGGCATGAAGTTTTACCGGGCCAAATAATCAAGTTATCTGTTGCAAATGAACAATTATCAATTGAGGTGGCTTAATTATGATGAACGAACACGAATTTATTAACCAAATGATCAAGTTTTACCACGCCTGCAATGTCCCTGCCGCTGAGGTTGACCATATTCTGGCAACCAACCGAGACCAGATCAGTCGGTACCTAGTAGCAACGCCTGAGCTGATGGCCCGCAAATTCTATGAATGGACCTTTAACAAGTCAATCAATTAATATGGGAGGATGCCCAAATGAAGTTAAAGAATTTTTCTAAAAAATGGAAATGGATCACCGGTATTATCGTCGCGGCCCTAGCAGTCATGTTATTCGGCCGATTGCACAGTAACAGCGAGACGCTCTTTCCTCCACGACACGTTTCGTTCGTCCAGCAGGCCCATGGAACAGGCACCCACGTCTGGTATATGACGACCGGTAAGGATAAGGACGCTAACGTTTATTACATCGTTGTATTGAAGGACGGACGGGCCCGGACCTACCGGACGTATGACGACGATACAACGCTGGGCAAGATCGCTAAGATGAGCAATCGCCAGGTCCTCCGCTACGCTAAGCAACAGGATAAGAAGTATTTTGACGTCTCAACCAAGGAGGTTGCCTTAGCCCGCCGCGGTGTTCATGACGGTTTTAATACCGACTTCAAACCTGCCATGAGTGCACCGAGTTACTATGTTTTGATCAACGATGATAACAAGGTCGTCGGTACGGCCATTGACACTGGTGAAAAGGGCCACAATGACCGACCTTACCAGGTCATCTTCAATACCGCCGGTAAGATGACTAGCAGCGCCCGGGGAACCACCCAGCTGCCCGGCAATATCCGGGAAAATTACACGCCAATTGTCAGAGAAAATGATAACGACCAAAAGCACAATACAACCATTTTAAATCGCATGGACACCGGCCTACAGGAGCACATCCGCCAGGTAAGTTATACTGCCCCTGAGCCAATCAAGGTCAAGAACACTTCGCAGACCGACGCTTCCGGCAACCATATTGTTTCTCAAACGGCAACAATCCAGTATACAAGCAGCGTCGATGTCGACCAAGTCCAGGATAACTTCCTGCAGATGGCTGAAAAGGATCCTTCGATCATGAAACGCTTTGCTCAGTGGGCAACGTTGAAACAAAAAGCCCACGATCCAAAGCAAATGGCTACCGCCCAAACAGCTGTTAATACGGGGACCGATAGGATGTTCTCACCACACTTCTGCAATGACCTGACCAAGGAAGTCTTCATCAGTAATGAGCAGGAGAAGGACACACTCAGTTTGGAGATGCCGGTCGCCTTTGACGTCTACGATAGCCACTTTATTGGCTACGAACGAGCCAACGATAACGGCTACTTAGTTACCAAGGCACAGTCTAAGAAGCAAACCGCAGTCTTTGCTAAGTAACTTCGCCGTTCCTAAAAAAGCATCCGCAAAAACGGATGCTTTTTCTAGTGTACGAAATATTAGAAAACTCCCTGCCCTTACAATGCAAAATTTCCGTAACTGTATTGCAGCTGGAACGAGATTGAGTTAGTCAACCGACTGTACTGCATAGTAGTAGGTCCCGTCCGGGCGGTCAACCCGGTGGTATTCCACCGTCCGCCCGTTGTAGGTGATCTGGTTGCCATTCTGCTGGTAGTTACGATAGAACTCTTCCTCATTCTCCAGCGTATCGGCACCCACCAGGCCACCAGCCCGGGCAATGTTATACGCAAACTTAGTACCCTCGCCAGGTACGTATCCAGGGGCTACCGCATCCTCCGACTGAGTGTTAGCCGCTACCGAACTATCCTGGTCATCATTGCCATCTGTAGCATATGAGTCCGCTGTCTCTTCATCATTCACGTCCTCACTAGACGTCGATTCCTCGCTGGTGCGGCTAATGGATTTCCGACTGTTTGTCCGGGCGGTCGGGGCTGACGACGACGCCGAACGGTCGGGACCGCTGTTATGAACATTGATAAAGATTGCCACAACAAAGATAACGATGGCCGTCAATAAGACAGCAATGATGATGTTGAAAATCCGGTTTAACTTCATGGTTGCTACCTCCGATCGAGAGCCGCTGGCGCATTGATTGTTCAACTTAATTATATCATTAGGCATTCAGCACGTTGCATAAAGAGTTATTAACTAAGCTTGTCTCCAAAATTTTCCCTCATTGATTTGTACCATGATACACTGGGCTTCAACATAGAATCACATAACAAGGAATACACCATTATTTCTTAATGATAAGCTACCAAATCTGGGCTAAAAAGCGACGGTTGGATAATGATATAATGTGGTTGATCCTTTTATCTAACATAGTGGAAGAAAAATACCGCACTTGTATATGGCCTTGATAGGTCCGAGAAGATGTTGTTCATCAATCTATTTTCTAGAAAGGGGCATTGATAAGTCAATGACGCGTAAAGACGAAGCATATAATTACATCAAGAACGAGATCATCCTCAACCACCTTCACCCAAATGAGGTGATCTCTGAAAATCAGATCACAGAGCGGCTCAATATGAGCCGGACCCCAGTACGAGAGGCAATCAAGGAACTAGTTGCGGATGGCCTGGTAATGTTCCGCGGCCGAGAAAACGTGGTCACCCCGCTGACAGCGGCTGATGTCCAGGAGGTCTACGAATTGCGGAGCCTGCTTGAGACATACGCATTGAAGAAGACCATCAATATCATCCCCATCGTCGCCCTGGATAAGCTTGAAGACGAGTTTGAACAAGCCTACCAGGCAAATGACTGGGATGCCTACCTCGATGTCGATACCCGCTTTCACGCCTTGATAACCCACCTATCCGGTTACCCGCGGCTAAAACAGTTTCTCAATATTTTGAAGGCCCAGACGGCCCGGACGCGTCACGTTAGCTCATACAACCCCCATCGAATGAGCCGCTCCATCGAAGAGCACAAGGAAATCATCAAGTGGATTCGGCTGCGCAATTTGGATGAAGCCGAGAAAGCCCTAGCCTACCACCTGCAACGTGTCTACGATTCCGTTGGCGCCTACCTGAATTACATCAATTAAAATGAAAGCCACTGCTAAGCGGCTTTTTTCTTTTTGTGAAATTTACTTTGTGATTACTGTCGCTTTAGGATTTCTTAAATTTCGCTTGTGAAATAATTATTTATTATTGTGAAAACTATTGCAATATTCAGCACCAGGTGTAGTATACAGATTGTATACAAGTGGTATACAAAGGGTTGCCGCCCCATGCAACGGCAAACTACTGAAAGCTTTCAATTACTTATTGTCATTTTCGCTATTATTTACTTTTTAACATGTATTCTATTCTGGGGGTATCATAATGAATATTGCTAATGCAATTGAAAAGACATTCACTAATGTGGGTGTGGTAAGTGCAATTACATCAACTATTTTTATCATCCTGCTGGGCTTCTACCTGCGTCGGAAGGGAACGTTTGGCCCGAATTTCGGTAAGGTCCTCACCAAGGTCGTGCTGGCAGTTGCCATTGCGGCCCTCTCCTTCAACTCATTCATGCAGCCAATCGACCACCAGTCCCTCCACCAGGGGCTAGGCGTCCTTGTCTGGGGATTTATTATCTACATCATTTTGATCTTTGCCGCCCCGTTAATGTACAGTCGTAGGGATATGGATAAACGTGAGGTCATGGGGATTCTGACCGCCTTTGGTTCCACCACCTTCTTCGGTATCCCAATCGTCGGGGTAATCTACGGTCCCAAAGGGGTTCTGTACAGTTCGATCTTCAATATCGGCTACCGGATCTTTCTCTACTCATACGCCTATATCAAGATGACCGGGTTGAAGATGGAAAAGGAAAACATTAAGAAAATGTTCCTGAACCCAATTGTGATTGCGACAATCCTTGGTTTTGTTTTATGGTTGGTACAGGGCCTGGCCCCACAGGTAACGGTTCCACTGATGAAGAATGGTGTCGCGGCTGGCGGCGTAACCACGGTGGCCTTTTACCGAATCGACCAGACAGCAATCTGGCTGTGGAAGCCATTAAACTACCTGGCGTCCTTGGCCTCACCGCTGGCATGGCTGGCGATCGGGTGCACGCTTGGTTCGATCTCACTCAAGAGCGCTGTTTCTAACAAGCTGGTATGGTACTACTCCTTCAATAAGGTAATCCTGGTACCGCTGCTGAACCTGGTTATCCTGTTAGTATTGGACGTCACCCGGATCATGCCGCTAAACTTCGTGGCTATTGCCACCATTGTCGTCATGATGGCAACGCCAACCGCAGCCGTTGCAGCATCCTACGCCATCAGTTACGACCGGCAGGCGGTATTAACCTCAAACTCATCACTGATTTCGACGGTCTCTGCGGTTGTGATGATGCCAATCTGGATTGCCATTCTGGGCATCTTAAACAGTGCGGGAATTTTTCACTAGTTTAGGGAGGAAATATATATTATGAAAATTGTTTGTTACGGCGTGCGGCCGATCGAAGCACCATATTTCAAGAAGCTGAATAAGTATAATTTTGGTCTTAAATTAGTCAGTGACTTTTTGACTAATGACAATGGTAACGAGGCCGCTGGGATGGATGCCGTCCTGGTCCGGGGAAACTGTGCGGTCAATGAGAAGAACCTCAACTTATTTGCCAGCTACGGTATCAAATACGTCTTCACCCGGTCGGTTGGTTTCAACCACATCGACCTAAAGACGGCTAAGCAGCTGGGCATCCAGATTGCGCGGGTGCCAAACTACTCACCGTATGCGGTGGCAGAATTAGCTCTGACCTTGGGAATGCAGATGTTCCGGCACGTTAACCTGGCCGTCAACGATAGCCGGTTAGGCGATTTCACCGTCAAGCCGGCCCTGTTTAGCCGCGAGGTTCACACCTCAACCGTGGGAATCATCGGTGCCGGCAAGATCGGTCTGACTGAGGCAAAGCTCTACCACGGACTGGGCGCCCACGTACTGGCATTTGACCCACACCCATACGAACCTGCAAAGCAATACGTTGACTTCGTAAGTATGGTTGAACTACTTAGCAGGAGTGACATTGTTTCGATCCACGTTCCTTACTTCCCAGGCCAAAATGATAACATGATCAATGCGGATACCTTCAAGCAGATGAAGAACTCGGCGATTTTCGTCAACACGGCCAGGGGTGAGATTGTCGATACCAGGGCTGTCATTGACGCGATCAATGACCAGCAGATCGCCGGTTACGCCACCGATGTCGTCATCGACGAGAAACAGATCATGAACAAGCAGTTTCCGTCCCTTGACGCCCTGCCGAATGAGGACGTCAAGGAGATGGCCAAGCTGTATCCAAAGGTCGTCATCACACCGCACATGGGGTCCTTCACTGAGCCAGCCCTTGAGGACATGATCTCGGTCAGCTTCGACAACTTCGCCGAAAGTCTTAAGACCGGGACAAATGCTAACGTAATTGAATACAAAGGATAAATTCCCTCCTTACTCCCACAGGGATTCAAACTAGGCATGCGCCAAATTAACGGCGCATGCCCTTTATTTTTCCGATATTCTCTCAACTTGAGGGAGCAGGTCATCAGCCCAGAAGGATGGTTTGCTATCCTTTTAATCAGTGCAGCTTAATTTTATGATTCATCAATCATCTATATTGCCTATCAAACACCTAATAAGGTTAATTTTATTAACATTTCAATTCCTGCAAGCTATTTCGTTAAGCTATGAGTTGACAATAACGCAAATGCGCTCAATAATATTCGCGTAATAACTAATCTTGTCACAGATATTGCCGATATTGTTCGGATTTAGGAGGAGAATATGCATTGGTTTGCTGATTTAATGGCCGCAATTGGCGTTGTCCTGAATGGGATTCCCCAGGGGATTATGGCGATGGGACTAGGTTTTGCGATTTTTCCCACCACCTTTTCATTTTTACTTGTTGCCGCAATTAACTTTGTCTTTCACTCCGTTGCGCCAGTTTCCTTCCAGGCCGAATCACTAGCCTTGACGGGGAAGCTGGGGCATAACACGCGCGAATTTACCTCAATCATCTTCGGTGGATCGGTTATCATGGCGATTATTGGCTTTACCGGTATCCTTACCCGGATTGTTCATATCTTCGGTAATCAGATAATCACCGCCATGATGGCTGGTGTCGGAATCATGCTGGCAAAAATTGCTCTAGACATGTCAAAGGTCCACCGGCAGAGCCTGACTGGCTGGCTGTCAATCCTGGTTGCGGTGATCACCTATCTAGTCTCAAAAGACCTGGTGTGGACCATCTGCCTTTCGGTAATCCTCTCAAGTCTCTATGCGGTCTTTGGCGAACACTACCGCGCCACGCTTCCGGCAAGCGTGACCGTCCGTAAGTTTATCTTTACCAAACCAATGTTCAACCTCCGCATCGTGCGGGGTGCCCTTAGTCTCGCCTGCTTGAATATCGGTGCGAACCTCTCCTATGGACTAATCACGGGCCAGATGACGGGAATCAAACCGAACCCCGTCAATTTGAACTTGCTGACCAGTTCCCAGGCCCTGGCCGATATGGGTACCAGCCTGCTCGGCAGGGCCCCAGTAGAGACGATCATCTCTGCAACGGCGAGCGCCCCGGAGCCAGTGATTGCCGGTTGCCTGATGATGGTGATCATGGCAGTGATCCTCCTCTTAGGATGGCTGCAAAAAATTGGCAAGTATGTCCCTAGCGCCTCAATTGCTGGTTTCCTATTTGTCCTGGGGATGTTTGTGACCTTCCCGGAAAACGCCGCTGTTGCCCTCACCGGAAAGGAACAGCTCGTCGCCGCCACCACAATGCTGGTGACTGCCTTGGTCGACCCCTTCGCCGGGCTGCTTTCCGGTGGCCTGCTGAAAGTCTTATTACCGTTATTTGCATCACTCTAGGAGGTCTTCAATGAAAACATACCAACTTATCATCGGTGACCAGCGCCGGAACCTACCCCTCATCCCCATCAGTGCCGATACCGCCATCGCCTCGTTTGTCCTGCTGGGGGATGACGCAATGAGCTATACGGCTGCTAAACTATTACTGCCCAAGCTCCCAAAGGACTTTGATTATGTCGTTACCGTCGAAAGCAAGGGAATCTCGCTAGCTCACGACCTGGCCCTGCTTAGCGGCCATCCCCGCTCGCTTGTCATCCGCAAATCGGTGAAGGGGTACATGAAGGACCCGCTGAAGACCACCGTTAACGCCATTACCACGACCCATGAACAGGAATTAGTCCTCGACGGCGACGACGCGAAAAAGCTGCAGGGAAAGCGCGTGGTCCTGGTTGATGATGTCATCAGCACCGGAAACTCTATCCACGCTGCTTGCCAGCTCCTCGATAAGGCCGGCTGCCACGTTGTTAGCAAGCTTGCTATCCTGGCAGAAGGACCCGCTGCCAAGCGGACCGATATTCAGTTTTTAAAGCCCCTCCCGCTTTTCAACCTTGATGGGACGGTTAAGGAGTTTTGATAAGTATCCCTCATCCAAAAACGCCATCCAGGATTCATTGAAAATCCTGGATGGCGTTTCTATCTGATTTCCTAAAGTACCCGAATATATCAGTTATGACGACGATACAGGAAGAGCGTACTAAACAATGCGGATAATAAGCCTAGACTAGCCAAAACATATGCTGATCCATCACCGGTTTGTGGCAAAATTTCTTCGCCATTTTTTTTAGTATTTTGTGATCCCTGATAGCCTCCACGCCTCATAGGATTAGCTTGAGTTGAGCTAGCAGTCTTAGCGAGTTCACCATTGATTTGGTTTGCAGTCAGATCACTCGCCAAGGCATCCTGACCTGTCCTGCTTTCAGCAGCAATGGAATCCACGTTTGCTGCTCCAGTAATAGGGACAATCTTTTCAGACGCAGTACCAAAAGACTTAGCAGCTAGATAGTTGTTTAGGAAGATCAATTTATGATTCTCTTCAAATAATCTTCCAAGTTCTAACAATGTCAAATCACTCCCATTGGGTCCTTGCAGCTGAATCCCCAGAGGTAATCCAGCAGCATTAACATAAGTTGGTAAACTTAATGCAGGCTCCCCGGAAAGATTTGCCAATTGTGTAAAAGGAGTTTTGCTTAATCCATGTAACCAAGAATCATAGATTAACTGCATCTGCTGGTCGAATGGTAAATCCTTAATTTTTAATATTTTCTGGACATTATCTGGCAGGAAAGCCGGCTCGCTATTCAAGGGCGCTACGGTCGCGGTTGTCGGTGTTAGATAAATTGGATATTCTTCATGAAAAGCCGTCATTTGCTGGCTAATCAGTTTTAACTCCGCCCGATACTTTTGTAACGTATCTCGTGGCGCTTTCCGATTCGCTTCATACAGTGCATAGGTCATCGGGCTAATCAAGTGGTTGGTAACATCTGCTGCCGTTAAATTACGATGTAACTTTTGATTCGCCATGAAATTAGCAACCGAACCATCAGCAAGCGCTCCTAAATAATAACTCTGCATCATTTTGACACCATCCACCGGACTATTCTGCTCTACAACAGTAAAGCCCTGCCGCCTAAGAAACTTAACAGCATCTAAGATAGCTTGTTGGGCATCCTTGCTGACTGATGTACCAACAGGAGATGTGAGTGAGTAGGCAATCTTCAAGGAACGTAAATTAGCAGGTGTGGCTTTCAATAAAGCAGCACGACGCGGATTCATCACCCCCTTGAATAGGGTAATAGTATCGTCAATATTCCGTGTTTCCGCAAAGTTGACCACCGACGGGATCGACGAATCACCCAAAATGATTCCTTGGGTTGGCTTTAATCCAATCACTCCAGACCAGGAAGCAGGAATTCGCAGTGAACCCCCAGCATCGTTTCCCGTTGCGACCGGAACAATCCCCGCCGCAACACTCGCGGCTGCGCCCCCCGATGAACCGCCCGTGTTGTGATCAAGGCTCCATGGATTATGCGCAACCCCATATAGATTAGAGTCCGTCACGTTAATTAATCCTAATTCAGGATAATTGGTTGAACCTACTATGATAAATCCCATGTCCTGGAGCTTCTTGACAAAATTTTTCGTGTAACCGTACGTATTTCCCTCTAGGTAAGGCAACCCGTTAGTGTTTGAGTAGCCCTTATAGGCTTGACCTAAGCCTTTAATCAAAATTGGTGTTCCGTAAAACGGCTTATCCTGTTTTTGATCTTGTGCTGGATTTTGGCTAGACTGTTGAAGACGCTGCACTTGTTGCTGGGCATCAGCTGGGTCCTGGTAAATAACGTTATTCAATCGAGGATTCTCATCATTTATTTTTTGATAGGTATGATCAACCACCTGCTGAGCATTAAGCTGACCTGAGCTGATCTGTCTGGCAATACTGGTGGCCGATTGATTATCTACTTTAGCCGCAACCTGTGTATTATCCTCAGCTGTCGTAGTTGACCTTTGAACAGTTAGCTGCTGATTATTGGCGGGTATATTATCGGCTAACACCGGTGCAGCACAGCTTAGATTACCCAAAAACAATATGCCGGTCGCAACCGCTAACCATATCTGGCGACGATGATGATTCATTGTGAACACCCCTTTTTTGTTAATATGGTTACATTATAGGGTGAATGGTACCGATTTCAATAGCTAAAATTAGGAGATTATAATGTCATTTTGCAAGTACAAACACAAAGCGCTGCCATGGCCGAAGCCATCACTACATTTCAAGCTCGTTCACCGCTGCTTAACGCCAGGTTCAGAAACCGTTAATTTCCTCTCAAACGCTTTCGTGATACATTGAACATGTGGAGAGAAAGCAAAACGGAGGTTATTAAAATGAAAAAATTAACTGATCAAGTTACATTTAGACATGGCGCAACCATCAGCAATCGATTAGTTCAAGCACCGATGCTGACCAATAGTGGTGATAACGAAGCGGTTTCTCAGGATACCTTAGACTACTATGGTGCCCGTTCACAATCAGCGGGAATGGTAATTGTCGAGTATACTTCCGTTCGTAAAAATGGTGGCCCATCTCGGAGCTGGGCAAAAGATCGTGAACAATTAGCAATCTATGATGACCATTTCAAACCGGGGATGGCAAAGGTTGCTAAGGCATTAAAGAAGGATGGCAATAAGGCGATTTTGCAATTAGTCCACTCCGGTCGGGAAGCTAATTATGCCCCGAAACTTGGCCGCACGGTCGAAGTTCCTAGCAAGATGGACTTCCCGTGGATTGACTACCCGCTTCATGAATTAACGGACGACGAGGTTCAAGATGTGGTTAACGACTTTGGGGCCGCAACCAAGCGCGCCATCGATTACGGCTTTGACGGGGTCGAGATCCATGGTGCTAACCATTACCTAATTCAACAGTTCTTCTCAGCATTCTCTAACCATCGGACTGATAATTGGGGCGGTAGTTTGGAAAAACGGATGAACTTCCCATTGGCCATTGTTAAAGAGGTGCTGAGTGTTGTTAAGGAATATGCACCAAAGGACTTCATCGTCGGGTACCGGATCAGTCCAGAGGAGATTCACGAAACGGTTGGCTACACTTGGCATGAGTCTACCCAACTGATCAAGGCGATCACTGACCACTACGACCTAGATTACATTCACCTTTCACTTCCTAAATATGACGCAAAACCAAAGGATTCGGATAAGACCTTTGCGGAATTATTCCAACCAGCGATCGGCAACGATGCTAAAGAAATTATCGTTGGGGACGTCATGTCAGAAGAAGATGCCCAAGCCGCTTTGAAGCTGACCGACCTGGTGGCAATGGCCCGGGCAACCTTGATTGATCCACAAATCGGTCTCAAGATAAGCGAAGGCCGTGGTAACGAAATTATTCGTAAGATTTCTCCTGAACAGGTTAAGAAGTCCCATTTAACGCCCGGCCTCATCAATCTTTTCTCTGATCCAAAAATGGAACCGCACTTGCCAGGCCGGGAGTCAATCTACGCCCTCCATCAAGCGGGTTCCTTGAACAAAGATGTCTTAAAGAATGGTACCAGCTCATCCTTTAATCTGGATGATTTTAAGAAGTAATGCAACTATAAAAAGCCAGTTAGCACTTTTGCTAGCTGGTTTTTTATAATTGCTTATTGATATTTTGAATCAAGAACTTAGTGGTTTGGTCTAAATCTGCGGCCGGATTAATAACCCAGCCAAGGGTAAAGCGATCGTTGATGATATTGCTCAAGTTTATCTTTGGCAGCGTGGCAAACAGCTCATCCGGTGAGTGGAGTGCCTGCCAATCTCTTGCCAAGCAAACCGCATTTAGTTTGGTGATCACCGTATACATCGCCCAACTGTCGTCAAGGCGGGCCACGGTTTCCAACGGTCCACATATAAATTGGAGATGTTCAAATAACTGATCATTATAAGGATCATTAAAGAGGGCAAACTTCTGCCTAGCGAGTTCTTCCTCAGTTACCCGATCCTTACTTAACAGTGGATTCTGTTTACTGGTGATTAAACTAATGTGGCCGTCGTGGACCTTGATAAACTTTAATCCTAGCAGATCGGCCTGGTGCTTACTATCGATTGCGATAAATCCGGCATCCAATTCTTGGCGGCGCACCTGCTCAATAATCGTTGAACTAGATTCTCGTTTTAACAGAAGCGTGGTGTTTGAATCATAGGCCTTGAGAAATTCAGTTAACATTGGCTTCAAGAACGTGTTGGTATAGGCAAAGCGAATGGTATGACTCTTGTTTAATCTCCCCAGCCGACTGGCCTGATGAACTAGGTTAACCTTCGCCGACATCATTGATTTAATGTAAGGTAACAGTTCCTGCCCTTTATCAGTCAGGGCCATCCCCTGGTGGCTCCGCGCAAAGAGCTGCACACCCAGCTCATCCTCTAATTGTGAAATTGATTGACTCAGCCCCGATTTGGAGATATGCAGAAAATCTGCCGTCGCCTGAAGGGTCCGGTGGTTTGCCAACTCGGTAACGTATAACAGCTGATCGTAGTTCATTCCTATCCCCTACTTTCACTAAATAACGTAAGAGTTAAAGTTTTTCTCGTCTTCAAGTTATACAGACAACTAGTATCAATACTTGTGACTTCCACAGCTGATACCCAGGTATAATATAATCACCCTTGCGAGAAGTTTTATGGGCGGTGGCTGTTTTCTTGAAATGAGGTGGTTCCTGTGAGCTATTCTTCAGAAAGGATTACAGCCCGTGAGCGTCTACCAGGCACTCATGCTAGCGTTAGCATTTGCGACTTTCGTTGTTGCATTTACTAACCTTTATTTTCACATTCTGTGCATAATAAAAGACCGTCCAGTTAACTTTGGCAGGTTGCGGACGATCTTTTATTAGATAAAAAGTAACTAAGCCACCGCCTTTAAAGCGGCTCGCTTTTTTGTTTACAATTGTATTTTACCATCAGTGATAGCTACGAACAAATTGTAAATCTTTGAATCGCACATTTCCATCTTGCTATTGAAGGATCATTCGTAATTTCTTTAATCTATCATCAACAAGGGCCGTAGAAAAGCTCATTTTGTTTTCCAACGACTTCTTTTAATCATGCTTGTTTTCTCTTGCGCTTAATAAGTGTTAAGCCAGTCATGCTCATCAATGAAGTCCCTAACAATAGCCAGCTAAGCTCATCATTATCACCAGTCTGTGGTAATATAGCTTGCTTATTTGTAGGACGATTTGTTCGTGAATTAAGTCCAACCGGCGTTAAATTAGTTAAACTATTATTTACGCTTGCGTTATTGGTCCCCGCTTTTCGCATTGATTCTGCATTCAGCTGAACAGTATTAGCAGGTTGCTCAACCGTTGCTGGTATCACCACTACTGGCGCGGTTGGTTGATTTACTACTTTATCTGTTTGGGTTGTAACAGATTGGGTAGCAGATTGATCCTTTTCATTATGTTTTGTTGTTTCTCCTGCTAATTGTGCAGCTGTCATGTAAATCTTACGGTTCATTACCGGAGCAGTAATTAGATTACCTTTATTCGTCATATCAGTAATGTAGTCAATAAAAACATCCGTATCCTGTCCAACAATTCCAACCAACTTAGCATCCTTAAAGGCGGAAAAGCCATCCCCACCACCAGCAAGGAAATCATTAATTACAACATTATAGGTCTTCTGCATATCCAGTGGCTGATTATTTTGGTCATATACCTTAACTACCTTGTACGGCTGGTTAGGGTCATTCTGATCAGTATACGTATAATGCAGACCGGCAACCTGTAAATAATATGCTTGATCTTCATCATATTGCTGGTTAAGCGCCTTAACAATTTGGGCGCCGGTCATCTGAACTACTCGTAAAATATTACCAAATGGCTGCACTGCCTGAGCACTTCCCCACGTAATTGAACGATCATTATTCACGTGAAGGTCAGCACGAACCCCACCGGTATTAGTCATTGCAAAATCTGCTGGTAATCCCGCCTTTTTAGCAGCATATAGCTGACCATCAACAACCAACTCCCCAACAGCATTTTCGCGAGTGGCGGTATTATGAAGCCGCCCTAAAATATCACCTGGCTTAGCAGCTTCCCCAATCTTTTTATTAATAATTGGTGCAACTCGGCGGTTTGCATCCTGAACAATTGCAGTTACATTAGCATCAGTTTTGACGTTCGGTGCATCTTTTTCAGATAGGACTGGGTAAACATGTGAAACAAGGCTGCCCTTTACAAAGTCATCAGTCGTAGGATCAATATAGCCGATAATATCATCATATGCTTTTCCCGTATAGATAGCTTGAACAAGCTTGACACTTCCAACTGTCGCATTGGCATACTGGTGAGAATGACCAGCAATGTAAAGGTCAACAGAATTATTAGGGTCGATTTGGTAGAGCTTCTTAATAATATCCACTGCATTTCCCTTGGTGTTTCCTTCTTTGTCCGTCGATACACCAGTATGGGCTAATACTACGATCGCATTTACGCCTTTTTTCCGTAAAATCCTGTCATACTTAGCAATTGTTTCTGCTTCATCAAGAATATCGTAATCCTTGTGATTATCATATAAAGTTAGGATTGGTAACGATGTTGTTTCAATCCCAATAAAACCAATTCTTGCAACCTTCCCATCACTAGTATGAATCTCTTTAATTAAATATGGTTGCATCCCAAACGGAATTTGGCCATCAGACTTTTGGACCACATTAGCAGTAATAATGTTAATGCCAGATTTAACATGAGGATATGCCATTGCTGCTTCATTGTACTGCTTTACCGGCTGCCCACCATTTACAATCCGCATGTATTCGGCAAGACCTTCGTCAAATTCATGATTTCCTAATGTTCCAATATCAAAGTTCATCGCTTTTAAGGCGTGCATCGTTGGCTCATCCTGTAGTAATGCTGAATTTGCTGGTGATGCACCAACCATATCCCCTGCCTCAACCCGGATAGTTGTTCCCGTTGGATTAGCAGCCTTAAAGCTCTCTTCAGCAGAATCAAGGTGGCCGGCCAACCGAGCAACAGTTCCTGTATCAGAATAGGTATTATTACCAATTGTTGCTGACCCAGTTGTTTCTAGGCCTCCGTGTAAATCATTGATCCCCAAGATTTGTACCGGAACATCATGCTGGTATTGAGCTGGATCAGCCCAGTCAGTTGTCGCTTGTGGTGTGCTGGCCTCATCCTTATTCGTCTGAACCAGTGGTGTCACATTATCAGTAACTGGTTGGCCGTTACTCGAAGTTGTCGTCGCTGCATGAATACTGTTCGCTTGCAAATAAAATCCCAATAGTGCCGTTCCCAATAATAACGTATACTTAGAACCCTTACTCTTCATTTGAGATAACTCCTCCATAAGTGCGGATGAATAATAGCAGATTAAAATCTGATTAGATTTTAGCATGATTCAAACTTAATTTTGGTAGTAGTTATCAATTTTTAAAAGGGGTTACACAATTAACGAATTACCTTTTTAAGGTTCAACCGGTCACCTACTAATAGTTATAGTTCGTGCTGGCACGAAATTTTACTTCAACCATTCTTAGAACTAATCAGTAGTTGGTCAGGAATCTGTTCTTCTAACTCCGTAACATGATGAACTTAAAAGGATAGTAGAATAAGGAATCAAATACTTTACAACCCCATTTATTTTAGTCAAAAGAAATGACCTTACTGCAACAGAATTCCGCTACTGGTAAAGCCAACTAATTTTTATTATTTAATGTGGAAGCTTGGCAGGATACAGTATCATGTTTTAGTTCGGTATATTTCATGGCAATTCTTCTTTCATTAAGTTAACTATTGAAAATCAAAGAAGTAGCCATGCACTTCAATTCAGGATTTTCAAAAAAAGCAAGCTCTACAAAAGCTTGCATCGTTCTTCTCTTAGTTGAGGTCATTGTTACCATCGTTATGATCATCATCGTTGAGGTAATCATGATAATGGGCATAGCTATCATCGTGGTGCTGCATCGCATGCAGGGTTTCATTGTCCCACAGCGTATCGGACACCGAGTCATCGTTATTTTCGTTCGAAGCATGCCGGGGATTGGTTAAGTCATCGCCACTGAGCCATGTGATCAGCCAGCTGATTCCTCCTAAGACAAGGTACAACATTAAGAGCCCAGCACCAAAGTAAAAGATTACTGGCCAGAGTCCGAGCAGGGTAATCAGAATCGCAATAATGATCGCAAAGATCACCCGCCGATGATGAACGATCTCCTTTTGCTTGTCATTGAGCATATTAACGACGCCTCTTCCCGCTATTAAAACTACGATGAATGCCCTTTCTAAATTATTATACCACTTTCGCATACCTTAACTATTACACGTTACTAAACCGTATTTCTTTTCCATACCAGGACTATATAGTATCTCTCTTGCCGTACGGCTGATAGATTTACACTGACGTTCAAATGTTACTCTTTGCATTTATAAAATTCGGTTTTATAAAAAATAACGGTAAACTATGAATTCATAGAATATTAGTTTTATAAAGATACTTAGTCATCAAGTAGTGGTGCAATGTGGTTAACATACAAGTCACCCAACTGTGCCCGTACCTGCTTCTTCCAATCCATCATCCGTTTTAGTTCAGAGTCAGCATTAGCTTCCTTAAACTTCTTAAAAGCATCGCGGGACAACATTTGATTAACGCCAGCCTGTTTGGAGGCATGAACATCATAATTCTTAATAACAAATTTTAAGTCGTCTAAACTAACGTGGTACTTATCCGCAAAGGCAACTAGTTCTTGATTATAAGCCTGATCAATCATCTTATTTAAGAGTTGATCAACCTGTTGCCCTGCAAATTTTTCTGGATGTTGTTTAATCTTGCCCCATAATTGACTAACAATAGTTGCTAACGGCTTATTAGTACGCCCTAAATCGTCAATATAATCTTCAATTTCCGTAGCTTCTTGTTCACCAGCTGTTGGCAATAGTTCACCTTCATCCGGAACATAAGCCTGAATCAATGACAGAATATATTGATAATTAACTGACTTATCAATCACTGATTCCAGTTCATAGTCAGTATTGACAGGCTCCGCATCATCATCGTCATCACCACCACACTTCTTGAATTTTTCCACCAGCGTTTCATATGTTCCTTGCATCGCGTCCAAGGTTTCCGGTGTCAATTTATAATCAGCTACCTGATCAACATCATCGAATTCATCATAAGTCTGAACCGCTGCAAAAGTCTTATCAAACTGTTGATAATCCTTCATAAAGTCTTTCTGCTCTTCATCCGTTGCGTAGAGGATCGACTGTTCCCCTACCGAAAAAGCATAAGGAGCGATTTGATCATATGCATAGTCAAACTTTTCCTTGGATTCAGTCCACGTCGGCGCAATAACCTCACCAATGCCACCCTTCGAATACAGGGTTAGTGCGTCATCAATATCTTTGCTAAACGTTTTGGGGAACTGGAAAGTGATGATGTTCCCATACTTCTTATCCTGATCAAAAATCCGGTTGGTCCGGGAAAATGATTGAATAATGTTCTGCGGGTTCATCGGTGGCCGATCAACAAAGAGTGTTGAAAGATACTGGGAGTCAAAGCCCGTCAGCAAGCGATCTACAACAATAACCAAATCTAATCGCTCACTCTGCGGCTTGAACGCATCGTTCTTCCGTGCTAGTCGGTCATTGATGTTCTTATTATAGGCACCAATTTCATCCAAGCTATAACTGGTTCCATACTCATGATTATAATCATCGATGGCTTCCTTCATAAATTCCTGATCACCAAGTGAATCCTCATCATTTTGGGTAACCGAGAAGGTAATGGCAACCTTGGGGAAATCGGGCAAAATCTCCTTGATTCGCTTAGGTACTTCAACCGATGACTTACCATTTTTAATATCTCGGAATAACCGATAGTAACGTTTTGCTTGATCAATTGGCCGCTTATTAGCTGGACTCGTGGTAAGAATTGCTGAATAGGTATAACCGCGATTATTGATGTTCCGGATACCCAGATCCCGGTACGATAATTTGAGGATACTCTTAGCAACGGCATGCATATGAGCATCGGTAATATACTGGGCATTCAGTTTATCTTTATTATCTTCGTCATCGCTATCCTGATAAATATTTTGCATATCATTAATCTGAAAACCTAAAACGGCATGGTCACGGATAGCATCTTTAATGGTGTAGCTATGCAGGCAGGGTCCATATTGCTGTTCTGTGGTCCGTGCAGCTTTCCCATTTTCATTCCGACTATTTTGCGAAAAGATCGGGGTCCCCGTAAAGCCATACCAGAGTGGCTGAATATTGAAGAACTTATCAATATCCATTTTACTTTCTGGTGAAATGGTTCGGTGACATTCATCGACAATGAACGCCAATTTAAGGTTTTTAAGACGATTAAACATGGCATCATTGCGATCTTCACCCTGCCATTTGAAAAGTGTCTGTAGTTTTTGGCGAGTAGTAACCAGTACCGTCCGCTCACCGCTGGTTAATTTCTTCGCTAGATTATACGTGCTTTCGGTTTCTTTGACGTCAATAGAATCATTATTAGCATACGATTGAAAGGCTTGCGTAGTTTGGTTATCCAAATCCTTCCGATCAATCAAGAAGATAACCTTATCTAGTGACGGAATGGAAAGCAGGTTATGGGCCACTCGGTATGAAGTCAGTGTCTTACCAGAACCAGTCGTATGCCAAATATAACCGGATTGTTGCCTCTTAGATGCGTCAAAAATGGCCTCAATGGCATGGACCTGATAAGGCCGGAGAAGAATAATGTGTTTCTGCTTACTGTCCAGGACGGAGTAATCAGCAACCATGTGATGAGCCGCAGGAATTGATAAAACATCCTTGGCAAAGTCTAGGTAATTACGCACCGGATTATTATCCTTATCTACCCAACCACTCAGAAATTTCTCTCGCAGGTGCTGGTCCGCCGCAACGTACTTAGTATCTGTCCCGTTGGTTACGACAAACATTTGAATGTTGGAAAAAATACCGTTGAACTTTTGCTCAGTAATGTATTTCTGAATCTGATTGAAAGCCTGCAGATAGGAACGTTTAGGCGTTTTTAATTCGATATGAATGACTGGCAAGCCGTTAATTAGTAAGGTAACATCCCCCCGTCGATCATTATCCATTTTTTGACGCCGACCCAATTGAATTTGGTGAACAACCTCATATACCGAGGTTCCACCCGCAATATTGGTATGGTCAATCACTAATAAACTAATCGTACCAACCGTTGTATCATCACGCTGGATAGTAATACGGTATTGACCATTGGCACCAGTGAAGTCTTGGGCAGCCTTGAAGAAGGTTGAATGATTGATCTTAGCTTTAATACTAGCTTTCTCATTATCAGTTAGAGCCACTCCATTTAGGACCGCCCGATTATTATTCTGGAGGATTGTAAAGAAATTATCCCAGAGGTCGTCTTCCGTCTTAATATCCTCGCGAAGGGTCCATTGTGACTCATCACGTGTCAACTGGTTAATCAGTTTCTGTTCCATCTCTAGCTCTTGTTGCATAACAATCTCTTTTCATCAATATTTTATAGTTTCATTGTAACAGAAAAGCGCTTCATCTATTGATACAATAGGCAATTTTAATGCAGCCACTTGCTTGGGAGCAGCGTAAGTTTAGAACACTGGTACGTGCTGACAAAAATAAAAATAAGGACGGATTACCTTTACCATCATATTCAATATCTAATCAATATGGATTCATATCTCAAGACAAAAAGTTTGGGCAGGATAATACATATTCGAAAGCAGATAAAAAAAACAATTATATAGTTTATCCTAATTCTTTTGCTTATAATCCCGCAAGAATAAATGTTGGGTCGATTGGTTATCAGAATTTGAAGGGTCCTGTCCTAGTAAGTTCTTTGTATGAAATATTTAAAACAAATGAACAAATTAATGACTTATTCTTACAAGAATGGTTTAATACTAAAATGTTTTTTAACCAAATAATAAAATATCAAGAAGGAGGTGTTAGGCAATACTACTTTTTTGATAAATTACAAACATCAGAAATTAGACTTCCTTTAAATACTAATGAGCAACAAGGTATTGCTGACCTCTTGAAAAAGCTTGACAATCTTATTTCTCTCCAGCAACGAAAACTAGACCTCTTAAAGCAACTTAAAAAAGGCCTGCTACAAAAGATGTTTGTTGATAAGAATGCCAAACAACCAATACTACGGTTTAAGGGCTTCAGTGGTGACTGGGAGCAACATAAGCTAAGTAAAATGCTACAAGAGAGAAATGAAAAAACAACTGCAAGTAAAGAATACCCTTTAATGTCTTTTGTTCAAGGAACAGGAGTTGTCCCGAAAAGCCAACGTTATGACCGAGAATTTTTAGTAAAAAACTCTAGCAAAAAGTATAAAAAAACCGAATTAGGCGATTTCATCTATAGCTCAAATAATTTAGAAACAGGTTCTATTGGTTTTAATAAAACTGGTAAGGCAGTAATTTCACCGGTATATAGCATTTTTAAATCAAACAATAATAAAGAAAGTCAATTTATTGGTATTTTGTCAAAGCAAAAAAGCTTTATAAATGAAATGCTTCGTTATCGTCAAGGAGTAGTCTATGGTCAATGGAAAATTCATGAATCTGATTTTCTTAATTTGCAAATATTAGCGCCTGATATTCAAGAGCAAGAAAGAATTATTAAATTATTTAATGAGGTAGACAATCTTATCTCTCATCAGCGGATTAAACTAGATAGACTAACCTATCTTAAAAAGTTCCTCTTACAACAAATGTTCATCTAAATAATTTGGCGACACCAATATCGATTAGTGCCGCCATTTTTTATAGTTGGGAAAGATGATGAAGAATTTTATCGTTATCTTTATTTCGTAACTCTTCAATAATGTGTAAATAGGTTTCCTGGGTCGTTGTTGTATTCGCGTGTCCTAACCGGCGAGCAACGCTGGCGATGGAAACTCCCTCGTACAGTAATAGGGATGCATGGGTATGTCGCAAGCCATGAATTGAAATTATGTGAATACCAAGCTCGGTACAATAGCGTTCCAACAATTGATTAATGGTTGAATTAAAGACCCTTTTATCTGGTGATACGAAAACTGGCTGTTTACTATCTATGCCTTGTAATAGGGGTTTAAACTGACTCATTAGTTGCCAGTCAACGGTTACCGACCGATTCGACGATTCATTTTTGGTTGGCTGAAAATGTCCCGTCGGCGCCTTGTAGTTCCACGACTTATTGACCGTGATCACTTGTTTTTCATAATTGAAGTCAGTTGGTGTTAGGGCTAGGGCTTCCGCAAAACGCAAACCGGTTTTAGCGATAAGCAGAATAAACCAGTCCCAGCTTATGTTTGGCCCTAACTCCAGATGATTTATTAATAATCGCAGTTCATATAAATTCAGAAACTTACTTTTCTTAGCCTTAGGAGTACGGCCCTTAATAATTGCGCGACGAGTCGGATCATGTCTAAGATCGCCCATATCGATAGCATCAACTAATGCAGCCCTTAAATGGTGATGAAAGTCAAGAGTAGTTTGTCTTTCGTGCGTAGTTGCATAGTCATTCAGCAACTTTTGATATGTCTGCCGATTCAATTCGTTCATGTGAAGTTCCGGGGCGAGTGCTCTTAACTTACGATAGGTAAGGTAATACTTGTCTAAGGTAACCTGCCGAACGGCACCATCTTTATAAAGCTTAATCCAGTTCAAGTAATACTTGTAAAATAGCTTGGTACTATAGTAACTTTTTGACATACAAAATCCTCCAATAAATAATAATCTGTGTTTCAAACACGTAATTATTATTTATTGGAGGTTATTTTCTTACAATGATTTAGATAAACATTTGTTGGAGGAGGAACCTTTTCAGAAGAGTTAGTTTAGTTAATCTACTCTGCTGGAGAGGAATGGTTTTATCCAATATTGTAAATAATTTACCAATTTTAGTTTGTTCCTGCAAATTAGGAAATTGTTCCTTTAATGTTAGAAAATCACCATAGCTAATACTTCTACCATCTCTTACACCGTACGTAACCTTTTTTAGCAACTGAATAAAATTATGACTACTAAATTTCTCTTTCCAAAAGTTATCATTATATTCATCAGGTTCCTTAAAAGAAAAGATGGTATATGCTGGGGAAGCTATTCCTTCTATACTTGAATAGGCAAATCCACCCTGAAATGATCTTAAATGGATAATAAAATCTCCCGGTTCTATACGTTTATAATTATCCAGACTGTCTTTCTTATACTTTATATCAATGCCTGTCTTTTCTCTTAATATCATGCCTTGATCCTGAGTTGCAGATAAAACTGGTAAATATGAATAGCCCTTGTCTGATTTAGATTTAAATAATTCACTACCCTTACGCTGCTCCCAATCGCCACTAAAGCCATCAAACCGTAATACTGGTTGCTTAGCATCCTTATCAGCAAACATCTTTTGTAGCAGGCCTTTTTTAAGTTGCTTTAAGAGGTCTAGTTTTCGTTGCTGGAGAGAAAGTAAAGAATCCAACTTTGATAATAGCTTTCCAATATTAATCATTTCTTGTTTCTGAGTAGGGACGTTAAATTTATAGTTGGAAACTAGGCTCCAATCAGAACGAGGCATTTTTGATCCAGAAGATAGATTACTTACCGCATAAAATCTGTCAGTTTGAATTAAAAAATATATAAAATTAGATGGTACACTAGGACGTAATACCCAAAAATCGCCAATAGCTACACCATCGAAAGTAGCCAAAAACCAATTTCTTAAATATGGACGTAGTTTCCCAAATAATATGTCGTTTTTTTCAAACAAGATTCCCACTTTATCAGATTTTAACTCTGAAATTTTACCATTTAAGGTTCCCATTCCGGAATTGATATTTTCAAATTCTATATGAGGCAAATTAGAACCCTTACCATGTCTGTTAATCCTTAAAATATTATTTTTAAACTTACGCTGCTCCCAATCGTTAGTGAAGCCTTTAAAACGAAGATTAGGTACTTTCTTTTTCTCTTTAGCCATTACTTAATCTCCCCTTCTAGGTCCTTGATGATGTCATTGATTCCGGCCATCACCTCATCGTCTTTAGACGTCAGTTGCTTCAGCATCCCCACCAGTTCCTGCTCATTATCCTTGATTTGGGCATTAACATCCCGTAACTCTTTTGATACCTGCCGCAGATCTACTTCTGGTTCTGGCTCAAAGGTATCAACGTAGCGCGGAATGTTGAGGTTAAAATCGTTTTCCTTAATTTCATCAAAGGTTGCCAAATGCGCATATTTATCAACGTCCTGGCGTTTTTCATAGGTATCCAAAATCTTGCTAATATCGGCTTCACGTAATTTATTCTGGTTCTTCCCCTTTTCAAACTCCTTGGAAGCATCAATAAACATCACGCTCCGGTCCTGCTTATCCTTCTTCAGCACCACGATCGTCGTTGGAATCGAGGTACTGTAGAACAAGTTCGCCGGTAACCCAATAACGGCATCAATGGAGCCGTCCTCTAGTAGCTTCTGGCGGATCTTGCCTTCCTTGGCTCCCCGGAACAACACCCCGTGCGGAAGGACAATCGCCATCGTCCCCGTATTCTTCAGGTGGTAGAAGCCATGCAATAAGAAGGCATAGTCGGCCTTTGACTTTGGAGCCAGGACTCCGTACTTGCTAAAGCGCGGATCTTCCAGGAAACCCTTAGCCGCCGACCAGTGCAAGGAATACGGGGGATTCATGACCACGGCATCAAAGTTGGTCTTAGCTGACGGCGGCCAGTCCGCATCCAGGGTGTCACCATTCCGTAAGTGTTGGTTAGCAGTATCGACATGGTGCAGGATCATGTTCATCCGGGCCAGGTTGTAGGTTGACGTATTGATTTCTTGGCCGTAGTAGATAATCTCTTCCTTATGTTGCGTATACTTTCGGAAGTTTAACAGCAGTGAGCCAGACCCCATTGCCGGGTCGTAAACGGTCAGCCCCTCTGGATAGTGCCTACCGACTAGGGTCAGGCGGGTTAATAATTCGGAAACCTGTTGCGGCGTGTAAAATTCGCCCGCCTTTTTACCGGACTCTGAAGCAAATTGACTGATCAGGTATTCATAAGCATCCCCCAGGGTATCCCCGGCTGACTTAACCAACTCCAGACCATCGATTGCCGAGAGCACCGCACTAATCGTATCGGCCTGCTTCTGGGCATTGCTCCCCAACCGACGGGAAAACAAATCTACATCATCAAATAAGCCCTCGAAGGTATCGTTGGTCCCCTCAATCTCCTTGAAGGCATCCCCAAGATTCACAATCTGGAATGAGTGGTCATTCACGTGCTCCATGACTTTCGTAAAGGTGTTTTCTGGCGTAATCACATAGGAAAAGGTATCCATCAGTTCATCACGCAGGTCCTCGTCGTCGGTATTTTCCTCATACAGCTTCTGTGCTTCGGCGAGGGTGGTCGATTCACGACCATCACCGATCTCGTCGGCGACCTCGTACAGCAGACTATCGGATAAATACTTGTAGAAGATAATCCCCAAGAGATAGTTCTTGTATTCATTCGCGTCCATCTTGGAACGCAGTGCATCCGCCGCGCTGAACAAGGCGGTTTCTAAGTTTTTTGTTTCATTTGTTTTTGCCATGTCTGTCTCCCAATTTAAACTTTATAAACCACAGATTATGTCTATAATTTTGCGGTAATTTAATTATATTACTTCACAAAATATTGTGCAGAATCGTTTTTAATTTAATTGATTTGAGAATTCAGGGACTTTTATAATTTCTAGTCATATATAGGAAAACAACTTGTTCATTTTGCCCCAAAAATATGTCCAGTATCGCAAAACGACACCCTCAAAATGAAGGTGCCGTCTTTTGTTCTGCATTATAGCATATCGGTGCCAAATCACCTGAGATTGCACCAATAATAAAAAAGAGCGCCTATTAAGCGCCCCAACCGGTTCGGTCCATGAAGAGCTACCTCATAACCATTTTGCGCACCGGCCTTCTAGTCTTTGTTGTGCCTAGTAAGCACATTAAACACCTAATTAAGAAGCTGTTCAAGTAATGGCTAATAATCTTGGCGCCCTTCCTATTGGTTGGGCGCTTTCTATTTATGTGAAAAATAGTAACAATGCAACCTCGTCTAAGCTAATGACTACCGTTTTAATTAGTCCGTTTTTAATGAAGGTGCCGTCTTTTGTTCTGCATTATAGCATATCGGTGCCAAATCGTCTGAAATTACACCGATAATAAAAAAGAGCGCCTATTAAGCGCCCCAACCGGTTCGGCATATGAGGAGCTACCTCATAACCATTTTGCACACCGGCCTTATTATCCTGTAAACTTATTATACCACAATCCAAATATGTTACAATGTTAATGCACATCGGGTGGATAGCTCCGCTTAAACCATGTGCATTGGGAGGTGACTCCTGTGGGACATTGGTTCCTTATTATCCTGTTTGTGCCTAGTAAGCACATTAAACACCTAATCAAGAAGCTGTTCAAGTAATGGCTAATAATCTTGGCGCCCTTCCTATTGGTTGGGCGCTTTCTATTACGTAAAAAGCGTAGCCGGAATTTTTATCACCGGTAGTCCCCGGAGCATCGGCAAGGACAGTTATGCTATGGTAATCAACGGTTTCAATAAGGTTAATAAAACAATAGAGCAGACCCTAGAAGACTAGGCAGCCTGCTCTATTACTTTAATAATGGCTAAATATCTACACTACTGAATAATCAAATTATTTCTCTACTAAATCACTTATTGTCGGCGATCTTTTCACCCTTGTTTACATAGTGCAGGGTACCGATTGGGCCGTCAACGTGCAGCTTGCCGTTCTTGTAAACCAGCTTAGTTACCGCGGCATTCTGCAATGGCTTACCCTTGTACTTATTGCTCATCGTTGAAAGGTACTCGTTGATTGACATCCCTGAACTTACAACGAGGACGTTACCGCCACCCTGCTTTTGCGTCGTCTTGGCAATGTGGTTCAGTTCAGAGGTCATCCGTTGCTGGACCTGCTTTGAACTTTCCGCACGATCGTTCTTCGCTAACTTAGTGTTTTGTGAATTCTCAGAGTCCAGCTTGTGGTAGGCATCCTGTAGTTTGTTCCAGTAGTCCTTGCCAGTTTGTTGCTGGAATTGCTGTCCATCTGAATAGCCATAGACATTCGCAATCTTCTGGTTGTCCGCCTGGATGCTATCACCCTCGAAACTACCGTAGCCACCTTCCCGCAGCTTAGGCGTGGTGGTAATCTTAGTTCCCTTATTGCCAGAATGGTCAAGAGCATGTTGGGCCGTCTCTTCTTGACGGGTCAAGTTACCAGTATAAGCATGCTTGAATTTGATTCCCTTTAAACCGTAGCCAAGGTCATTGGCAACGGTAACCCCATTCTTCGTCAATGGAAAGTCGCTTGATCCCTGTACACGCTGCATGACATTGGCCGTGGTTTCACCATGCCGAGTCAAGTAAATGGTTACCTGATCCTTATTTGATGCGGCAGATGCCGTTGCCGGTACAACAGCGGTGGTTGCGCCACCAAGTAACAAACCTGATAATATTGCACATGTTGCTGTTAATTTCTTAATCTTCATCAATAATTCCCCAATTCCATAAAAAACAACTCAGTAGTATACCATTTAGTTTCATAAATATTATGACAATTCATGCAACCGTTTTCAATAATATTTTTAATATTTTTTGCCAAATTAGTAAATTTTGTCCACTTACCAGCCCAGACCATATGTTGACAATTGACAAGTCACCCAGAAAAGCTATAATAAATCTTAGCTTGATTAAGAGCTTAATCTAATATTTCTGTAGGTAACTATGGGAAGGGGAAAGTGTACCCTAAATTAGATTAAGCTCTTTTCGTTTTCCATAGTAAAAATCACATTTATCATGGAGGAAAAAACTATGGAGAAGAAATTAGTAAACGTTGAGCTCACGATGGAAAACGTCGAGTACTGGGACATCCCCGCCAAATACATCCGGCGCTTCTATTGCGATGATTTACGCACCGCCCTCTCCCTGCAGGAAGACATCAATGGTCACCGGGATGGGCGCGTCAGCCAGGAATTCACCTGCAAAACCCTGGTCCTGGCTTTTGATTATAAGCAGATCAATGCTTTGCAGACCTTTGCCCTTGATCAAAACGGGCGTCAAGAGGGTCTGGGCGACCGGTTAAAGCACTGCCGCGACATCACCTGGGTAACCCTCCACTACGACAATGGCGACCAGGTTGACATCCGGGTGCCATGGAATTTCCGTAGCGACACCTATAATTACAACATGTACGCCGAAATCAACAAGTTCAATCCAAACGAGGAAGTGATCTTAATTTCCAGTGACGATCAGGTCCTCGCCGACAGCTCCTATTGGATGGAACGATCCTACTGACTCTCAAATATAAAAGCAATCGAGCAGGCCCTAGCTAAATCTAGGCAGCCTGCTCGATTGTTTTATTACTGCGTGTTTCATTTGTTACATGGCAAATTATAGTCTGGAAGGCCGCTTAAACTTTGCCGATCTCATTTAACGGGTCTCGTACTTCTTATTATACTCATAGGCCAAGGCCGGCTCCTTGCCGAAGCGGTGAAAATTATTCAAACCGTTGATCTGCGCCATCTCCGCATCCGATAGGGAAAAGTCATAGATGTCGATATTCTGCCGAATATGAGCAGCATGAACCGCCTTCGGAATAAAGGCCACCTCACTCTGCAGCTGCCAGCACAGGATCACCTGGGCTACCGACTTGCCATGACGCTTCCCGATCACTTCCAGCAAGGGATTAGTCAGGATATTCCCCCGCCCCAGCGGACTCCATGCCTGGGTAACAATTCCGTGCTGACGGTTAAAATCAATCAGCGGCTGCTGGGTCAGCAGGGGGTGGCGCTCGACCTGGTCAACCACCGGCAGCTCGCTGGCCTGGGTTGCCAGGTACTGAAGGTGGACCATCGGGTAGTTGCTGACCCCGATCGACCGGGTCAGTCCGGCCTTCTTCAGGTCTTCCAACGCCCGCCACGACTCGAAGAAGTACTTTTCGGTCGGCCAATGGATCATCAGCAGGTTAACGTAATCCAGCCGCAGCTTATGGAGAGAATCCTTGACCGAGGCAATTGCCCGGTCATAGGACTCATTGGCCTCGGCGATCTTCGTGGTCACAAAGTACTCGTCCCGTGGTACCCCCAAGTGCTGCAGGGCTAGGCCCACCTCATCCTCGTTTTCATAGAGCTGAGCGGTATCGAAGAGCCGGAAGCCCGCCGCGTAGGCCGTCTTGATTGCCTCATCCATTGTTGCCTGACCACGCACCTTGTAGGTCCCAAAGCCCTCTTGGGGCATTCGCTGACCATCCGCCAAGGTCAGCCACTTGTATCCATCCATGTTATTCCTCCTTAATAGAAAAGCCCAGAAGATTCTTCTGAGCTTAAGAAAATGTCTTTACTTAATCCGTCCGGCAGGACCTACTTTGCAGTCCCACCTTCGTTATCGGCTTCACCACTGGCCCAAACCTTGGTTGCGTAAACAGAGTTGAACAGCAGGGCTGCCTGGAGGGCAATCTGTGACAGGTCGCCACCGAACGTCCCGATGTGAACGCCCATTTGGAAACGGACTGCCAGGATGATCCAGTAGATGATGTTGGCCGTGTTGACCCAGATCCAAAGGGACCAGTTTTCCTGGTACTTCAAAATGTAGAGCAGTTGGGCGATAAAGCTGACTACCAGGTTGAAGGAGTCAAAGTATGGCAGCTGGCCGTTGAACATTGAAATGAAGTACCAACCGATGAAGTAGGCTGCAACCACTCCGGCGAAGACCCAGCGCCGCACCTTGGGACTGAAGCGCTTGGTAGCGTCATCGTGTCCCCACATGAACCAGCCGATCGGTTGTGAGATCACGTAGAAGATGTCCATCACAAAGGTTCCCCAGGTGTGACTCTGCCAGGCCACGTAGGTCATAGCCACGCACTGGATAAAGCCGAAGATGAAGGTAATCTTCCGCCCCTTCATCCCATAGACCAGGGCCAGGGTCCCGAATACCCCCGACATCATTCCGATCCAGCTATCTGGTGCGATTAAGTAAACCCCGACCTGCAGCAGAATCAGGATCGTGACGTAGATGACTTCGAATCGTTTCCACTTGCTAAACAGTTGTGTGTACAGCCAACCATGGCTACTTGCATTTGACATTATTTACCCCTCCAAACTCTTGTCACTTAAAATATCGAATGCTAGCTTCAGTGAGGACACCTCGCCCTTGGCCATCAAGGCATCCCCGTCAACCAAGTCATTGACCCCAGCGGCCAGGTCCCCCTCATAGAGGACCACGTTATTCAAGATCGATAGGGTCTCCATCCCTCGCTGACGACCAATCGTCATCAGGGCGCCGGATTCCATGTCGGCGCCAACGATCCCCTTGCTGGACCAGAAGGCTTCGTTCTTGGCGTTATCATCCATGTAGAAACCATCGTGGGAACGGATAATCCCATAGACCGCGTCCGGGGCGTACTTGTGAGCCAGTGCCATCAGCTTAAAGGATGGCACCGCCGGGTAGATTCCCGGCACGTACTTCTGGGTCAGGCCATCGTCTCTGACAACCCCTTCACCGATGATCAGCTCCCCTAAGCCAATCCCATTTTGCATGGCGCCGGCCGAACCAACCCGGATGACCTTCTGGACGTTGACGTTATGGAGCTCCTCCACCCCAATGCCAGCGGATGGTGCTCCGATCCCGGTTGACATGACCAGGATCCGCTTCCCTTGGTAGTTCCCGATGATCGACTTATACTCCCGGTTGAAAGCCCACTTGGAAACGTCATCCAGGAACTCGGCGGCCTTGTCGACCCGGGCCGGGTCACCGACAATTACGGCACTATCGGTATCGATGGCGGTGGTCAGTTGGGTGTGTGGCTGTTTCTCCTCAGTCATAAGCTATTCCTCTCTTTCGATAATCTTCTGTAGTGTCTGGCGATCGGTGATATGGATGGTCGATCGGGAAATTTCAATAACGCCGATATCGGCCAGCCGTTTAAGGACTCGGTTAATGTTACGATATGAGGTATCCACCTCGTAGGTGATCCGCTCACGGGTGATTGGCGCCCGCCCGTCGCCGCATTGCAGGAGAAACAGACCAATCTGCTGCAGAGCGGAATGCATGCTGTAACGTTCCATCCGCTTAGTCAGGTGGTAGATCTGCGCCGATAGGTTGCCAATCAGGTGGTCGGCAAAGTAGTGATCCTTCTGTGTCCACTCCACGAAATCAGCGTTCTTCATCTCCAACACGGTAACTGGGGAGATATTGACGACGGACGCACTGTAGGGGCGCTTGATAATCGCCTCCTGCTCGCCGAGGAACATCCCCGGATCATAGACGTCCAGCACCACCTGTTTGCCACTCGGCGAATTCAGGAAAACCTTGACCCGACCGCTGACCAGCAGGTAGGTGTAGTCGTAACGTTCGTCCTGCTGGAGGACAAACTGCTTGCTGGCAAAGTGGCGCACCCGCATCCGTTCTAAGATGTTAAGCGGCACGGTCTTCATCAAGCGGCGCACCCGGTCATCTGAATTGATGGCCTCATATACTTCATTAATACTCAAGAGGATCGCCTCACTCTTTATCATTATTATAAAAGACAGCGTTTTCATTAACTATGTCACCTGTCCCGCAATTACCACAAAATTGCCGGATTTAGCATTTTTAGTTTAACACTTTGAAGACATTTGTCCTCAGATTTTTTGGGGCGCCCTGACTTAGCCACACCAGCGGCAAATCTTTGCTATTATAGAGTAAGTGAAATTTTGCAAAGTGAGGAATCATCATGATTGGAACATACACTAACGTGGCTGCGATCCTCATCGGCACCACCATCGGCTGCCTATTGAAGCGCGGCATCAGCAAGAAGTACGAGAACGCCCTCTTTACGGTGATGGGGCTCGCCGCACTGGGGATCGGGCTTGAGAATGTCGTCAACAACCTGCCAAAGAGCCGCTTCCCGGTTCTCTTCATCGTCAGTCTGGCGATTGGGGCCCTGCTCGGTACCTGGTGGGACCTTGACGGCAAATTTGGCCGCCTGATCCGCCGCTTCGGGGGCAAATCCCAGCTGGTCAAGGGGCTGGCCACCGGGATCCTCCTCTGCTGTATCGGTGCGCTTTCGATCGTCGGGCCGGTCATGGCGGCAGTTCGTCATGACCAGACGATGCTCTATACCAACGCTACCCTCGACCTGGTGACGACGATGGTCTTCGGCGCCAGTTTTGGCTGGGGAATGCTCCTCTGTGCCCCGGTCCTCTTCTGCTGGCAAGGCGGCATCTACCTGGTTGCCAAATACCTATCGGCCAGTTTCTTCAGCCAGCCGCTGGTTACCGAGATCGCCATCGTCGGCGGTTTCCTGATCGCCACCACCGGGATCTCCCTGCTCAAACTCCGTGATATCAAGACCCTTAATATCCTGCCGGCCCTCCTGGTGCCAATCGTCTTCTTTATCGTCCACGACCTGACTGGCTGGTTCTAACACTACCGGGTTTAAAAGCAAAATCGCCTATCCGCATAACAACGGATAAGCGATTTTTTATCTACCTGGGTACCTGAACATTGACCGCCCGACCGGCGAAGTGAGTGATAACGGCCTGTTTAGGCTGGAGATCGACCATCAGCGTGACCCCGTCAACCCGCAGACTACGCGGCCCGGCGTAGTAAATGTCGAGGGGCCGACGCCGCAGCCGTTCGATCGCCTGCAGGAGGTCGCCCGTAAACCGGCCTGGGTCAACCGTATCCGGCAGGGTGTTGACCAGTTCGGCGAGGGTAGTAGGTTTAGCCATTGAAAAATCTCCCCTTTGCTGTAATTTGCTCCTATTCTGGCCCTGATCAGGGTAATCAGGCGTGGATATCGTGCTGGTAGGAAACGTGGCTACGGCCATTAACTGAGGTAACCCGCAACTGATCGGGAATCTGCTCCTCAAGCTCGGTGACGTGACTGATAATCCCGATCATCCGGTGCCCCTCCAGGTCCTGAAGGGCATGCAGAGCGTCAGCCAAGGCTTCCTGGTCCAGCGATCCAAAACCTTCATCGATAAAGAGGGCGTCGATGGTAATGCCCCCGCTTTGTTCCTGGATGATTTGGCACAAAGCCAAGGCTAAGGCCAGGGAGGCCATGAAGCTCTCCCCACCAGACAGGGTTCGCGCACTCCGCGTCTTCCCAGCGTTATCGTCATACACGTTAACCTCCAGGCCGCTCCACTTGGCTCCAGCCCCGTGGCGCTCGCTGGCGAGTTCAAACTGGTAGCGGCCGTTAGTCAGCCGGTCCAGTTGGACGTTGGCCGCCGCCAGGACATCCTGAAAATAGGACTGCAGGACGTATCGCTCCAGGCTGAGGTGGTTCTCGGTATTCCCGGTGACAACATCGGTCAGGGTCTGAAAGGCAGTCAAGGCTGTCGCCTGCTTGCCACTTGCCTGGACTAATTTAGTCACCCGCGCCTGGGCATCCTGGAGCTGACGGCGTTCGGCATTGCGCTGACCCACTAACTGTTGGAGAGTGCTCAAATCCGCTTGCGCCTTGCTCAAGGCATTACGGCGGGCAGCAATATCTGGTGCCGGCCGACCAGCAATCTGGGCGGTCAGACGCTGAACCTGCTGCTGATTATCGTGAACACGAGTCTGGTAGTCTTGGATGGCGGCTTGGAGTTGCGGCAGTTGCGCCAGCTGGGCTAGACAACGGTCCCAGAAATCCCATTTCAAGTCAGCCCGGTAGGCCGTTAGGGCCGTGCATAACCGTTTATGGCGGTTTGCCTGTTCCTTGGATAGGGCTGCCTGCTCGTTCTTGATCGTCGCCAGGGAATTCTTCGTGACCGCCAGGCGCTGGGCAAGTTGCTGTCGCTCCTGGTCGGCCGCCGTCAACTGGTCATTAAACTGCTTGACTTGATCCTGAAGGTTGGCCAGCTGCCGTTTAGCCGCGGCCTCATCGGCAATTCCGGCTGGCAGGTCCCCCCGTTTGGTTTCCAGGATTGCCTGCTGGCGGGTTAACGTTGCCTGGGCTGCTTGAACGGCAGCCGCGTCCTTCTCCAATGGTGCCTGTAAGGTCGTCTGCTGCTCCTGCAGGGCGGTCAGCCGGTCCTGTTCCTCAGCTGCCTGGTCCTGCTGGTGCTGCCACCGTTGTGCCGCCGCCTGAACCTCTTGTCCATGATGGGTAACCTGGGCCTGCCAGTCAGCTGGCAGCTCCGTAGTCCCCAACAGTTCGGCCAGCTGAGTCTGGGCGGTGGCTACCTGCGCCTGGTAGTCGGCTTGTTCCTGGTGAACCTGCTTAACCTGCTCCTTTAACCGGCTCATAGTGTCACGGCTCTTCTGGAGGCGGTCACTAGCGGCTTGCAACTGCTCATCGGTAACCAATTCTGCCTGGTCATCAACCCGGGCTGGGTGCGGATGATCGGTGCCCCCGCAGACTGGGCACGGCGAACCAGGCTTAAGCCGGCTCGCCAGCCGGGCAATCTGGTAACGGGCATCGGCATCGGTAAGGTCGGCCAGCTCCTGGGTCTGCCGCTCAACAATGGCGGCCTGCCGTTCCAGCTTGGCTGCCAGCTGCTGCCGACGCTGGCTGGTGGCGGCCCGCTTGCTGATAAGATCAGCTAGGGTCATACCAACGCGTTCCAAATCCTCCTGATGGCGCTGATCCTGGTCAATCTGCCGCCGTTGTGCTGCCAGGTCGCCATGGGCCGCTAACTGATCTGTCAGCTGGGCAATCGCCTTCGTCAGGTCCGCAGCTGCCTGCTGGTGAGTAGCCTGATGTTGCTGAGCCACAGTCAGTTGATGTTCACTAGCCTTGACCTGGGCCGTCAGCTGACTAAACTTAGCAAACAGCGGTAGGCGCTTGGCCAGTTCACTGGCTTGGTCCCGTACCTGCGCTATCGCATCCTGTTGGGCAGCCAATTCCTGGTAATGATGAGCGACAGCCTGGTGCTGGGCAGTCAAGGTTGCCTGCTGGTGAGTCAACGAAGTGATTTGCTTCTCCTGATCCGTCATGCGCCGGGCGCCATCCTTCCACTGCTGGTAGGCAGCCCGGTGTTCCTGGACCCACTGGAGGTCAGCTAGCTGGGTTTGCTTGGCAGCCACAGCCGCTTGTTCTTCAGCCAGGGCGGCAGCGGTCTGTTGGGCTGCCTGCAGTTCCTTCAACTGCTCCTGAAGTTCCTGTTCCGCGTGCAGCTGCTTGGTCACCTGATTGACGGCTGCCTGTTGGTCATCCCGCTGCCCCTCCAGTTTGTTCAGCGCCGCCTGCAGTTCCTTCAGCTGCTTTTGGACGGCCGTCAGCCACTCGTCAGTGCCTAGCTGGGCGTCTACCGTGCTGATGTTTTCCTTAGCAGACTGCAGCTTAGTCGCCTGGTCGGCTAAATCCCGCTTCCGCTGGGTCAGTTGGTCCTTGAGTTCCGTTGTCCAGCGCTCATAGATGGTCGTGTTAAAAAGGTCGCGAAGCAGGTCTTCCTTAGTATTACTGTCCGAATCCAGAAACTGGCGAAACTTTCCTTGAGGTAGGAGGACAATCTGGCGAAACTGGTCCCGGGTTAGGTTGAGCAGGTCAGTGATGAAGGAGTCGGCCGCCTTGATCTTGGTGATTTCGTGAGGCTGATCGCTCTCCAAAGGGTAGACCAGCTCAACCGCCTGGTTATGCTCAACTGGCCGACCACGCCGCCCAATCAAGGTCTGCTTGGGCCGCCGGGTCACCCGGTAAGTCTGTCCCTGATGGGCAAAAGTGAAGGTAACCGCGGTCTCTTGGGCGGCCGGGGCAAAGTCCGAACGCATGGCCGCTGCTGACCGCTGATCACTGGTGGTCTGACCAAAGAGGGCATAGCACATCGCGTCAAAGATAGTCGTCTTTCCCGCCCCGGTATTGCCGGCTACCAGGAACAGCGACCGTTTGCTAAACTCAGTGAAATCGACCACTGTGTCAGCATAGGGGCCGAAGTTTTTCAATTCAATTTTTAATGGTCGCAATTTACCTGTCCTCCTTATTGTTGACAGCCATCAGGGCATCATTGGCCCACTTCCGCTGGGTATCGGTCAGCTCAATTCCCATCGTCTGCTGGTAGAAATCGGCCAGCAGGTCCGTTGGCGATTGTTTTTGCCGGACCTTGGCATGGTTGGTATCGATCTGCCGGGCGGCGTGCGTCCGGTGCAGACTGACAATCTTCGGGTAGTGCTCCCGCAGCTTGTTCAGGACGTCCGGAATCCGCTCGTGATCGGTCAGCTCGATGTCGTAAAAATCATCCTTAGGGTGCTGATCGTGATCGGCGATTAGGTCGGCAAACCGCCCCTTCAGCAGGTGGATGCCATGAACCGGCGCCAGCGGTACCCACTCAGCCTTGAAGGGATCAGTATCAACGATCCAGACCCCCTTCTCCTGATTAACCTCGGAAACGGAGAACTTCATCGGTGAACCGCTGTAGCGCACCCGGTCGTCGTGGAGGGCGTCCCGGTTGTGAAGATGACCTAGGGCGACATAGTCAAAAGGCGCCAGGGTGGTCGTCGCCACCGCGCTCAGCCCCCCGACCTCGATCAGGGTTTCTGAATCCGCCGTGTGCTGACTCCCGGCCGCAAAGAAGTGGGCCACCAGGACATGGTGCTTCCCTGGAGTAAAGTGCTCCTGCATTTCATCAACGATCCGGGCCATCGCCGTATTGACGTCGCGGATCGTGTCATCACCGAAGTAGTTGCGAACCACCTGAATGCCAAAGAACGGTAGGAGGAAGAACTCGGTATTGCCGATTGTCACTGGTTGAAAGGCATTATCTATGTCGGTATTAAGGTAAAGGCCAGTCTGGACAAACCAACTGGCCCCCGTACCCAGCCGAGTAGCCGAGTCATGGTTCCCACTGATCGCTAGGATTGGAAAATGATCCGTCAGATTCAGCTGGCCGAGTTCGGCGTTAAGCTGGCGAACCGCGGCCTCACTGGGAATCCCGCGGTCATAGAGGTCGCCGGCGATCACCACCACGTCGACTTGTTTCTCCTTAGCAATTTTCTCAATCTGCTCAAAGACGGCTTGCTGGTCAGCCAACAGGTCAAAGCCGTTCAGGTGTTTACCGATGTGCCAATCGGCGGTATGCAAAAAACGCATTATGCTTTCTTCCCTTCTCAGACTATTACACTATTCCCTATTATAATATATACGCAATATTTCCCCAATCACAACAAAAAAGCAGGGACAGACAAAATGTCTATCCCTGCTTAATATAGAGGGCGGTATGTGGGATTTGAACCCACGCGTGCCGGACCCACAAACCGGTGTGTTAACCAAACTTCACCAATACCGCCAACAAATTCAGTTAGGCAATGCAACGATTGCCAATGGAGAATAACGGAATCGAACCGATGACCTCCTGCTTGCAAAGCAGGTGCTCTCCCAGCTGAGCTAATTCCCCAAAAAGTGACCCGTGCGGGATTTGAACCCACGATACCAGCGTGAAAGGCTGGTGTCTTAACCACTTGACTAACGGGTCATCCGGTTGAAGCGGAAGACGGGATTCGAACCCGCGACCCCCACCATGGCAAGGTGATGTTCTACCACTGAACTACTTCCGCATGTCGTCCTTGACAACATGAACAATAATAGCAAGATTCCTACTAAATGGCAAGGACTTTTCTTAAAAAAATTAAACTAATTTGCGTCCGCCCACCAGCTACTTCCGCCGACTCTTCAAATATAGACAGAATGGCCAGATGATCGCCCCGGTCACCAGGGCAACGATCGTCGACTTTTGATTCTTTTTCAATGAGTTGCGCATCTTGCTGACCTCCTCAGTCGCCTGGTAGTATCTTCTAATCCTTTCCTTTTCACTACCCCATTATACCGCTAATTCAATACTATAGGTCCATGATCCGCAGGCGGGATTGCCACTGGGTGCTAAAGTCTGCCTGCTGCCATTCGTTGATCCGCCGATTGCGAACCCCCACCGCTTGATTGAGGTAGGTGACCCCGTGCCGGACTAGTGGCGGGTGACTGCCGTGCAGGTGACCATAGAAAACGTAAGCAACGTTACCTGCTGTCTCCAGGAGGGTCCCCAACCGATCGCTGCCCATCATCGCATTGATCATCTGATAAAACCGCTCCTGGCGCGCGGTATGAATTGCTGCCGGACGCGGAGCCAGCAGCTCATGGCGAGGCGCAAAATGGGTCAAGAACAGCACCCGTCGGCCAGCCTGCTTGGCGGTGGCCAGTTGTCCGGCCACCTGGTCAAGTACCATTATCATCCGTTCCTGGTCATTGCCCAATTGGTTGATCGCGCTATCCAGCCAGTAAACGCGCTTCCACTGCCGAATCGCCCCCGGGTCGGTTCGGTAGCTTGAAAAAGAGTAGTCATACCAGCCGGTTTTGCCAACCACCCGCCAGTCCGTCCCCGGCAGGTCGACAAAGCGGTTTTGAAGATAAGACAAATCCGCTAGACCTGTAGCCAAACTAACGGGCGCGTGCTTAAGAAGGTCGTGATTGCCTGCAATAAAATAGACCCGCGTCTGGCCAGCCAGTTGTTGCCGAAGATCGTGCATGTACTGGCGGGTCCGGGTAAAGTCATTGAAGAGGTCCCCGGCAAAGAAGTAGTATTGAACCCCCTGCTCCGCTAGGTACCGGGCCTGCATTGTCAGTGCCGCTCGGGGATCGACCCGATTGACGTCTAAGTGGTTATCACTGCTGATCGCAATCCGAACCATTCTAACCGCCTCCTAACAAAAGCGACCCTATCCAAAGCTGAATAAGGTCGCAACAGTAGCTTGCATGAATAAAAATCTGAAATGCCTTTTATCCATGATTACCTAATTTTTAAATTATCTTAATCGGGTTATTTTAGTATACACTCAATTTTGATAATTTATCCTTGACTAATCACCGGGAAGCTTATTTCCCAGTTTGCTCATCTTGGTGGTGGGACGTCAAGAATTGCATCCGTGCCCCGATAATCTTGTTGATAGCCGGGACCCCATCCCGAACGTGAAGGGCCTTGAACGGGAAGGTTGCCCGATAGGTCACTACTCCCGGATCGATGGCCTGCTTCAGGGAATCAATCACTGCCTTATCGGCCAGACTACCGGTCAGCAGCTGGGTAAAGACCCCCGGCAGACTGACCTGGAGAACCTTTGACAGGAAGGCGGTCTCGGTCAATGGTAGTGGCTGAACGCCGAGCTGGTGGTATTCGTCCCCTGCCTTGACGAAGATGACCTGGTACAGTCCTGGTTCATCCTTAGTCATGACCGCATTGCTAGCCTGGTCACTGACTGACTGAAAGGCATAGTCCGGCACCTCAGCCGGATAGCGGATCGCCGTCGACTGGTAGTTCAACTGCTCAGGTGAAAGCAGGTTGGTCGTCGTCCCCAACGGGTAGGCATACTCACCGTCAAAGATGTAATTGAAGGCCACCAGTTTAGCAGCCCGGTTGTCAAGCTGGGGCAGGCGATCGTCAGGCAAGATAACCAGCCGACAGTCTAGGTCAACCGGCTTCAGTGCCGCCAACAGTTGGGAATAGGATGCCGGTACAAACAGCAACTGGGGCTGCTCCACCTTCAGGAGCTGCCGGATATTCTCCGGGGTCGGCGGCTCCAGGTAGCGTTTGTCGCTCAGTTCGCTCACCAGGGCCACTGAGCTCGGGTTGGTGTCAACGATCACGGTGTGGTAGCCCTCCCGATGCAGCTGTTGCATCATTGCTGCCACAAAATAATCCCCGGCATTGCTGAGGCCAAGTCGTAAGCCACCAGTTCCAATCACCATGGCACTCGGCTGGGCCGTCTTGGTTCCCTCGTTCTCATCCTCAAGAGCCGAGTAGAAACTATTGGTATGCTGGTCAAACTCACCCGCAGACGGTTCGATCTCCTTGTATTTAGTCGTCAGCTGGTGGTCCACCAGCATCTGGTAGATCCGCTGCGGTGTCGTCTTCCAGAGACGGGCAATCAGCTGGTTGCTCAACCCGTAACCCTTAGCCTTGATCAGGACTGGTTCCTTATTCGGGTTATCACTAACCTCCTTGATCAGGAGGCGCATCTTATTGATCTGCTCAAAATAGAAAGGATCGATCTTGGTCATCTCCGTCAGCTCGTCGACGGAGTAGCCCCGGTTCATTGCCTCAATCAGGACAAAGAGACGCCCAGCTTCCGGGTGAACCAGCTTAACAATCAGCTCGTCATCGGTCAGTTTCTGCTGAGCGGCCAAATGAAAATCGGCCGGTTCCCGATAACGGGACTCGATGGCCTTGAAGAGGGCCTCAATCGTATTTCGGCCAATTCCAAAGACGGTACCGACCGACTTTTTTTCCGTTCCCAGCAGACGACTAGCTTCGGGGATCTCGGTGAACCCCCAGACTGGTACCCGAGCCGCAATATGATCCATCGTCGGCTCAACCAGGGCCGCGTGATGGACGTAGTTAGGCCCCAGGTCAATGTCACGCAGGAGCTTGCCGGCATAAAGCTGAGCGCAAACCGCCGCAATTGGATAACCGGTCGACTGGGCAACAAAGGAGGTCATCCGGTCGAAATAGGGACTGACCTTGATGACGTAGAACTTGCCGTTTTCGGGATTTAAGGCGAATTGAACATGGTTGATACCGACAATTCGCAGCTTCCGGGTGATCGCAAAGGCGGTGTCACGCATGTCCTGGATCTGCCGATCAAGCAGGGTCTGAGGCGGATTAAAGGCCACCGAGTCACCAGCGTGAATGCCAATTGGATCCATGTCTTCAACCATTGAAAGCATCATCATCGTTCCCGAGGCGTCCCGCTGGGCAATCACCTCGATTTCCTTATAGCCGGCCAGGCTCTGCTGGACCAGGACCTGTTCGGCCCGTGACTGACTCAGGCAGCTTTGGACCGCAGTTGCCAGTTCCCGCTGGTCATGGACAATTTGCCGGGTACTATTGCTCTTTGGCAAAACGGAGCGGATAATCACCGGGTAGCCCAGTTTCTGGGCCTCCTCCAGGGCATCCTGGTAGTTGCTGACCGTCACGACCGACTTCATCGGCGCATCCATCTTGTGGAGAGTTCTACTGAGCAACACCGGGTTATTCACCTGACGGACCGTCGCTTCGGGAACCCCAAGCAACCGGATTTCGCGTTTTTGGATGATCCCCTTCTCAAGAAGCTCCTGGGTCAGCTCAAAGGCGTGCTTGTTGCCGACCGTCGGCAGGATGGCGTGAGGGTGGTAACGCTCAATCAAGCCGACCAGGTTCTCGACGTTCAGCGAGCCAATGCAGGCATGGTCAATTGCCGCCCGGTTTTCTAAGCTAATTGAGAACGGGTTATCGTCGGCCAGGATGGTCTTGATACCGAGCTGCTTAAAGGCGGTCGTGATCTGAAAGGTCGCCGCATCTAGTTCATCACCGTGCTGGACGTCGTTGGCCCCGGCTCCGATCACCAGGACCGACTTGATGGTTTGCTTTGGCATCAGCGCCGCGCCTCCTTTCGCTTCATTATGTCAAGAAATTCATCAAACAGGCCATCCGTCTCATCCGGTCCCGGAGCCCCGTCCGGGAAGAATTGAACCGAGAAGGCCGGGTAGTGCCGGTGACGCAGACCCTGGATGCTGTCGTCAATCAGGTCCACGTAGGTAATAAACAGCTGGGACCGGTCAACCGTATGCGGGTCGATCTGATAACCCCCACCCTGGTTGGCGTAAACGATGTGGTCGGTGATGATCTCCTTCAACGGATGGTTCATCCCGTGGTGTTCAACCGGTGTGCGCTGGACCGTTGCCCCGTTGGCGATCGCAAAGAGCTCGTGCCCAAGGCCGATCGCAAACAGCGGCACCTTGGTCTGGACCTGCTGGATCATCTCTAGGACCGAGCGCTTGATGCTGTTTGGGTTCCCAGGGCCACTGGACAACACGACGCCGTCTGGATCCAAGCGAAGGATTTCCTCGGCAGTGGCGGTATACGGCAGGACCGTGACGTTACATTTGCGGCGGCTAAGTTCCCGCAGGACCCCGTTTTTCAGGCCGAAGTCGACAACGACCACGCTCATCCCCACCCCCGGGTTCGGGTATGGTTTAGGGGTGGCCACTTGGGCAACCTGCTGATTTGTCAGCACCGTCGCGTGAAGCTGATCAAAGGCATGATCATCCGGGACGGGTACAATACTCCCCTTCAGCGGTTTGCCAGCGTCCCGCAGCTTGTGAATCACTGCCCGGGTATCGATGTTGGTGATCCCGGGAATGTTCATCTGCTTGAGGTAGCGGTCGAGTGTCAGCTGGCGGGAGGTGTTAGCCCCCACATTGGCTAATGAGCGCGCGACCACCCCCTTGATCGTCGGCACAATTGACTCATAGATGTTGCGTTGGATGCCGTAGCTACCGATGTTGGGCTGGGAAAACACCACGATCTGGTTATTATAGATCTGGTTGGTGATGATCTCCTGATAGCCAGTCATGCTGGTGTTGAAAACCACCTCGCCAAAGGTAACCGCAGGGGCGCCAAAGCCCTCCCCAGAAAAAATTGTTCCGTCTTCAAATATTAGGTATCGTGCCGTCACTTTATCACTCACCCTTAATATACGTTCTCATATCCTATTATGCCGTTTGGGGGCACAATTTCAAGAAATTAATTATCACTTTTGTCTAGTTTGTCTAGCATCTGCCGAAAATACGGGGGCAGCGGAGCCGTGAAGGTCAGCTGCTTACCGGTCCGCGGGTGCTTAAAGCCCAGCAGCCGCGCATGCAGGTACTGCCCATTGCCCGGCAGGGTCTTGCGCGGCCCATAGAGGGGATCCCCCGCCAGTGGGTGGCCAATATACTTCATATGAACCCGAATTTGATGGGTCCGGCCGGTCTCAAGGCGGCAGGCCACCAGGGTATAGTGGTGGTAGCGCTTGAGGACCTTAAAATGGGTAACCGCATGCCGACCATCGGCTACCACCGCCTGCTTTTTCCGATCCTTAAGCGACCGGCCCAGGGGCGCATCGATCGTCCCCCGGTCCTCCTTGATCACCCCGTGAACCAGGGCCACGTACTCCCGCTCGTTGGTCTTGGCCTTGAGCTGGGCAGCCAGTGAGCGGTGGGCCATATCATTCTTGGCCACCATCAGCAGGCCTGAGGTGTCCTTGTCGATCCGGTGAACAATTCCGGGACGAAATTCACCGTTGATGGTCGACAGGGGCGAATGATAGAGCAAAGCGTTGACCAGGGTGTGGTCCGGATGCCCCGGTGCTGGATGGACAACCATCCCCTGGGGCTTATTGACCACAATCACGTCGTCATCCTCGTAGATAATGTCAAGGGGGATGTTCTCTGGGACTAGGTCAATCTTCTTAGGCTTCTCTGGTTCAATCGTGACCACGTCCCCGGTCGCCAGTTTATACTTAGGCTTGACCGCCTGGCCATTGACCTGGACATTGCCATCCTCGATCCAGCGCTGGAGCTGGGAACGGGAGTATTGTGCGAAGTGGTGGCCGAGCTGCTTATCGATCCGTCCCGTCAATTCATTATCAATTACCAGTCGTACTGGTTCAACCATTCTATCAATCATCCTCCCGTAGAATTGCAATAACCAATATTAGTACCCCGATGGTCAAGCAGGAGTCCGCTACGTTGAACACCGGAAAGTTGATGAAAAGCAACTCGAACATGTCAACCACGTAACCGTTCAGCAGACGGTCGATAAAGTTGCCAAGAGTCCCGGCTAGAATCAGGGACAGGCCAACCATTAGGACTGGCTGCTGGCGCCAACGAACCATCAGGTAGGCGATCACGGCGATGGCCACCACTGAGATGATGGCAAAGAACCACTGCTGCCCCTGAAGGATACTCCAAGCCGCGCCCTGGTTGCGAAGATTGGTTAACGCCAGCACTCCAGGAATCACCTCGTGACTGGCCCCCAGGGCAATGGTGGTTGCCACCCAATATTTTACCAGCTGGTCAATTACCACCAGGATCATGACAAGAAGCAGACTGATGCTAATGATCACGGTCGGTACCCTCCGTTTGGTTGGCAAGTGCCAGCTGTAACCGTTTAATGGCTTTTTGAGTGAAGGTGAAGTTGAGGATCTCCCCGTTCACCGTCATCGTCACGGTATGCTTGGTGAATCGCGGCTGACGAATATCGGCCAGCGGGATCATCAGGTAGTCACGCTGTAAAAGCCGGCTGAAAACCAGCTTGGTTGGGGTAATCAGTACCGTTCGCCGCTTGATCCCCAAAAATGTTAAAATAGCAAAGGCCACAAAGAACAGGGCCGTCACCCACTGAAAATGGGTGATCTCCAGCCAGATAATCAAGCCAACCAAAAACAACAGGAACGTCCAGCACCAGCTGATGATCGTCCCAGTCAGGTCCGGTTGATAAAAATATCGGGTCTCTTCCTCCATAAGACAGACTCTTCCTTTCAAAGTGAGGTAATTTCAATGTTAAAACTCTATACCGACGCTGCCAGCAAGGGCAATCCCGGTCCCACCGGCCTTGGCGCCCTGGTCATTGCTGACCACCGCCAGTACCAGCTGACCGCCACTTTGGCATGCGCCGACAACCATCATGGCGAGTTTGCCGCCGCTCAGTTTGGTTTCCAATACCTGTTGGACCACTTTGGCCCTCAGCAAACAGTGCTATTCTACACCGACAGCCGAGTTCTCAGTGATGCCATTGGGAAAAATTATACAAAACATTACCAAAATGAGCTCGCGGAACTCAATCGGCTTATCGGCCAGTTCACCACCGTGGTCACCCAGTGGATCCCTGACCAGCAGAACCCCGGAGCCCACCACCTGGCCAACCAGGCGTTGCAGTCACTCGAATAGGCCGTCACTTATATAATACGTGAATAATTGATTTCAACATCAAACCGACTATATTGTATCATTTTGCATCCCCAAACTACCATACTACCCGTAAACAGGCTAGGATTTTTTAGTCCTAGCCTGTTTTTTACTGTTGCAGCAGTACTTTCCCGTTATATTTTTAGGAAAACGATACCCTTTTATAAAATTAGGTATTGACATCGCTTACATAAGATAATATATTATTTGGTGTATCGATAAACCATAAATCTTTTTGAAATACTATCAAAGGAAGTTATACAAATGAACTACTTTATTGGTGTTGATGTTGGCACAACTTCAACAAAAGCCGTCCTTTATGATGAACACGCAAGAGTATTAGATCACTTTAGCGAAGGCTACTCTCTTTACCGGGATGCCAGTGGAATGGCCGAACAGGACCCGGAAGCAATGCTCAATGCCGTTGAAAAGGTGATCCATGACGCTGGAGCAAAGATCGATTTTTCAAACGAAAAATTGTTAGCGGTTTCTTTCTCCAGTGCTAACCAAAGTGTTATCATGCTCGATCATCATTTCCACCCACTTTCTCGGATAGTCACGTGGGCCGATACGCGGGCGCGGGCGGTTGCTGACCAGCTGAAACGCAGTCCGGAGGGGCAGCAGCTATACACCAAGACCGGAACACCGATTCACCCAATGTCACCGCTGACCAAGATAATGTGGCTTAATCAGGCCCAACCAGAAACGGTGGCAAAAACCGCCTACTTTGGCGATATTAAGTCCTACCTCTTCTATAAGTTCTTCGGGTCATTCAAGGTCGACATCTCAATCGCCTCCTGCACCGGAATGATGAACATCAATACCGGCAACTGGGACAGTCAGGCCCTGGCTCTTGCTAAGGTTAAGGCCAGCCAGCTGCCCACCATCGTTAACGGGACAAGTCAGGCGGTCGGTTTAACAGACGAGGCCCAAGCAAAGCTGGGCATTCCATCAGATACCCCATTTGTCTATGGTGCCTTTGATGGGGCCCTGTCAAACCTGGGCGTTGGCGCAATCAAGCAAAACACGGTGGCAATCACTATTGGAACATCGGCCGGCGTTCGCGTTGTCACTGACCACCCCGTAATCGATCCTCAGCAGCGACTCTTCTGCTATGCCGTCGATAACGGTCTCTGGGTGGTTGGTGGTCCCCTGAACAACGGTGGCGATGTCTACCAATGGGCAGTCGAACACCTAGTGGACGCCAGCGCCGTTAAGAACGAACAAGTTGACCCCTATACCCTCGCTAATCACGTTATTGAGGGAGTTCCGGCTGGCGCCCATGGGCTCATCTTCCATCCCTTCCTCGGTGGTGAACGGGCTCCCCTGTGGGATGCCAATGCCCGGGGAAGCTTCTTCGGCCTTTCGCAGCTGCATACCCGTGCCGACATGCTGCGGTCAGTAATGGAAGGAATCTGCATGAATATTGCCACCGTCTTCCAAGCCGTCCGCGACCTTATTGGTGAACCAACCAGCGTCACCGCGACTGGTGGTTTTGCCCGGGCAGAAGTTTGGCGGCAGATGCTGGCGGATGTCCTCAATTGCCCGGTTAACATTCCAAATTCATTTGAGTCTGGATGCTTGGGAGCAGTCACCATGGCGATGAAGAGTCTCGGGATTGTCGACAGTCTCGACGTTGTCCAGGACTTTATTGGTGACATCAGCTCATACCAGCCACGGACAAGTGCCGTTCACGTTTACCAGCAATACCTGCCATTATTCCAACAGGTTGAAGGATTATTAACCCCGGCCTATTCAACAATTGCCATGCTGCAACAGCAGTCTTCTCATAAGGAGGTTTAAATTATGCCATTACTTATCGTTTTAATCGGTGTTGCCCTCTTAATCTTCATGATCGTTAAGTTAAAGCTCAACACCTTCGTTGCCTTAGTTATCACTTCATTTATTGTCGCCCTCCTGCTGGGGTTGCCGCTTACCAAGATCCCGACAACTATTGAAACCGGGATTGGCGGTCAGCTGGGGCACCTGGCTATCATTTTTGGTTTTGGATCAATGCTTGGAAAGCTTGTCTCTGATGCTGGTGGTGGTTACCGGATTGCCACGACCCTTATCGATAAGTTCGGCCGGCGGTGGATTCAAGTTGCCGTTATCCTAGCCTCATTCATTATCGGGCTGGCACTGTTCTTTGAGGTTGGCCTCGTTGTTGTCCTGCCGATTATCTTCATTATCGCCCGTGAGCTTGATATGCCGCTGATGTACCTTGGTATCCCAATGGCTGCCACTCTGAACGTTACCCACGCTTTCCTGCCGCCACACCCGGCACCAACGGCGATCTCTGATATTCTTGGCGCCAACCTCGGTCACGTCCTCCTGCTTGGAATCATTGCTGCGATTCCAACCATTATTATTGCCGGGCCGGTATTCAACTGGTTCCTTCACAAGGTTTATCCAAAGGTTTACCGAAAGAATATCGACATCTCGGTTCTTGGTGAATACAAGGAATTCAGCCTTAACGAGACCCCGAAGTTTGGTATCTCCGTTCTGACAGCGATGATGCCAGTCATCTTAATTGCCGTTGCCACCATCTGCTCATTTATTTTCCCTAAAAGCAACCCCGTTAACGAATTCATCCAATTTATTGGTGCCCCCGACCTCGCAATGCTTCTTTCATTGATTTTTGCCATCTTTACAATGGGGCTTTGGCGGAACAAGAAAATGGGTGAAATTTCCAACTCTATGGTTGCTTCCATTAAACAGATTTCCGTAATGCTCTTGATTATCGGTGGTGGGGGTGCCTTTAAACAGGTCCTTGTTGACGGTGGAATTTCGAAGTATATTTCAACCCTCTTCGCCCAAACCAATATTTCACCAATTCTGGCCGCATGGCTCATCACCGCAATTCTCCGTGTATCGCTAGGGTCATCTACGGTTGCGGCAATGACCGCCGCTGGTCTTGTTGCTCCAATGGCGCATCAGTTCGGTTCCAACTCGGCGATGGCCGCCCTAATGGTTCTATCCGTTGGTGCCGGGTCTGTCTTCTGTGATCACGTCAATGATGCCGGTTTCTGGATGATCAAGGAATACTTTGGCCTCTCTCTGAAGGAAACCCTGCTTTCCTGGTCAACCCTAACCTCCGTCCTGGCAATTGCCGGACTGGGTGCGGTATACGCAATTTCACTATTCGTTTAACATATATCTACACTGCTAATTTAAAAGGGAGCTCCAACACGTTGGGGCTCCTTTTTATAATTGGAGGGGACTCAATCCCCCTATTAGCGTATAATGGACGTAAACAGTAGAATTGGGAAATAGCCGCAGAATGGTTGTTTCCCATTCTTATCTTAAAAAATATTATTACCTGCGTCCTGTCCGTAGTGGTTAATTTGCACGCAGGCAAACCCTGCCATCATTAAAATTTTGTGGGCAGTACTCCTGCTTTGGGGATGCTGTTTGATCCCTTGCTATAACAATCCCGGCCACTTTCTGCTGGCAAAGTTATCCCATGAGGCAGGAACCAAATATTAAGTATAACTAAGGAAGATGACAATGACACAGCACATTACAATTGCAGATGTCGCCAAAGCCGCTGGCGTCTCAGTAACTACCGTTTCCCGGATTCTCAATGGCCACTACGAGAAAATGCGGCCAGCAACCCGCGAGCGCGTCGAAATGGCAATTAATAACCTCAACTATGTCCCAGCTGCATCAGCCCAGCGCCTTCGCCAAGCACAGGGCCACGTAATCGGCGTCCTGGTCGGCGATATCTCTAACCCCTTTTCATCCCTGCTCGCTAAGGGAATAGATGATATATTGCAGAAGGCGGGCTATGATATCTTGCTAATGAATACAAACAACTCGATTGATACCGAAGCACGGGCATTAAGACGGCTATACCAGCAACGGGTCGATGGAATAATCGTCCAGCCGAATTCCCGTCATTTTTCGCAGTACGAATTTGCCAAAAGGAATAATGTTCCCCTTGTCATTGTCGATCGGGAAGTCGATGACCAGCCGCAAACTACCGGTAAGGTTACCAGTACCAACCGGGATGCCTGCTATCAACTGGGGAAGCTACTCAGCCAGCGTGGTTATGACAATATCCTAACCATTAGCGCCCGCTTTGCTGAAGCATCGGGACAAATCCCCCGGATTGCCGGTCTTAAGCTGGCGGCAAAAGAGGACGGCCTGAGTTATCATAATATCGAAACACGAGGCCATGACCGGCAGTGGCTAACCCATGCCTTCCATAACCAATTCAATGCACTAAATGGTCGGACGGCCGTCGTTTCATTGATGGGACCCGTTCTCTTTGACCTCCTCAGCATCTTCAGGAATCTTAACCTTACCTTCCCGGCCGACGTGGGACTCGTCAGCTTTGATGACTGGGAATGGTCACAGTACGTGGGTGATGGAATCTTTCTTTTAAAACAGGATATGGAACTGATGGGCAACATCGCCGCCGATAAGTTGCTGACGCAAATAAGTAAGAAGGATAGTGCTAGTTCAACCACCCTTCTCCCCGTCGAAACCGTCGAACGGCATTCACTTTAGCAGGATAAAGCAAGGAGGAAAAATAATGGCGCAGATTTCAATTCGCCACTCGACAAGTGCTGACTTAGACCAAATCATGAAGATTGTGGACGATGCTAAAATGCTATTAAAGAAGGAAGGCAGTCCACAGTGGCAAGATGGGCATCCCAGTCGAGAGATGTTTGCGGCAGATATCAAGGATCAGACCAACTGGGTATTGACCGTTGGTAATGAAATTGCCGGTACAGCTACCCTTCAATCTACCCCAGAACCGACCTATTCCGAGATAAGAGACGGCGCATGGCAAATAATCGATCAACCATATGCCACGATTCACCGGGTGGCCATCTCCAGTAGTTTCCGCGGTCAGCATTTAGGCAAATACTTATTCTCTAACCTGATTTCAATGGGGCAGGTTCAAGGAATCAAAAATTTTCGCCTCGATACCTATCCCAAGAACACTAGGATGCAACACCTGGCAGAAAGTTTTGGCTTCGTCAAGCGCGGCCAAGTCCTCGTTGACGATAAAATTGATCCCCACCGGATTGCTTTTGAATTAAACATCGCAGACTAAATTAAACGTGGTTGTGACAAAACAATGTTTTGCCGCAACCACGTTTGCTTATTGTCGAATATTACAAAGATATCACGTGCCAACAATCGTCCTAGGCTAGCCTTACAGGTTCTAACCGTGGGTTGTGTCACAACTCTATTTTGTCCATTAGGAATCCGCTAACACATAATCAATCTTTTCGACCCGTGGAAAGTGCTTTTTGATCTTTAACGTTAACTGATCTTTCTGATCGTGGTCCATCTTTTTATTAAGTTCCACAATAATCGAATCCTTATTATTTGTATCACTAACGGAAGTAACTGAATTAATATTGCGCGATAACTTGGCAATCTCTTTATTTTGCTTATCCTGATCTTTTAAGCGTTGCCTATTCTTTTCAGCCTCTGCCTGTTTTTGCTGGTTGATAATACTTGTTACCTGGTTATTGAACTGGGCTTCCGTCGCCGCATTTAGCTGAGCAACCTGGATAACATTTAATGAATATCCCTTAAGATCATAACTAGTTAATTTTTCCTTGATATGTTTGATTTTCCTTGAGTCTGCCTTAGAACCAGAGATTGTTAAATTAATGGTTTTGCTTTGATTATCAACATCTTCTTTAATGACTAACGAATCAGCAAATTCTGACGAGACCAATTTGTGAACATTATTCTCAACAATTGATTGCTGAACCATTTGTTTTGCCGAAAAGACACTAGGTACAATCAGCAATAATAAGACCGTTATAAAGATAAACTCTTTGCTAGTCGGCAGGCGAAAGAAACTAGCAGGAGAACCCTTAGGACGGCCTAACCAGTGCATAATCTTAGCCCCTAAAAATGCGGTTAAAATAATAAAAACCGCATTAATCAAGAAGAGGTAAGCCGCACCAAGGAAAAATCGTAAATTATGTACCGCAATTCCATAGCCGGCCGTACAAAGCGGGGGCATTAGCGCAGTAGCAATGGCCACTCCAGGGACAATATTAGTCACTTCTTTTTTGCTGGCACCGATAATGCCTGCTACCCCACCAAAAAAAGCAATCATTACATCCCAAATGGTCGGGCTGGTTCGGGCGAGGATCTCCTTGCTTGCATAGGAAAGCGGTGAAAAGAAGAAATAGCTGGTGGATGCCAGAATACTAATCACAATTTCCACAAGGATTGTAATACCACCGTTTTTGATCAGTTTAGTATCATAAATAGCCAGCCCAGCACCGATCGCCAATAGGGGCGACATCAAGGGAGAGATTAACATGGCACCAATAATGGTTGCCGTTGAGTTCATATTTAGTCCAATGCTGGCGATAAATATTGCACATGTTAAGATCACGAGGTTCTCTATATTTAGCTTGCTATCATTAGTAAGCTTCTTAATAAAGCTGCTGGTTAACATACTGTGGTGACTCCTTATGATTTGTATTACCTCCCTGGTAAGGAGAGCCAATTTGACAGGCCTTTTTCTAAACCATTATACTTTATCTTGTAACGTAATTTCTTAAATATAAAGGAGAGAAAGCCAAGATCATACCGACTAATCATAACTATAACAAAAAGAACTACAAAAAAGCACCAATTAAAGAAGTCCATTTACGGGTATTTTTAGCAATCGTTCTTGGACAAATAGCTTGCGGATACGCATTAGGAATATCCGGAACTGCATTAAACGATGCACAAAACTATATCCATATTAGCGATCTTTGGGTTGGCCTAATCGGGGCTGGTAGCTTGCTAGGACTAATGGGGAGCGCCATTATGGGCCGGATTGCCGATCAATTTGGTCGCCGGAAAATGCTCATGATCGACATGTACTTATTCGCACTTCTCTCCCTGCTCCAGCTGTTAACGGTAAATCCATTGGCACTATTTCTTATCCGTTTCCTTATCGGACTAATGATCGCCATTGACTATACCGTTGGTAATTCCTTATTAGTCGAATGGCTGCCTCTTAATGAGAGTGGTAAGCGACAGAGCCAGTTAATTGTTTATTGGACCATCGGATTCATTCTCTCGTATATCGCTGGGATTACAATTCACGGCTTTGGCAGTCGAAACTGGCAGATAATTCTGGCTTCATCAGCCATTTTAGGCTTGATTACCGCAATTTTTCGTTCGGTTGCCAAGCTTCCGGCATCCCCCAGCTGGTTGGCCAGCCAAGGTGAATACAAGACCGCCCAAAAATTAATTCAGAAGCATATTGGTAAAAAGTGGGGTCTACCATTCAAACTCCTAAAAGCAAAGCCAACCGATAGCGTGTCATGGAAGACCCTGTTTACAAAACAGTATCGCCGCAGAACACTGGTCGGCGGACTGTTCTATGCTTGCCAGGCTTTTGCTTTCTTTGGCATCAGTATCTTCTTACCTATTTTGCTAGAAAGCATGGGGATGAGCGACAGTAACTTTTCCGGAATTCTTTATAACGGCTGTATGCTAGTCGGAGTTCTCCTTGGTAGCCGACTATTCCAAACCTTAAGCCGTCGTACTTTCCTGATTGGGTCATTTTTCTTATCAGCATTAGCCCTTTTGCTAATGCTACTTGGGCCTGCCCGTTCTTTCGTCTTTCAAATGGCGTTCTTTGCCCTGTTTTCAATTATTCTCTCTTCCAGCCTGACATTAGACTATCCCTATCCAACTGAGCTATTTGACATTAAGGTACGAGCAACCGGTGTAGGAACTAGCATTACGATCAGCCGAATTGGGGCAGCTAGTGGGACCTTCTTGTTACCTATCCTGACTAGCCTTGGCGGCGCCCACCTCGCCATGCTGGTTTGCCTGGTGGTTTTAATTGTCGGTGGAACCATCTGCCTAATCTGGGCACCAGAAACGTCGCCTAAATACATCTCAAAAAACAACTAAATTTAAGAAAGGGGCCGCCAGCGTTTAGATTTCATAAACGCTGGCGGCCCCTTTGTATATTGTACTTCTATTTATGTTAGGAGATATCTCCTATTTAATATCCCTTACTAAACGGATAAATTTATCTCGCACTTTTTCATCAATTCCAGTAGCGGCAACTGACCGTAGTGGCATATTGGCCGAAATTGCTACCCATTGCTCATCATCCATCATTGGCTTTAAGACTTCATAAAGGCCCGAGTCTTTGAGCGCTGATTGAACTTGTGGATCCTGATCGTTCCAGATGTCACCAATGTAACTATCCGCCGTAATTTCACCCAATGGACTAACGCCAATCGTCAAGTCGAAGTTGGCTGTTAAGCGAATATCCCGCGAAGAACTGCCAACCATAATCTCGTAGGCACCATTATCGGCTTCCCACTGCTGCTTGGCAACATTATAATAGCTAAACGCCCGCCGCGGCAGACTAAGCGTTACCGCCGTACTTTCCCCAGGCTGAAGTGTTACCTTCACAAAGTCACGTAGTTCTTTTACCGGCATTACCACCCGGCTCACGCGGTTAGCAACATAGACTTGAGCAACTTCTTTACCAGCAACATTCCCGCTATTGGTAATCGTAAATTCAACCTTCACCTCGTTACGTTCTTCATTAACCCGTAAGTCAGAATAATCAAAACTAGTGTAACTTAACCCATGACCAAACGGGAAGCGTACTGGCATCTCATACAGGTCGTAGTAACGGTAGCCAACAAAGATCCCTTCACGATAATCTTCCTCATCATGGTCCCTGTCAAAAGTCCCGTACGTTGGATTATCCTGCAAACGAAGCGGGAAACTTTCGGATAGCTTACCAGATGGATTAACCTTCCCAGTCAAAATATCCCAGGTAGCTTCACCAACTGTTTCACCAGCCAGGTAAGTTTCAACAATCGCCGGTACTTGGTCTGCCCACGGCATCTCAACCACCGAACCATTTTGTAGCACAACCGTTACGTTCGGATTAACCTTCACCACCTGAGCTAAAAGTTCATTTTGGTTTCTCGGCAACGAAATGGTCTTCTTATCAAAACCCTCCGTTTCCATCTGCTCGGGGAAGCCGGCAAAGAAGATCACCCGGTCACTTTGTTTAGCCAGCTGCAACGCATCCTTGGTTAAGTTTTCATCTGAAGTGCTCGTCGTTAGTGAATAGCCTGCCGCATAGTTTGCACTGGCCGGTGCCGCATCTAGCGGTGTCACAACGTGGTGAGCGTTAACGTGAGAACTCCCGCCGCCCTCAAAGCGAGGCTTCGCAGCCAGTTCCCCAATAATTGCGAGTGACTCACTCGTCTTTAATGGCAGCTGGTGATGATCATTTTTAAGAAGGACAATGCTGTCATCAGCCATCTGCCGAGCAAACTCATGTTGTTCTTCCTTATCATATGGTTCCTTCTTATTGACATCCTTCCCCCATTTTTCAACCATCTTTAAAACCCGCAGTACAGACCGGTTCAACGTTGACTCCTGTAACCGGCCTTCCTTAACTGCTGTCACAACTTCATCAACCGAGGCCTGACCCTTTCCAGGCATCTCAAGATCTAACCCGGCCTTGAGTGCTGCAACATGATCAGCTACCGCACCCCAGTCAGACATCACAAGTCCTTCAAAGCCCCATTCGTTCCGCAAGATATCTGTCAGAAGCCGCTGATTTTGTGAATTTAGCGTTCCATTCAGGCGATTATAGGAGCACATTAAGGTTGCGGGATGTGCTTCCTTTACAATCCGTTCAAACTGGGCAAGGTAAATTTCCCGAAGTGTCCGTTCATCAATATTGGACGAAGACGTAAAGCGCTGATCTTCACGGTTATTAGCCGCGAAGTGCTTAACGCTGACTCCGACACCCTCTTCTTGAACTCCCTTAACGTAAGCGGTTGCCATCCGGCCCGTTAACAGTGGATCCTCTGAAAAATATTCAAAGTTCCGTCCGGCTAACGGACTTCGCTTGATATTAACTCCCGGGCCCAACAGTACACCGAGTTTCTCAGCATTAGCTGCTACACCAAGGTGGTGCCCCAGTTTAAATAGCATTTGATCATCAAAGGAACTGGCCGTCAGTGCTGAAGAAGGAAAACAAACCGCATCCACCGAACTATTAATATCTGCCGGCGCAACATCAATGTCTTGCTTTCGCAGACCTGATGGGCCATCAGACATCATCATCCGATCAACACCCGGTACCTTAGCAGTAAACCAAAAGTCCTTCCCCGAAACCAGCGATGCCCGTTCTTCCAGTGTTAATCCTTCAACAAAATCAAGGTCAATTTTTACCATTTTATCTAGTCCTTTCTAGATTTATTTTAACACCGACATTCATGACCCCAATATAGCAAAAAGAATGTGAGAAGGTCTACTCCCCCAGCTTGTAGATGGGGATAACCGGTCCTGGTGGGGCCTGAACAGCCTTGCCATGATAAAGATCATCATCTTCTTGGGCCTGATGCAGGGTGCAAATCCCGCTCGCTTGATAACGGCTGAGAATTCGGTCCAGGTAGTTGAAACGCGGTTTATCCGCAAACCGGGCCATTGAATCGATGGCAAAATCGACGACCGCAGGTGAGAGTTTCTCAATGTAGTCGGTTAAAATCCGTTGCTGAGTGGGGGTGAGTTTTATGTGAAGACTTTTAAGTTTGGCTTCAGCAGCACTAGTAGTCTCATTTAAACTATCCTTACCCTTTCCTGACTTAACCTGACTTGACCTAACCTGGGGATCCACCTTGGAGCCGTTTTGGATCCGTCTTGGTTCCACAGTGGTTCGATCCTGAACAGGGAGCTCATCCACCGCAGTCGCCAGCTGATAACGCTTGTTGCGATCAACAGCCAGCTGCTTGCGATCTGTCGAGTAAATGGTGGGCGTATAGCGGTCCTTCTTGACGTAGTTGGACACCTGCCAGTCCTTGATTGCGACCACCCCATCATCAAAGATAATCAAATACCCTCGCTCAACCAAAGCCTTGAGGTCATCGTCACTGGCCCCGATCATCCGCTTGATCGACTTCGGGTTGCCGACAAAGCCATCATCGTCAGCACTCATCCCCAGGTGAAAGTACAGGGTCTGGGCGGTTAGTGCCATGTCGAGGAAGCGGTCCGTTTCAACCACCTTTTGACTAAACATTCTTCTTTGTGCCATGCTTATCTCCTCCTTTGGCTTACAAAGCCTTTACCCTTAAATACGGTTGAACCAGCGTCAATGTAAACCTTCGTGGCTGAGATCACGTCACCCGTTGTACTTAGTTTGACAATTAGCCTAAAACAAAAAGCGCCAACCGAAGTCAGCGCAGATATGCTCCCCCTAAGGTAGATGGAATCTTTGTATAATTCCGTGTCTACCCTAGGGGGAGTAGCCCATTTCGAGGGTGTCGTCTTCTCTGTTGAAACGATAATGGGTGGCAAATAAGTAGCTTCCTTTTCCTATTTAGTCAATCCTCACCTCATCCAATTACAAAAAGTCAGTTTGTTCATGGCATTTTCACACGTATTCAAAGCCCGTGAAACACAAATCAAGTGGCAACGAGATTTTGGGGCAAAATGAAGCGGAATTTATTTGCACGGCACACAAAATGCAAAGTCAAAGTGGGATGACACTATTTTTAGCTTGTAATCGAAGCAGAAAGCCACCTATTAGCCACTTATCAGTGTTTCACAACGTCTGGAAGCCTTGATTGGCATAGAGACATCTAATGAGCCTACCGTTTCTTGTGCCCCCAATATTGAAAGAGGTCAGTTCGCAGCGCCCCGTTGTAGAGCTTGCGCCGCTTGGTAGCTGGGGCACCGTAGTACTTCTCGAACTCCATGTCGGCCGTTAGAATATATTTACTCCAGGTTGTCAACGGCCGGTAGAGAGTCCCCATCTGCCGGTAGAGTTCGTGGACCGCCTCATGATCGCTTAGCCGCTCCCCATACGGCGGGTTGGCGACGATGACCCCGTTGAGCTCATCGGTACGCCAGTCCTTGACAGCCAGCTGCTTGAAGGTGATGTCGTGGGTCAACCCCGCGGCCCGGCAATTCTCGTCAGCGATGTCAATCATGTTCTGGTCGATGTCATAGCCGTGAATCTCCAATTCAACGTCGTAGTCGGCCGCCGCATCCGCCTCATCGCGAACCTCATCGGATAGGCCGTCCGGAGTCAGGTTGACCCACTGCTCGCAGATGAAGGACCGGTTGATCCCTGGTGCAATGTTATGTCCATACAGGGCGGCCTCAATTGGGATCGTCCCCGAACCACAAACGGGATCAACAAACGGGTTATCCGGGAACCAGTGAGCCAGCATCACCAGGGCCGCTGCCATGTTCTCCTTCAGCGGTGCGCCCCCCTTATTCTTCCGGTAACCCCGCTTGAAGAGTCCCTCCCCGGTGGTATCCAGGGTCAGTAGGACGTGATCCTTGTTGATGGCAACCTCCAGCGGGTAAAGGGCCCCGGTTTCCGGTAGGCGGGTCCGCCGGTGGTAGAAGTGGTTCAACCGCTGGACAATCGCCTTCTTCACGATTGCCTGAACGCTGGGCACGTTATGCAGCTGAGAGTGATGACTCTTTCCCTCAACCGGAAACTGAGCATCGACCGGCAGGAAATTCTCCCATGCCAGGTCGTTGGTCCGGTCAAACAACTCTTCAAAGTTGCGGGCGTCGAACTCGCCGACCACAATTTTGACCCGGTCCGCGGTTCGCAGCCAGAGATTGGTCCGCAGAATGTCTTTCATATCCCCCTGGTAACGGACCCGGCCGTTCTCCACCCGGGTGTCATACCCCAGGCGCCGTAGCTCCTTGCCGACTAGGGCCTCAATACCGGCCGCTGCCGTTGCGATCAATTGATACTTCTCCACAATTATTGCTCCTTTGCTTCATAGTGCTACCAGTATTCTACCATACTAGAAACGAAGCTGTGACATAACCCACGGTTAGGACCTGTAAGGCTAGCCTAGGACGATTGTTGGCACGGAACGGGCCAGCAATTGTCCGTAGCTAGACTCTAAGGTCCTGGGTTATGGCACGTGATATCTTTGTAATATTCGACAATAAGCAAACGGGGTTGCGGCAAAACATTGTTTTGTCACAATCCCGTTCTTTTAATTAATAGTTATCCTCACGCATCGACTCCGGCCAGCCGTCGAGTGCCTGCTTACGATCGAGGCCCTCTAGGATACGCCGGTCAGCACTATCCAGCTCAAAGTCAAAGATCCCCAGGTTCTGGGCCATGTGCTCCGGGTTCAGGGTCTTAGGAATCACCACGATCCCCTCCTGGTTGAGAAAGCGCAAAACAACCTGGGCTGGGGTGCGATGGTACTTAGCAGCGATCTTGACCAGCTCCGGGGCATCCATGAAGCCTGGCTGACCCTCACCCAGCGGAGCATAGGACTCGTGGACAATCCCCCGACTCGCCAGGAAGGCATGCATCCGCTTCTGCTGCCAACGCAGGTGGGTTTCGATCTGGTCAACCATCGGTACCACCGTCGAATTATCAATGATTGTCTGAACCTGGGCAGCATTAAAGTTGCTCAAGCCAATTGCCCGCACCTTGCCGTCTTGGTAGGCATCTTCCAGTGCCCGGTAGGTTTCAAGATCGTTCCCGGTTGGCCAGTGGATCAGGACCAGATCAAAGTAGTCATGGTTAAACCGGTTCAGCGATTCATCTAATCCCTGCTTGGTCGCAGCGTAACCAGTCGTCTGGACCTTTGTAGTTACAAAGACCTCATCCCGGGGCAGGCCACTCTCCTGGATAGCCTCGCCAACTCCAGCCTCGTTGCCATAGTACTGGGCCGTATCGATCAATCGGTAACCCGTACGTAGGGCCTGGAGGACGTTATCCCGGGGCGTGCTCACCGGAATCTGATAGGTCCCGTAGCCAACCATCGGCATGACCACGTCATTGTTTAACCTTACTGTTTTCATGAAAAGTCACTCCTTTATCATCGTTAACGAACGTCTCCATTATACACCCTGCTAAATTTAAAAATAAAAAGCCCGGACGAATCCGGGCACCTGTTTGCAAGCATCTGTAGGCCATGTTTTGTCGTAGAACCACCACCAGGTAATGATGGCCCCGAGGTAATCATCTATCTCAGAGTAAAAAACTCTCCCCTGGAATCACTTCAATTCGTTATCCAAAGCTCCCCTACCGTAGTTTGGGTTTACCGCTTGAGGGGTTTACCGCGTTCCACCAGGTCAGTTTCCCGACCTGTATCGTCACTGTGGCACTTTTCAGGAATACTCGGGCATCGCCGAAGCATTAGCCGTTTTTTCCGCCGTCACCGAAGAATCGGTGCCCCGCCTTATTTTTTCAGCGAGCACAAACACTACAGGCATCGCAGCCTGTGCGAGCATGGACCTTCCTAACACAACATAAGCTGTGCTCAATTACCCAAAGCTTGCAAAGTATTCAATTTTAAGAACGTATCTTATAGCAGATGGGAGTCATCTTGACCCTGACCCTCATTGATCTGAGAGCCAAAGACCCGCCGTTCCAAATTAGACAGCCGCTTCAGGATATCCATGTTGGTGGCGTTAGAAACCGGCTGTTGACTATTGGTGTGGGCACTCATCGTGGAGCCCACCTCAACCTGCCGATTCAGCTCATCAACCTTGGTCCGCAGGCGCTCATTCTCGTTGTTCAAGCGGTCAAGCTCCTTGTTGTAGGTGTCGTAATCCTTGATAACATCGTCCAGGAAGGCATCGACATCAGCCTCATCATAGCCCTTACCAATGTTCTTTTCCTTAAACTGTTTATGCAAGATATCTTGCGGTGTAAACTTAATGTTATCCAACTCAAACACCCCTTTAAGCTATACGTGACACAATAATTATTTTACCAAACTCACCCGTAAATTCAAGGGGTCATTCCTGATTTTTTGAATGCTGTTCTTCCTGCCACATGACCGCCGCCTCCTGGAGTTCGTCAAAGTCAATTAAGGTGATCGGGTAATCCCCCTGCTCCTGGTATTGCTGAGCCTGGCGGTAATCATACTGGGGCTTGCCCGCGTATTCCGGATCATAGACCATCAGCATGGCGTCCGTATGGTCCAGCATGAAGCGCTGGTAGGTCCGCAGCTGCTGGGGCGACTGGTAAGGGTGGTCGGTCACTGGGGCGGTGAAATCAACCTTGCTCTTAATTATCGCCAGTTTTTCCTGGTTGCCCTCGTTCCAGCGCTGATCAAATGCCGTGTAGGGTTCCATCAGGGCCAAGCGAACCTGGGGATAATCATCCTTGAGGGTTAGGCCGCACTCCAGGGCCCACCGCTCGACCCCCATCTGGGGACCCGAGATCAGCCAGCACTCTTCCGGATCTTCCTCTAGGTAGTTTTTCAGGTAGTCGGTCAAGACCTTTTTGATAACCTGGACCTTGGGATCATCATCCTTAAATACGTTCAATTCATAGCTGCGATAGCCGGTTACCCATAAGCGGCGCACGAAACTCACCTCCGTAACATTTCTGTATCATTATTTTACCCGACATTCTGGTATAATATAAGGCTAGTTAGGAGAGTGATGCAAAAATGACGATTCACTATCCCAATGGTCAACACCCGCGGCAGACATATCATGTCAACCGTGATCTGCCGACACCCCACCAATCGATCTATGCCAAGCGGGGGATGTCGTTAGAGGATGAGATTAACCATAGTAACCAGTACTACCTGGCCCGCCACATCGCAGTAATCCATAAGAAGCCAACCCCCATTCAATTGGTCAAGGTCGATTACCCGAAGCGGAGTGCGGCCGTGATCCGGGAGGCCTATTTCCGCCGCCCATCGACCACGGACTACAATGGAATATACCGGGGCCGCTACATCGATTTCGATGCCAAGGAAACGCGCAATCGCCGTTCATTCCCCCTGAAAAATTTTCATTCTCACCAGATCAACCACATGCGGGAATGTGTCAACCAAGGCGGGATTTGTTTTGCCTTCATCAAATTCACTGACCTGGACCTTGTCTATCTATTACCTGCAACAATTCTATTTCATTATTGGGACGAGCAGGGTCAGGGTGGCCGCAAATCAATCGCGTTGGCTGATATCCAACACTGGGGCTTCCAGATTGAATACCAGCTCAACCCCCGCCTACCATATTTAAAGGCAGTCGATCAGATTATCGCTGCCGAACGCAAAGGAGTTTATCATGACAAGTAATGATCAACCGCGTCGCAGCGACCGGCACCGGCCTGACTACGATGACTATGACTACAATAATGATGAACCGCGTCACGGAGGACTCGTCAAGCGGATCCTCCTCTGGATTCTCGGGATCATCATCCTGTTGTTTGTGGCGGGAACCGCCCTCTTCTTCTACTATGCCTCCAGTGCTCCCCGCATCAGCCGGAGTGAGTTAGCCGGACAGAGTACCACCACAATCTATGACGACCAAAACCGGATTATCTCCCGACTGGGTGCTCAGAAGCGTGAATACGCCAAGAGCGATCAGGTACCAGACACCCTCAAGCACGCCGTCGTCGCAATTGAGGACCGGCGCTTCTACAAACACCACGGGGTCGACCCGATCCGGATCGTCGGTGCTGCTACCGCCAACATTTTCGGCCGCTCCGCCGGAATGCAGGGTGGTAGTACCCTGACTCAGCAATTGGTTAAGCTGTCGGTCTTCTCAACTGCAGCCTCGGATCGGACCTTCAAACGTAAGGCCCAGGAAGCCTGGCTGGCCATCAACGTCGAGCGGCATTTCAGCAAGAACCAGATTCTTGACTTCTACATTAATAAGGTTTACATGGGTAACGGGGTCTACGGGATGCAGACCGCGGCCCAGTATTACTACGGTAAGGACCTCGATGAGCTGGACCTCTCTCAGCAGGCCCTGCTCGCCGGGATGCCGCAGTCACCTTCCTACTACAACCCTCTGGCCGATAATACCAAGTACGCCACCCAACGGCGTAACGAGGTCTTGAACGCTATGGTCCGCAGCAAGTACATCAGTCAGTCCCAGGCCAACCAGGCTGCCAGTGAAAGCGTCACTGACGGTCTCGATCCGGACCACGGCAACACCTCTGGCAACGGAACCGGGGTCAAGGGTAAAGTCATCGACGCCTACGTCAAGCAGGTGTTGGCCAACCTGGAGGCCCGCGGCTATAACCCGTATAACGATGGCCTCAAGGTTCACACCAACCTTGACTTGGACGCCCAAGAACACCTCTACGACGCCGCCAACAACACCATCTCCTTCCAAGGAGATAAGGTGCAGACCGGGGTTGCGGTTACCGATCCCCACAATGGTCAGGTTGTGGCCATGCTTGGGGGGCGGCACACCGGTAACGTCGTCTATGGACTGAACCGGGCCGTTCAGACCAACCGGAGTTCTGGTTCAACCGCTAAGCCGCTGATGGATTATGGTCCAGCCATTGAATACCTGCAATGGCCAACCTTCAAGCGGGTCGAGGATACCAAGTTCGTCTATCCTGGTACTAACAAGGTCCTACGTGACTTCGATAATAAATACAAGGGTTCGATGACGATGCGGGCCGCCCTCGTACAATCGCGGAACGTTCCTGCTATCCGGACCCTCCAAGAGGTCGGCCTCAAACGGGCAACCGACTTTGTCAACGGCCTGGGAATTTCCCAAAAAGATCCTTACACCCTGCAAAGCGGGATCGCCCTCTATATCTCACCACTCCAGGTTTCGGCTGCTTATGCGGCCTTTGCCAATGGCGGAACATACTATAAGCCATACTACATCAGTTCCATCACTACCCAGGACGGGAACGTCAAGCAGTTCAACCCGCAAGGAAAGCGGGCTATGAGCCGGGCTACCGCCTACATGATTACTGACATGCTGAAGGGCGTCTTCGACTCTTCTGAACAGGGAAGTGCCACCGCGGCTAAGCTTGATGGCGTCAACCAGGCTGGGAAGACCGGGACGACCGACTACCCATCCGGCACCGGTCACTCCGGCGCCATGGATTCGTGGATGGCTGGTTATACTAAGAACTACTCGATCGCTGTCTGGACCGGCTATGATCACCCGATGCAATCACCGGGGCTCAGTGATTCCGGTACCCAGTCCGCCATCCTCCTGTACAAGGACCTGATGAGCTACCTCGACAGTCAGAACCACGCAAGCAACTGGGCAATGCCCGATACGGTTGAGGCTGTTCGGGTCAACGGCAAGCGGCAATTAGTCATCAAGGACTCTAAGTGGGCCCTTGAATACGCCGCAAACGTCGACTACGACGATGGCAATGATGATAATGACCACTCCTCATCATCGTCCAGTTCCAGTCACAGCGAATCTAACGGCAGTGAATCCAGCAGTGACAACAATCATCATTCTGGCGAGTCCTCCTCGTCTAGCGCAGCCTCATCTGCTTCCTCTGCAGCTGATTCCTCATCGGCCTCGTCAGCTTCGACGTCTTCCGCGCCGTCTACCGCTCCAGCGCCGAACTCACAACCCGCTAACGACGGTCAATAATCAAAATCAAGCGCAAACAAAAACGCTGAATACCAGCTCATGTAAAAGTTGGTATTCAGCGTTTTTTGTACTTTGCTTATAAATATTCAGACATTTTTGAGCTTGCGACGCCGCCCCTCTTGCAGGATGTAGATGGCCAAAATTACCAGGATAATCCCCAGGATCTCGACCCAGTTGAGGACCAGGTGGAAGAAGATCACACTCAATACCGAGGTAACGATCGGTTGGAGGGCGTCCATGATACTAACCACGTCCGACGGGGCAAACTTGGTGGCCTCCATCAGTAAGCCAAACGGCAGGATCGTCCCGAACAGGACCACTGTTCCGACCGAGGCAACCAAAGTCGTAGAGATCTGCGGTGGATTAATCCAAAATGGCCGATAGAGGTTGAAGAGGATCCCGGCGATCATGGTCCCCCAGCCGAGAACGACGATTGGCGGATTTTTCTCTGCCGCCTTCTGTGGCAAGACCACGTAAAAGGCTGCCGTAATTCCCGAACCGATCCCCCACATCAGGGAGTCAAACGGAATCGCCAGCTTGGTGATATTCCCCCGGGTGATGCTCAAGACAACTCCCAGCAGGGCGATAACAAAGGCGATAATGTCACTTCTAAACGGTCGCCGGTGCATGAAGACAATTCCCCCGAGCACGATGAACAGTGGTGATAGGTACTGAAGAATTGTAGCTGCCGAGGCGTTCCCCCGCTGGATGGCATAGTAGAAAGTCAAAAGGTTGGCCATCAACCCGAAGATCGCATAGGTGACCACCGAGATGGTCGAACTCCGGGTGGCAAAGACATTGAAGATCCGCTTACCGTAGATGAAAGCACTGATAATCAGCAGGATACTCCCGGTGACCAGGGTGCGGACTGAGAGCATCCAGGTAGCCGGGATCGCCAGGTTCTGCGAGATCAGCTGAAGAACTGTCCCCGAGATCCCCCACATGGTTGATGCTAGGGCGGCGATGATAATCCCCTTCATGACGTGGCGTGACGATGTGTTCTGCATTTTAATCATTCCTTTCTGTTATTCACCCAGCTTGTAGATTGGGATCTTCGGCCCGGCTGAGCGAGGCTGATTTCCCCGCTGGGTAGTTGCCTGTCCCTCACGGCGATTTTCAAACTGGCGCTCATGTTCGTTGATGTCGTGTTCGGTCCGCAGTCCCTGCCGCGCCCAGCTCTGCAGGATTCGCTCCATATACTGGAGGTTCAAGGCGGAGTTCATCACTGCCTGGCGAAGGGCCAGCTTGATCATGACTGCCGAATAGTCGTCCTTATCCAGCCAGTCATTGACAATCTGCATTTCCATCGAAGACAGGGGCCGACCAAATTCGCTCTCCAGGGTGGCGAAGACCTGCTGGCGGCTATTCTGGCTTGCCTCTTCCTGGGCCGTTGCGGTCGTCTGGTCCTCTAGCAGGGCCAACTTGTCGAGCAGCGGAGTGAAGTCATAAATGGCATCCTCCTTGCCGTCCGGCAGCTGTCGCATCCCCTGCTTCACCAAGTGGTTGACCATCATCTGATGAAGCTGATTGAAGACCTGGGTTTCGGTTGTCCCGAGGTTCTTGGCAATCACCCGGACATCTGGATTCATCGTTCCCCGGTCCTGATAGGACTTAAACTGCAGGTAGAGAACCAACTGGGCGGTCGACATGCCGAGCTGCTTGTAGTGGTGCACCAGCAGGTTGCTGACCGTCGTCTGACCAGCCCGAATGTAGCGCTGCAGCGGTGTTTCTTCTGTCACAATCATCACCATTCCCTTCATAACAAATTAAGAGAGGAATTATAACCAGGGTTACAACTCCTCTTTATTAAAACTACAAGTTATTGATATTTTGAATATAGCGACCGTTCTTGAAATTGATCAGGTCGTAACACAGGCTCCCCTTATGGTTGCGGTAGGTAACCTCCCACACCACCTTGTTGTTGAAGACTCCGGGAGCGACCTTCAGGATCTGGGCTGGGTGCCGGGCCGACGTAACCATCGCCCGCACCTGCTGCTCGTTGATGCCCGCACTTTGTTTGACCACCCGGATGTTTCCACCGTGCTGGGGGACAATCACCAGGATCGGTTGGTTATTCTGGTTCTTGCCGGCCACCGTATAATAGGTGCTCTCCCGGTTATAGATGTAGAAGTGGCCCGGGCTATGCAGGTGGGCATACTTCTCAGCCATGGAGACCGTCTGCCGGCGGGCGGCGGCCCGGGGCTGGTTGGCAACCGCGTAGACACTCCAGCCCAGCAATAGTAGTACTAGAATAGTCAGTAGTATATTTCGAATCGTGCGCAGCGCCGAACCTCGACTCTGCTCCCGCTGCACTTCGCGTCGACTTTGCATGTAATTATTCCCTTCTTACGTCTGACGAACGATTCGTCAACAATCATGTTAATCTTTTTGATTATACCAGATAATTCACTCTTGCGGGTCCCGATGATTCTTTTTGATAAAATTATTTGCCACATCAATCAGCTGGTCCGTCGGTAACTCCTTGATCGGCAGGTCCTTAGGGAAGCTCTTCAAAATTGTCGCCCCATAGTGCCGACTGTGGAGGCGAGAATCCAGGATCGCCGCAACCCCATAGTCATCGGCCGTCCGAATCAGGCGGCCGATCCCCTGACGCAGACGCATCGTTGCCTTAGGTAGGGCGGCACTGTAGAAGGGATTGCGGCCTTGGCGCTTGAGCAGGTCGTTGTATGCCCGGGTCATGGCCTCGCCGGGGGCGTCAAACGGCAACCGGGTGATGATCAACAGCTCCAAAGCAGTCTTGGGCAGGTCGATTCCCTCCCAGAAGCTGGCGGCCCCGAGCAGGACCGCGTTCTTACCGTTGGCAAACTGTTTGAGCAGCTTCTCCCGACCACCAGTGATCCCCTGAGCCAGAATGTCCCGCTGGTCGAAGAGGTCGGTCGTGCGCAGCTGACTGTATACCTGCTCGATCATCAGCAAAGAGTTGAAAAGGATCATCGTCTGACAGTTCGTCTGCTTGGTCAGCTTGTAGATCGTCCTGCTCAGGTAGTGAACATACTCGGTGTTATTTTGGGAATTCGGTACTGGTGCGTCAGTAGCCACTAGAACCCGGGCGTGCTGCTGATAATCAAACGGCGAGGCAAACCGCTTGGCGAGGGTTGACCGCCGATCAAGATCCAGCTGCTGGTAAAGGTAGTGGGACCGGCTTGACGAGAAAAGGGTGGCGCCAACGAACAGCGGCTGGGCAAAATACGGGTAGACGTTTTCGGTCAGGTAGTGGTTGGTAGCCAGCAGTCCCCCCGTCAGCCGCATTGCGCTATACTCGCTGGATTGACGAATGGTAAGCCAGAAGGCCGCCGAGTCACCCCGCTGTCTTAAGGTTGCGTTGTACTTATTCAGTGTGGCATCGGCAGCGGTCAGCTTAGCCATCTGACTTTGGAACTGGCTCATCAGGTAGCGGTCACTGGGCAGCCAGCGGTCGGCCTGCTGGTTAAAGATATGCTGGAGGGCGGAAAAGTGCAGCTGGACACTTCCCAGAGCCTGCTCCAGGTCCATCATCACCGGCCCGCTAACGTCAAGGAGTTGGGCAAGCTGCTGGTTATCCAGCTCCTGTTCGATCAGCTCATTCTCCCCACCAGCCGTTGATTGTTGGACGAACTGGCGGTAGAGAGCCTGCTGGAAACGATCGAGCGCCGCCTCAATATTGGTCAGGTCGCCGCGAAGGAGCTCAACATTGTAGCTGGCCAAGGCATGGGCGGCGAAGATGTCAGTCAGGTTGCGATCCTCTCCATTGCTGACCAGACCGGCCAGGACGTGGATAGCGGTCCGCAGACGGGGAAAATCAAACTGTCGTCGTGACCGCCGCAGGATACTGTCGCTGAGGTGCTGGGCCTCATCGACCACCAGGTATGGTCGCCGGGTCCCATCCCCCAGTTCCTGGGCATGTGCTACCAGGTAGGCGTGGTTAGTGATCACGATGTTGGCCTGCTGCAGCCGCTTGTTACGGCGGACAAGAAAGTCGTCGTTATAGAATTCGCTGGCCGGGTTGAGGCTCTTGACCCCGTGGTGGCGGATCTCGGTGAAATACGGCGACTGCTGGGTAGTCAGGTTGAGTTCGTCCAGGTCGCCACTGGTCGTGGTCGTCAGCCAAACCAGGATTCGGGCCTTGAGCAGCTGAACTAGCTTAGAATCCTCAATCACACTCAGGGAGTGGGCAAACTTAGCCAGGTCCAGGTAGTGGTCGTTGCCCTTGACGACTACGGCATTCATCTTAAATGGCAGGACCGTGTTCAACTGGCGAACCGCCTGCTGGGCGATCTGCTGCTGCAGGAGGTTCGTGGCGGTACTGACCACAATCCGCTTGTCGGGGTGGGCTGCGTAGCTCAGCGGCAGGAGGTAGCCCAGCGTCTTACCGCTTCCGGTTCCCGCCTCAACGATCATGTTCTTGGGTTCGTCATGGGTGTAGTTATTATAGATGCTGTTCATCATCTTAGATTGCACCGAGCGAACGGTCAGGTGGTCGCCAAAAAGCTTAGCCTTTCCCCGCTTGGTCGACGGGTACCGTGGCGTATCACTGACCTTATCAACCGTCAAGGGTCGCTGCTTGTGGAGGACCAAACCATGGCTGACATAGAGTGCGTCGGCCAGCGGTTGCGGGTGGTCGACCCGACGCGCCAGTTCACGCTCAAAGACGGCACTGGTCTGTTGCGGCAGGGCAAGTTTTAGGTCAACGATTTTTCCCAGGGTCAGAGTCGGCAGACGGTGCACCCGGTCAAGCAGGTCAATCAGCAGCTGAGCGGTTGCCTCCGCGTCGGACACCGCACTATGCGGGTGGTCATGCTCAATGTCCAGCGTGCTGGTCAGGTCCCGCAAGCGGAAGCTCTGTGCGGTTGGCAGGAGGATCTGACTCATCGTCACCGTATCAATCGCCGGAATCGGCAGCCGCGGATATCCCGCCCGTTCCAATTCCGCATTTAAAAACGGAAAATCAAAGTTAACATTGTGGGCCACGAAGATTGTCCCCGACAGGAGGCTGTAGATCGTACCGGCGACGTCCTCAAAGAGTGGGGCCCGGCGAACGTCCTGGTTGCGGATCCCGGTCAGTGAAACAATCGTGTGCGGAATCTTCTCGCGCGGGTTAACCTTGGTTTCAAATTGATTGATGATCTGGCCATCCTGGACGAGTACACAGCCGACCTGGATGATCCGATCACCGTGGTTCACGTTGGTCCCGGTTGTCTCCAGGTCCACCACGGCATAAATTGGCGCCTGCTTGTCGCGTTTCTGACGGCGCGTTGTTTTTTGTTTCTTCACAATTATCACCGAATCTCTTCAATAATTTACTTTCTTTATGATACACCATCTACCGCGCGTTTGTCCCTTGATCAACCCTTTCCGCGGGTGAACGCCGGCCAAATATTTAGATTTAGTAATAAGTCGGGGTCGCCCCTTTTCTAATAATCAATTTTAAGTTATGATGAAGAATGGAATTTTTAGAAGAAAGTAGGTTACGATGGTGAAAGAACAAGGGATTGGCACCAGCCACGCAAAAATCATCTTAATGGGGGAGCACAGCGTTGTGTACGGACAACCGGCCATCGCCCTGCCCCTCCCCTCGGTCAAGCTGACCGTCACCATGACACCTACCCACCAGGGGCAGACCGTTGATAGCCGCTATTTCAGCGGTGACTGGCACGCCCTGCCGCCTGTTATGCAGGGGGTCCGTAAGCTGATCGCCGCCCTAGTCGATCACTTTAATGGCCAAGACGATCCTTGGAAGATGCAGATTGACAGCCAGCTCCCTGCCGAACGTGGGATGGGTTCTTCGGCCGCAACCGCGGTGGCCATCGTCCGGGCCTTCTTTGACTACTATGAACAGCCGCTCGGTCGTCCTGAACTGCTGGCGCTGGCAGACGTCGAAGAACAAATCACCCACCGGAGTCCATCCGGCCTCGATGCGGCGACCGTCAGTTCCAAAACCCCACTCTATTACGTCAAAGGTCACGCAGGCACAGCCATCCCGATGAACCTCCAGGCGACGATGGTAATCGCCGATACTGGAGTTAAGGGCGCCACCAAAGAGGCCATCATGGCTGTTCAAGACCTCCTCGCCCATGACCACGACCGGGCCCAGGAGCACATTGACCACCTGGGCCGGTTAGTCGTGGCGAGTCGGACCTTCCTGGCCCAGGATGAAGTTTTTAAGCTAGGTACAACGTTAAACGCTGCCCAGCAAGACCTGCGTGCCCTCCAGGTTAGCGATGACCAGCTCGACCACCTGATCGACGTCGCCATTGAAAACGGCGCTCTGGGGGCTAAGCTGACCGGTGGCGGACGCGGTGGCTGCATGTTTGCCATCACCCGGACTGCCCTGGGGGCCCGCCGCTTATCCGGAATCCTGAAAGACAATGGCGCCCGTCAGACCTGGATTCAGCCGCTAGACACATCACGAGGTGAAGACTAATGGCGACCGCTAAAGCACATACCAACATCGCCCTAGTCAAGTACTGGGGTAAGAAGGACCAAGACCTGATCATTCCGCAGACAGACAGCCTGTCAATGACCCTGGATGAATTTTACACAACCACCCGGGTCAACTTTGATCCTGCCCTGACCGCGGACCAAGTCATGGTCAACGACCGGCCGGTAACCGGCGACGGACTGGCGCGAATCACCCGCTTCCTTGATCTTGTCCGGCAGCTGAGTGGTCGCCATCAATTTGCCCGGGTTGACTCCCACAACCACGTACCAACTGCGGCGGGGCTGGCCTCATCAGCCTCCGCCTTTGCTGCCCTGGCCGGGGCCGCCAGCCAAGCCGCCGGCCTGCACCTCTCCAGGCGGGACCTGTCCCGCCTGGCCCGGCGCGGGTCTGGGTCAGCCACTCGTTCCATTTACGGGGGCCTGGTCGAATGGCATCGTGGTCACGACGACGCAACCTCCTATGCCGAACCGATCATGGAAAAACTCGACTTCGGCCTGGAGATGCTGGCCATCATGATCAACACCGATCGCAAAAAGATCTCCAGCCGCTACGGGATGCAGTCCAGCGTGATCAGCTCGCCCTATTACGATAGCTGGAAAGAAGTCGTGGCCAACGACATGGTTACCATGAAGGCCGCCATCACGGCCCGCGATATTCCGACCATCGGCCACACCGCTGAGGAAAACGCCCTCCGGATGCACGCCCTGACCCTCTCGGCGGATCCGGGGTATACTTACTTCAACAGTGAGACCCTGACCGCCATCACAGCCATCCACCGTCTTCGCGAGCAGGGCATCAGCTGCTATTTCACGATGGATGCCGGACCCAACGTCAAGGTCATCTATGACCGACGGGACCGCGAACGGATCGTGGACGGACTTGCGGCGACCTTTGACCGGGACCGCCTGGTGGTTTCACCGGCTGGTCCGGGGATTGAAATTTGGGATGAGAACAATTGATTAACAAATAGGGGGATATATAGACTTTGATAACTGAAAAAGCACCTGGGAAGTTGTATATTGCTGGCGAATACGCGGTTGTTGAGAACGGCTACCCGGCCATCCTCGTGGCCCTGGACCAGTTTGTCACCTGCACGATCAAGGATAGTGCCCGTGAGATTGGCCAGATCATCAGCCAGCAGTACACCAATGACCAGCTGAACTGGCGGCGGATGGGGGAACGGATGGTGGTCGACAAACGCGACAACCCCTTCTCCTACATCCTGTCAGCCATCCGAATCACGGAAGAATACGCCCGCAGCTTCGGACGCGAGCTGCGAATCTACGACATGCAGATTGACAGTCAGCTCGACAGCGCCAATGGCCGCAAGTACGGTCTGGGGTCCTCAGCGGCCGTCACGGTGGCAACTGTCAAAGCCCTTTGTCACTACTACCACCTGCCCGTAAGCAAGGATGAGATCTTCAAGCTGGCGGCTATTGCCCACTTTGAGGTCCAAGGCAACGGCTCGTTGGGAGACGTGGCGGCCTCAGTTTATGGCGGCTGGATCTCCTACCACTCCTTCGATCGGCAATGGCTGGCTCAGCAACGCCAGTACCTTGACCTGAAGAGTCTGATCGACCTCCCCTGGCCAGATCTCAAGATTGAATCGCTGACGGCCCCCAAAAATCTGGAGCTATTAATTGGCTGGACCGGTAAACCGGCTTCTACCTCCCAACTAGTCGATAAGATCTCCCTCTTCAAGGCCCGCCAGCAGGATGAATACCACCGCTTTCTTGAGGACAGCAAGGCCTGCATCCAGCGGATGGTGGAAGGCTTCCACCATCAGGATCTCGACGCCATCAAACGGGAAATTCGCTTCAACCGTCACCTGCTGAAGCGACTCGGTGCCAACTCGGGAGTCGACATCGAGACCCCCGTGCTCAACCGCCTCTGCCAGATTGCGGAGCACTTTGGCGGCGCCGCCAAGACTTCCGGTGCTGGCGGCGGTGACTGCGGAATCGTTGCTATCGACCGCAATGCCGACTTCAAGGCCGTCCTCAAGTCGTGGGCCAAGGAAAAAATCGAACAGTTACCCCTGTCCGTCCACTTCATTGGCGACGTCAAGTACACCGTGCGGGAACACCTGCCGTTAATTTAAGAAATATCAAAAAAGGGGCGGTGACAATTCAGTTTGCTACGGCCCTTTTTAGGAGGTAAATTCTATGGAGTCACAACAAGCCCATCGCAAGGATGAACACCTTTCCCTGGCCACCGCATCCTACCAGCAGGCCCACCAACACCACTACTTCGACCAGGTCCGCCTGATCCACGACGCCTTGCCGGAAATGGCTGTTGACGCGGTTGATCATACCGTCCAGCTGGCAGACAATCTTCAGCTAGAATGGCCGTTCTACCTGGAGGCGATGACCGGCGGCAGCAAGCAGGCCGCCCGGGTCAATCAGGCCCTAGCACAGCTGGCCAAGAAACATCACCTGGCGATGGCAACCGGCTCGCTCAGTGTGGCCCTTAGAGAACCAGCGGCCCGACCATCCTTCACGATAGTTCGGGAAACAAACCCGGACGGTGTCGTGATCGCTAACCTCGGTGCCGACGCCAGCCTAACCCAGGCGCGAGATGCCATTAACCTCTTGTCAGCCGACGCCCTGGAACTCCACCTCAACGCCGCCCAGGAGCTGGTAATGCCTGAAGGCGACCGCCAATTCTACTGGCTGGATAACATTGCCCGCCTTGTCGACGGTCTCGACGTTCCAGTAATCGTCAAGGAAGTCGGTTTCGGGATGAGCCGGGCCACGATCGACCGCTTGCAAGAAGTTGGTGTCCAGCTGATCAACGTCAGTGGTCGTGGCGGGACCAACTTCGCCATGATTGAAAATCGCCGTAACCACCAGCTCGATATGGCTGACCTCACCGATTGGGGCCAGACTACTCCCGAGTCATTGCTTGAGGCCCGGAACAGCAAGGCCGCCATCATCGCCTCGGGTGGAATCACCTGCCCGCTTGACGTTATCAAGGCCGGGGTCCTCGGTGCCCAAGCCGTTGGGGTGGCTGGCTACTTTCTCAACCTTTTAATCCACTCCGGCGTCCCCGCTCTAGACCAGGTCCTGACCGACTGGCAGACCGAGCTTCCCCGCTTGCTGACCCTGGTCGGAGCACACCAATTTAGCGACCTCAGCCAAGTTGACTTTATCCTAACGGGACCGCTCTACGAATACGCCCAGCAGCGCGGGCTGATTTAAACATCAAATGACGTTAGCGAAGCATTCGTTTTCGCTAACGTCATTTTCATTACATATTCAAAAACGGGGTTGTGACAAAACAATGTTTTGCCGCAACCCCGTTTGCTTATTATCGAATATTACAAAGATATCACGTGCCATACCCCAGGGGCCTTAGCGTCTAGCTACGGCCAGCTGGCTCGTTCCGCGCCAACAATCGTCCTAGGCTAGCCTTACAGGTCCTAACCGTGGGCTACTTTTACTACCAGAGATAGTTGACTAAGCCAACCCTCGTCATCCCATCTGTGGCAGTCTTCTTTAATGTTTCAGCTGATTTAGCCATTGCGGCGCGCTCGCGGTCATCAAGCGGCACCTCGATAACCTTGTCGACCCCGTTGGCATTGATGACCGCCGGGGTACCAATGTAGAGATCCTTGACTCCGTACTCGCCGTTGACGTAGGCACCAACCGGCAGCACGGCATTTTCATCACGCAGAATAGCCTTCGTGATCCGTGCCAGACAGGTGGAAACACCATAGTAGGTGGCACCCTTGCGATTGATAATTTCGTAGGCCTTCTTGCGAACACCATCCTCAATGTTCAGCAGGTCTTTCTGAGCAATGTGCTCACGTTTGGCAAGCTCATAAAGTGGCAATCCACCAATGGTTGCACTGGAATAAGCGGCAAACTCTGAATCACCGTGCTCAGCCATTACATTGACGTTGACGTCCCGTGGATCTACCCCGAACCGGTTTGCCAGGGCTACCCGCAACCGAGCAGAGTCGAGTGAGGTACCGGAAGAGATGACCCTGCTGGCTGGGAATCCAGAGATCTTCTGGACCGCATACGTCAGAACATCAACCGGGTTGGCAGCGACAATAAAGATACCGTTGAATCCGGCACCCACGATTGGTTGAACAATCTCGCGCATGATCTTGAGATTCTTGTCAACCAGCTGCAGACGAGTTTCACCAGGCTTCTGGGCCGCGCCCGCACAGATAATCACTACATCAGCATCTTTACAAGTATCGTAATCAGCAGCATAAATCTGCTTTGGTGCCGTGAAGACAGTCGCGTCTTCCAGGTCCAGAACGTCACCTACAGCCCGCTTCTTCGTCAGGTCGATGATTGCAAATTCTTCAGCAAGCTCTTGCTGAACCATTGCAAAGGCATAGGCTGACCCAACCGCCCCATTACCGACAAGGACGACTTTTTGATGATTGTTGGTCATAATCGATTATCTCCCGTCAGCAGATTACATGAATAAGTGAGCGTAGATTGGAACCAGGATATCCATTGCCAGGGAAATGACCAGCACAGAAACACCAGCCATGGCACCTTGAATATCACCTAACTGCAGGGCTTTAACAGAACCAACCGTGTGTCCGGCAGAGCCCAAACCTAAACCAGTAGCAACGGCAGAGATCTTGTCGAGCCGCAGAATCTTGATCAGGAACTCAGCCAAGGCGTAGATAACAACGGCGTTTAAGATACATGCCATTGCGGTGACAGCAGGAACACCATGAACACCGGCAGCGATTGGCATGGCAACGGCAGTCGTTGCGGCTTGCGGCAGCATGGAAGCAGTTGAAGCTGCGGACAGACCGAAGAGCTTAGCTACTAATTGAATCAGGAACAGGGAAATAAAACCACCGACGAAGCAGATAACAATGATATCGAACCAGTACTTCTTGAAGGTTTTGTTAACCTTGTAAACTGGAATGGCGAAGGCCATGGTAGCAGGGTTCAGGAACCAGAAGATAATGTTACCACCTGGCAGGTAGTATTTCGTGTAAACAGCTTCGGTCGTGGAACCGGTACTCTTAGCCCAGATGACCAGAACAACGATCCCAAGAATCATCCCAACCAGCAGTGGGTTGAAGAGGAAGAAACCGTTGCTAACCTTGGTTAACCACATCCCGATAAGATAAACAACTAATGAAATGAAAATACCAGTAAATGGTAATGCTAGATTTGTTGCAATTGTAGCTGACATGATTTATTGCGCCCCCTAGTCTTTCTTGTTACCAGTAATTTTGTGGTGAATGCCCATAACCAGGGCACCGATATAGGCAATAACAACCAGGATGATAATCGTCGAAATGATAATAACACATACATCCTGGATTCCTTCACGACGCATGATGTCCAAGTGAGCGGCCAATTGGATACCCGATGGAACGAACAGGAATGCGATCAAGCCGATCATGAACGTCCCGAACTTTTCAACCTGGTGCAGCTTAACAATGTGGCAAGCTAGCAAAATATAAAGCAGCACCATCCCAATCAGCGGCGTTGGCACAACGAAGCTCTTTGGAAAAAGATCAGAGATCAGTTGAGAAACAAACAGAATAGCAGCGAAGATTCCCATTTGAACATAAATGTTAGAAGCTTCTGGCTTTTTATCCTTCTTGTCCATAAGATATTCCCTCCCACAGAAATAAATAGAAATAATTGCTCAATATTGCGATTGCAATATCATTACAGTTGTAATCTTAACGCAACATTATACTTTGTGCGGGTTTTCACACTGAAATAACCAAAATTTGGTCTGAGATACCCTCCTCCTGGGACGAAATACCCTTATTCTTGCTCAACTACCAACAATTTTGGCTAAGCTAAACAAATTATTATTTAATGTAAAAAAAGAAACCGTATCAAGACGGTTTCCGTAATTATTGCATTCCTAACGCCTGCTTAACGGTAGCTACATAGGACCGACTAACCGGGACCTTACTGCCATCCTTGAGGGTTAATTGATAGGTATGATTGAAGCTGGGCTGAAGTTCACTGACCATATTAAGGTTAACGGCAAAGCTCCGATGAATCCGGATAAACTGGGCCGGATCCAGTTGTTTGAGCAGACCGGTCAGTGATTGTTTACTAACGACACGGTGACCACCCTTCGCCCAAACCGTGGTCATCCCGTCCTGGGTCTGAATATAAAAGATTGTGTCCTTCTGTAAAACGATTGTCCGCTCGTCGTTAGTCAGCGATAGACGCGGGTTGGTCTGCTGGTTCTGCTGGTCGGGAGCCGGCTGACTGGGCCCGGTCAGCTTAGCGACCCGCTTGATGGCGTCGTTCACTCGTTGCTGAGAAAACGGTTTGAGCAGGTAGTCAACCGCATCGGCTTTGAAGGCATCCAGGGCGTACTGGTCATAGGCCGTGGCAAAGACGATGTAAGGGTGGTTGGGGCGGCTCTTAAGGCGTTCCGCCAGGGCCATCCCGCTTCCGTCCGTCAGCTGAATATCAAGAAACATCAGGTCCGGATGCTCCTTATCCACCACCTGCTGGGCACTCACCACCCCATCAGCCTCACAGATTGCCGTTACCTGTGGATTCTGCTCAACCAAGTAGTGGAGCTCATCCCGGGCGAGCGGTTCATCGTCGACAATTAACACCTTCATGATTATGATTCCCCTTTCGTAACTAACGGAATTGAAATGGTAACCGTAGTCCCGGCCTTACTGGTGGCAAAGTTCAGCTGGCTTCGCTTGTCATAAAGGCCGACCAAACGCTGGTTGAGATTCTGCAAGGCGGTTCCGGTACCGTGGCTGGAACGGACCGGCTCACGACCGAGCTTGCTGAGCACGTTTGGGGCAACCCCCTCCCCGTTGTCAGCCACCTTAATCTGAAGACGGCCATCTACCGCATTCAGGTCAATATTGACAATATTACCGTGCATCCGGTGGCTGAAGGCGTGCTTTAGGGCGTTTTCAACCAACACCTGGATCGTAAACGGCGGCAAGAGAACATCATCGCCCACCGTGTTGTTAAGGTGGACTTCAAACCGGCCCGGAAAACGGGTCTGCTCCAACATTAGGTAAGCATGCACGTGTTCACGCTCCTGGGCTAGGGTAACCTGGGTCGACCGCGCCCCGACCAGGTTGGCCCGGAAGTAAGTACCCAACTGGAGAAGAAGCTGTCGTGCTTTTTTGCTATCCCGTCGCATCATCGCACTGATCGTGTTGATCGCATTGAAGAAGAAGTGCGGGTTGACCTGGGCCTGAAGGGACTTAATCTCGGCATCACGGACCAGTTTTGCCTGCATTTCGGCTTGGCCGAGGGCAATCTGGTTAGCAAAAATCTCACCGAGTCCTTCCGCCAGCTGGACCTCCACCGGGGTCAAGCGCCAGGCAGCCGTATAATACATCTTCAAAGTCCCGATAACCCGGTCACGAATCCGCAACGGGACCACGATTGCCGCCTCCAGCGGGCAGTCATGGTGGGAACAGCCGATCTCATCGCGGTTATGGGCGATGTGAACCCGGCCGCTAGCAATGACGGTTTCCGAGAGGTGGGTCAGCATCATCTTGCCGGGGATGTGGTGGTCACTCCCCGCCCCGACGTGGGCTAAGATGGTCTGCCGGTCGGTAAGACTGACGGCGTCGAAATTAGTATGACGTTGAATCGCCTTGGCTACCTGGCGGGCAGATTGCATATTCAGCCCATTACGCAGGTGTGGCAGGGTCTCCTTAGTCAATGAGAGCACTGAATGGGTCTGCATCGCCCGGGTTTCCTCTTCCTGGCGGCGGAACATCCCAATAATTGAAAGAAAGATCGAGGTCCCAATCGAGTTGACCAGAATCATTGGCAAAGCAATGTAGCGGACCAGGGTCCAGCCGGTCGGACTAAATAGGAAGATAAAGGCCATCTGGATGGTTTCCATCAGCAGGCCGACCAGAAAACCATGCCAGGGGCTCATCACCGCAAAGGGGTTTCGCCGGTCATTATAGAGGTGACCAGAGAGCAGCCCGATCAGAATTGAACTAGGAACGTAGAACCAAGCCTGGGCTGCCATCCCCCCGAGCATGATCCGGTGAAGGCCGGCGATCAGGCCAACCGCTCCACCAACCCAGGGGCCACCGATGATCCCGGCCACCGAGACAGCCAGGATCCGGGCGTTGACAATCGAGTAGTTCTTGGAGATGGTCGTCAGAAAGACTTTATCGTGGAGTTGGTTGGCCGGGTCAATCTCGATCCCGGTACTGTTGGCCAGGATTGCGAAAATAGCAAAGATAATAGCTAACTGACACTTATCGATCCAGCGGTCGGAGGACAGCAGGCGCCGAAAGGCTGGAACATTGACCAGCAGGAAGGCCAGGATGATTACAAAGCCGACCCGCTCGCTCATTAGGATGGTTAGGTAAAACATGACCAGCCCCGCCTGTTATTGCTGGGTGCCGGTATTGATGACCGGTTGGGTTCCCCGTTCGGAAACAATGGCCACCATGATGTTATTGATGATCTGAAGGCGTTGTGCATCGGTCAAGTCGAGGTTGGTTTCCTTGGCTAACCGGTCGATGGCGTCTTCGGTGATTGAAACCGCCCCTTCAACGATGATCTTGCGAGCCGAGAGGATGGCCGCAGACTGTTGCTTCTGCAGCATAGCGCTGGCAATCTCGGTGGCGTAGGCCAGGTGGGTCAGCCGGGTCTCAATAATCTTGACCCCGGCGACGTTCAGCCGGTCCTGGAGCTCAGCAGTCAGCCGGTTCGAAACCTCGGTTGGGTTGCTCCGTAGGGTTAGGGCCGAATCGTCCTCAAAGGTATCGTATGGGTATTCGCTGGCCACGTGCCGGACCGCCGACTCGCTCTGAATCTGGACAAACTGTTCGTAGTCATCGACTGAGAAAAGGGCCTTGGCGGTGTCAACAACCTTGTAGACGATCACCGCGGCGATCTCGACCGGGTTCCCCTTGGAGTCGTTGACCTTTAGGATCTGACTGTTGAAGTTGCAGACCCGGAGTGAGACCCGCTGCTTGTCGGTAAAGGGCACCGTCATGAACAAGCCAGCGTCGCGGATCGTGCCGATGTAGTTACCAAAGAAGGTCAGCACCTTAGCCTCATTGGGCTGGATGATCGTCAGCGAGGTGCTGAAGATAATCACGATCGCCAAGATGATTCCCCCGGTGATAATGAGTCCCAACCGATCGGTCTGGTAGCCGTGAAAGACTAGCCAGCAACCGATTAGGGCGCCAATAATAACAATTAGCAGACCCAGGTAGCCGTTAACGTGAAACGCATTTTTCTCTTTCATTGTCATTTCCTCCTAAAAACGTAATCCTTTGGGGTAAAAGTTCTTGACCGTGTTCCCGACCAGCTTGCCAAACCCAGTGGCGAACCCATCACAGGTTAACAGGTACCAGCCGTTTTCCCGGGCCGCGTCGATGGTGACCACGTCGCCGTGAACGTACTGGCGCCACTGGTCATGGCTGAGGGCCAGGGTCCGCGAACAGGTCCGCGGGTCGCAGGCCAGAGCCCAAGCAAGGGCCGGCTCAAAACGATTCTTCTTGAGGGTCCCGAGGTGCAGGCCAGGACGCAGGATGGTCATCCCGGCCAGGTCAGCCGGCATCCCCGCTGGCAAGGCATAGAGCTGGTCACCAAAGGTCAGAAGCCGCTTAGGCTGATAGTCCGGCCATAGGCGGTCACGAACAGCCGCAAATTCAGCCTGGGCCGCCTTGTCCAGACCGGAACGCTGATGGCGCTTCTTCTTATTACGTCGATGACGAGCTGGCGTGACCGCCGGATCTGGGGCTGGAGTGCCGTTCTGCAGTTTGGCAATGAAGTGCCCCTCCCCTTGGATGTGGTGAGGGAAGAGACGGACAGCATCGCGCAGGGCCGGGTTATTGTCCCCCCATTCCGGCCGACCATCGTCCATCCCCGGGTACTTCTTGATTGGGACCGTCTTCAACTCGGGGTAGGTCGCCAGCAGCCAGGCCAGGTTCTGTTCGTCCTCCTCGGGGGCGAAAGTGCATGTTGAGTAGACCAGGATCCCGCCCGGCTTGAGCATCTTCAGGGCTGAGGCCAGGATCTTACGCTGGCGGTTGGCACACTCGGCCGGGTAGTCGGGATTCCAATACTCGATTCCGGCTGGCTCCTTGCGAAACATCCCCTCCCCTGAGCAGGGGGCATCGACCAGGATCCGATCAAAGAAGCGGGGAAACTGGTCCTCCAATTCGGCCGGGCTCTCGTTCATGACGACCGTACTTCTGGTTCCCCACCGTTCCAGATTCTCGGCCAGGACCTTGGCCCGCTTGCGAAAGATCTCGTTGGCCACCAGGAGACCGGTATCTCCCATCTTGGCAACCAGGTGGGTTGTTTTACCGCCGGGGGCCGCACAGAGATCGAGGACCCGCTCGCCAGGCTGGGGATCAACCACCTCGCCGACATACATGGCAGACGGCTCTTGACTGTAAATAGCCCCGGCAACGTGGTCGAGGGACTTGCCGTCGACTGTCCCGTAGTAACCGGTCGGCACATACGGTACCCGCCCGGTAGCCCGGTCAATGGTATCCTGCGGTGCTGCCTTTAGCGGGTTGACCCGGAAACCGCTCTGGCTGGGCTGGTCAAAGGATGCCAGGAAGGCCGGGGCCTCTTCCCCCAGCAGTCGCCGATACTTCTCAATAAATTCCTCAGGTAATTGCAAAATTTCTCCTCCTTTAGTTGCTTTTATTGTACCGTATTTTGCAAACAAGCTGAACCGTACTGCCCACTGATTGTGACAAATTAATTAACTTTCCGGTTCTATTCGCGTATAATGATAAATTAAAATTGTTTCTTAGGAAGTGAACTTAACTGTGAACCAACATTTAATTGCCATCGACCTCGATGGAACCACCCTAAACAACCAGTCCCAATTGACGGCGGCGACGATTAAAACCTTACGCGCCGCTGCTAAAGCTGGCCATATCGTCAGCATCATTACCGGTCGGCCCTACCGAATTGCCCGGCGGATCTACGACCAGATCGGCATCAAGACACCGATGGTCAATTTCAACGGGGCCCTGGCCCACATTCCACACGAACACTGGGACAAGGAATACGACGTCGAATTAACCCGCGAACTGGCCCTCGACCTGCTGGCTCACCACCAGCAGCTCGGTATTGACACGATCACGGTAGAGAATAAGTTCCACGTCTGGGCCAACCACGCCAGCAACCACCTGCCCGAATTTCTGCCCAACCGGCTGGCTAAGAACCAGCTGCTAACTGCTGGCAACCTCGATGGCAACCCGATTGCCCTGACGATCGAGTACCAGCCCGACCACGAGCAGGAGATCATCAAGGCCGTCAACGAGAAATACGGCGACTTCGTGGAGCCCCGGGTCTGGGGTGGTCAGTACCATATTCTGGAGCTGATCCACCGCGGTACTCACAAGGAGTCGGGAATGTACTACATCGCCAAACAGTACAACATCAGCAAGTCCAACATTATTGCCTTCGGAGATGAGCACAACGACCTGGAGATGCTCGACGCGGCTGGACGCGGGGTGGCGATGCAAAACGCTATCCCAGCCATAAAAAAAGTTGCCGACGATGTTACCTCCGTCGACAACGATCACGATGGCCTGGCCAAGTACCTCCAGGACTACTTTAAATTATCTGTCTAGCCCAGTACCGTCATCTTCAGCAGGTAGCCGATGATGACCAGAATGAACAAAACCGTAATCAGCCAGCTGATTGCCCGGTGGCCCTGAAACCAGCGGCCACTGGCAAGGATCATCACGCCCCCGCCACAGGCAACGATAACCCCCAGGGTGACCGTTGCCAGCCGGTTCTGCCCATTCAGGGTCAGCGCATAAACAATGATTGCCAGGCCCAGGATGGCCAGACCAATTGAAACTTTTTGTCGCATTATTTTACCCTCTCTTCAATATAAAAAAAGAATTATCATATAGCACTAACTTATTATAAAAATTTTGTTATAATAGACCCGAAGGCAATTCTGCAATTGCTTTCGCCAACATACTTCTACCGGGAGGAACCAGGTGATTAAATCATCGATGGCTCCTTCCTTATTTATCACAACTTATCATTTAAGGGCTGGGAGAAACTCTGTTTTCTCGCCAGCCTTTTTAGTTGCCATCATCCCCCGCCAGGCTATGTCCCTATTATAGTTGGCCCGGCCGTAAATTAAAATAACGTTTCCATAATAAAAAGCCCTGCTCTGTCAAGCAAGGCTAAATTAAATTCTACATTTGACGGCGCTTATCCATCTCCTTGACCACCCAAAGAACCGGCAGGCCGAGGACAGTAATACCGATGAAGAGGACCACGCCCCAAGGGTCATTGAAGATCTCACTGATCAGCACGAAAAGTCCCCCGGCAATTGAGATCAAAGGAATCAGCGGGTAGAGGGGAGTCGAGAATGGTCGCTCCTGCCCCTGGTTCCGCCGGCGCAGGATGAAGATCCCGAAGAAGGCCAGCGTATAGAAGCAGTAAACTGTGAAGACGCAGAGGTCTGACAGGTGGTCAGGATCAAAAAAGCACATCATGACCGTCGCCAGGGCGATGATGAAACCGATCGCCACTACCGGCTCCTTGGCCTTCGGGGTAACGTAGGCCAGGTAGCGGGAAAATGGCAGGTCGCGGCGCTTAGCCATCGCATAGACGATTCGGGGGAAGGTCATGATCTTCCCGTTGATCGTCCCCATCATTGAGATGATGATCCCAATTGACAGCAGGCGGCCACCAACCTTACCGAAGGCTGCAGTAGCCAGGTAGCCGGTCGCCCCTTCGCCCAGCTGGTGGATTTTATCGGCCGGCAGGAAGCGGAAGACCCCGAAGGTAATCAAGGTGTAGATTACCAGGACCGTCGTAATACCGATGATGATCGCTTTAGGCAGGAGCTTCTGGGGGTTCTTCATCTCCCCACCGAGGTTGGCGATTAAGATCCAGCCGTCATAGCCGAACAGGGTTGCCAAGACGGCCACCCCGAAGTTTCCACTGGACTGCTGAACCTGGCTGACTGTCTGCCCGATCGCATCCTCATGCCCGAAGAAGAGACCGAAGATGATGATGGCCGCAATTGGGATCAGCTTCCCAGCCGTCGTCAGGATCGAAAAGCCGGCCCCAACCCGGTTGTCGAGGAGGTTCATCGCCCCGATTGCCAGAATCGTCACCACCGCCAGCGGTACCCGCCAGGCTGCTGACAGACCGAAAAGCTCGGTCATCAGAATACTCATGAACCCGGCCACGGCGGCGATAATCGCCGGCCCGTAGACAATTGCCTGCATCCAACCAGACAGAAAACCCAGCAGACGGCCATAGATATTTTCAATGTAAACGTAGAGGCCCCCGGTGTATGGCATCTGGGACCCGATCTCGGCGACGGTCAGCCCCGAAGTCAAGGTAATGACCCCACCGACGATCCAAGCAAGCAGTGCTAGGCTGGAGGAACCCGCACTATCCAATACTGAAGCTTGCTTGAAGAAGATTCCGGAACCGATAATCGTTCCAATAACGATTGATAATGCTGACCACAGGCCCAAGGAACGGTTGAGCTCCTCAGTCGTGTTTTGTGGTTTCTCCATCCTAATCACATCCTTTTCTTAATATGTTATTTTTCTATTGTAACAGATCTCTTTAATTAAGAGAAGATTAAAAAAGGATTAGGATAGAAAAGGTACCCCAATCCCTTAAAAGATTAAACCACGCCCTAACCTCACTCCCTATCACGAGCCGTGCCTGAGCCTTCTTAGCAACATTGAATTAACAGGGACTTGCTCTTTCAAAATTATCGCTATTTTAACAACTAGCCATTTCAGCGTCTCTGTACTACAATTAATTTGTTTATGAAGTTAGGGAGGATTTATATGAGAGACGATGAGCATAGTTCTTCATTTGCTGATACCATTAAAGTAATTATCTTTTGGGTGTTAGTTATACTGGCTGCCTTCTTTATTGGTAAGTGGCTATTACATCTTATTGTCGATACCTACTTATGGTGTAAAGCATTAATTATTGGTACTTACATTAACATTAAAAACTTTTTTGCTAACTTATGGTATGACATTGAAGATCTTTTTTATACAATTGTTTTTGCCGTTTGCGCCGTTTGGATTGGTAATCACAGCCGTGGCTTATCGTTCTTCAGTAAGATTTTCCCTCATGAATCTGGTGAAGATATTAAGAAGCGATATTCTAACAATACCGGCTATTTAAGTCAAAATGATGAGCCACGCTATAATCATCGGGCTTTAGGGGATGATGGTAACTATCACACCATTACAACGGATAAGTACGGGGGAAACACTCGTGATGAATTTGGCCGTAATGGTTCATTACACGATCACGAGTTTCACAGGTAGAATCTCACTTCACTTTGGGTAACTAAATAGCACCATTAAATTATTAAAATAAGGGTAGCTGATGCTGAGTATAGATTTTTTACTTTAAACATCACTCCAGCAAAATAACCCACGAAAGATGGTCATGCCTTAGACGGAAGGGCATAGACCATCTTTCGTTTCCCTTTTCAAAGTAAAATAACCCCACAGCACAACTCAGCCAGCAAAGGCCCCCGCCAGGATGCGGGCTTGAGCAGTCTCCAGCTGGTCGGCATCGCAATTAATGTAGCGATTGACCAGGCGGGTATCGGCGTGGAGGTCATCGATCAGGAAATCATGGATCGTGGTGATGGACACCCCGGCGTGACGGAGGTGCTGGATGGTCATCGTTACCGCCAGCTCCTCAACCTTGGCGGCGGACAGCGATGCCGGCGCCACCTCAATGACTCCTTGGTAATAACCGCTCATGAACGTCTTATTCATATTCATCATCCCCCGTTTCCATTATAAGTCCTAGTCAAACTGCCAGCCCATGATTGCCATCTCGGTCATCACGTCACCAACCAGGCTCTCGTACAGGGTGGTCTCCGACTGTGGTACCCCACCGAGTGCCGGCAGGTAGAAGTTGACAATCGCCCGATAGCCTTCACCCGGGGCAGTCTGGCTGTCCCGCTCGATCCAAATTGGGCTATAGGCATCCAGGTCGGCATCGTGATAGAAGTTATATTTCATGATCTCCTGCTGGAGGAGGTCACGGACATGACGGTAGTCACAACTCAGCCGCAGCTCGTTGAGGTCGTCAATGACCTCCCCAGTGGCACTGTTGAAGGGCGGAAAATCCTGGAAGTAGGCGTTGATCCGCTGGAGAACACTCAGGCTGAGACTGGTTACGAAACTCTGCCCGGCATGGACCGCCAACAGTTCGTTCGGATTGGCGTGAATATCGTTGGCCAGCGTCGCCAGGTAGGGCTCCTCCATGGCGATCAGTTCGGATTCAATCAATTGTAAGTCACTCTTGTTAAGCATCTTGTTCCTCATCTCTTTAGGTTGGCAATTGAGCCGCTCGGCGTCCTGTCCGGCGCGCCTAAGATGGCAGCAACGCCAGCTTTCGTTTATATGCACTAGAAGCTAGCCTGTCACTACATTATAATATTTGAAAAGCGAACGGCCAAAGTTTTCTGGGCCAAAGGATTAAAATTTACTACAGTATTCACCCTAATTATACTATCATTGATACAGAAACTAAATTTAACTGCGGAAAAGTGGTGCAAATCGTGCAACACAAACTTACTTATATTATCTATCAAGTCATCATTGCGATCCTCGCAATCATCTCAATTATCATGCTGCTGGGATACTATGCCAAGGACATCAACATCGATACCTACCCCTACAACCTGATCGACAACGGGATCTGGCTGATCTTCACCGTCGATTACTTCACCAGGTTGTACCTGGCCGACGACAAGAAGACCTTCTTCAAGCATCATATCTTCGACCTGCTCTCGATCATCCCGGCCAGCTCCTTGTTTTTCTTCTTTCGGATCGCCCAGATCGGTGAAACCCTTCGCATGCTCAAGCTCTTTCGGATTCTCCGCCTGATCGGCTTCACCGGGCGGCTGGCCTCCTTTTTCAAGCGTAACGAGCTGGTCTATTACCTCTACATTAGTATCGCCGTGATCCTGGTGACCGCTGCGATGTTCTGTATCTCTGAAAAGGTTTCCTACCAAACCGCCCTCTGGTGGGCTATCACCACTGCTACGACCATCGGCTACGGCGACGTTATCCCCAAGACCGGAATTGGCCGGGGCGCCGCTGTCATCCTGATGCTGCTGGGGATCGGCTTCATCGGGATGCTGACGGGAACGATCACCGAGTTCTTCGCCAAAGAGGACGAGGCCGAGATGAGCAAACAGCTGGATCGTCTGGAAGCCGAGAACCACCAGCTCCACGCCGAGCTCACGGAGATCAAACGTCTCCTAATCGCCCACACCCAGCAGGACGACCGGCACGAGGATAAATAGTCAGTACCGTCAGGCCGAACCGCCCGGCGGATTTTTTCGGCGTTCGCACCGCTAAGATGCTAAAATACTAGTATTTGATAATCACGTTTTCAAGGAGCAATCATGGACTTTTCATTCACCCGCCGTCATGGCCTGCCCAAACTCTATCTGGAATACACCGTCATGTTCGTCTTCCTGGCGGCCTGCATCTTCGGGACCTACCTGGTAACCGGGCACACTTTCATCCTCAGCAAAGACGCCCTCAACCAGCACCTCCCCTTGTTGGTCAAGTACCGGGCAGCCCTGATCGATTTTCTCCACCATCCCGGCCGGCTGACGTTCTGGTCCTGGCAGATGGGGCTGGGAACTGATACCTTCCAGGTCTACTCCTACTACACCATCGGCGACGTCTTCGCCTACCTGGCTCTCCTCTTCCCGGCCGCTAAGATGACCCTGGCCTACCAGGTGATCGGAATGATCCGAATGTACTGCGTTGGGCTGGCCTTCGTCTACTTTGCCCAACATTTCAACCTTCGTAACCAGGTCATCCTGATCGGGACGGTTGCCTACACGGTCAACGCCTTTCTCCTCTACGCCGCGGTTGCCCAGCCCTTCTTCACGACCCCCTTCATCCTCTTCCCGCTGATTGTTGTCCAGATTGAACGGGTCCTGCAGGGTGGTTCAGCCTGGCCGCTGACCGGGGCCTTCACCTGGATGCTGGTCAGCAACTACTACCTAGCCTTTGTCCTCGGCATCGGTGCCCTAGCCTACCTGGTTCTGCGGGTAGCAACCCGCTACCGGACCCGTTTGGACTACCTGCGGACACTGGGCAAATTAGCCTTTGCCACCATCACCAGCCTCATGGTATCGGCCGTGCTCCTGGTTCCTGAGCTCCTCGCTGTCGCCAACTCGACCCGGACCGGAGCCCTCTTTGCCAACGGGCTGAAGGTCTACCCGCTCTACTACTACCTCTTCCTGCCCAAGCAGCTGATCAATGGGGGCCAGTGGTACTTCATGTACTGGACGGCCCTTGGGGTGGTCTCAATCGGCTTCTTGGCCCTGGTCTACATCTACTCCCGTCCCCGCAGGTACCCCCTACTGACCATCAGTCTTGGCCTGTCCCTGGTGATGCTCCTGATTCCGGCGGTCGGCGCCTTCTTCAACGGGATGATGTCGGCCTCTAACCGCTGGACGCTGTTGATCTACCTGCCACTGGCAATGGCAGTCTGTATCCTCGCCCAGGATGCCCCGCAATTTTCCCGTCACACCCTCTGGATCCTCAACGTGGCAACGATCGTCTACCTGGCGGTCCTGGTCGCTACCTTCTACTTTGCCAACAACGACGACATCTTCATGCCGGTCCTCTTCTTGATCGTCTCTCTGATGGCCCTCTGGCTGACCAACTTCCATAAAACTCGTTTTCCAGACCGCTGGCTGCTGGCGATTGTTCTGCTCAACGCTGGTTTCAACGCCATCTACGCCGCCTTCCCTTACAAGGGAGACTTTACCGATAAGATGCTGTCGCGGGGCGAGTACCAAGCCATCACTGCCAACCGTTACGGCGGCTTGGATCAGGGATTGAGTCGAACCCCGGCCTACCGGGTTTCAACGATCAGCCAAAACCAGATCATCGCCGGACCCAACCTCGACAATGACCTGACCTCGGGCCTGCACAACATCGACTCTTACTACTCCCTGCAGAACAAGTACCTCGGCCAGTTCAACACCGACCTGCAGAACAACCAGTACCAGGCCAACATCCCGATCCGCCAGGCCGACGACCGGACGGTGATGAATAACTTCTTCGGTGTCCGCTACCTCTTCGTTCAGAGCAACGGGAAAAATGCTGACAAATTGCCAGCTGGCTATTTTCTCGACAAGACCAGCCAGCCGATTATCAACTATGACGTCGGCCAGCCCAGCTCTGCCACCAGCAAAGACCAGCTGATCCCGATCCAGACCGAGCGCTACAAGACTAAGAACGCCTTCCCCCTGCTCTACTGGCAGGATCGCTACATCAGCCAGGCCCAATACCGGAAGCTGTCACCGACGGAGCGAGAACGGGCTCTGGCCAGCGGGGTCGTCGTCGATGGGTCCACGGCCGGGATGCGACCGGCCAAGCTCCATTCGACCGTCATCCCGACCAAGAGCATCCTGGTTTCCAACCGCTTCAATAGGGTCGATCCAGCCAAGCTCAAGTACGTCGACAGTGGTGAGAAATACCAGCTCCAGTTCCCCCAGATGCAGTCCAAGGCCTTTCGCCAGCGGGTCCGGAGCAGCGAGCTCCATATCGAATTCAGTAAAATCAAGTACACTCCCTTCACCATGAAGGAGCAGATCCAATACGACATGGCCCACCGGGCAACGATGGCCAACGATAACCCGGGCAGTGTCTTCAACCAGCGCTTCAACAAGTACCGCTACTGGCGCTACCACGTCCTGAACGGATCGCCAGATATCTCCTTCCGTTTGGACTACTTCAGCCGCTTTGGAACCGCCAGCGTTACCCAGGCCAAGCAGAATGTCCTCTCGCTCTTCAAGCACGTCACCAACGGTACCCTGAACATCGGCTATTACGATGGCAACCTGCCCCGAAAGCTGACCTTCAAGCCGTCAAAGCTGGGAAACTATGAATTGAAGTACCGGGTGGTTGCCGAGAAACTCGACGGCAATTACACCCGTGAGGTCCGGGCCATCCAGCGTCATGCCCTGACCGGCCTCAAGTTCGACCGCAACCAGGTCCAAGGACGGATCACAACACCGCGCGCCGGGGTCCTGACCTCCTCGATTCCGTACTCCAGCGGCTGGCGGGTCACGGTCAATGGCCACCCTGCCAAGACTGTTCGAACCAACCAGGCCTTCCTCGGCGTCTACCTGCCGCGGGGGACCCACCGTGTCGTCTTTAGTTACCAGACGCCAGGCCTGCGTGCCGGGGCCGTGATCTCCCTGGTCGGCTTGGTCTGGACTGCCGGAGCCGTGATGGTCACCGTAATTATTCGACAACGCCAACGCAAATAGGCAAAAACATCCCCGCCCCTGGTTTTTAACCAGGAGCGGGGATGTTTTCAAATACCAATCACACGGACTAGTAGCCGCCTTTTAGTTATCCCAATGTTCCTTTTTAAATTGTTCACGACCACCAGCTTCCTGAGCGGCATATCGTTCTGGATTTTTCTTGTAAAAATCCTGGTGGTAATCCTCGGCAAGGTAGAACGGTTGGACGTCCTCAATCTTGGTCACAATCTTGGCATCGCCGAACAAGCTGCTCTCCTGTAAGTGCCGCTTGGATTCCTCAGCAATCTGGCGTTGCTTTTCATTTGCAACGAAGATGACCGTCCGGTAGTTATCACCGCGGTCCTGAAACTGGCCGCTGGCATCCGTGGGATCAGTCTGGTGCCAGTAGATCTCCACAAGTTCTTTGTAAGAAATCTTATCTGGGTCAAAAGTGATCCTAACGGCCTCGGTATGACCAGTCTTGCCAGACTTAACCTGCTCATAAGTGGGGTTAGGAACATGACCACCGGTATATCCGGACTCTACCTTTTCAATTCCGGGATAGGTGTCGAACGGTTGAACCATGCACCAGAAACATCCACCAGCAAAAATTGCAGTATCAAAACTCATTTTAACTCCTCCTTAGTTTCGACCATAGATTGGCCATGCCGCTTGTTGGGAACCCTTGTAAGTCTTATCAATCGCGCGCTTCGTTTCCTCAGTTTGGTAAGCCTTAACGACCTTCTGATAAACCTTGTTATCCTTATCCTTTTCCTGAACCGCGATGATGTTGACGTATGGTTTAGCTGCCTTGTTAACCGGTTCAAGGTAGATTGAATCCTTCTTCGGGTTAAGGTTAGCAGCTTGGGCGTAATTACCATTGATGATTGAGGCATCGACTGAATCAAGGGCCCGGGCTGCCGTTGCCGGATCAACCTCCTTGAACTTAAGGTTCTTCGGGTTAGCCGTGATGTCCTGAAGGGAAGGCTTGATGCCAGAGCCCTTCTTAACCTTGATCAATCCCGCAGATTGCAGGACATTCAATCCCCGTCCTAGGGTTGTCGGCTCGTTTGGGATCGCGATGGTGGCCCCATCCGGCAAGTCCTTGATGTTCTTGTAATTCTTAGAGTAAATCCCCAGTGGTGAAATGACTGTGTTACCAATCGAAGTTAGGTGAGCATGCTCCTTTTTGTTATATGAATCAAAGTAGTAACGGGTCAGGCAGGAATGCATGTCAATCTTACCATCCTTAAGGGCAACATCCGGTTGGACATAGTCATTGAAGGTCACGTACTTGATGTTAATGCCTTCCTTGGCAAGCCGCTTTTTGACATTGTCCCAGACTGGCTGTGAGTCGGTACCGACCAGGCCCAGCCGAACCGTCGTTGTTTTGGTTTGGGCAAAACGTTGGTGGATAAAGCCCACAATGCCGCCAACAACAACGACTGCAATGATGATCCACCAGATTAAACCTGAACGACGCTTTCTTTTCATAATGAGTCTCCTCCTCTAATGACTAGAAAAGAAAAACGCCCCCAGAAGAGCATTTACACTCTTCTAGGGACGTTGCTTTGAACGTGTTACCACCCTAATTCGGTACCAAGGTACCCTCAACCAGTTCTGACAAACTGAAGCGGTGATAACGGGGGCTGACCCGTGAATAGTTTGCGACACGCTCACCATCCATTGAATTCAAAGACCATCTTCATAACCTATTTTTAGATTACCTTACAGCAAAACGGTAACTCTCTGGGCAAAAAATAAGTAATTACTCATCTTCTCTAATCAAATATTAATTTTGTTGCGATTATCATACCGTCATCTTTTCAGTATGTCAACACTTTTTTAGGGTATTTTAGGTAGCGTTCAGGACCAATTTAATTAAAAAATTTTACGGTTAAAGATCCGGCCCAGTGCCAGGTGAATGTCCGTATAGGGATTGTTAGTCGCCATTTCATGATTTCTAGCATACAATCTTTTAGCATTTTTGATTGCAAAACCAACCCGGTCATAAATGAACCGGCGATATGACGAGCCCTTAAAGGCTATATAATCCTGATCAAAATAATTAGGCCCCGATAACTTGGTAAATAATTGCTTTCTTGTGTATGCCCTCATTACTGACTCAAAGTGCATGAGAATCCAAATTTCAAAGCAGATACTGCTAAAAAGGATCGTCACATTTTGCTTCTTTGCCAATTTTTGACAAGCCCGTAATTCCTCATCTGTCTTTTCATCGCAGTCAAAAACTACGTAAATATGGTTTTGATGAAAATATCGTCCTTTTTAGCCGCCTCAACAATCAATTTTTTACCTGATTCCCCCAAAGCATCAACTTTTATTCGTTGAGCGTGAACATTCCCGGCATTGTATTTTTGACAGAGCATCTTAAAATACTGCTCTTCCGATTGCCCTTCACAATAGATCCCAATCGTTGGTTTAATATGAACGTTTTTCTTGCGTTTCCTGGTCATTTTCCGTAGCCCCAATTGCTTTCTTCACTTCGGCTAATACTCCAAGCAAACTGTCCGTGTCAATCACAGGGATCGCACCATACTGCCCCTGAATATACTTCTTGGCAAAGTGTGCGTCACGACGGGCATTGCCCCGTGAATCGGTGAAATCAAAGGCCGACTTCAGGTCACTTTGTCCCATGAAGTTCTTCTCTACAAAGTAAATCTGATCAACACGAATTCCTGCATCTAACAGGTTAAAATTGTGGGTAGTGATAATATATTGGTTATTATTCTCAACCGAGTTAAAAATCTTTACCAAAGCACTCGATAATTCGTAGTGAAGTGAATCATCAAATTCATCTATCAAGATTGTTTTCCCATTGTGGTGGATTTGAGAAAAAATCATTGCCAACACAATGACAAAAAGTTTCTGTGTCCCAACCGATTCATCGTACAAAGGCAGCTCCTCAGAACCAATAACATTACCATATTCATCATATGATTTATGAATAGTATAAAGTTGAAGGGTTGATTGCGGTGCTTTGGGTGAACCCAACTGCCCCATCATCTTTACTAACTCCGGCGGAATATTCAGTGGAACCTTTCTAATAGTAATATCAGAAATATTAAAGTCAGCGAAGTTTAGGAAACTGACCATCTCACGCTTAAGCTCCGCGTTATCCATCAGGGTTAAGAATTGAGCAGGCACCCCTTCATCAGGTTTAATGAAAACAAGATCCTGGGCGAACCACTTGTAGACTTCAGCTGCCACCAAATCGTTCTCCTGCTGAGCAACGTATAGGAAAAGGGCATTTCTCCGTAACCTTTTCCCAGGGTTTTCAAGCTGTGGATCGATTTCTACAACCTCATTATTTACAATATTAAAATATACCCGCGCTTTTCGAGTGTTGAATACTACTAACTTCTCCGCTGTAATTGCTTCGCTATCATATGAAAAAGAATATTCGTATACTGTTTTCCCTCTTTCAAACTTAACGGTAAAAGTAGTCGGCTGCTGGCTGCTTTCATGATCAAATTTAAAAGGATTATAGGGCAATTGCTGCGTTATCGTCTGGGCACCACCATTTAATACCATTTGGCGCATCAAAAAAAGTGCGTTAAAAAGCTGTGACTTACCGGCACCATTGGGTCCAAATATCAATAGACTTTTTAAAACGGGAACCTTAAGGCTACTAAAGGTATTAGTCTGCTTATATTTAGTTAGCCTTGCTCCGGTTTCAGCCGAAAGATCTGCTTCGTCCTTAAATGATCGGAAATTTTTAATAGTAAAATCAATCAACATAATAATCATCCTTTACGGGTTATATTTTAACATATAAAGCTTAAGATCACATATTTTTGTGATCTTAAGCAAAACTGTAATATTACAATTGGGTATTTTTATTCATCTGCCTTGCCATCTATTGATTTACTAGCCCAATGTCAGAGCAGGTCCGGGATACAATACAGTATGCTTATACTAAAACAAGCTATCCCCAAACGAGGATAGCCTGTTCTTTCTACTGCTGGTTGTCGGGAATCGTCTTGTAGGCGAGCCTTTCGATCACATCACAGTTCTGAGGGTACTTGGCCAAAAGGGTCTGCTGGTCGAAGATTTCAAAGTCGTGGTAGTCAAAGCCCGGGGCTACAGCACAACTGACCAGGCTAAACCCTGACGCGTTGACTGCGGAACCGAAGATCACGCCGGCTGATACCCGGTACTGAAGCTGTTCGCCCTGAGCCAAATTGGGGCCAAGGATTACCTGATTAGCCGAACCATTCGGATAGAGGGTGTAGATCGTGATCGGGTCACCAGCATGGTAATACCATAGCTCATCATGTTTCAGACGGTGAAAGTGCGATGGCGAGCTGGTATCTAGTAGGAAATAGATCGACGTGTAGTAGTAACGCTCCCTGCCCACTGTGGCGGGCATAAAGGTATCAGCACTATGATAAACCTGCCGGTACCAGCCCCCTTCTGGATGCGGCTGAAGGTGAAGATAGTTGATGTAGTCAGTCTTGTTCATCGGGCCGATTCCCTCCTTAGATTAATATGAACATTATATCATCTTATTGGTGATTTTGTTCGTAAAAATAAAAGCCATCATAAAAAGGCAACCGCAGTCCATCAACCGCGGTTGCCTTCTACTTACTTAATCAGCATATCCAGATAGTTAACGATATAGTACAACAACAGGACTGCAATGCACAGTTGCAACAGGTTCCACAGCTGGTGAAGAATCTTCTTCTTGTCCATAAAAGCCACTCCCTATCCTAGTTTCCTAAGTTTATTATATCTTAATGCGGCTTGCTGGTCACATAACCGTCACACGTCCGCAAACCAGCCTTGGCTAATTTTTGCCGAACATCCGGGTCACGACGGTCCACAAAGTCATCGAGCCGGAGCTTAAGCAGTTTGGACATGACCCTATACTGCTGCCAAGCCAGCCGAGCCCGCTTGGCCGGATCCGCAGGGAAGCAAAGATATCCATAGGTCTTCTCGGCCTGCTGGCGGCTATCAATGGCCTCAACCACGGCCTGAACAAGGGCGGGCCGCAGCTGGCCATTGGTGCCATCGATGTACTGGCGCAACCCTGCTAGACTCAAGAAGCGGTAGTGATGGTTGGCACCTGGTAAGACCGACATGATCTTAGTCTGCGGGTTGGCTGAGATATAAAGAACGTGAAGTTGGCGCCTGAGATATTTAAGGGCTGGCTTGACCTCCTCATCAGCCGCCAGGGCCTCCAGAACCGCATTATAGTGGAACTGCCCCTGGCGAGCAATCCTGCTACCCCGAAAGGTTCGGCCGCCTCGTTCGGTCACAATCCTGCCATCTTGATCGATGCCAATCGTGTCAGCCGTGTAGTTCTTGATCTCCAGGACAAAGATCCCCTTCTGGTTGACCACGATGCAGTCGATCTGGTTGCTGTTCTCCGTGCCATTGTGGTATGCGTAAGGCAGGTTGAGGCTGGTCAGCACCCGGCTGTTGGCATCGGCCTTGACGACGCTTTTAACCAGGCGCTCGCCAGCGACTCCCTTGAGCGTGAGCCCCGCCTGATTGTAAAACCGCTTCAGCTCATCATGATAGGCCGCTGCATCTTTGATCCCACCGTAGATCGTACGCAGGTCCATAACGTTCTGGTCAGACAGGTAGGCCGGCTTACGCTCCCTAATCCGCTGGACAGTTGACTTAGCATAGTGGTAGGCATGCCTGAAATCACGGTGAACGTTGTGATTCTTTTCCAGAAGACAGGTCAGGACATCCCGATACTGGTCGACAAGGTTGCCCCAGTAGCGGACACCGTCCAATTCATCGTGGCTGTCCGCCTCCGTTTGGTGCTGGTAGCGAACTAACTGCTGATTGCGCTCCAAAAACATCTTCTGGTAGCTGCTCGGTGACATGGTATGGGCCGCTAGCTGGAGAAACTCGGTCTGACCGTTGCCGGACAGGCAGGCGGTCAGCTGCCGCTGCAATGTAGCAACCTGGGTCTGGTAGTCGCCAAGGACCGCCTCGACCACCCGATAATAGCGATCAATCAGTTTCTCTCGAGAAGCCGGGGCGCCCGTCGCACCACTCCGCCCCTGCAAGGCTTCAAGCTGCTCCTGCAGTTGAGCGACCCGCTGCTCAGTCTGGGTTAGCCGCCGATCCAGCTGGTGATACCGCTTGACCAGTTCCGTGACGTCTACCACCCGGCCGTCGATAATGATCTGTGGTTCATTATGATGGTTAAAACTCATCTGGATCCTTCCGTTTCTAAAGGCGAGAACATTATATATCAAGTTCCAGCTGCTCAACCTGCGGCTCGGCGGAATGACTATCCCTTTGCAGCCAAATAGCCGGACGTTCCTGGTCAATCAGGCGCAGTTCCTTGGTTCCTGCCAGTGCCTGGGCCCGATCATAGGTCTCATTTCCCGGCAGCACTACCCCATCGACGTTCACATTCGGGTCCTGGTCAAAACCAGCAGCCAGGACCGCTTCACACTGACGCCAGGCATCATGGGCAACATTGAGGTTCGCCTCGATGGCCTTCTTATCATCCTGATCATAATGGTCAGTATGGGGATGGTAGATATGGATATAGACCGGGATATCAAGCGAGCCAAGGTAGTCTTCCATCATCTCTTGGACCACCGGCCACTTGAGGCCCCCATTGCCAACCCCAAGCTGGGGAAAGGACACCGACTTAATGCCGCGCTGCGCATAGGTCTTGACAAATTTTTCCAGACCGTTTTCTACATAGTCGAGCTTTGACTTAGCCCGCCAGTGGCGTTTCGTCGGGAAATTCAGGACCCAGCGCTCCCGTTGCTGCCCCGTGGGCTTGCGCCGCCATAATACCGGCTCCTCCTTGCTCAGGATCAGTTGCCCCACGTCTAGCTGGTGGGCTCGGCAGATGGTCCGGTAATGTTCAAACATCCGGGGGTAGTAATGTTTAAAGTCCTTGGCAATCCCCCGTCCCATCACGCCAACGGTATTAACCGTGTTCACCAGGGTCTGCGCTGGTGAAAGGAATAGGTTGGTATCAGTATAGATAATCACGTTCACTCGACCTCCTAAAACAATAACAAGAAGTTATCATTGTCGTCATTGTCTGCCGGGGCCGCCGAGGGAGCCGGCGTGGCCGAATCCACATGCGGTGGTGTTTCGGGGGCTGGCCGTGCAGGCGCCTGGCTAGCTGTGGGTGCCAAAGTCACGTCAGCGGGTACACTGGCTTGATCCTCCGTAATGTCAGTGTTCCTAAAGACCGCTCGAAAGCTCTCCTCAACCCTCTTCAGGATTGGCCGATCGGCGGGCGAGATAATATCGGCCACTTCATTCGTATCCACAAAGTGCCATTCGTCACTTCCCGCTGCGCGCCATAGCTTATAGTAATGGCCGCGATAATATAGCGAGGAATAATAGCGGCACTTCAAGCGATAACCCCGAGCAGCACTGATCTCACGCTGCACCTTAGTCGGAATCCACTCATTTGTCCCCAGGATCCAATCCGGCTCATGAAAACGGGCTACGGGTTTGATCTCGCCATTAACATCACGAACCGTTAGCGTTACCTGCTTAAGCTCGGGAACATCGACCCGGAGCTCATTGCCATTGACCACCTTGCTAAAGCCGAATGGCTGCACCGTCCGCGTCAGGTTAGCCGGGGCTACGGCTGGCTGCAGACCGAGGTGGTACTGGTTGTGCATCACATCGCGCTGGGCTGAGGCGGGACTGGTCTGGACCATGCTCCCGTGGGAATAGAAAAACTGCGGGTCAACGACAATCCGGTCAATATAGCGTTGTGGGTCAATCTCCTGGTGAGACTGCTTATTGCTGAAAAGGGCGCTGTCGTGCTCCGTCAATAGGGTCAGCAGGACCAGCTTCTCGGCCTCGCTTCGTACGACGATCCGTAAGATATCACTCGCCTTGAACTTCAGCCGTTGCGGAAACACAAACTCGGTGTGTTTCAACCAGTTGGGAGCGCTCCAGTCCTTGTAAATCTGGCGAACATGCTCCTTAAGGAAGGAGCAGTCATCGTCAAACATCGCCTCGGGCTGATCGGCAACCCGCTTGCCCGCCAGGGAACCCTTGACCAGGTGTCCGCCCTGTTGCAGGAACTTGCTGAGGCTAAAGCCAATGAAGACTGGAACCGGCAGGTGTGCCGGCCGCCCGTCCGTCCAAAAGGCGGTCTGGTTCCAGTTGGTCAGGGACTTGGGCATCGCCTTGAAGTCCGGATGGTCGCCATAGTACTGGTAGATCCCCTCGTTTCGATATTGGGTTGGGGTCTTAGGCCGCAGGTAGAAGCGGGCATAGTCATGCACCCAGGGTTTGGTGGCGTCATTATTAACGCTGCTTGCGGCATTGTCATTCCTAATGATCTGCTGCTCGGTTCCCCAGTTCTTCGAAGCAATCTCCTGAAATGACAAAATATTGGCCATGTTGTTAATATCCGTAAAGTGCCAGATCATCCCCGTTGTCGCACTCGGCTGATCATAATACCAGTTAGCGATGTCGGGTGCGTTCTGCTTCAGCCAGGCGAAGGTCTGCCGATAGTTGTCCTGCGCAGGTGATGGGGCATACAGCCAGTTCAGGTCTTGATCCCCCTGGTCAAACCAATACTTGAGGCATTGGGCGCGCCGAATTGCGAATGCGGACGAATTGCCCGTCATCTGCTGACGATAGCTTTTCGCGTCAGCTGGCCAGCCAAACTTAACCTGAGGATACTTCTGCATCAACTTGCACAACTGATCCAGCGAAACGTTGCCAGCGTCGTTGGTCCCTGAGACAGCCACCCCGTAAAAATAAAGGGATGAAATATACTGACCTAGTACCTGGCCGGGCGCAAACTGCTGGAGGTCCTTGACAATCAGACGGGCCCGGTTAGTCTGGTCCAGCCGCTCAACGGTCCCGATTAACTGGTGGGTAACTCCCGGTTCGTCACCATGAGTCAATAGTGCTTGTTGAATTTCCGTCAGCGGCTGCGTTTGCCGTTCAGCCTTTGAAATCTGGCGATTGATTGCCTTATCGAATTGATCATCCGGATAGGCACTGGCAATCCAGCCGTACTTATTGTTCAGCATCAGTCGATAAACGTTGACCGTGCTTGCCTGAGTCATAAAATCACTCCTCAATGTTACCGATAAAATAATCCGTCTTTTATTGTACCCCCTCGTACTGTAAAATTGCCGAACAAATTAAAAAAAGGACATCGATATTGTCGACATCCTTTGTATTATCATCCATTGTGAAATCATAGACCAACGTCAGCGGGTGCTATCTTGGTCACCCGAAGGTCCCACTTTGCCCGTTTACGGTTCCAGTGGTAGGCAACCTTCGCCACTACATCTTGATTATCGTCATATTCACTGGCCTCAAGAAATTCCTCTGGAACCAGCGCCTTTTGACCATCTGGAAGCACTACAAACCCCAAGATCCGGCCAGAAGCAATGGTCTGGTACTCAAACGTCCCCGTCACCTGTTTTTCCGTGGCCGGTTCGACCTTATTCAGCTCTGCTAACTGCCAGCCCCACGTCTCTTTCTTAGAGTTCCAGTTAATCTGGGCTACCCCACTGAGCAAGTCGCCGTTATGCAACTGATGCTGACTGACTACATTATCAGGAACAAAACAGTCAGAATGCAGAAAGTGCAGAAAGCCAAAGCCATGACGCTCGTTACGGTCAAGTCGCTCACCATTGAACGGCAGGATATAGTTCATCTTGACCTCATCAGTCGGCTGATACGATTGCAGCTGACCATAGTAGTCATGATGCTTGCCATTGATTACGATTCGCGCCTGATAGAATTTACCGGGCATTACCTGTTGCGTCAAGGCCTGGTCATGAAGGTGGATCGGCGGGTTCATGACGCTGCCGGTCGTAACGGGAATGATCCCCGTGGAATTCTTTTCCTGATTATTCCAGCAAACAAAGAACGGTGCCGGGGTCACATCAACGTAGAGGATCTCGCCCAGTGCCGGCTTGGCTTGATCCTGCAGGGTAGTTGTCACGTCATCGCAGGCAGAAGTCGATTGGTACCAGTCCTGAGCTACCACCTGGTTAATTTTCGCCGGCAGCTGCTGACCCGCCCTGACCGTTGCCTTGGCCAATTGGACCAGGCCCTTAACCAGGGGACGTTGCGCTTCCTGATCAGCCAGGAGGGTTATTAAGGTCGCGATGTCCGCTAGCCGAGCATTTGGTAAGGAAACCGCCATCATCAGAGCGGCCTGATAGTTCTGTCGATCATCGTCCCGGTAACGAGCCGCCAACATACTCCAGAAGTAGGTGTTGCGCTGGTTATGTTTAACCGCTGCCAGCAACTCGTCATTAAGCTGGGCAAGCTGGCCTCGCTGGTCCAGCAGCTTCCCTAGTTGATAGACAATCCAATCCCGATTAGTGGTTTGGTCTTTGAGAATGGTTAGCCCATGCTGCGCCAAGGTAACCTGTTCATCGCGGGCTCCCGTTATCAATAGGGCTTTGACGTATGCGGAAACGATTTTTTCGGCGAGACTAGGCAAAATGTGCCCACTGTCGCTTTCTTTCTCCTGACGATCGCTCTCACTGAAGTGGTCAAAGCCAAAGAATTCTATTACCTGCTCCAAGGTAGCAGCGTACCGGTCCAACTGGTCCTTCTGTTGCTGGTACAAGCCGAGATAGTATGGCAAAAGCAGGCTCCCCGTCTGGGAATGGTAGTCAGCCTGACTAAGAAGTGGCTTAGTATCCGCAAAGGTGGTGACCAGTTGCTGGGGATCATGGCTCTTGGCAGCATCCCATTCACGACTAAGTACCTGTTTAATAACCCGCTGATCGAGCAGCTGCTTAAATTGGTCGGTAAGCGGCAGCTGCGGCTTGTTCAGGGCCAGGTATAGGTCGGCAACATTATCAGCCAGGCTTGGATAGGACTGGTCACCATTCGTCGTAGCCTGATAGTCGTCATGGCTAAGGTTTTTAATCCCCAGGGTGGCAATCAGCTCCATCAGGCAGCGGCCGTTTTGAGCCAACTGGTCTGGGTGGTGCTTATAGAGTCCCACATAGAAAGGTGTAAACAATACTTCAAACGCAATATCCTGTTTGCTGACAAACGGCTGGATTACCGACCAGAAAGCCCGCAGCCCCGCCTGATCATCCGCCTTCTCTAACTCCCAGGCTCGCGATGCCAATGCCTGGTTGCCAATATTATGGCGAATAGACCGAGCCAGGGCCCCTTGCGCTACCAACATATTGGCGAGCAGTGCCGACCAGTCTTCTGACCTGCGCATCGCTACTGTCATCGCAGACGTCATTGTCGAGGCCACGGCCGTCATCCCCCGTTCATTGCTTTTCACGTTGAGGTAGACATGGTCCTGCGGCTCAAGCGCATAGTTTACCGTAAATAAGTCATCCAGCGATGGGCTGATGGTAATCATGAACTTGACAAGGTCCGCAGCTTGGTCTTGCTTGGCCAATTCCCAGGCCTTGTTAGCCAACCTAGACTGCAGGTTTTTCCAAAATAGGTAGTTACCCATCTGGGGGTCAAATAGGCCCAATCGTTGACACTGGGTCAAGATCTTCGCCAGGCTAACCAGCCGCCCATTTCCGTCTTGCTCACGATCGAGTTCATCAACCAGCAGGTCGTACATCACCCAGGACAATTCCCAATCAACATTCAGGCCTTCGCGGCGTGCCGCTTGTGCACAATTATAAGCCCGCCCGAGGATCTGACGATGATCCTTCTGCGGTGCTTCCTTAGCCTGCTTACGTAACTCCTTAATCTGTTCTTTCACTTGCTCTTCATCCATTGCTAGTCCTCCTGTGCTGATAACTGACGCAACCCAGCAATCAGTTTTTGAATTGCCTCATTGTGGTCAAGTGCCTCCCGATCGGCGGCCAGGTTGGCAGTCGTCCAGCCTACCTTTGGCGAGTAGTAAAATTGGATCCGGCAACTGTCCGCGCCGGCCAAGTAGACCAGCAGGTAGTACTTGGCCAGCTCCCGATCAACCCCGCTGATGGTAAAGTCAAGTGGGCCACACAGTGATTGCAGATGTGCAAACAAGGACCGTTCCAAGGCGGTCACTGGTCCCACTTGATCAAACGATGTTGCCATCTGAACATCCCTGGCAAGGCGCTGCCCGTCGATAACCTGGGTGTTCAGCTTAAACTTTCGAAAAATACTCCCGGCATTACGGACTTCGGCCCATCGTTTGGCACAAGATAAGGCCGTATAGGCGAACCGCAAACGGTGTTCAGTTACATTGGTAGGACAACCAAAGTCCAGGTAGACATTCGGCCACTTTTCCTCCGCGGCCCGGTAACAGTTGCGGGCATAAGCATACTGAACTAAGACCCCCTTGTAATAAGGATCCGTTTGTAGCAGCTTCATTAACATGTTGGGCAGTTTCTGCCGCTTACAATCACGACGGGGATCCGCATCTGGGTGGGCCTGCACGAGTTGACGGATAGCCTGATTGTATTGCCGCGTCGTCAACTGTTCTGGATCAGGAAGGGTAATTCCTAGCTGACGGAGATGCTCAGCCGCCGCCTGGAGAAACTCAGTTGTCCGAGCATCGTGCTGGCGGTGGACGTCATCACTTTCCACCTGCTGATTGTGCTCCTTAAGCTGGGTCATGACGTCCGGGTGCGACGCCTTGAAGCGTTCATACAGGTCCTGATATAGGGCCACCACCTCCTGGTCGCTCAGCTGGGTTTCCCCAGTCGTCAGGAGATTGGTAATTAATTCCGCCGTATATTGGTGCCGGGCAGGGTCATTCAAGAAGAAGAACCGTGCCTCCTGGAAGTGGAGCTGGCACTGCTGGTTACGGTAGTCCCGGTTGGCGCCCAGCGCCGTGATGCAGATCGTGGTTCCGGCAAAGACATCGTTCAACTTGTCAGTGCCCAGGGGTAGGTCATACTGATTACGGGTAAAGTAGAGAACATCCCCCACCGCCAGTCGATCAGCCAGGCCCATCCGTTTGCGAATCTGCTGGTTATAGGCATGGGCGAGGGCATTATTATTGGTGATTACGCAACCTTGACCCTGCCCCCGCTTGCGGAATTCCTTGACGAACTCGTTGACAATTGCCTGTTCGCGCTCTTGATCGCTATGGCAGCGAAAGTCAAGATTAAAAAGCGTCTGACCATCATCTTCAAACTCAAATGGTAGCCGTTTGACCGGGTCAGCAATCATTGTGGACAGCTGGTGACGGGTAACGGCCAGACTCCCAGTTGGTGTTGTCAGGTCAGTCAACTCATACTTTTCAGCCGCCAGCTGGTGATCCCGGTAGTAGGCCATACTAAGGGCTGGCGGGGTACTGACACTGGCGGCGGGTAGCTGGAATTCGTCCCCAATCATGATAATTTGTGCTGGCCGATTCTTAATCCCAGTTGCCGCAATCAAATCGTCGAGAAGCCGGCCAGAGCCGAACTGCAGGCGCGACATGGCGTTCTCCTGATTACTGATCATTGCGGCCCCGTAAACGACAAAAAGCCGCGTGTTGGTATCATTTTCAAGGGGAAACTTCAGACGGACCGCCGCAATCTGGGTGTCCTGGTCGTTAACCTCCACCTCGTCGTGGGCCCGCTGGTAGATCGACCGGTGAATCGTCTGGGCCTGCCCGACGGCACTAACTGCCTTGGCGGCAGGACCCGTCGCTGCCATCAGCTTCGTTGTCAGTTGGCGACGACCAGCTAACCGTAAGATGGAGTCAACCATGCCTACCTTGCCAGTCCCAGTCTGACCGGTTAGGATAAAGATCTTCCGGTCGCTGTCCAAAAATCTATCAATCTTATCAAGCGCTATCTGCTGTCCGGTCGTTAACTGCATTTTTGTCACTTCCTTGATATTGTTCACATTCATTTTAGCGCGTATTTGGCCTAAATGACGCGCCAAGATTAGATTTTCAGCTCTTTGGCAACAATTTAGTACCAGCCGTAGAGTCAACACAAAAAGGATCGGAACCGAAGCATTCCAATCCATTTATGTCACTACCGTAAATCTAGCATACCAGCAAACAGCATTATGCTAGCTTTAAAATGTAAAAAAATGTAAAATAAATTTAAAATGTAAAAAAATGTAAAAGTAGGTGAACCCTATGTTTAATAAACAGTTAAAAAATCCATTTGATCCAAGTTTCGGAACGCCGCCTAAAATAAGTCTACCCAACTATCAGAGTGACTTTGGAAGCCCCAAATCAGTTGCTCAGGCCATCGCGTATGACGATCCTAACCGGGTAATTTTCATTACTGGTCTACGGGGCTCCGGGAAAACCGCCCTATTAACCCAGATTGAGCAAGAAGTAATGAAGTTGACTGATACATACATCATCGAAATCGATAATAATCAACGAATGGTCCAAGCATTTGGCCATAATCTGAAAAACATTTTCAAGATCCATTCATTAATTGACAAGGTCGCCGCTGTCTCGGTGATGGGGTTTGGCTTGAGCTTTAACAAGAGCAATGAAGACTACACTACCCAAGATATTGAAAATTTCATGGCAATGCTAACCAGGCTCCACAAGCGGGTCGTGATCTTTATCGACGAATTTAATCATAAGGAAAATACCCGTGAATTTATCCAACTACTGCAAAATCTGAAACGCCACAACCTCAATTTCTATTTAGTCGCTGATGGATTGCCAAAAATGATTTACGATATCGAGCATGACCAGACGCTGACCTTCCTAAAGCGCGCCCGGCATATCCAAACAACCATGTTAAATATCAACGAAATTGAAATGGAATACCAAAAGCACCTGGATTTTGGCCCACATATTACCCATCAAATTGCCCAGTTGACTGGCGGTTACTCGTTTGGCTTTCAATTACTCGGTTATAAGCTTTGGAACGCTACCAAGATTAGTCGGCAAGCCGCCAATCAGCAAACCTTTGACGCGGTCAAGCCGTTATATATTCAGGACCTGTTTGCGCAAAGCTACGATATTATCTTTGACAACCTTTCCAACCACGATCGTGAATACCTGGTTGGCACGGCTCAGGGGATGACGACCACCCGGATTGCCGCCCTAATGGGTTATCAAAAATCAGCTAAGCAACAGCAAAACTATGTTAACCAATACCGTCGTCGGATGATTCAGCAAGGCTTGATTAGCCCGGCTGGCCAGGGCCGGGTTAGGTTCAAGCTGCCATTGTTCCAGCAGTACTTGGCAGATACACAAGATCCTGATTCAATTCGCTATCGTCCATTCTATTGATGGGTTAAACCTGCGCCGTTTATTTGCTGAATCTTCCCCAGTAACTAATTCGCCTGCCGTCCCTACTTTCACCGGTTGGCAGGTACCCGTACTGGCCATCTCCACGCGGCTGCCTGATCCAGACATACCCGCCGGAGTGGCAGAAGGCGTCGTACTTAACCACGCTGCCCTCAGGCAAGACGGCAATCTCCGTGGACTCAACGGACGCACCCCACCGCAAGATGATCCCCTCTGGTACTGTGATGGTAAATGTGCCGTCTTCCCGATACCAGGTAACCCCCTGGGCATCAACCCAGCTTTTGGTAGGTGCAGGCTGGGGTGCAGTTGGACGGACAGGCTGTGGATTAACTGGCTGCGGGTCGGCCGGAGCATTATCACCACGAGCAAGCCGATTCCAGCCTTCCCTAGTCAGGTAGAACACCGACCAGTCCATATCACCGCCAGTGAATTGCCAACCCGTCATCACTGGCCACGGCGCGACACTGAAATTAGCATTCGGTAATGTCCAGGAATTCCAGTTCATCGAGGCGTACCAGGCACACCAGAGGCCGCAGTCATTGGCAATGTTGGCCACCTGTGCCAGGGCCGATTGTTGAACATAGATTAGGCACCAGACCCCGGTCCGTTCATGAACCCGGTTGACAAAACGCCGACACCAATTCCGGTCACCCCAGGCACTGTTTTGGTATGATTCCCAATCAAGGGCCAAGACACCGTGCTTCACGTAGTTGCTGATGTTATTAATGAAGTAATCCGCTTCAGCTTCAGGATTGCCACCACCAGCGTAGTGATACCAGCCAAGCTGCCGGCCCAGGTTTCTGGCCAGGTCAGTCTGGTGATTGCACTTGGGGTTGACATAGCCCGTCCCCTGGGTCGCCTTGATAATTACCGCATCAGTATCCTGCCCGGTAATGATACTATCTGCACTACCGGAATAAACATCCACACATTTGAGCACTATTTTCCGCTCCCTTTTCATTAATATGTTTCAATTTCCATCATCCTTAACTACTCACTAAAGGCTTACTGGAAACGATTTCATTTTTAAGCAAATGAAAGGCCTCCTGACTGATATTCTCAGCACCGGAGACTTAAACAACCAATTATAAGCATGTTGCTATGTATCCTTAATTTTATTAAGGCCATTGTAGCATATCTGTCCATTTATTTTAATTGATTTATATTCCTATCATATATAGGAAAATTAAGCAGAATGCCTTTGATATTTTGTGCCAAAAATATGCCAGGTATCACAAGACGACACCCTCGAATTGAAGGTGCCGCCTTTTTGTAATAGAATACCTGTCTGTATTTTAACATATCGGTGTAAAATCGTCTGGAATCGCACCGATAATAAAAAAGGGCGCCGATTAAGACACCCCTTCTACCGGTACGGTTCAAGTAATCAACTGGAACCACTTTGCACACCGGCACCATATTGCTTATGTAAGTATTATAACATAATTAAATCGTGGTACAATGCAAAAGCGCACTGTTGGACTTAATCACTCCACAAGTATGTGCAAGAGGGAGGTGTCCCAATTGCATTGGTGCATCATATTGCTTATTGTGCCTAGTAAGCACGTTAAACACCTAATTAAGAAGCTGTTCAAGTAATGGCTAATAATCTTGGCGCCCTTCCTATTGGTTGGGCGCTTTCTATTTACGCAAAAAAGCCCGAGTGGCTATTGTATTTTTTATATTCTATATCAATCATACCCCCATCAGCAATTAAAGTGATATTAAAAAAGCAACTCACCCGCCAATTTTAGGGATGAGTTGCATATATTGTAAAGAAGTTACAGGAAATGCGCCTTTCAACTAATTATTCTTCTACACCACGTTTAAAAGTGTCGAAAATTAGCTGATCTTTAATTACCTCTCGATCTGGTGTTAAATACCACGGAGAACCTGGTCGATGAGTTTGCTTGCTTAGTCGAGATGCATTGTAATTAATGTAATCTTCATTAACCTTACTCAGCAACCCAACAATTTCACCATCTTGAGAAACCAGGTTATAGTCATTCATTGCCTCTTTATCTGGTTTGCCAATATCCAACACCCGCTGTCCATTAAACTTATCATGCACCTCTGTTATCAGTGGGCCATATTGAAAGTGAATAATTGGTGAAGAAAAAAGTTTATTTCTGGTTGCGGCTAAATACCTTCCGTATGCAAGGTAGAGAAGCTTTATAACCTTCATCTGAGTCAATGGGTCAATATTTAAGTCACTATCCCGTGCAAAGTAGTTTTCCACGCGCAGCCAATTAGCTAATTGCACAGCCGTAAATTGGGGCTGCTCATTTTGCGATTCAATGACACCATCGCTATTACTTAGATAAGAATTCACCTTAGCGACTAATTCATCAGAATAATTACCCTTCTCATCAGCAATGTAGTGTTGAAGTACATCATCACTTGCAATGAGCGATTTTAGCAACCTATTATTAGCCTTTGTTGGAAATGCTCCCGCTTCGTAAAGCGCAATCGTATTTGGGCTTAGGCCAGTTAATTCAGCCAAGTTACGTTGAGATAAACCTACTTTAGCCCGGTATTGCTTTAAGTCTTGTGGCGACAACAACCCCATGTCATTGCGATACTGTTGACGAGCTATTTCAGCAGCTTGATCATCCAGTTCTTTATCCGGAATTAGTTCATTGGTATTACTATCGAAAAGTGCTGGCGCCGTTACTGTGTACTCATGTCCGTTGATGGTATAGGTAGTTGTAAAATTCTTTTGGTAAACCATATAAACCGCCTCCTTTAATAGTCAAGATGAAAACTGATGAAAATACTACTACTGAACAACAGTTTCAGCATAGAAAGTTCCCCTAACGATATCCCTCATCAATAAGTAGCAGAATCAACTTACTTCAAACTTCCGGCCTCTTGTTGGATTACCTTTGCGGAGAGCTCGTTTCCAACCTTACATGCTTCATCGAACGAATCACCCTTTAACAGCCCAGCAATTACTCCACCACAGTGGGTATCACCAGCGCCGATTGTGTTGACAATATTTTCGACCTTGTTGCTTCCAATAATTCTTCCGCCATGATCGTCATATAGATACGTACCCTTCGCACCAAGAGTGACCAGCACTGGCTCAGTAGTTTGATTGAAGATATCACTAGCTTGTTCTTCCAGGCTATCCTTATCGCTAAGAAATCCAATTTCATCTTCATTGGCATTGATAATGACACCCTTTGACATCAGCCGGCTGATAATTTCAGGAGCAATATGGCTAATTCTCGGTGATGCATCGAACAGTATATATGAATCTTCATCACGCTGCTCTAGGTGATCCAATAGCAAATTAGCCGATTCTAGGTCTTCCATTTCGTATCCACTTACATAGAAGTACTTATAGTCAGACAAATCAATCTTAGTAAACCATTTATCCTTCCAATCTTGCTCAATACCTGGAACCGTGATAAAAGACCGCTCCCCGCTTGGTTCAACCAGGCATAAGTCCCAGCCATTATCCTTATGGTCGTCCTCAAGCAAAATCGGAATGTTACTATCATTCATGGCTTTCCGAACTATTTCACTATACTGCCCTTTGCCCACGGGGATAAAAAGATCAGCATATTCGGCACCGATGTAATGCCGAATTGCACCATAGACATTAAAAGCACAACCACCAATGTTGTAGGATTTTAACTTTGCGGTAACATCGCCCCCAGAAGTGGGAATCTGGGCAACATCCATTATTACGTCTACAAAAGCAGCGCCGATAATTAGACTCTTTTTCACCATAATATTCAAGCCTCCTGCTTATTGCGGTTCTTAACAAATAAGGAGAAGATAAACATAACAACAATTGCGGCAATACCTGAAATGAAGACTGCTAAACTGCTGTTATTTTCAAAAATGCCACGAGCAAATGGACCTCGGTATGCTCCATTTGAGGTGAATAGGAACCCAAAGATAGTTGCGATGATCCAAGAAATGATCCCCGGCCAGTTGTAGTGAACAGGAGAATTAGGCTCCATCAATTTAACGTCATAACCATTCTTACGGTAAATAACGCTATCCACTAAGAAAATGGCAACCCATGAAGCAAGGCAGATGCCCAAGAAGTTCAAGAATAATTCAAAGTTGCTTAAAAAGTTACCAGAGATAAACAGAACATAGACAGAGATTAGGATGATAATTACCGCATGTAAAATCAGTGAAGTCTTTTGTGAAACCTCAATCCCAATCGTTGAAAGGTTAATTCGTGCCGAACGGAATGAAACAAGACATTGCGGAATAATACCACCGGCAGCAACTAGGAAGTAAAGAAAGCCAAACCATCCAGGGATAGCACCATACATTACCTGATATGGATCACTGGCGCTGGCTAAACTTGGTGAAATCGTGCTTAGAAGAACCCCACCGGCCATCAAAATGAAGAGTGGTGTTGCCGCACCTAAAGTAGTATTCCAGAAAGTAGCAGATGGTCTCGTGTTAGGACGAACATAGGCACCCCAGTCAGCCGCAGCCATTGACCATGAGATACTTGAACCAGCCGCGATAAATGCAACTGCTGGCAGCCAACCGGTTAGCCAACTGCCCGGCTTCATGGCAAATGCTTCACCCCAGTTTGCATTCACAAGGAACATAATCAACATGACCAAAGTTAGCGCACCGAAGATCCAGCTTAGCCATGTTTGAATTTTAGCCAAAGTGTCTTCCTTAAAAACACCCGATAGAAAGACCAACCCGGCAAAAACAACTAAACAGATAAACTTTGTAAACCCGGTTTGCGGAACATGAATGGTCTTTAGCATTGCAGAGAATAGTAAAGTACCAGTGATTACATTAACAGCAAGCCAACCAACCATGTTTAACCAGGCCATGAAATTAGGAATTTTATTACCATGTGTACCAAAGGCCGCACGACTCATTTTAAAGGTAGTAACCCCTTCACGCTGACCAATCATTGCGACCCATCCTGGAATTGCAAAAGTTAGCGCACCAATCAGTGCTGCCGTAACTGATTGCCAGAACGACAAGTGGTAACTAACAATGATGGCCCCGTAAACGAAACCCATAATACCAATGTTAGCGGCAAACCAGTTATAGAAAAGCTTCCCAGGACTTAGCGTTTTATCTTCTTCCGGGACTTTTACAAAATCGTTATCCATAGTAATTCACCTCATTTTTACTATGCCTTGAACTCAGAAATCTTATCTGCAAATTCATGAATATTATGTTGAGGATTCTTTTCGTCAATTAACTTTTTCCAGTCTTCAGGAATCTTCTTTGCCCCTACTTTTGCACCACAGATTGCGGTTGCCATCGCACCAATCGTATCCGTATCTCCACCTAAGTTAGTGCAGATAAATGCACTCTTTTTGACGTCTTTAGCATAGTAAGCAATTGCCAGGGCTGCTGGAATACTTTCCGAAATGGTGGTTCCAGTACCAACAGTGTTGTAAATTGCCCGACTAAAGGCCTCATTGTCGTCTTTGAACTTATGGGCAATGTCAATTCCGACCTCAAGGCGTTCCTTATTATGTGCAGCCCATGTGGGGGCACCTAACTTAAATCCGGCATCATTTGCCTTTTCAGCAAAGTCAACAATGTCATCCCACGTGTAATCGGCCATTGCGGCAGTTACCGCACCAGCAATCATTGCTGCTCCTGAAATAGCAACGTCACTGGAGTGGGTAATCTTAGTAACCTCATATACCATTTTAATCAGCTTATCGAAATCTTCGGGTTCGTAAAGAGTTCCGATTGGCGAAATTCGCATACCACACCCATTGGTCAAAGCGGTCTTGGTAACTTCAGCCGGGTCCTTACCCTCTTTTACAAGCTTAAGCGCTGCCTTGCTGCTTGGGCCCAGAATATTATTAGTCCATGCGCCAACCGCATCGGCCCACTTCATAATGTGTTTGACCAGTACCCGTGTATCTGGTTCCCAGTTTGTCTCGATGAGGGCATCTAAAATTGCAAAGGCCTGGTTAGTATCATCGGTGTATTCACCAGCCTTGAAATTAATGGCAATATCATTATCATCAGTGCCATCTAGAAAAGTTGTGATGTTGCGGCCAAACTTTTCCCTGATCTTTTGAATGGGCCATAATTCAGTCGGCATCCCCATCGAATCACCAATTGCTTGTCCATATAATGCACCTAAAATCTTATCTTTTTCACGCATAATCATTCCCCCTAAATGCCAAGTGTTAAATCAAATTCAGCAAAATTACTGTATGTTACTTTAGCCTTTTCAACGACTCTTCCCTCTTCGTCATGAACGATCCCCTGTGCCTGCAAAAGAGGGTCATGAACGTTGCACTGCAGATTCTTCGCTAGTTCTTCATCCGCAGCAACAGCGGACATCCTTAGCAAGGTTGTCGAAGGAATTATCTTATAATCTTGACGAATAACGGAATATAATGATTGCTTGCTAAAATCATACTTTTCCAAGCCATGGAATTGGTTTAGATTAATACGCGACTCATCAACCGTCATTGGAATTAAAGCATTGTCGCTATTGAACATTCGCAAACGTTTTAAGTAAAGGATTCTATTAACACCATCAGTAATTACCTGTTGATCAAGAATTTTATTGACTGGCGTTGCACCGATCTGGTGAGCATAGTCAGAAAATCCTTTGAAGTTAAAAAGCTTAACTTTCGGTTGGGTCTGGTGGACAAAGGATCCTTTCCCTTGAACCTTTTTAATTAAGTTCATCCGTTGTAAATCCTTTAATGCCTTCTGGACAGTCGAGCGTGTGACGTTAAACTCCTTTGCATAATCTGCTTCAGATGGTAATTTATCACCCACCTCTCGATTATTAAAAATATCGTTCTGAATCGCTAAAACAATTTGTGCACGTAAACTATTGCTAGTTCTTTGTAAATCCATTGAAATTCCATCCTTACTACTTGAGTACTCAAGTACATAATACAACTATGTTCAGTTTTATGCAAGCGCTTTCTAATATGAACCATGACACTACTAAAAGAAAACTAGACTAATAACCAAAGTGGCTTAGTCTAGTTCTTAAAATTCTCTTCTTATCCTTACCGCTTAACAAAGAGCCGAAAGCTATAAATTCCTATGTGCTAATCGGTGCATCTTTTTATTTTTCCTTCTGTACTTACAACGTGTTACAATGCAAATACAGAAAGGGTGATTTTATGACTAAAACATACAGCTTACGCCTTGATGAAAAGACCCGTTCAGACGCTCAGAAAGTATTTGATGGACTCGGAATGGACTTTTCAACTGGTATCAAAGTCTACCTCAAGCAAGTAATCAAAACGAACGGCATTCCGTTTGAGTTAACTAACCAAACTTCTGGTCTTGAGCGGTCACTTGCAGAGTTACATAACGGTAATTACAAATCCTTCAATTCCGTTGATGATCTGTTCAAGGATCTAGATAATGAGGAGGACGATTAAGTTTTGATTATTAATCGAACCCCTGAATTCAAACGCAACTACAAGCGTCTCAAACGAAAGCACTACGGTTTGTATGTCCTCTCTGAACAGCAGAGATCCAATCACGCCCCACACTAATCTTCCCTAGGTTAAACATGCGTATTACTAGATTCCTGCTTATTCAGCCAACAACTGTGCTACTGCTTGCTTAACACTCGTGTTCAGAGATTCGTTGTGATTACGAGCATATAAGGCTAACCTCTTGTGCATTTCAGGTTCTAAACGAACATTAAAAGACCCTGTATAAGCCTTTTCTGGACTTTCATGATGGGCTTCACACATAGCTAGGTAATCATCCACGGCCCCTTCAAAGTCAGATCTAAGTTCTGCTAGGTCTTTACCCTCATACGAAATTAAGCTATTAACATCAATCACATTCCCATATAAAACATTATCTTCCAGTGAAAACTCCACTGTCCCATGATAACCTTTGTATTTTAATAATTGCTGCTTCATAGCTGTTTATCCTCCTTTATCTACTGTAACACCTGCTTCGTTTGATAACTTATTAAGCTTAACCAACTTTTCAATACAAATCTTTCGGCTAATAACATTATATCATTTACGGAACGTGTGTTCGAGATAATCTAAAAAGAAAACGGTAATTCATCACATCCCTAATGGAACGTGTTTCCTTACCGATTCTTAAAATTATTCTCCGATCACCGTTAGAAACCGCTGCAACGCTTCCTGCCAGCTAATAATCTCAAAGCCGGTTTCCTCAGCCTTACTCAAACTCATAATCGAATGCCGTGGCCGGTAAGCCTTCTGCGGATATGCCTCAGATGGCACCGGTGCCACCTCAACATCCTGATCCTTCAAGATCTCCTTGGCAAACTCATACCAGGAACAGCTATTCTCGTTAGAGAGCTGATAGGTCCCAAATGGTTCCTCATGGTCGACCAGGTAGGTCATGAACTCCGCTAAGGTCCGCGTCCAGGTTGGCCGGCCAAATTGATCGTCAACCACCGTCAGCTTGTCATGATCCTTTGCCAACCGCAGCATGGTGTAAACAAAGTTCTTGCCGTACTTGCCAAAGACCCAGGACGTCCGGATGATGTAGTAGTCATCCGTCTTCTCCTTGACGGCCCCACCGCCAGTTTAGCCTTACCATACTCGTTCTTCGGGTTCGTCGGGTCATCAACCTGATACTCGCCTGGGTTGGTACCGTCAAACACATAGTCGGTACTGATGTAAACCAGCTTGGCCCCGACCCGCTTAGCTGCCGTGGCAACGTTGCGCGTGCCATCCTCGTTAACCTGCCAATTGACCTGTTTGCCTTCATCTTCGGCCTTGTCGACCGCCGTGTAGGCTGCACAGTGATAAACTACCGCAGGCTTTAAGGCATCGAACTTTGCGTCAACGGCTTGCTTATCAGTAATATCCATATCTTTAGAGTCAAAGGCATCATAGGCAGCGCCACGTTCATCCAGCAGGTTCCTCAATTCCGTGCCCAGCTGACCATTAGCGCCAGTGATTAAAATCTTCGTCATTATTATTCCCTCCAAAAAAGCCAGGCAACCATCAGCTGCCTGGTTAAATCAACTCTACCTAATTATTGACCATTCTTAGCATACTTCGCTTCGACCGCGGCCTTCTCGTCCTTCCACCAATCTTTATGCGTGGTGTACCAATCAATAGTGTGCTGGAGGCCGGTCTTGAAGTCGGTATATTCTGGCTCCCAACCGAGTTCGGTCCGCAGCTTAGTGGCGTCGATAGCGTAACGTAAATCGTGTCCAGGACGATCCTTGACGTGGTCGTAAGCATCCTTAGGCTGACCCATCAGCTCCAAGATCAGTTCCAGAACTTCCTTGTTGTTCTTCTCGCCGTTGGCTCCAATCAGGTAGGTCTCGCCGATCTTCCCCTTAGTCAGGATGTCCCAGACGGCGCGGGAGTGGTCGTTGGTGTGGATCCAGTCGCGGACGTTCTTCCCAGAGCCGTAGAGCTTTGGCCGGATACCGCTCAGAATATTGGTAATCTGCCGCGGAATAAACTTCTCGATGTGCTGATAAGGCCCATAGTTGTTTGAGCAGTTGGAAATCGTCGCCCGCAGGCCAAAGGAACGGACCCAGGCCCGGACAAGGAGGTCGGAGCTGGCCTTGGATGAGGAGTACGGGCTGGATGGACGGTATGGTGAGTCCGGCGTGAACTTCTCGCCCTTACCTTCACCGTGACCCGGCAGGTCTTCGCGTAATGGCAGGTCGCCATAGACCTCATCGGTGGAGATGTGGTGGTAACGGACGTCATACTTCCGGCAGGCCTGAATCAGGGTGAAGGTCCCTTCGATGTTAGTCTTGATGAACGGCGTTGGGTCGATCAGAGAGTTATCGTTGTGACTCTCGGCGGCGTAGTGGACGACCGCATCGGCCTGGCTGACCAGCTTATCGACCAGGTCCTTGTCGCAGATGTCACCGACAACCAATTCCACCTTGTCCTTCGGCAGGCCAGCAATGTTCGCTGGGTTGCCGGCATAGGTCAGCTTGTCGAGGACGGTGATGTGTTCAACCTCGGGGTGGTTGTTAACCAGGTAATGAACGAAGTTAGAACCAATGAAGCCGCAGCCGCCGGTTACAATAATGTTTTTGAATGCTTTCTTCATGCTGATGCTACTCCTTTAGATTTCACCATAGACAAATGGATTGTTCTTCTCAAATTCCGTAAAGGTTGGCTGTGCGGCGTCCTTTTCGGAAGTGATGGCCTTATCGAATTCAATTGGCCAGTCAATGCCCAATTCTGGTGTCTTAAAGGAGAAGCCACCATCGGCTTCAGCATTGTAGTAATTGTCAACCTTGTAGAGGAAGTTGACATTGTCAGTCAGAGTCAGGAAACCATGAGCAAAGCCACGAGGAACCAGGAGCTGACGGTGGTTGCTGGCGGAAAGGATGTAACCTTCCCACTGTTTGTATGTAGGTGATCCCTTACGAACATCAACAATCACGTCAAGAACGGCCCCAGTTACAACTCGGATCAGCTTCGCCTGGGCCGCCTTGCCGCGTTGAAAGTGGAGTCCCCGCAGAACCCCGGCCCGACTAGACAGGGATTGATTGTCCTGAACGAAGTTGAAGTCGATCCCAGCTTCCTTAAAGTCCCGGTCAGAGTAGGTTTCCTCGAAGAAACCTCGGTTATCACCAAAGACCTTTGGGGTAATAATCTTAACATCCTGAAGTTTCGTATTCTTTACCGTTAATTGCTCTTCGGGTGGGCCGGTTTTTCTTCGATCGACAAAGCGTGCATCTGGTCATCGAAATCGACGACCCCGAAACGCTCGGGATCGTTGACGTGGTAACCGAAGACGGTCGCGCCCTCGATCTTCTTGGCAGCGTCTTGGACCAGCTGCGACAGACCAGCACCGTAATAGATATTATCACCGAGAATCAGGGCTACTGAGTCATCCCCAATGAAGTCCTCACCCAGGATAAAGGCCTCGGCCAGGCCGTTCGGGTGTTTTTGGATTTTGTAGGAAAAGTGCATGCCAATGTCGGAACCGTCACCGAGGAGTTCCTCGAATTGGTGAAGGTACTCGGGCGTCGAGATCACCAGGACATCACGGATACCCGCGAGCATCAGTGTCGATAATGGGTAGTAGACCATCGGCTTGTCATAGACCGGGATCAGCTGCTTTGAGGTCCCCCGGGTAATCGGGTACAGTCGCGTCCCAGAGCCACCAGCTAAAATTATTCCCTTCATAATTGCCATCTCCCCCGAAATGTACACTAATTAATGCCGATAGAAATTAAAAATAATACGAGATAAATAATTATCTTTATATTCTTCTTTTATTCTACACCAATTAGTTATACACTTATAGGATTATTGATGATTGGGATAGCATTAATAAAGCAGTTCCTATCAAAAAAACAGCTCATGCCAAATTCCAGACACGAGCTGCTTAAAAACTTACTCTATTTTTTCATCAGTACTTTTTGACGAAGAACCTGATTTTCTTCCATAAGAAAATCCTCCTATACTGAATCTGATGCTTTTCAGTATAGGAGGATCGGTCGGCCGTGCCTAGACGTGGTGTTATCGACTACTTACTTTACTCCTCACTTGTTAGAGCGTTTCAGATTCATAATCCACCTTGCAAATTTTCCCTCTAGCATTAACTTAGTGTTGGGATCTTTAACCTTCTCTTCAAGTGTTGAGAAAAGATCAACCAAATCATATGACTTATTAATAATATATTTCGGATCAATTGCATTTAATAGCTTATCCTTAAGAGAGCTATCTAACTTCAGATGACTAATATGGGCCGAAATTATATTAATCTCATTTTTGCCTACCTTCTTGGTCCAAAGAGTCTCCTTTATTGCATCAATAATATCATTTCGATTACTATTTATATCTGCAATCCTATTCAGGCTTTCGCGTACCCGTGCAGGATTATAGTTATGCTTTATTGTTGCAATTTCCTCACCAAGAACGGTGAACTTTTTACCCTTAGTATTTCTAATCTTATAAGAAGCCTTAAATGTTGCTGCTCCATCACCCAGCTCACTGTTGCATACCACTATCCCTAACGTGAAACTAGCATTGCTACCAATTTTCGTAGGAGCATCCTCCTCAAATGATATATATAATTTGGAGTCAGTTACGCGCAGATATTTGAGTGTATACGCTTCCCCCGTCTTGGTTATAAGATTGTTAACCATAGCAACAGCTATGTAAAAGACAACTGCATTACTATATATCAACTTATACCTGCGTGACACTATAGCTCTTAGATACGTTTTTTGCTGGTTCCCCTTATCAGAATCGAAGAAGCGATATATTTTAGTATCATCAGCTATGCCATCTCTTAACTTAGCAATGTTATCTAAAATCATATCTTCTTTTCCAAGTTCAACGGCATGCACTGCAAACTTGTTTAAGGAAAAATATGCGTCTAAGAAAACCTCACGTGAATCGTATAGCGTATTAACATCTGCTATTTGTTTTACGCCATTATTATCAACTACGTCAAACTTCATAATGACATCCTTGCCATTCCGTATAAAGTTAATGTCACGTAAGGACGATAGCTTAATAGGAAAATCATATTTCCTGACACTTACTTTGCCAAAGGTCTCGATTGCAGATTTCAATCCTTTAATTTTTGAGACATTTGTATCAACCGGAAATTGACTTTCTATATTTGCCTTAGTAATATCATCTACTCCGATTTCCAATCCATTATTGCTTGAGAGAAGTTTTTTAACATCCTCTGTGGTTGCAGGTTCGGTATTATTATCATAAATAAACTGTTTTTGTACAATAGACATGTTTATCCCTTTCTTTGTCATTTGACAATAAACAAGAGATAATACATAGAGTGTAATTGAAAGAAGTCAGAGTATTTGTTAAAATAAAAACTGTGTAGTGTCGCATACTCTACATACTATCTTTAGGCGTAGCTAGGACTGCCTTCCTAGTTACGCTTTTTGTTTACCTTATTAAAACTATCGGCTTCGTTAAGCTTAAATAATAATGCTTGATCCTTATGGAGATAATCGCCCCGAATCTTGTACATGTAATTCGGGTTCCAGTGCATTAGCTCAACGATTTTCTGCCGTAGCAACTTGTTTCCCCATCGAACTGCAATTGTTTTTCGACTTGGGTTGAAAAACGATGTTTTTTCATTATCGTTTTTGTCAGTTGCTTGCACGGCTAGTTCTTTATCCTTTTCGTTAATCAGCAGTCTTACGTATCTCGGCTTTCCAAGCTGTATAATTGCTGCTTGAGAAAATGATATTCCCGTTTTTGATATCGTAAGTGCAATGTCACCTCCGACAAGAGTAATAACTTTAAATCCCTCCAGGCTCATAGTCTCACTTCCTTTCTTTTCTTAATTATACTACTGTTTGCTAATTATTCAAATTACGTTTATTTTTTGTTCCTAACTAGTAATTATTCTAGCTTGTCTTCTGCAGCTATCGATCATTGTATTTCGTATATTGCTATTACCCAGTAAATTAAAAAGCTCTAGCTTGGTTTTCTTGCCAAACTGGAGCTTTTTGACGCTCTTAAATCGTATAACTATCGTTCTCTACTCGCCCTAATATGTTCAAGTTAGATTCTCAATTTTAGCAAAAAGTTCAAAGCAATATCAAATCACTCTGAACCGTAAGCAGTCAATAACGATACGTATTGTCCACACCGGTTATAAAATGTTGGAAAACACCAATATTTAAAATTGGTTGTCAAGGGCTTTTTGCCATGGGCAAAAGAAGTCCAAACCCAATGTCATATTTAAAATGAGCAAGCGCCCTGCGTAACATCAAAACTGATATGTTATGCAGAGCACTTTTTTCAATACGTGTTGTTATTCGGTACTTACCAGGCAACCATCAGCTGCCTGGGGCTCATTTAAACTCCTTATCAACTGCCGTCAAGGCAGCGTGTAATACCTGGTCCATGTTGTAGTAACGATACTGACCCAGACGACCACCAAACAGTACATTTGGCGTCTGTTCGTTAGCTAGTTTAGCATATTTCTTATACAGTTCATTATTTTGTTGATTGTTAACCGGGTAATAAGGCTCATCGCCCCGGTGCCAGTCAGCTGGATACTCATGAGTAATGATCGTCTTGTCCTTGTCACCCTTGCCAAACTCGAAGTGCTTATGCTCAATGATCCGGGTGAACGGCGTCTCCGCATCCGTGTAGTTGATAACCGCGTTTCCCTGGTAGTTACCAATATTCTTCTCCTCGGTCTCAAACTTCAAACTCCGATACTGAAGTTCACCGAGCTGGTAGCCAAAGAATTGGTCGATCATTCCGGTAAAGACGACCCGTGGATATTCTCGCAGGTATTCGTCCTTCTTATTAAAGAAGTCCACACCTGTTTCCACATCGATCAGATCACTAGCCAGCATCTTCTCCACAATCTGGGTATAGCCACCGATTGGAATCCCCTGATAAGAGTCATTAAAGTAATTATTATCATAGGTCAGGCGAACCGGGAGTCGACGAATGATGAAGGCGGGCAGCTCCGTAGCCTTTCTCCCCCACTGCTTCTCGGTATAGCCCTTGATCAGCTTCTCGTAAATATCACGACCAATCAGTGAGATCGCCTGTTCCTCCAGGTTCCGGGGTTCCTTACCGGCCATCTCCTGACGTTGTTCGTTGATCTTATCTAGCGCTTCCTGTGGTGTCCGAACACCCCACATTTCGCTGAAGGTGTTCATGTTGAAGGGCAGGTTGTACATCTGCCCCTTATAATTAGCCACCGGACTGTTGGTGTAACGGTTGAATTCCGCAAACTGGTTGATGTAGTCCCAGATCTCCTTGTTAGAGGTATGAAAGATGTGAGCCCCATACTGGTGAACCTGGATGCCATCAACTTCCTTGGTGTAGATGTTACCGGCGATGTGGTCACGTTTCTCGATCACCTTGACCCGCTTGCCACGCTTAGCGGCTTCATAGGCAAAGGTGGCACCGAAAAGACCGGCACCGACTACTAAATAATCAAATTTCATAATTTCCTCCTCATAGTAATTACTTTATTTTTATATCTATATGAAAAATACTCTTTATTTTATTCCACTCTGACATCGCTATCAATGCAATAACAACAATACCGAAAATTATTGTTAAAATATTGGATGAAGTCACCAATACTATTGCTGAATATCCAAAGAATACAAGATGAAGAAAAATAATATTTTTTATGTTAAAACTAATTCTTCCATTAACATATAGATGATAATATCGAACCGCTAAAACGACTAAGAAAGAAATAGCATTTGCCAAAGCAGCTCCATATATTCCAAATAATTTAATAAACACAAGACTTGCAACAATGTTAACAATAGCACCATAGACAGTAGTTATGAATATTTCTCCGGTTTTTTTAGTTGCAGTATATATTGTTCCCAAGAAGCCAGATATACTTGAATAAATTAAAGACCATAAAACAAGTGGTGTTATTCTCCAAGCTGAATAGTACGAAGGGTCTATCAATATTTTGAAAAAAGGTCTTATAAACATAAGTATTAATATAGAGCCTATAAGTAGAATATACGTAAATACGTTAAATACATTGGTTATAAATTCTCTGGCATTCTTGTTGTCATATTCTTCAACTGCAGAAATTTGCCAAGACTGATAAAAAATATTAGTTAAAATCGTTACTGCATTAGGTATCTTATTTGCCATGGCATATAACCCATTAGCACTAACCCCTACCATTGCCAAGATAAATAATCGATCAGAGGTAGAGTTTATCCACCACGATAAGGAATTGGGTATCAGTGGAAGGCTATATATAAACATTCGTACAGTAACAGATCGATTAAAATAACGAAGGTTAATATCTTTCCTTATTCCAGTAGTTAAAAGATACAAACTCCCAATAAGAAGGCCAACAATCATGGAAATAACATAACCAGCTACACCCATTTTCCAAAAGTATAATAGCACTACATTCATGCCAGCCATAATAAATGTGTTAATTACACCAGCTATTGCAAATGGCTTTGAATACCCTATAGCTCTGACATAGTTAGAAATAAGGGAGTAAAAAATAGTACATACTAACAAAAAACAATCAAGGACTAAACAGTATCCCTTAAAAAAACTAAATAAATTTAAAACAAAACCTAATAACAATATGACAATTGACGATAATAGTGTTATTACTAATCCCGAGTTAAGAACAACCTTCTTATTTTCGCTCTTGTCCATTGCAAATCGGAAAACTGCATCATATATCTCTAAACTCACTAATGGTGACAGAAGAGAAATAATTGTTGTAATTATATCAGTTTTCCCAAACTCGGATGTTGTTAATGTAAATGAATATAATGGAACCATTATAAACTGCATTAACTTACTGCCTAAATTACCAATTGCAAAAATAATAGAGTTATTAAATAATTTTTTGTATTTATTCATGCTCAATTACTAAAGACCTGTTCTCTAATATCCATTAAATATTTTGATTTAATATCCAACGTGCTTATTTTTTCTAAATTACAAAGGCTTTCTATTTTTTCTTTTAAAATTTTATTATCAAAAGAATCCACAAAATCAACATAGTTTAAGTCTTTAATCCACTGATATGTCCCTACAATCTTATCATCCATTGATTTTGTTACTATACACGGCGTCCCTGTAATCGCGGATAGAACCATCCCATGCATCCTATCCGTAACGACAATTTTGCTTCGACGAAACTGATTCATAAGTGAACGCACTTCTAACACTCGGTCGATATTATTACTAATTTGTCTAGCTACATAAGTATCATATATAAACATTTCCTTATCTATTTTACTTATACAGTCTATTACTTCATGAGGTGATAACAAAATACTCTCCTCGTCACTGCGAAGACAGGTAGTTATAAAATTTCTTCTCCCCTTAATCTTATTATTTGGATTATACAAGTAAAAGACTATATCTGGAATCAATTTAACATGGGCATTACCAAAATTTGATTTCATAAAATCGAATGTCTTCTTTTCCCTAGCAAATAAGATAAGATCTTCATGGGAATTATATATTTTTCTAGAACGTGCTAGTTGTCTCCTCCCCTGGTTTGAATCACTGAAGAATGCCGTCTGCGTCATGGAAATTATTTTATTATTAGGGAAATTTTTCACAATACATAACCGTTGTCTTTCAGCAGTTAAGTATAAATCTCCCATATTTCCGCCTCCATGTATAAAAATCAGGTCATGCGGAGATATAACTTCTTTAATGGCATGAATACCACTATATATTTCATCGTCATTTATAGTAACAATCTTATAATCACTAAATTGATCTTCTAACATTTTTAATGTTGCAACTGCAATTGCTTGATCACCTATATTTCCATGAGTAGGCAACATCATATAAAAAATTTTTTTTGAATCTCCTAAATTAGATAAACGACTCTTTAGAGGTTGTTTAATCTTAAAATAGTTGCACTTCAATGAAATAATCATTGGCATCAAGAAATCTGTCAAGGACTTAAACATTATCAGAGAGCTCCTTTCTTACTTGATCGCAAAGAGAACAATAGCTATTAAAATCTCTAATTGTTGTTAAATCTCCCTTGAAACTCTTGGTTAAAATAAGTTGCTTAACAAGTCGCTTAATCAAATATAACTTTCGTTCTCCAAAAGACATATTCCATGGCTTCTTACTGCCAATAAAATGAAGTGCTTTAATTGAACTATTCCCCAAGACTGTACTTACATAATAAGGTTCATATAAAGCAAAAACATTATATTTTTCATTCATCTCAAGTTTAGGGTTTTTAGACCACTTTGGATATCCCATATGAATTATATCTTGGTCACCAATTCCGCTTTCGCCATATCGATCGATATTCTCTTTCATTATGGTAAATAATCTTTCATCTTCCCCCTTCTGAGGAGTAATAACCATAACACCCGAATTTAACGACTTTTCCCACTCTTCATTCCCGGAATAAGACTTTCCTGCAAACACCGCTGACATATTAGGCTTATCAAATAATTCATCAATATTTTCCTTCACAAAAATATCTGAATCTAGGAATACTAACTTATCAAAATCAGTCATACCAAAGATGTACAATTTTCCAAAGGTTTTATCCCACTGCGATTGATTCACCGTTTTATTATTTTCCGATACTTCTTTAGGCAACTTGATATCTTTAACCTTAATATACTTAATATCCATTTTTTCTAAAACTTCGAGTGTTTTATTACTAACAGCATTTGATACCAATACTACAATTGGTTTTTTACTTCTAACCGCTTTTAGTGATTCAATGAGCGCTAATGTACCTATTAAATAATTATCTGAACCCAAAAAAGTAATATAACTATATTTCATTTTTCTTTTCTTATTATGTTCCTTAGAAATTTATTTTTTAGTTCTCTACGTGCAAAAGAGTTAGTGCATAATAATTTTACCCTATCCGTAGATCGTAAAATTACTGACTTATTACTATACTTTATAATATTAAAGTAATCAACAATATCAGATCTCAACTTTTTCCCTTCAGGTTTTCTCTTAAACGATTCAATGTCGTTAATAGATGGTATTTCCTTCTGGGAGTACATTGCTTGTAAATAGATGCTCGTTACTATTTGGTCAATATTATTCGTATGTGAAATACTTAAATCATTGATTCTGTATCTTAATAATGGTTTGGTGTATACACCATACCTAAATCCATCTACTGCTCCCCTTAAAATAAAATCATAATCCTCACATGCATTTATATCTCTATATCCCTTTAGCCTAAGGAAAATTTCTCTAGTACCTAACCAGGTAGGATGAGGCATGCAATCACCATATTTTAGATATTCCTTTATTCTCTTATCCCTTTGAGGATATCCTGTGATTATCCCACTGTTGTTGCCATCCATATCCATATCAGACACATTTGACGCGACTAAATCCAGATGGTTTCTTTGGAGAAACTTAAGTTCATCCTCTAAACGCGTATTGATAGCTATATCATCCGCATCCATTCTCGCAATATAATCACCATGAGAAGCCTCGATCAACCGATTCAGCGTTTTAGGCAAACCTAAGTTCACAAGATTTCGCATAATTTTAATGCGAGAATCTTTTTTAGTAAACTCTATAATTTTATTGTTATTTTTTGATGCTGGATTATCCAAGCAAACCAAAATCTCTAAGTTAGTATATGTCTGATTCATAATTGAATTAAGAGATTCAATTATCAGTGACAGTGGCTCGTTATATGTCGACATAATAACGCTAATCATAATAGCCCTTCTTATTTAAGATATTTTTTATGCCTAGAGAAATCTCCCTTTAGTCCATCTCGAACTGAAACAATATATAATTTCCATCCTTGAAAGTCAAGATGACGAGTTATCAAAAAGAGCCAGGTATATTGTAAAAATTTCAAAGGAATCTTATAAGCTTGGCCGTAATTTTTATAAATGTATGTATAGTTTCTGGCCAAACAAACCATTCGTAGTTTTGAATCAACGTATGGAGCCGTAAAAAGTCCAAAGCAAATTTTAACCAATGGTAATTTCTGCGATGGATGATAAAACTTAGCTTTCAATAAGGTTACAGGATTTATTCCTTGCTTTTTACATCTCCAATAATGGTCATACTCATCACCCCAAATGAAGAAGTCCTTATTGACATACCCTACTTTTTGCAAGCACTTACTAGATAAAAGCACTCCATTGAAAGGAGTAACAAAATCCATAATGTCTCCCCAAGACTTACAAAGTTCTGAGTATTCAGTAGTTTTTACACCATCTTTTTTGCGAACAGGCCATGAAAGTTTGCTATGATCATCAATATCAATTGAAGCAGGCATTATGTAATCATAACTAATCGAATATGGTAATAGTTCCTTTAAACAATCTTTAGACGGGTAACCATCATCGTCCATCATCCAGTATAAATCCGTCTTTAAATTTTCAAATGCCTCCTGCATTGCCGTAGAAAACCCATAGGAACCCCCACCGTTATGATCACTTGAATAAACGTATATATGAACATTATGGATGTTGCCGACCCTTTCCATTTTGTTAGTTTTTGTTTCTAAAATATTAAGATGAAATCTTTCTTTCAGTAAATTCAATGTACCATCATCTGAACAGTTATCCATAATCAAAATATTGTCCGGTTTAGAAATCTGCTTCAAGAGATGATCTATACAATTCATTAGTTCTTTTTTTCGATTATAGGTCACTACTATAGCTGTTACTGTTTTATCAGTCATCAAAAAAACTCCTCAATTGTTTCTTACCCTTCTCTGTTATAAACTCTGCTCGCTTAATTGCTTCATCTTCGTAAATAGGATTATGCAAGGCCTCTTTAATTTTACTAGCAAGCATTTTTGAATCTCGCGGTCTATACAAATAACCGTACTTTCCTTGCAGTAAAATCTCAGAGGGGCCAACCTGACAATCAGAGGCGATTACTGTGCAACCACACATCAATGCTTCCAGTATTGCCATTGAGAATCCTTCAGAAATCGAAGAATGTATGTATAATTTAGCGTGTTTCATATACTTATAAGGATTCACCTGATTGCCTATTAACATAACATTATCAGTCAAGTTCATATTCTCAACCATTTTCTTCAATCTGCCAATATCTGGGCCATTACCAGCGATTACCATTTTATATTTATCCCTGATTTTAGTCGGTAATAATGAATATCCTTTTAATAAAGTTATGTAATCTTTGGAACGAAAGTCAATTCGAGCGGCCATAAAAAAGTAATTTTTTAACCTAATATCTTCTTCCGAAAGCTTTATTATATGACTAATATCTACAAAATTCGTGCAAACCAAAGAATTTTCTTTACACAAATTTTTGCTAAGAGACATTTTGTAAAAAAGATCTCTTTGAGATTCTGAAATAAAAATTATTTTAGAACATTTCTTTAGCAAATACCAATACAGTCGATATGTTTTAGCATTCGTTAACGCATAAGGATTACAATGGACCCAAGAAAAAAAAGTTTTAGGACTTGTTATATACGAAAACAGAAGCGTAGTAAGTGTATCACTAAAATTTATGACTCTATAATCATTACTTTGAAACTTCTTTCGATATTTATAAGCGATAAATATAGTCTTAAAAAGGCCAACTATATTGCGCTTTATTAAATATTTATTCTGTAAAATAGATACATTTTTAGGTAAAGAATCTATCAAATAGTTATCTTTAGAGTTGTGTACGGGAAATAGTAATATCTCCTTATCTGTGTTTCTTGCTATATTTAAGAATACACTTTCAACCCCACCAGTCTTAAATTGATTTGTTATAAAGACATATTTTTTCATTATTAATACTCCACCTTAATCAGATAAACAAAAATGCCTGTATAAATTAAAATTAGCAGGCATAAATTAACTTTATTTTATGTTAATACGTTTAGAAAGCAGGATAGCACACACAATCGTATACACTATGTAGCTAAATGATATCAATACTTCACCTTTAAATTCAAAGAACACTAAGAAAATAATAATAATGAAGAGGAGAAAACTTCCATTCCTCTTTGTAAAGTTTTTATTTATTACGCTTAGTAATGGCAAAATTGTTGCATAATACAACAGCTCAAAGTATATACCCCCAAATAGTAACGGTCGTAAAAAGCCAACGTCCGTTCCCATGTAGTATCGACCTGCTACGTTATAATATCCATCTCCCCAAAAGAATGTTTTTGCTCCTGGCCAAAAATACATATTGCCCAGGGCTTCCGTAGACTTCGTTGTAAATGTTCCATAATCAAGATAATTAAAGAAGCCTTCAAACATCCATCTAATACTACTTATCTGTTGCAAATAACTTGCATTGGCTACAAACAAAATAACTATTAAAACGGCTGAAAAAATCGAACCAGACAAAATAGCAAATTTTTTATATTTAATTGCTAAATAAACCAATGTAATAACAATAAGTAGAACTGAGGCAAATAACCCCACACGTCCATACATTGCAGTACCTACTAGAGAGATAGTCATCCTCCACACATACTTACTAATGGACTCTTCTTTTCCAATTTTATTAACTATCATAAAGCAACATAACAAGACAGCTGCTGCACACATTAATGTACAACCAAATCCTGAAAAACCTAGCAGCCCAAATCTTGTGTAATAATCTTGACTGTAAAATTCTTCTGCTCGACTGGATACTAATGTACTACTATCTAATATACTCATATAGAAAGAATGGAGCCTTGGTATAAGCAGTACAATTGAACAGATGACATAAGAGTTAATTGCATCAATTAATAAGTTTATATATCTAATGACCGAGTTGCTTAAAATAACAGTTCCGGTCAAGACAAAAATTCTACCCCAACACGTAAGAAGAAGAATAGTATAACTGTAATCCCCAGTACCCTTAAAAAAAGGAATTAAAGCGGAAAAAATTGTCAAAGCAAGAAACAATAGCAAATATAAAAAGTAACGAGAAATATATCCTCTTTCGATTCTTGCACTAAATAATTTATAGAAAAAATAAACGGTAAATAATATGGATACACCGTAAAAAATAATATTTTGGTATACCACTATGCCTCTTAAATAAAAGGGAAAGAGTACATACATTAACCAAAGTACTCTTATAAGCCTAAATTTTTCAGTTTGTTTATTCTCTTTATACATGATTAATAGTATTTCTTAACCCCGGCATACGCCCACTTAGCAACACTCAATAAACTTGTAAATTCCGATTGATGTAATTGGGTTCTATAGAATTTGTAGTGTTTCTTGATTAGTTTAATCTTATTACTGGTTAATGAGCCTTTTCTGACACGGTATTTTGCTAAGACCTTCGGATTCCCGTATGCGACACCCTCTAATGCTATAACATCAAACCAAAAAGCGTAGTCATCCAACAAACTATTCAACTCTACCTTAAGGAAAACTTTCCCATACTTTGATTGATCATATAAACCTGTCAAACAACCAACATTATCAACTGATTGCATATCTTTCGATGTAATAATTGCCTTAGCCATAACAGGTCTCATTATCTCGTTTGATTGCTCATCAATCCTCAGATACGAAGAACAAACGCAAACAGACCCTTTCTGCCTAATAAACCTAACCTGACTATCTAAAAAGCCGGGTAACCAGATATCGTCTGAATCAAGTAAAGCCAAATACTGTCCTTTAGATTGCCTTATTCCATTATTTCTTGCTGCAGCTGACCCTGCGTTTCGTTGCTGAATTAGGTGAATCCTTTGGTCATCCTTTGCATAGTTTTGAACGATAGAGGCAGAGCTATCACGAGAACCATCATCAATAACCAATAATTCCCATTTTTGATAAGTCTGGTTCAACACGGATTTAATTGTCTCATCTATGAACTGTTCACCATTATAACAAGGCATAACTATTGAAACCAGACCTGATGTTAACTCTTCTTTATTCATGACCTATCAACCCTACTTCTTCCCTTCATGTATTCCACGACTACGAACAACATCGCTAACAGTTTTAGCTAAAATTTTCAAATCCAGTAAGAAAGATATACTATTAGCATATTCTGCATCGTACTTTGCTTTCTCTTCGCCAATCAGTTCATCACGACCATTAACCTGTGCCAATCCCGTAATCCCAGGCAGTACTTTCTCAGCACCGTACTCGTCACGCCATGATAATACCTCTTTCTCCTTTGGAATTAGCGGGCCGTGGCCCTACTATACTCATATCGCCTCTAAGTACATTCAGAAGCTGTGGCAACTCATCCAAGCTCGATTTGCGAAGCTTTTCACCTATTTTGGTAATATAAACCTCTGGATTTTCAAACTTCTCAGTAGCCATTTGATGAGGTGCGTCAGTACGCATGGTTCTAAATTTATATATTTTAAACGGTACATCGTTTTTTCCTATACGAACCTGCTTAAATAGTATCGGATCCTCTTTAGAATCTGCTTTAATGCATATGGCTATAATCAACATTGGAATAGCAAAAATGATTAATGCAACCGAACTAACCATGATATCAAGTATTCGCTTAAAGAAATCACGATACCATAAGAATTTTGTTGTCTTTTCATCTGAATTAATCATTTGCATTGCGACTCCTACTCCCTAGTCTATTAAAATAGCCAAAAATGTCTTTTCTTTTTCTTTAGCGGTTGTAAATCGTTAAGAGGTACATTCTCCCCATTGATAATTGAACGAGCATTCTGTTGATACTGATCCGCCAGTTCCTGACCGAATTCATGTCGTAACTTGTGAAAAGCCTGGCGCATTTCATATTTTCGTCCTGGCAGATCATGCGCATCGGATGCAAAAACGTATCCTTGACCAGCCTCGATCAACTGACGGCTAAAGTTCTCAACCTTTTTCCCAAAAGTACCAACATAAGAACTTGCCGTAATTTGTGACAAGCACCCCTTTTCTAGTAATTGGTAGATTTGATCAGGTTCAGCCATGATCTTGGTATTCCGTTCTGGGTGCACAATGACTGGTGTGATACCGCATTGCTGAATATCAAAGATCATCCGACTAGTGTAGTTTGGTACATCATCGTCAGGAAATTCTAGCATCATATACTTGCCGGCTGTATCCGCAAAAAGGATATCATCCTTATCTAAAGCATCTAGTAATTGCCCATTGATCCGAACTTCCTGACCAGGAAATACTGTCAGCGGAATATTATGGGCCTTAAGCTGCTCTTGGAACTCCTTTGTCCGTCGAATTACATCCTGTTTATGGTTCACATACCGACCGTTCATGTGGTGCGGTGTCAAGAGGGCGTGAGTAACCCCATTCTCCGTTGCTTCCCGGGCCAGTCGCAATGAGATATCCATACTTTTAGAACCATCGTCAATCCCCGGTAAAAGATGACAGTGGAGATCAACCATTACCATTACTTATCGTCTCCATCATTACCATAACCGTAGCCATAACCGTAGCCGTAACCATAACCGGCAGAACCATCACTCGGCACATCATTCATTACATAGCCAAGCAGGTTAGCGTGGGCCAGCTTTAGGAGTTCAACGGCCCGCTTGGCACCAAGCTTCTGAGTTTGTCCCTGCTTAACCACAAGCACTACTGCATCTAGATAATGCGAAATGACCTGGGTGTCGGTAACTTCCAGCATTGGCGGTACGTCGACAATCACCATGTCGTACCGTTCCTTAGCCGCCTTTAGAAAGTCCTTCATTCGCTGAGAACCTAACAACTCAGCCGGGTTTGGCGGCGTCGGGCCACTCGGTAAAACAGATAGGTTTTCGATTCCACTCGGTTGGATAATCTTATTCAAGTCGATCGTCCGGGCGTGACTGGTTAAAATGGTGGTCAAGCCTTCACGGTTGTCAAGATCAAAAGTCCGGTGCAAGATCGAACGCCGCAAATCAGCATCAACCAGCAGCACCTTTTGGCCGGTTTGTGCCCAGACCACCGCCAGGTTATCGGTAACCGTTGACTTCCCCTCTGATACGTTAGCTGAGGTCAGCGCCAGCGTCTTAATTGGGTTATCGATCGCCATGAAATTGATGTTCGTCCGCAAGGTCCGAAACTGTTCGGAGATTGGGCTCTTCGGGTGGACAGCCGCAATCAGCTGGGCACCGTTATTGATTGTCGCGTTTGATTGATTCTTATTTCCACGATGAAAAAGTGACATTCCGCTCTCCTCCTTCTAGACCCGTCGTTCGGCATGCGTGTTATCTTCACGCCGTACCTGATTTGCCCTAAAGGCATGACTCAAGTGGAAATGATTAATGTGGCCAAGGTTGGTCAGACCAAGTTCCTTAGTCATGAAATCATCATCCTTGATAGTCGTGTCCATCAATTCCTTAACGATCAGGTAAATGGCACTCAGCAATAGGCCAAGCACTGCTCCAGCCAGAGTAAATAGCTTAACGTTAGGGAATGACGGGCTATCCGGTGCCGCCGCTCGAGAAACGATCGTTACGTTGTTAACCGACATAATCTTCTTAATCTGCTTCTTAAATACCTGGGCGATCGTATTAGCCGTTGCCGCTGACAGGTTCGGGTCATCCGTTTTGACGGCAACAGAGAAAACCTGAGAATTCTGTTGAGTACTAATCTTGACGGCATCCTTTAACTCACTGACCGGCATATTGTATGAACGGCCGTATTCACGCGCAACTTCCGCACTGTTAAGCTGGTGACTAACCTTGTTCAATACCACCTGATTAGTGATCAAGTCCTTGTATGTGTTAATCATCTGAATATCAGCCTGCTGGTTAGTATAAGCAGCCCCATTAGCATCATTACTGTGCTTCTGGTTAACCAAAATCTCGGTTGTTGCCGTATACTTTGGCACCACCACAAACTGGGCAACTACGAAGCCCAGCACCCCAGCAAGCAGGGTCCAGACGATCAGCATCTTGAAGTGCTTGCGCAGGATCGCCATCAGGCGGCTCAAATCAATCGTGTTGTTTAATGTTTCTGACGAATTATTCAAAGCTCTACTCCTTAATTCTTAAGACTATTCTGTAATAGGTTCGTAATCCGTTGTTGTTCACTCGTTGGAACAACTTCAAATGACTGACCATCAATTTCTTGACTACGACCTTGGACGTGATCTTGAACTACCTTTGTGTTAGCACCTCGATAGCTCTGCGCTAACTTAACCATATCATTAAAGGTCAGATCGGTTTGTGAACTGTTAGAAACGGACTTAAGGAAGGACCGATTCAATACTGTCTTGTATGAAACGGACTTCTTTAGCAAGGCTGTAATAATTAGACGTTGCCGTTGCTGACGACCGTAATCACCCTGCGGATCCTCATGCCGCATCCGACTAAACTTCAATGCATTAGCACCATTCAGGTGATAAGTCTTACCCTTAACAAAGGACACTCCTTCGTAGTCGAAAGTTAATGGAGACGTAACATCGACCCCGCCAACTTGGTTGATAGCCTTCTCAAGGCCACCCATGTTAACCAAAACATAGTAATCAATCGGCACATCGAAGTGTTCCTGAACGGTCTTGACGCTCTCCTTGACTCCGCCAAAGGCGTAGGCCGCATTAATCTTGGCTGGTGAATCCTCTGGATAGTCTGGCAGGTTAACCTTCATATCCCGCGGCAGACTGACGATTGTCGTTGTCTTCTTTTGCGGGTTCAGGGTCATGATCATCATCGTATCCGTCCGGCCCTTGTAATCCCGACCGAGGGCCCCAGTATCGGTTCCCAGCAGGAGGATCGATACTGGCCGCTTCTCATCCAAGACCTTAGCAGCGTTCCGGGATTTAGTGATCCCCGCGCTGTTGTACATGTCATTCGTGGTCGTCTTGAGGTTATGCCATGCCACTCCCGCAAAGAAGAGGGCCACTAGGACCAAGACGCCAACGACCCACCAGAAGATCTTCCAACCGCGGTGACGGCGGTGGTGCCGATGATGGTGGTGACGGTGAGGCTGCTGGGCTTCAGCGTCCATTGCTTCCCGACGTTCATCACTTGGATATTGATTATTTTCATCAGACATAAGATAACGTCTCCTATTGAGTTAATAATTTTAAGTTATCAAAACTTTAAAAAATCTTTTAGTTTCACACTAAAATAGTATGGCAACAATCTTTCATGGCGTCAAGGGTAACTTTCATAAAAACTTCATATTTTAACTTTAAAAAGTTAACAGAGTGGCAAATTTCTAGGAGCTTATTTTACTCCCTCGATTAGATTTTTGACAACCTAATTTCAAATTTTACCGTTTACTGACGAAAAAAAAACGCTGACTGAAATTAATCCAATCAGCGGTGCCTCATTTTTAATTTATTCATCGTAATTGATGTACTCACGCAGGAATTTATTGTACTTGATCAGTTCACTCAGCTTGGCGTCAGCCTCGGGTTCCACGATCAGCGGACTAACCTTGTTTTCGTCGTCGTTCATCTGCTGCTTGCCCCAGATCCTCAGCGAGATCATTAACTGACGAAAATCATCCCCGTCCTCAGTCAGAGAGTAGCAGTTATCGGTGTCCTTTACCGGATTAGCGATCCGCAGATTTTGCAGCTTAGCCAGCTCAGCCTTGAGATCGTCGCCAGACAGCTTGGGAACCAACTGATGCAGCTCATCCAGGGTCAGCGGCCGAAAACCCAGCCAGAAGACCAGGGTTGGTTGCCAATTATCCTGAAGAATCCTTAACGAGTAATCAATTCCACTATGAAACTTATTTTCTGTCATGGGTAACACTCCAATCTGTAACTATTTATCCCTCTTCACACCTCCTATTATAACCGCTTGCTAGACTATTGAACACGTTTTGTCCGGAAAACTTTGCCTTTTAGATATTTCTTTTAATTTTCTTGATGATTTCCCTGATCTCTTCCTCGCTGAGATAGTCGCGCAGGATATGGCGAATCAGCGCAATCATCCAGGCACAGCGGATCCGGTGGTGGGTACACCGGCACTTATCACGGATATTATGGTGATAGCGAACACTTTTCTTCTTGTTAACCGTTTTAACCCCGTAGTTGTGCATTAACCAGTCCAGGCCGTCTAATTGGCACGCTGCCACCTGATTAGCGGCCTTGAGCAGGCGATCGAAGGTCTTGAGGCTGGTGTCAATGCAGACACGGTAGATCCGCTTGCGTCCGTGGAAGGAGGCAATCAGCAGGTGGTCGTCGGTTAAGGTACCATTATCATCGAGCCAGTGGGCCATGTAATACACTACGTTTGCGTTGGTCGTCCCGTGGGTTGGTACCAGTCGATGGTGGCCGGCAATATATCCGCGCCCCATATGCGCACCGACCATTTTATAGATTGCCTGACGCTCGTACTCATCGATATCATTGTCGCTGGCAAAGCGATGCAAAACATCGCGAAGTGGCTGAGTGAGGAGCCATCCCTCGTCAGGATAAATGTTCGTTCAGCGTCATAGGCGGTCATCAGAATCGTATTGTCCCAGTTTGGGCGAAAGGCATTCGTCTCTTCGTCAATCCGAAGTTTGGCCAGCTTAGTTAAATCAATGAACTTGGTTTTCTTCATTTACTCTACTCCCTATGCGTAATTTTTGAAATAATTGCAATTATAAGCAAAATAGTAAGCGCTTACCGCAAATAATAAAATATCGGTAAATTTGACCCCTGTCAATCATTTTTTTCGTTTAATTACGACTATTTTCAAATTCGCATCATCAAGGTCTGTCTAGTAAGCTAGGGACACTCAAGCGCGCTTGGGAATCTATCGAATACAGGTGATTTCCAATGACTAAACAGACAATTCAAGATGGCTTCGACTTCCTCTATCAGGACGACCACGTCCGGCTCGTTCACGGCGTCCTCAAGGGGCTCAGCATCCCGGTCCACCGCGACGACTACCCCGATCTCTTCCAGGAGGGCTGTATGATCTTCGCTGAGGTCTACGCCGATTACTCAGGCCCACTGACGACCCCGCTGGAGAAGCGCCGAATGATGTCCTATGCTTACCGGAAGATCCGCTGGCGCCTTCTCGACATCCTCCGCCACCAGCAACTGGCCGTCGATTGTCGCCAATACTCCCTCGACCAGGCGGTGACCCCTACGGACGCCGAACTGGTTGATGGCCGGGCCCAGCTCCCCTTCAGCCGGCTGACCAACGCCGCCTTCTTTGACGAGCTCTGGCGGCATTCGAGTGCACCGGCCCGCCGCTACCTCCTCCTCGCTCTTCAGGATCGTTACCAAAGCGACACGGCGATCGCCAAGCACTGCGGGGTCTCCCGCCAAGCGGTCTTTCAATGGAAGAAACAGTTGATCGCTACCGCCCGCCGCTTGGGAAAGGACTGGCCAGACATGGTATAATCGCCCCTGAGGTGATAGCGTGAATCAACATCAAACCACATCGACGTCGGCCTGGTTTCACTCCCGCTACCGGGGTGAAGACCGCGACGACGGCTGCACCAACGAACTCAGCGTCTACCGGGATCCGGCCGAACCGCGGCTGGACGTTCTCTTGACTAACGTCGACTTCGCCGGGGTCGGCCACGATAATACCTACTCCCTGACCAGGGAGGATGCGGCCCAGCTCCGCGACTTTCTTCAGGAGTGGCTACAACATTAAAAGCGGGTGAAAATCAACTACTGACGGTTGATTTTCACCCGCTATTTATTTACTTATCCTCGTGGGTATCTTCCCACACCTTTTCCAGCATCTGGTAGCGCAGGTCGCCTACCTGGCTGACTCGGTAATCGGCGTCCGCCAGCGAGCTGGCATCCCCGACCCCAATCGTCGTCAGCCGGGCCGCCGCCGCTGCCTGCATGTCCGCCTTATTGGTAACCAGGGCGATGCAGCCGGTAGCCGGTACGTCTAACTGAGTGCTCAGGGACTGGTATGGCTGTGCCGCATCATCTTCGCTTCCCACCGCGTCGATGAATTCATCCAGCTTCAGTTGCCTGCTGACTTCATCCCCGTGACCCGCGGGGGCATTGATCGCCAGCTTGACGTAGTGGTCGTAGAGGGCGATGATCAGCCGCTTGATCCCCGGCACCAGGTCGTCCTCGCTGAGGTCCGCCAACACCTGACCGTAGAAACGGTCCTGCTCCGCCAGCAGGTCGCCCCGGGCATTCGCGTCGGCCGTGGCATTGAAGTGAGCCAGCACCCGGTTCAGGGCAGCGTCGCGGTCCAGGCCCTTAAATTCAGCAGCCAGCTTGCCCGGCAGGCCCATCCCGTACTCGTACATGGCGACCTTCTGCCAGGCCGCAAACTGGAGCCGGTCCAGGTCGGTAATGATTCCGTTTACGTTTAAGATTGCTCCTTGCATCTACTCTTCCCCTTCCTGTGAATGAACCACACGATTAATTAATTTCCAGTATTCCACCAGCAGGAGGAAGTCGATCGGCAGCATCACGTCCGTGTAGAGGTCTTCCATCGCCCCGAGCTGGAGGTTCAGCCGCCGAGCAAAGTCGTTGATCCGGATGACTGAACCGGACCGCAGCGGGGGCAGATTGGCAATCACGTCGTCCGCCAGTTCGGCAATCAGGGCCTCATAGTGTTCCTGGAGGTCGATCGATGGCATCGGCGCCGGGTCGCTTATCCGTCCCCGCGCCTCGGTGAAGCGTTGGTGCCACTCCCCCATCGCCGTCCAGTAGTGGTCGGCGAGATCCCGGCTAGCTGGGTCAGCGTTATCCATATCGAAACGGCTCAGCTGGCGCCATTGCTTCAGGATCTCATAGTAGAGGGATTCGTGCTCACCAAACTGGTCCTCCCGGTGGTCTTTGACAAATGCGGCAAGGTCATTGATGATGTTCGTCTGTTCTTGTCTGTTCATAATTTGAATACCTATTATCTTTCGTTAGATTTTTATTATTTTCCGTGGCTAAAGAATTGGGCCGCCTTGATGGCCTGCTGCCAGCCGCCATAGATCCGGTCGGCCTCATCCCTGCTCATCAGGGGCGCAAACTCGTCGCCAATCTTGGAGAGCTTACGCAGCTCGTCCTGGTCCTCCCAGAAGTCGACGGCTAGTCCGGCAAGGAAGGCCGCCCCCAGCGCCGTCGTCTCCTCCATTGCCGCCCGTTTGATCGGTGTCTGCAGGATGTCAGCCTGAAACTGCATCAAGAAATCATTACGCGAGGCACCCCCGTTCACCGTCAGGGCCGACAGGGGCAACTGGGTATCCTTGACCATCGTGTCGACAACGTCCCGGGTCTGGTAAGCAATTGCCTCCAGGGTCGCCCGGATCACCTGGTCGCGGTTCGTCCCCCGGGTCAGGCCAAACATCGCCCCGCGGACCTCTTGATCCCAGTAGGGCGCGCCCAGCCCGGTGAAGGCCGGCACGACGTAGACCCCGCCAGTCGTCTTGGCTGCCACCGCCAGCTTTTCGGACTCACTGGCGTGCTGGAAGAATTTCAGACCGTCACGGAGCCACTGAACCGCCGACCCAGCCACGAAGATGCTTCCTTCCAGGGCGTAGTGGGTCTGGCCGTCAAGACCATAGGCGATCGTCGTCAGGAGACCGTTGTCGGACAGGGTTGGTTTAAGGCCAGTGTTCATGACGATAAAGGCCCCGGTCCCATAGGTGTTCTTGATCGATCCCTCCTCATAGGCGGCCTGGCCGAAGAGGGCCGCCTGCTGGTCCCCGGCAATACCGGCGATCGGGATCTGGACCCCGTAGAAGGTGAAGTCGCCGGTGTAGCCATAGATGGCCGAACTCTCCTTGACCGTCGGCAGGATTGCCCGCGGGATATCGAGCAGGTCGAGGATGTCCTGGTCCCAGTCGAGGGTGTGGATGTTAAAGAGCATCGTCCGGCTGGCGTTGGTGACGTCGGTGGCGTGGACCCGGCCCCCGGTCAGGTTCCAGAGCAGCCAGGTGTCAATCGTCCCGAAGAGCAGGTCGCCCTTGGCCGCCTTCTCCCGGGCACCCGGAACCCGGTCGAGGATCCACTTGATCTTGGTGGCGGCGAAGTAGGAGTCGATCACCAGCCCGGTCTTGTCGTGGATCATCTTCTTGTAACCGTCGGCAATCAGCTGCTCGGCGATCGCACTGGTCTGCTTGGACTGCCAGACGATCGCGTGGTAGATTGGCTTGCCGGTGTGACGGTCCCAGATAACCGTCGTCTCCCGCTGGTTGGTGATCCCAATGGCGGCGATCTTGTAAGGCTTGATCTGAGTCTTGATCATCACGTCCGACATGACCGTCTGGACGCTATCCCAGATCTCGGTGGCGTCATGCTCCACCCAGCCCGGCTGCGGGAAGTACTGGGGGAACTCCTGCTGGCTCATCCCCACCTTATTACCGTTGTGATCGAAGATGATGGCCCGGGAGCTGGTCGTCCCCTCGTCAATTGCCATGATATATTGTTGCTCGTTCAATCTCGTTCATCCTTTCGCTGCACAAGAAAAAACGGCCACCTGGAAGAATCCGGGTGACCATCAGGAAGTTTAGTTATCGCTAACCATCTTGCCGCCAACGCTGTAGCGGTCCTTCTTCATTTCGTTGAGAACAATGTGCACCCGTTCAGCTGGAACATTGGCGTTCTTAGAAATGGCCGCGGTCACGTCCTTAACGAGTCCCTTCAGTTGTTCCTCGCTCCGGCCTTCAATTAAGTCGATGTGTACTAATGGCATATTAGTGCCCCTCCTTAGTTGTTTTTACTAATTCTACCATAGAAAGCGCTATGACGATAGTTCCTCCGTATTTATATATAGAAGGAAAATTAAGGAGGCCCACTATGAACCGATACGCAAAAGCTGCCCGCACGTGGATAAAGGCCGGGCTGGAAAACGACTTCATCTTCAGTAAGGTACTGGCTGACCCGGCGATCTGCCTGACGGTTATTCGCAGCATCCTGCCCGACCTGACAATCACGAAAATTGCCCCACCGAAGGCCCAGCAGCAGGTAGTCCTGGCTAATGACGCTAAAGGGATCCGCTTTGATATTTACTGATGATGTTTGGCAGAAAGACCATGACTTTAGTCATGGAATGAATGCCTCTTCTTGATATAATTAAACTATTGAAAGGTGGTGGAATAGGATGCTTAAAGGGATCAAGCTTCGCTTATATCCAAGCAAAAAGCAAAAAATACAGTTGTGGCAGATGTTTGGCAATAATCGCTTCGTTTGGAATCAGATGTTAGCAATGGCTCAGCAACGTTATCGAAATAATCCAAGTAGTAGATTTGTAGATGGTTATCAGATGGATGCCCTGTTGAAGCCTCTAAAAGAAGAGTATCCATTCTTAAAGCTTAGTGATTCAACAAGCCTACAAGTGTCCAATCATAACTTAGCTCAAGCGTTTAAGATGTTATTCAGCCACCGTGGCGGTTATCCCCGGTTTAAAAGTCGTCATGCGATCAAACAATCTTATACGGGGAAGTCTACAATTAAAGTAGTAGCAAAGCGTTATTTAAAAGTGCCAAAGCTAGGTTATGTTAAGTCTAGCAAGACTGGTGTACTTACTAGCACCAAAATTAAACGATATACAGTTAGTTACGACCCAACGGGGCGCTATTATCTATCATTACAAGTTGAAGTACCAGAATCAGTTTCTTTGCCCAAAACAGGCAGGGCGGTGGGCCTAGATGTAGGTATTGCCGACTTAGCAATTAGTTCCGATGGCGTCAAGTACGGCACTTTCTACACTAAATGGTTAGAGAAACAAGCCACTAAGTGGCAGTCCAAATATAGTAAACGTAAGCACCAAGCAACTATTGCTATTCGCCAATGGAACCATAATCACAAAGATACCAAAATGGGGTTGAATGATTATCAGAATTGGCAACGGGCGCAACAGCAAAAAGCCCGCTATCAGCAAAAGATAGCAAACCAACGAAAAGATTATTTGCATAAACTGACAACTAGTTTAGTTAATAACTATGATGTGATTGTAATTGAAGATTTGAAAATCAAGAATCTACAAAAGAATCATCATTTAGCTAAGTCAATTGCTAACGCTAGTTGGTACCAATTCAGAACTATGTTGGAATACAAATGTGCCTGGTATGGCAAGCGGCTTATTACCGTTAAACCCAACTATACAAGCCAGATTTGTAGCCAATGCGGCTATCATAGTAGTTCAAAGCCACTAGAAATTCGTGAATGGACGTGCCCACAGTGCGGCGCTCATCATGATCGGGATATTAATGCCGCAGTTAATATCTTGCATAAAGGATTAAAAGCGATTGGCTAGGGACTAGCCATGGTAAAAGAACGAAGTTCTGTAAGTTGGGTAGTTTGAATACAGACGTAACATCCTAAATACTACTTCGTGTTCCCAGAAACCACCGACTTTAGTCGGTGTGTAGTTCATACGAATGACGAACATGACAATCGCTACGACATTGAGATGCAGGTCACCGACCACCACAACCTGGTGCAGCGCGTTCACTACTACCAAACGATGAACGCGCTGGACGCCTATGACAAGGGTGCTAACTACCACGACGCCAACAAGTCGTATGTGATCTTCATCTGCTGCTTCGATCCCTTTCAGCTGGGTGCCCAATTCTACAGCGTCAATAAGCACCTCAACGAGTTTCCCGGTCATCGGGTTCTGGACGGGGCAACGGATATCTACCTAAATGCCACTAGTTCCCGCCACGAGGTCCCTGCTAAATTACAGACACTGCTGGACCTGATAGCGCACCGGGACAGTGGGCAGACGGACGAATTTGAGGTAAAATTAAGGAAGAAGATTGCGCTGGTCAAGCACAACAAGAAATGGAGGGCGGACTTTATGCGACTATCATTATACGAAATGGACCATGAATACGATTTAAAGCAAGCTAAACTACAGGGACAAAATGAGGAGCGAATTCAATTTGTCGCTGGCCTAATCCGCCAGGGACAATCCAAGGAGCAGATCCTCTCCTTTCTGACCACCATCATGAACATCCCCCAAGATCAGGCTGAAGAGTATTACCGACAGGCAACCACTAATTAGCACTGGTGAACCAAAAGCCCCTCACGCTACTGAGCTAGCATGAGGGACCTTTACTCGTTGACAAAACATTGTGTAGAATCAGTTTTAATTTGATTGATTTGTAATTCATAGTTATATATAGAAAAACAACCTGTTCATTTTGCTTTGGCACAAATTAGGCGAATGCCTTTGTAATTTTTGTGCCAAAAATATGACAAGTATCACAAGACGACACCCTCAAAATGAAGGTGCCGCCTTTTTGCAATAGAATACCCGTCTGCATTACTGTATATCGATACAAAATCATCTAAAATTAACCAACAATAAAAAAGGATGCCGATTAAGGCACCCAGTTTACCGGTACGGAACAAGTAACCAACTGGTTCCATTTTGCACTCCGGCCAATAGTTTTGATACGTATATTATAACATGTTCTTAATATGATACTTAAGCACTTCGAGGCCACCAACCTCAAATTGTAAGTGCAATTGGGGGTTGAACCCCATGAGCCATTTTTGGCTAATAGTTTTGATTGTGCCTAGCAAGCACATTAAACACCTAATTAAGAAGCTGTTCAAGTAATGGCTAATAATCTTGGCGCCCTTCCTATTGATTGGGCGCTTTCTATTTACGCGAGATAAAAAAGGATGCCAATTAAGGCACCCTGTTTACCGGTACGGAACAAGTAACCAACTGGTTCCATTTTGCACTCCGGCTTATCATATTGATATAATTATCATAACATGTTCTTGATATGATACAATAGTTAAGCACTTTGAGGCCACCAACCTCAGATTGTAAGTGCAATTGGGTGTGAACCCCATGAGCTATTTTTGGCTTATCATATTGATTGTGCCTAGCAAGCACGTTAAACACCTAATTAAGAAGCTGTTCAAGTAATGGCTAATAATCTTGGCGCCCTTCCTTCGGGTTGGGCGCTTTCCATTTATGTAAAAAATATTGTGTAGAATCGGTCTTAATTTGATTGATTTATAATTTTTGTGCCAAAAATATGACAAGTATCACAAAATGACACCCTCAAAATGAAGGTACCGCCTTTTTGTAATGGAACACTTATCTGCACTATCGTATATCGATACGGTAAACAAAAAATCGGGGCAAAATCGTCTGAAATTGCACCGATAATAAAAAAGGGTGCCTTTTCAGGTACCCCGCCGGCTCGGCCTAAGGGCTACCTTAGTACCAATTTGCGCACCGGCCTATTTATCTTAGTAACTACATTATACCACAAGGATGATATGATACAATATATGTGCGCATCGGATGGGTAGCTCCCATTTAAACCGCGCAAGATGGGAGGTGTCTCCCATGGGACACTGGTTCCTGTTTATCTTAGTCGTGCCTAATAAACACGTTAAATTTCTAATTAAATTGATATTGTCCTCGGGCAAACATCCGGTAAAGCGTGCGCATACTACAACTAATGGTGTGCTCTGCTCGACCGATGATCGTATCGGGGGTCCAGCCGCGTCTGATTTGAGAATGAATATATTCAACCTCGGCTAGCGGTAATTTAGTTTGTTTACGGCCACACCGCCGTTTATTGCGTTGATACTGACTAAGATACTGTTCAATCGTTCTCCCGCTATCAAGGAAACGATAAATCCGGTAAATAGTTTCTTGGCTTCGTTTAAGCAGTTTAGCAGCTTGATAAGCCTTGGTACCTTGATGCCAAAAATCAGCTATGAGGGTTAGTTCACGTGTGGTAAGATGTTTATAGGTCATTTGTGATTGCCTTTCTTTTGTTTAGGGATACTCAAAAGTCTATCACAAATGGCTTTTTTATTTTTCTAACTTAATTTTACAAACGGCGATACTAGAAAAAGCTGACAGTTAGGTCTGAGATGCACGAGGGGCTTTTAGGGCAATATTCATTTTACCATCAACTTAATTCTTCCGCCGCAGTTCATCGCGGGCCGCCTCCGCATCGGCATGGGCGCCAGTAAAGAGAATGTGGTCACCCAGTTCAAGGATTGTGTCCCCGTGTGGCGCGATCGGTTTATGCTTGCGGTAGATCCGGCTGACCGTGATCTTATCGATAAACGGCAACGTATGAAGTTCCTGGCCGGCATAGCGCTGGTTACGAATGGTGGCTTCAAACAGGCCAGCTTCGGTATCGGTCAACAGGTCGATGATCGACGGGCTCTCGATCATTGACCGCAGGACACTGGTCTCGACGTTGAAGGAGTTGAAGATCTCAACCCCAGCCTGCTTTAAACTGGAGATCCGCCGCTGGTCGGCATTCGGGCTCTCCTGGCTAGCAATCACCCGGCCAACCCCGTGTTTCTTCGCCAACAGGGCCAGGCTGGCGTTCTTCCGGTCATTCAGGAAGGCCGCCACCAGGATATCAGTATCGAAGTAGTCGCCCTGATCCAGGGTTGTCTCATCGACCTTATCCAGGTAGGACAGATCACGGACCTCGGAGTTATAGGTCTTGTAGTTTTCCTCGCTGTCAGTCACCATCCGGATCACGTACCAGTTCTTAGAGAGCTGTTGAGTGATCGGCACTGTGACCGTGTTCGTCCCCAGGATCACGACCCGCTGCTTGATCAGGTCGGCCTTTTCCAGCTTGTAGGTCGAATTAAAGACGATCGGGCCGATGATGCAGACAATCACCGCCGCCAGCACGAAGGCGTCGGATTGGGTGCTGGTAATGGCGTGGAGGTTGCGGGCCACCTGAAGGGACGGCAGGACCAGGGTGATTGTCGTCACAGTCAGGAAGCTGCCGGCAAACGCGTTCCGTTTGGCAAAGCGCCGCGAAAAGATCAGCATCGTTGGTAGCTTGGCCAGGATGAAACAAGCCACCAGAATTGGAATCAGCGCCAGGGCCCGCGGGTTGGCGAAGAGCTGGCGGATGTTGAGCTTAACCCCGGTCATGATGAAGAAGAACGGAATCAAAAAGCCATAACCGATCGAAGTTAACTTCTCCTGGGTGGCCTCGCTGGGCTCGAGCAGTTTCATAACCATCCCCGCCAGAAAGGCCCCGAGAATATTCTCGGCTCCGACCTGCTCGGCAATGGTCACCAGGATAAAGATCAGGAAGAAGGCCAGCCGGATATCCAGCTGGGTCGTCGCCTTGGAGATCTTGTTAAACCAAGCGTATGGCTGCTTAAACCGCCGCAAGAGGAGGATCGCCGCCAGGAAAAGGAGGACGATCAACCAGAGCTGACTAGCGTTCCCCCCATTGAGCGAGGCGTAGATCGTCAGGGCCAGCATCGGGACGACCTCCCCGAGGACCGCCGTCAGCAGGATCGTCTGTCCCGCCGGCCGGCCGAGGATTTCCTTCTCCTTGAGGGTCGCAATCACGACGCCCAGAGCAACGGTCGAGAAGAGGATCGTCGCCAGAAAGACGTCGTGAAAGAGGCCCACCTGGTTGAGGATAATCCCCAGGATGGCCGCACTGACAACAACCAGGCCGAACGCCCGCATTGCCAGGTTAACCGGCGACTTCGGGTTGGGGGCCGCACCCGGCTGCTTCTTGAAGAGGTCAAAGTTGATTTCCATCCCCGACAAGAACATCAGCATCATGACCCCTAGCGTTGACATCAGGCTAAGCGCTTCGGTGGTCGTCACAACGCCGAAAAGGCTCTTGCCGAGAATGATCCCAGTCACGATCTCGGCTACGGCCGTTGGGACGCTGGAAATGTTGAAACGGGCCATCACCAGCGGAATCAGCAGGGCCGCAACCATCACAATCAGAATTGAGAGTTGTTCCATCACGTTCGCTTCCTATCATCAGAAATTATCTTTCCTATTATATACCATGCGTTTCACCTTGAAAATTGGTTAGTTTTCGGCTAAACTGTGGTAGCATCGTAATCCTTAAACGAAAGCGTTATAATTTAATTATGTAAACGTTACCAAATATATTTTTTAGAGGAGTCCTTTATTATGGCTAATAAATTATCAGCTTGTACCAGTATTTTGATCGGTAAAGGTGCCAGCATTGATGGAACAATCATGATCGGCCGCAACGAAGATGCCAAGGCGGCCTGGCCAAAGCACATGATCGTTCACCAGCACGGTGAGATGCCAACTCACTTTGTCTCCAAGGAGACCAAACTGGAGCTCGACCTGCCCGGCGACAGTGCCCGTTACACCGCTACGCCGGAATGGACCGACAAGGACGGGGTCTTTGAGGAAGACGGGATCAACGAGTATGACGTGGCGATGAGTGCCACCGAGAGTGCCTACTCCAACAGCCTGGTCCTCGGTTATGATCCACTGGTCAAGCATGGTTTAAACGAAGAAGCCATGATCACGGTCGTCCTCCCCTATGTCAAGACCGCGCGCGAAGGGGTGCAACGGCTCGGTAACCTGATCGCTAAGTACGGGACCGGTGAGACCAACGGGGTCCTCTTCGCCGATAACGACGAGGCCTGGTACTTTGAATCCGGGGCCGGCCACTATTGGGTTGCCCAGCGGATTCCTGATGACTCCTACGCCGTGGTTGCCAACCAGCTGGCCATCCAGGAGATCGACTTCACTGACAGCGATAACTTCATGTTCCATCCCGGCATTCAAGAATTCGTCGACCAACACCACCTCAACCCGGACCCGACGACCTTCAACTTCCGCAAGATCTTCGGTACCGCTGACCGGTCAGACGCTGTTTACAGTGAGCCCCGGGTTTGGATTGGTCACCAGATGTTCAGCCCTAAACAGGCCACGAACGAGACACCGGAATCAACCGAACTGCCATTCTTGATGAAGCCGGACCATAAGCTTTCGATCTTCGATGCCCAGCACTACTTGAGCAACCACTACGAAGGCACCGAATTCGACCCGATCGGCACCGGCAAGTTTGGCCATAAGTACCGGCCAATCAGCCTGGCCAAGACCCAGGAATCTCACATTCTGCAGACAAACCGGCCGGGTGCCAACATCCACTGGCTGGCCATGGGGGTTGCCGCCGAGAGTACCTATGTTCCATTCTTCAACGGGATCAGCGATGTACCGGCACCTTACAAGCGCGGCAAACTTCCTGCTCAGCTGAATTCTGCCTACTGGGTATTCAAGCACGCCAGCGTCCTGGTCGACAGCCACTTGCATGACTTTCTGCCCCTGTTACGGGAGGTGCAGAAAGAGCGTAACAGCGCGGCCATCGAGATGATCGCCAAGACCGACAAGGAGATCAAGACGATGACGGGTGACAGCCGGGAATCCTTCCTGACGATGCAGAGTAATGGTTACGCCATCGATACCCTCAACGCCTACAAGAAGCTGGCGCTGGAGCTAATCACCAAGATGACTGAATATTGCGAACTAAACTTTAAGACTGACGAAAACCTATAATTAAGATAACGAATTCCCGACGAGCGTCCAGCTGGCCGGGAATTTTTTAATACAAAAAAGGCACCAGTCAAATTGACTGATACCTTCTATTCGTATTAATGCAGTTTTACAACATCGAACGTCAGACTCAGTAGAACAAGGCCAAGAACCATGAGGGCAAGGCCGTTGTGGTTACCGGTTTGTGGCAACTGCGGCTGACCCTGAACCGCTGGCTGACTCGTCTTAACTGGCTGTACAGGCATCGGCTGCTGAACTGGTTGAACCGGCTCAGGTGTCGGTGTGACAGGTGTATTATCAGGCGTGTCGACCGGCGTTAGTGTGTCTGGCGTGTTATCAGGTGTGTTGCCTGGTGTCGGCGTATCCGGTGTGTTATCAGGCGTTGGTGTGTCTGGCGTGTTATCAGGCGTATTGTCTGGCGTTGGCACATTCGGTGTACGTTTTGGTGTGTCACCTGGTGTTTTCGGCTGATGCGTGTTGGTTACCGTGAAGGTCGTACCGTTTTGGCTGACCATACTCTGGTAACCTGCTGGAACTTTAGCCTCAACAATCGTGTACGTTACCTGCTTACCGTTCTGGTAAACTGGCAGGTTAGCCCAGGTGGCGGTCCAATTATCATTAGCAGTCAAGGTAGCAGTTTGAACTACCTTGCCGTTAGCCAACAAGTTAACTGTGACACTTGCCGGACGGATACCGTCCTGGTTATTAGCATCATTCCAGGCCTTCTTAACTGTTACAGTGGTCGTAGCTGGTGTGTGGCTGTTAGTGATCACGTCACCAGCAACTGTACTTTGGTAACCAGCCGGAACGGTGGCCTCAGCAACTGTGTACGTTACCTGCTTGCCATTTTGGTAAACTGGCAAGTCGGTCCAAGTCATCATCCAGTTATCAGCAGCATCCAAAACAGCCGTCTTGGTAACCTTGCCGTTAGCCAACAGGTTAGTCGTGACACTTGCCGGACGAATACCGTCCTGATCATTGGCGTCTTTCCAGATCTTCTTAACCGTTACAGCGGTCGTGACCGGCATGTGGCTGTTGGTGATCGTGTCACCAACAACCGTGCTCGTGTAGCCAGCTGGAACACTGGCCTCAGCAACTGTGTACGTTACCTGCTTACCGTTCTGGTAAACTGGCAGGTTCTTCCAGGTGGCGGTCCAATCGTTAGCCGCAGTCAAAGTAGCTGTTTGCATAACCTTGCCATTAGCCAACAAGTTAGCCGTAACACTTGATGGACGAATGCCGTCCTGGTTATTAGCGTCATTCCAAGCCTTCTTAACCGTTACAGTGGTCGTAGCTGGCGTGTGGTTGTTGGTGATCACATCACCATCAACTGTACTTTGGTAACCAGCCGGAACGTTGGCCTCGGCAACTGTGTACATTACCTGCTTACCATTTTGGTAAACTGGTAAGTCAGTCCAAGTCATGGTCCAATCGTTGGTGGCGTTCAAGGTAGCCGTTTTGACAACCTGACCATCAGCTAACAAGTTAGCCGTGACACTAGTTGGACGAATACCATCTTGGTTATTGGCATCATTCCAAACCTTCTTAACTGTAACCGAAGTCGTGGCCGGTGTATGACTATTAGTGATCGTGTCACCAGCAACCATGCTTTGGTAGCCAGCTGGAACCTTGGCCTCAGCAACCGTATACGTTACCCGCTTACCGTTTTGATAAACTGGCAGGTTCGTCCAGGTGGCGGTCCAATCGTTAGCCGCAGTTAAGGTAGCTGTTTGAATAATTTTACCATTAGTCAGTAAATTAGCCGTGATGCTTGATGGACGGATACCATCCTGGTCATTTGTGTCTTCCCAGACTTTCTTGACCATGACCGAAGTCGTCGCCGGTGTATGACTATTAGTAATCGTATCACCATCAACCGTGCTCGTGTAGCCTGCTGGAATGTTAACCTCAGCAACCGTGTACGTTACCTGCTTACCGTTCTGGTAAACTGGCAGGTTAGCCCAGGTGGCGGTCCAATTGTTGGCTGCAGTCAAGGTAGCGGTTTGAGCAACCTTGCCATTAGCTAACAAGTTAGCCGTGACACTTGACGGACGGATACCGTCCTGGTTGTTAGCGTCATTCCAAACCTTCTTAACTGTAACCAAAGTCGTGGCCGGCGTGTGGCTGTTGGTGATTGTATCACCGTCAACTACACTCTGATAACCTGCTGGAACCTTGGCCTCAGCAACCGTGTACGTTACCTGCTTACCGTTCTGGTAAACTGGCAGGTTAGCCCAGGTAGCGACCCAATTATTGGCTGCAGTCAAGGTAGCGGTTTGAGCAACCTTGCCATTAGCTAACAAGTTAGCCGTGACACTTGACGGACGGATACCATCTTGGTTGCTGGCATCATCCCAGACCTTTTTTACTGTAACAGCAGTCGTGACTGGAACATGGCGATTGGTGATTGTGTCACCGTCTACCATACTCGTGTAGCCAGTTGGAACGTTGGCTTCAGCGACCGTGTAAACTACCTGCTTACCACTTTGGTAAACCGGTAAGTCGTTCCAAGTCGTCATCCACTTATTAGCAGCATTCAAGGTAGCCGTCTGAATAACCTCACCATCGGCCAGTAAATTAGCCGTAACGTTTGAAGGGCGAATACCATCTTGGTTATTGGCATCATCCCAGGCCTTTTTAACTATAACCGAAGTTGTGGCCGGTGTGTGGCTGTTGGTGATCGTGTCACCAGCAACCGTGCTCGTGTAGCCTGCTGGAATGTTAACCTCAGCGACCGTGTATACCACCCGCTTACCGTTTTGGTAAACTGGCAAATTGGTCCAAGTCATCATCCAGTTATCAGCAGCATCCAAAACAGCCGTCTTGGTAACCTTGCCGTTAGCCAACAGGTTAGCCGTGACACTTGCCGGACGAATACCGTCCTGATCATTGGCGTCTTTCCAGATCTTCTTAACCGTTACAGCGGTAGTGGTTGGCGTGTGGCTGTTAGTAATCGTGTCACCAGCAACTGTACTTTGGTAACCGGCCGGAACGTTGGCCTCAGCGATCGCGTACGTTACCCGCTTACCATTCTGGTAAACCGGCAGATCGGTCCAAGTCCTGGTCCAATCGTTGGCGGCGTTCAAGATTGCTGTCTTGACAACCTGACCATTAGCTAACAAGTTAGCCGTGACACTTGTTGGACGAATACCGTCCTGGTTGTTGGCATCATTCCAAACCTTCTTAACTGTAATCGAAGTCGTGGCTGGCGTGTGGCTGTTGGTGATCGTGTCACCAGCAACTGTACTCGTGTAGCCAGCTGGAACATCGGCTTCTTGCCAAGAATAAACAATGTCTTGACCATTAGCCTTCTTTGGCAAGTCGGCAACCGTCGCCGTCCAACCGTTGGCCGCATTCAATACCAGCTTCTGCACTTGTTTGCCATTAGCCAATAGGTTGACCGTAATGTCGACAGGCCGTATGCCATCCTGATTATCATTGTCTTGCCAGATCTTTTTGGCCGTAACGGCCGTCGTTGCTGGTGTATGACTGTTGGTGATCGTGTCACCAGCAACCACACTCTGGTAACCTGCTGGAACGTTAGCCTCTCGCCAAGTGTAAACAATGTCTTGACCATTAGCCTTCTTTGGCAGATCGTAAACTGTCGCTGTCCAATCATGAGCAGCACTCAGCGCCAGAGTCCGCACCTGTTTACCATTAGCAAACAAGTTGACCGTGATATTAGCTGGTCGCAAACCATCTTGATCATCATCGTCGCTCCACTGCTTAGTAACTGTTTTATCAATAGTCGCTGGCATGTGCGCGTTGGTAATCGTCAGGTTCGATTGGTCGTAGCTGGCCGCGTAACCAGTTGGCACAACCTCTTCAACCGTGTAAGCAATGGTCTTGCCTTTGGCGTACTTATTCAGTTTCGTCCAAGTATGAGTCCAGTCATGATCACTAGCGGTCAATGTGACCGTATCAACCACTTGCCCATCAGCTAGTAGCTTAACCTGAATAATATCGGGCCGTAATCCATCCTGGTCATTACCATCAGCCCAAACCTTCTTGACTGTCTTTTCGACCGTCGCTGGCGTGTGCGTGTTGATAATTGTCAGGTTCGATTGATCGTAGCTGGCCGTGTAACCAGTTGGTACAACCTCTTCGACCGTGTAGGCGATAAGCTTCCCATTCTGGTACTTCGGCAAGCTCTTCCAAGTGTATTGCCAATTGGTATCAGCAGATAGCTCAACCGTCCTTACAACAGTTTGCCCGTTCATCAGGTTGACTGTGACTTTTCCAGGACGTTTGCCATCCTGGTTGTTGTCATCGTTCCAAACCTTCTTAACCGTAGCTGAAGTCGTAGCAGGAACGTGAGTATTGGTAATTACCCAGTTGCCAGAGCCATCCTTTGTGTAAGCAACCGTGTAACCATTCAAAGGATTAATTTCTTCTACTGAATAAGTTACTTGCTTACCGTTCTGGTAAACCGGTAAGTTATCCCAGGTGACGCTCCAGTTATTGTCAGCACTTAAGGTAGCTGTCTTAGTAACTGTCTCGTTGGCCAGTAGATTAACCTTCACACTCGTTGGCCGAATACCATCTTGGTTATCGGTGTCATCCCAGACCTTCTTAACCGTTACAGCGGTCATGGCCGGTGTGTGACTGTTGGTGATCGTAAAATCATTATTGACGTTTTCGATCTTAGATGTGTAACCATCAGGAGTATTAAGTTCCTTGACCGTGTAGTTGACCAGCGTACCATCTTGGTATTCTGGCAAGTCAGTAAAAGTACCGGTCCAAACGTCACCGTTACCAGATTTACTCAAGGTAAGGGTCTTACCCTCAACCGGCTCACCATTAGCAAGCAACTGAACCGTAATTGATTCTGGACGTTTGCCATCCTGGTTATCGGCATCATCCCAAACCTTCTTGACCTTAACCGAAGTCGTGATCAAGTCGTTGGTAATCGTGAATCCATTATCATCAGGGTCATTTGTAACTTTCGATTGATAGCCAGTTGGAACAGCGATTTCCTTAACACTGTAGTTTCCAGAAACCAGGTTTTCAAAGGAACCCTGCCAATCGTTATCGTCACTCAGGGTGATACGCTGACCAGTTGGGTTATTATTGAGCAACAACTCAACTTGGACTGGGGCATGCTTGCCCTGGTCGCTCCAAACCTTGTGAACCGGGATGCTGATCAGTTTTTGATCAGTTACCGTAATCAGCTGGTCTTGGTTAACAACAACGTCTTGATCGCTAGCAAGCTGGTAGCCAGCAGGAGCCGCTACCTCACGGAGGGTATATGTTCCCCGTAATAAGCCTTTGAACACTCCGATACCGTCACTACCGGTCGTTGCCTTGAAAACATCATTGGTGGTCTGCTGGATCAATTCAAACTGCGCCCCAGCGAGTGCGGTACCGTTCGGATCCTGCTTCTTTACCTGCAGGTCGAACTTCCGGGCCACGTCTTGACCACCGGCAGATGTAACTACTAAGGTTTGTCGGTAGTTGATTGGCGCGTGGTTGCTGGACTCCAGCGTGGCAGAGTTGTGAACAACCGTCCCCTTCTCTGGCCGTTCGTTTCCCGCAAGATCGGTAGCTTGTTTACCACCATACAGGATTGAATACAGAATCAGGTAGCCATTGTTACCGGCATCACCAAGATCAATTGCAAAGCTGGTGTCATCAGCATTAAAACTAACTGGCACCTCGGTACTCAAATCCTTCACCAGTTGATTCTGCCAGTCATTACCATCCCAGATCCATTGGACTTGTTGAACCGTAAAGCTGTCCTTGTCATAGGTAAAGCCCGGCGTCTGTAACTGGTCCCTGATTACCATGTTCTGATAGCTCACTCGACCACTCGGGTTAACCCGAATAGCATAGCGAAGATTACCTTTATCTAGGTCAGAGTTCATCGCGTACTTGCTGAACAGCTCGTCCTTATTAACCTGGTTTGGAACATACTTAACATTCACTGTCATTTTATCCTGACCATTAACCTTAATAGTGATCGGAACCTCACTGCCTTGATTAATCTTTGAAGAATTAAGCTGGGCAGTAAGGTCGAGTTGACCATGCGCGTCGCTGCCCGACTGCGTGAAGGTGAAGTGTCCGGTGTTTCCCAGGATCGCAACCTCCCCCAGGTTGGTCTTGAAGTTCAGTTTCCCCGTAAATTTCAACGTATCAGGAAGACTGAAGGTAAAGTAGTTGCCTGGATAAACGTTCGTCCCAGAAAGGTCGTAGTTCAGCTCGAAACGAATCGGCGTGTACTGATCCAGCGACTCACCGTTCTGCAATGGCTTATCGGTAACCCCGTTTAGTAAATCAACCGTGATCTTCGGCGAAACCTGGTTCGGATCACTCGACGTTGGAGCTTGTGCGGGGCTCTCCTGATCACCATCCCTAGCAATCGATAAATTACTGTTCAGGGTTTGATTTGCCGTGGCTGCGGACTTAGTATCATTAGCTGCATCACTAGCCTCTAATTCGGTAGTGGACTGATTATTCTGAGCAGTGTTTGTGGTTGCAACGGGCTTTGGCGTAGCCACGGCAGCAGGCTGACTGTCCTTATTCGGGGCATTAGCCTGGTTAGTCACCATCGTGGTGGTTGACGTTACCACGGCATCGTCGGCGTTGACCGGCGTCATGAAGAAAAAGGTCATGAATACCGTCAGCAGTGCCACCAATACCATTACCATACGTTTACGTTGTAATCGAAAATTCATTGCATTTCACCTCCCTTCACTAAGTATTTGTTCTAATACCGTTATTATTATTTATTCATAACATAAATATTAGAACCGAATTCAAGATTACAACTATTAGGCGATCAATACAATCCCTTTATTTCTAGCGCTTAATTAACGGTATTTATAAACAATGTTAATTAATTTTATGATTATTGAATAATCTTGCAATATCTAACTTCTTTTATAGTGTTATTAACATAATATTTTTGCTATATATTGACCAAATTTTTTCTTGTCAAGAACTCGCTAAATCATTTAGCGCACTACGATCCCAAAAACATAAAAAAGACCCCCAGCGTTTTCATACGCTGAGAGTCCCCTATATCATTAATTCATCTACTACTGTTGCTCATGCTTCTCGACGGCGGTAACCAATTCATCGAGGGATTGGCTACCAAAGATAACCGGATCGTCCCCAATCATCGTTGCTGGCACGGACATGATCTTCTTTTCCTTGCGCAGCGTCGGGAAATGCTGGAGGTCGATCATCGTGGCCGTGATCCCCGGATTCAGGGAGGCCATCCGCTGACAAGCCGCAACTACATCTGGACAGAAGTGACAGGTCAATGATACCCCGATCCGAATGTCAACCGGACCGAGCTGCTTAATCCGGTCGGCCATCTCAGGAGCAATTGTCTGCCCCGGCCCGGCGACGTTGTAGACACCAAGAACCAGCGAATTCAGCTCGTGACCGGTCGGAATCCCGGCATAATGGAGGCCAGTATCATGACCGTCACTATCCAACAGCTTCAGCATTGGCAGGTACTGACCGTCCCCCTTGACCGTGGTCAGGGAGAAGTGATCGTCCAGACCGACAAATTCGGTAACGAAGCTGACCAGCTGCTGGCTAAGGTCGCTATCGTTGGTGTTGACCTGGAAGGTGACGTCCTTGGTCAGACGGTCAAAGATCGGGCGCAGCTGCTGGTCGATATCCGCCGTCATCCAGTTGCCCTGGTGCGGTGCAACCGTCTCCTGCTTATCCAGTTGAGAAGTCTGTCCCACCGTCTGGGCAGGCTTCTTGGCCGCAGCAGCGTGGATTGGGATCCCCTGCTTTTGCTTCTGGGCAGTGACGTAGGCCTCTGCGGTAGTAGCTGCCGTGGCCCCATCGGCAGCCGCCGTGATGATCTGCCGCAGTGGTTTGACGATCACATCCCCGGCCGCGTAAACCCCAGGCACGTTGGTGGCGCCATTCTCATCGGCCTTGATGTAGCCTGTCTCGTCCAAATCAATAATGCCATCCAGGTGCTGGGTAGCCGGCTGAGTACCGATGTAGATGAACATCCCAAAGGTATTATCACCCTCATCGACGTGGTAGACGGTTTCCTTACCGGTCTTGTTGTTGACCAGGGTCGCACTGGTCAGGTAGTCATCCCCATCGACTCGTTTGACCTCAGTGTTGTATTCAACGCTGATCTTCGGGTTGGTGAGGGCCCGGGCGGCAGTCAGCGGTGGACAGGTAAAGTGGTCCCCACGAACCAGGACCGTAACGTGCTTGCCGAACCGGCTCAGGTAATCAGCTTCCTCGGCGGCCGCATAACCGCCACCGACCACGAAGATCTGCAGACCAGTGAAGAGTTCGCCATCGCAAGTTGAGCAGTAGGCGATTCCCCGGCCCCGGAACTTATCCTCGCCCGGGAATCCAACCTTGCGCGGGTTGGCACCGGTAGCGATGATTACACTGCGCGCCTGGTAAGTCTGACCACTCTTCCCGGTCAGGGTCTTGACCTCGTCGTCAACATCGTACTTAATGATCTGATCGTGCTTGATCGTGACACCAAAGTCCGCTACCTGCCGCTGCATCTGGTTCATCAGCTGGGTACCGTCCACCTTCTCGACCGCTGGGTAGTTATAGACTACCGAGGTCGTGGTGACCTGGCCGCCGACCGTGTCACCTTCGACAATCAGAGTGTCCAGGGTCGCCCGCCCGGCATAGAGACCTGCGGACAGGCCCGCGGGCCCGGCACCAACAATGATCAAGTCGTATAAGTGCTGCTCACTCATAGGCACGCACCGGATTAAAGCTTGCCGACAAGGTCAAGGCTTGGCTTGATGGAGTCCTGGCCAGGCTTCCAGTTAGCTGGGCATACTCGGTCACCGTGTTCACGAACGAATTGTGCAGCCTGCAGAGTCCGCAGAATTTCAGCAGCACTCCGTCCGATCCCCATGTTGTTGATGGTGTAGGATTGGATCTTACCATCTGGGTCAACGATGAAGACACCACGGTAGGCCTGACCAGCATCCTCATCCAAGACATCAAACATCCGGGCCAGCTTACCGGCTGGATCCGCCAGCATGTGGTACTTGATCTTACCAATCTTCTCGGATGCTTCGGCCCATGCCTTGTGGACAAACTCGGTATCTTCGGAGACGGAGTAGATCTCGGCGTTGGCCTGCTTGAAGTCCTCGTACTTATCTTGGAGAGCTTCTAGCTCTGTTGGGCAGACGAATGAGAAGTCAGCTGGGTAGAAGAAGAAGATACTCCACTTGCCCAAAACGTCCTTCTTGGTAACTTCAACCGTCTTGCCATCCTGATATGCGTTAACCTTAAAGTCTTCAATCTCGTGTCCGACAAAATTCATGAATATCCTCTCCTTAAATTAGAATGATTCTTAACTACACCCTTATTATAACTGTTTAACTGACTAATTCAAGGATTAATTTTGATTTATTCTAAACAAAGTCGTGACACAACTCCCTAACATAGATAAAAAATACAACAGCACAGTACAAAAAGGGCCTCAAGTGTTCGGTAAATCCGGACGCTCGAGGCCGCTTCGTACTTGCGGAAGTTTGAAAACAAACCAGTGCTGTCTCACTCCATTTTGAAATCTTCATTTATCTCTTTTTAAACCAAGGGTCCAACGGAGACCCTGCCAGATAGCCTGGGAAATAGAACGGCGAACAGCCGCCTTTTTAGCGTCCCGTTCTTGGGATGAATTCGATACCGGTGGTTCCGTCAGCTGAATGTTGGCTGTCGCTGACGAAGTTGATTGGATTGGTGTCGTCACCTGGGATGCGGCTGATTGCTTTGGAGTCACGGTGGAACCAGACTGAATAGCTGATGTAATCTGCTCCACGGTCGTTTGCTGGGAAGCAGTGGTAGTCAGTGGCGTTGACTGAACAGTTGGCTGGGGGTTGCCCTCGACGACCGGTGCTGGCTGGGGCACCATGGTGGCGGAATGGGATGCTACTGTTGATGAGCTTTCAGAGGTCACTGTTGTTGGGGTCTTCGTCGCCTCTGTTGCTATCGACGATGGTGTTACCGCAACCGATACTGGCGTTGCCGCTGATTGGACAACGTGCTCAGTCGGCTGGTCCGCTTGCGGTTGTGGATCTGCTGGTGGCTCGGTCGGCTTTGTCGGGGCCACCGCCGACTGCGGGGTATCCGCCGGCTGCGACGGGGTACTGGCCGTGGACCGATCCCCGGTCGACGATCCGACTGGGGTTGTGGCCTGGCCCTGCCTCACCCTTTCCGATGACTGTCGCGGAGCTGGTTGAGCAGCACTCGTGGTTGGAGTGCTGGATCCAACATTACTCTTCAAGGCCTTGATTGCATTCTTGATCGACTGAACCGCCATGTCAACCATCGTCTGGGGCGATAATGAAGCGCCATTCCGCTCATTGAGAATATCCTTCCCCATCTGAATTGTCTGATCATAGACCGCCTGTGTCCGGGTACGGGCGTTTTGGTAATAGTCTGTCCCGTGAACCCGGGTCTGATCACCGACCAGCTGTTCCAGTTCTCGATAATCAACCTGCGTACTCATCTGACTCCCTCCATTTCTCAACATACTTATACGTCTAGTATAGCAGTTTTTTGCATCGCACCAACAACAAAAAAAGGTTACGGCAGTCACCGTAACCCTTCTTCAAAGATCTATTACCAGCTGGCCTTCCGGACACCCGGGATCTCACCCTTGTGCGCCAAGTTGCGGAAGTTAATCCGTGACATTCCAAACTTGCGCATGTAAGCGTGAGGACGGCCATCGTAACGGTCCCGGTTGTGTAGCCGGACCGGACTGGAATTGCGGGGCAGCTTGGATAAACCGATGTAGTCGCCCTTTGCCTTCAATTCCTTACGCTTGGCAGCGTACTTTTTAACTAATGCTTCTTGATGGTGTAATTTAGCAATCTTTGACTTTTTTGCCATATATAAGATGTTTCTCCTTTTAATATTGATCAACATTCCATTACAACAACAATATCAAAACATCTGCGATAATCATTCATTTTATATTATGACAGGTTCCCTAACTTTTTACAAGTAAAACGGCCGCCTATTTGTTTAATTTTTCCTTAAAGTGCTCGTACTCAGCAATGTAATGATAACGATCGTTATAACCCTGGAGCAATTCGTCGTCGTGAGTGTAGGCAAAGCCGGTGTCCATCATCTTCTGATAGAGGCTTTGGTATGGCAAATCACCCTCAGCAGCCAGGGTCTTCTCCCGTCCCCGATCATAGGCAACGTGGCGGAAGCTGGTAACCGCCATCCCCTGGTCATCAACTTCTAAAATCAGGTAGTGGGCGCGCAAATCGCGCTGGAGAGTCGGCCAGTGGTTGAAAGGCTCCCCCACTGCTCCTGGATTAAGGACGACCCGCTCATCGGTTCCATAACGCAGAAGATCGTGGTGGACATGGGCATAAATCGCCACGTCAATTGCTGGCTGCCCCGGTTTGACAGCAAAAAGCTGGTCAAAGTTAGCCGAGTCATTAGTTGGGAAGAGGTCCTGCCCCATATTCAGGTCCGGCAGGTTGTGGGAGATACCAAAATTTAACGGTCCCACCTGGCGGGTCACCCGCATTGGCCAGTGGGCAATTTCATCGACAATCCCCGGGGCCGCGTGCTCAGCCACGTACTGGGCTAAGCGGCCGAAATAAACATGGGATGGCTTGGTCATGTCCATCGCCCCCCGGGCACCAACCACTACCAGATCATCCCAGTTGCCCCGAACAAGGACGGTCGGGGCCATCTGCTGAACCAGGTCCCAGATAGCGTTGACGCTCGGGCCTGGCATCAGGAGGTCCCCCACAAACCAATATTCGTCTACATCCTGGGCCCGGCTGTCTCGATACATCGCCTGCAGGGCCGTCAGATTGCCATGAACATCTGAAAATACCACAATCTTCTTTTTCACGCTTTCCATCCTTCCTTTCTACTATATTAATATAGCGGAAGCCCAGCTAAATTACCAATCAATTTGCCCTTGACGCTGGGGCCGGCGATAGTGCTAGACTGAATAAGATACTATTGCGAAAGGAAATTAACATGTCAAAATCGCAAACCGTTCAGATCAGTACTCACACCCGACGCCTGATCACCACCATTCTCCTGCTCTCAACCTTCGTCAGCCTGGCCAGCCAGACGATGATGGTTACGGCCCTGCCGGTTATCCAGCACGACCTTCACGTCTCGCTCAATGCTGCCCAGTGGCTGACGACCGGCTATACCTTGATCATCGGGATCGTCACCCCACTTTCTTCCAATATGTACGATAAGTTTACCAATCGCCATGTTTTTCTGAGCATCATCGGTACCTTCATCGTCGGCACCCTGTTGGGCTGTTTCGCCACCAACTTCTTCACCCTGCTCCTGGCCCGACTGATCCAGGCCAGCGCCAGTGGGATGCTGATGTCATTTCAGATGACCACCATGATCTCCATCTACCCGATTGAGAAGCGGGGGTCGATCCTCGGCCTCTCCAGCCTGGTGATCTCGGCTGGTCCCGCCATCGGGCCGACCCTGGCCGGGTTCATCCTTCAGGTCCTCTCCTGGCGGTGGCTATTCATCCTGGTCCTGCCATTTATGATCCTTGCCTGGATTGGTGCCTACCTCAAGCTGGCGAACTTCTCCCAGCCACGCGACATCAAAATTGACTACTTCTCCGTCCTGATCTCCCTGATTGGGTCCGGACTCACCCTCGGTAGCCTGACCGCCTTCCAGGTGAACGGCTGGTTGGGGCTGGCCATGCTGGTTGTTGGACTAGCGGTGATCGCCGTCTTCGTCAAGCGCCAGCTCCACCTTAGCAACCCGATGCTCAAGGTCCAGATCTTCAAGTATTCCTCGTTTCGACTGATGACAATCGTCGGAATCTTTGCCTTCATGGTCCTGTTGGGCACCGAGCAGCTCCTGCCGATCTTTACTGAGAACGTCACCCACGCCGGGAGTTTTGTTTCCGGGCTGATTCTCCTGCCTGGAGCGATCTGTAACGCCATTGCCGCCTCAATCGTTGGCCGGATCTATGACCAATACGGGCCAAAGTGGCTGATCATCACCGGCGGAGCAATCATGTTGATCGCCTCGGTCCCGCTGGTTACCATCTCCCGTGGATCATCACTTTTGATCTTGACAATTGCCTATGCCATCCGGATGATCGGCAACGCCTGCGTCTTCAGCCCGGCCCTGTCGGAAGCCTTCGCGGACCTATCCCGGGCTGAAAATAGCCACGGGACTGCCCTCAACAACACCCTACGCCAGGTCTTTGGTGCCGTCTCGGTCACTATGCTGGTGGTCATCGCCGGAATTCCGGCCTCCCTGATCACTGGGATTCGGATCGCCATGTGGGTCACTGTCCTGCTGGTTCTCCTGATGCTCCTGGCATTTACCTGCTACCTAGTTAAACAAAAGCATTAACTTTTTGCCGAATTACGCGTATCCTATTAAGTATTATTACAAACTAAGGAGGCTTTCTATGGATTCTCCAGCAGCAACTGGTAAATTCCCCCGTGGCTGGCACCGCACCTTCTATACCCTCTGGCTCGGCGCCTTCACCACCGGGATGGGCTACTCAATGACGATGCCCTTCATCTCGCTCTTCATCAACGAACTTGGTCACTTCAGCCGCTTCCAGCTAAACTTCTATTCCGGTCTGGCCTTCGCCATGACCTTCATCAGTCAGGCAATTGTCTCCCCGCTTTGGGGAAATCTCGCCGATCGGAAAGGACGGAAATTGATGTGCATGCGGGCATCCGGGGTAATGGCCTGCACGATCTTCATCACCGGCCTCTCACAAACCGTCTGGATGATCATCGGGATGCGGTTCCTTCAGGGGGTCTTCTCCGGTTACATTAACAACGCCACGGCGATGATGGCCGGTGAGACCCCGCACCAACGCTCCGGCTGGGTCATGGCCGCCATGACAACCGCCGGGGTGGGTGGCAACCTGGTTGGTCCCCTGCTCGGTGGGGCCCTGTCCGGCTTCTTTGGCTACCGGATCCCCTTCTTTATCACCGGGGGTCTGATGTTTTTAGTCTTCCTTTCAACCTGGCTGCTGACAACTGAACACTTCCGGCCGATCAAGAAGGCCGCCATGAAGCCGATGAAACAGATCGTGGCGGAACTAGACAACCCCAAGCTAATCTTCGTAATGTTTCTGACTACCATGATCGTCACCGCATCCACGATGTCGATCGACCCAATCATCAGTCTCTACGTCAAATCACTGATGCACAACCACGGAAACGTTGCCTTTGTTGCCGGAATCGTCGCGGCCACCCCGGGCCTGGGGACCCTGATCGCCGCCTCCAAGATTGGCCATACCATGGACCGGATTGGGCCCGAACGCGTCTTGCGGGTTGGTCTAACCGTTGCCTTTGTCCTCTTCATCCCAATGACCTTTACCCACTCGCCATGGTCACTGGCCTTCTGGCGCTTCCTGCTGGGGCTGGCCAACGCTGCCCTGATGCCAGCTACTCAGACGGTATTGACCCTGGACGTGCCGACCGAGGCCTTCGGACGGATCTTCTCTTACAATCAGTCCTTCCAAGCTGGTGGGGCCGTGCTCGGCTCCCTGCTGGGGTCGGCCATCTCTGGTCTGTCCTCCTACCCGATGGTCTTTGCCGTCACCGGCCTGACCCTGCTGATCAACCTGATCCTGGTTCTTCTTGTCCGGACACCGAAAAAAATAGAGCAAGCTTAAAGAAATTAAGAATTGCCGCCGCTGTGAATCGCTCAGTGGCGGCTTTTTAATGATCGCCGAAATCAATCTGCTACCGTTTGCATCTAACCTGGGGATAGTGCTATATTGTGAATGTAGTAGCATTGAATTTATTGAAAGGTGGAATTTGTATGCGTGGTTTTGCAATGCTCGGTCCAAATGAAACCGGCTTTATCGAAAAGGATGATCCTAAGTTAGGACACCGTGATGCCCTGGTCAAGCCATTGGCAGTCGCACCATGTACCTCAGATATTCATACTGTTTACGAAAATGCGATTGGTCCCCGGCACAACATGATTCTCGGTCATGAAGTCTGCGGTGAGATTATGGCCGTCGGTGATGAGGTTAAGGACTTCAAGGTCGGTGACAAGGTCTTAGTTCCGGCAGTAACACCCGATTGGTCAGCGTTGAACTCCCAGGCGGGTTATGCTTCTCACTCCGGCGGGATGCTGGCTGGCTGGAAGTTCTCCAACTTCAAGGATGGAGTCTTTGCCACCCGCTTCCACGTTAACGACGCTGACGGCAACCTTGCCCACATGCCGGCCGGAATGGATCCAGGTGTCGCCTGCATGCTGTCCGATATGATTCCAACTGGTTTTCACGCTGACGAATTAGCACACGTCGAATTCGGTGATACTGTGGCCGTAATCGGGATTGGCCCAGTTGGCCTGATGGCACTGCGCGGGGCTGTTCTCCATGGTGCTGGTCGAATCTTCGCTATTGGTTCCCGGCCAAAGACCGTGGAAGTTGCTAAGAAGTACGGCGCAACCGACATCATTGACTACCATAACGGTGACATCGCCGACCAGATCCTGAAGGCAACTGACAACAAGGGTGTCGATAAGGTCCTGATCGCCGGTGGTGACACCGATCATACCTTCGACCAGGCTTGCCGGATGACTAAGCCGGGTGGCGCGATCGGTAACGTTGCCTACCTGAACGGTAATGACACAATTAAGATTAATGCTGGTGACTGGGGTGTTGGGATGTCCAACATTTCAATCGATGGCGGCCTTATGCCAGGTGGCCGTCTGCGGATGGAGAAGCTGGCAAGCTTAATCACCAATGGTCGTTTAGATCCTTCACTGATGATTACCCACAAGTTCCATGGCTTCGAGAAGATCCCCGACGCACTGGAGCTGATGCACAACAAGCCTGCTGACCTAATTAAGCCAGTAGTTTACTGCGACGATATCGACTAACAATAACCAAAACAAGCACCAAACGTTCAATGAAGTGCCTCATAATTGTTAGACAAAGTTCTAACAGTTACAAGGCACTTCAGTTCAATTTTCAGACGTTTGGTGCTTATTTATTTACCTAATTTCTCTACTGACTTCGACTGCCTCTCAGTACTGGACCTGGCAACTACTGAGCTGACAACTGGCGCCGATGGCTGTCTGGTCGGTGGTAATGGCTACCCCATCGACGTCCAGCCGCTGGACTCGGCAAATCGCCAGCTGGTCACGTGCCCCCGCCACAAGCTGGACCGCCGGAAAGAGGTGCGCCAGGGCGGTGCTGACGATCAGGTCATAGTAAGCGGTCGCCGGCTCCATCATGATCAACAGCGGAGTCGTCGTTGCAATAGCCTGGTCAAGAACCCGCTTAACGGCCTGACGAGTCACTAACCCAGTAACTGCCAGCGGAACTCCCTCAGTCAAGAGGTCGTGAATCAAGGCTGTGTTGAGCTGCCCCTTCGTCATGGCCGGTACCTGAACGTAGACATTGTCGCCGAGCAAGCTCATCTCCTCGGCCTGGATCCGCATCTGCTGAGGGGTAGTAATAGTCAGCGGCAGAAGGAGCCGATGACTGGCCAGAATGTTCGCCAGTTGTCGGACATCGACCTGCAAACTGGCTTGACTGAGGACCAGACTGCAACTATCGTCAATCGCCGCAGCAGCCATGAGAATCGCCGGGTCCGCACTACTGATGAAGAATCCGCCTTGAAATGTTGCTTGCAAATTAACCGCTCCTTTTAACTAGACCATTTTTTATACATCCCTATCATTAGCTATCCGTAAGCCAATGTCAAGCGATTTTTACTAATTAGACCATTTTTGATTTGTGCTTACGATGCGCTATTAACATTTTAATAATTGCTACTACAATAGAACTTGTAAAAGTAAATCTTTAGGGGTGATTATAATGAATCATAACAATTCCGTCCCTAAAAAGCTCTCGTTCATATCGATCTACTTTTTAGGAATCAATGGTGTGATCGGGTCCGGAACATTCCTGCTCCCGTCCGTTATTTATCGTTACATGAACCTGTCGGCCGTCCTTGTCCTGCTCTGCACGGCGCTGACGGTTTCGATGATTGCGCTTTGCTACGCTGACCTGTCAAGTCGCTTCAAGGGGTCAGGGGCGGCCTGGCTATATTCCTACAACGCCTTTGGCCGCTTTACCGGCTATGAGCTTGGAATATTTACCTGGTTTTTGGGATGCTGCACCCTGGCCGCTGAAATCGTGGCCCTGCTGACCACGTTAAAGAGCTTTATGCCGGTCTTTGATAACCACGTCGCCTACTACGGAACGGCAATGGCGCTGATCATCCTATTTGCTATCATCAACTTCTTTGGCCGGGACCTGGTCAAGGCGGTCAATAACATCTCCGCGGCGGCCAAGATTCTGACCCTGATTGTTTTCATTGTTGTCGGCATCTTCTTCATCCATAAGGCTAATTTCTCACCGGTAATCCCAGCGGCCGCACTGACTGGGGCTGGCCCGTTTTTCAAACATTTTGGGGCGGCCTTCACACCGATCTTCTACCTGTTCACCGGCTTTTCGTTTTTGCCGATTGCCGCTAAACAGATGAACAACCCGGAGAAGAACATCCCCCGGGTCCTAATTGCGGTCATGATCAGTGTCACGATCCTCGACGCCTTGATGATGATTGTCGCCATTGGGGTCGCTGGATCCCGGCTTGGCGGCTATTCCACCCCGTTGGCAAGCGTGTTTGGCGATGCCATCGGCAAGTGGGGCTACACGGTAATTATTGTAGGGATGCTGATCAGTATCTTCGGGGTCGCCTTTTCGGCGTCATTCAACGCCCCGTCCCTAGTGGCTTCTTTAGCCAATGAACACGGGATGCTGCCGAAGGTAATCGGCAAGAAGAATAAGCATGACGCTCCCTGGGTTGGTATCATCCTGACGGCTATCCTTACAGCCGCCTTCGCCACCCAGAGCTACCTCTTCCTGGTTTCCTGCACCGTGCTGGCCTCTTTCGTTCAGTACGTGCCATCAATCCTGGCGGTGATCAAGTTCAAGCATACCAATGAGTTCCCAAACCACGGCTTCAAGCTACCGGGTAAGTACATTATCCCGGCACTGGCTCTGGTGGTCTCCTGCTACATGGTCACCAACTTCACGGCTAAGACCTTGTTAGTCGGCACCGTGGTTGCGGTACTCGCCGCGGTCGCCTACTTCTTCATCGATAAGGACGAGGAGGCGGAACGGCGCCACGAGAGCTTCCTCGCAGCCCTGCGCAACGAGAAGAAATAATCTTTAAGACATAGACAAAAAATCCGTCCAACACATGCTGGACGGATTTTTTAGTTAGGCCGGTTTGATCTCCACCAGGAGCGGGTCTGTGACCTTGCTCAAGCTGGACGGATCGTTCTGGTAGTCTTCATAGACCCGGCTGATCTTGCCCTTAGCCGGCGACTTGAAGGTTTCAACCGCCTTGCCACCCTCGATGTCAATCAGCTGGTCATTCTTATCTACCAGCTCGTCGACCTGGGGTGTTGACAGGAAGGTAATGTCGCCAAGCTCATCAATTACCTGGCTGGCAAGACCGACTTTGACCAAACCGTTGTCCTCCCGCCACCATAGGCCATTCTTCTCTCGATGCACCGGAGCCTGATGTTTGAATAGGTGTTTGATCCAATTAACAATCTTCTGCCACATGGTCACACCCCCTTAGTCGGCCAATATCAGATCAGCAAGGTCGTCGGCGCTAACCCGGCCAAGATTGGCATTCAGGTCACTGGCGTTTAAGGCGGCAACTAGGCTGTACTTGTCCAGCTTGGTCCCGACCAGGTGATCCTCAACAGTGTGCGGGTTGCCGGCCGTGAAGAAGTCCCCGTAAACCTTGGCTTCAGTGATCTGACCGTTTTTCTCGTTAAAGTTGAAGGAGACAGTACCGATTGGGAAGTGTTTGGAAACGTAGTGCTTAAAGCCTGGGTTCTTCCCGTAATTCCACTCGTCAGTTCGGTACTGCTTATCAAGACGCTGATCAATAATTGACCAATCGTGATCAGTCAGGTGGTAGGTTTCAACCTGATCCATCGAGTCAACCCCGAACATGTGACAGAGCAGGTAGTTCTTAAAGTCCGCCGTCGTCCATTCCTGATACTTAGCCGGCAAGTAAGGCTTAATGTTGGTAACCCGGGCATCGACGGACTTGACCCCCTTGGAAGCCAGCTTATCCTTCTCCGGCGTCAGGACCTCGCTGGCCGCCGTCATATTCAGGTCGAACATAACCGTACCACCGGCGGCATAGGCGTTATCGCCCTTGACGATTGCCATCCCGGAGAACTTCTTGCCGTCGATCGTCATGTCGTTACGCCCACTAACCTCAGCCGACTTAACGCCGAGATCGTGAAGGGCGTCGACTACCGGATCCCCGATAGCATGGAAATCGCCGAACTTACTGGTATCGCCAACTACGATATTTTCAAAGACCAGGTTGCCAAAGTCGTGGTAAACGGCCCCGCCACCACTGGACCGCCGTACCAGCTCAATGTTGTGCTTTTTGAGATAGGGGAGGTCAATCTCGGCATAAGCATTCTGGTTAACACCGATGATAACAGATGGCTGGTTGATGTAGCAGATCAAACCGTGACCCGGCAGGCGCAGGTCGTTGATCAGGTAGTTATCCAGGGACTGATTGACTAGGGCATCATGGACGGGCTGGCCATTGCGGCTGGTATCGATAAAGAACATTGTTATCCACCTTCTAATTAAAATTGAATACGGTTACAGTTTATACCTTATCGACTATTATTAACAGTCTTTTCCCTTGTGACTATTAGCACTTGCCCTTGCCACCGGAAACGGTCATAATATAGCGGTGGATATCCAGATGGGAGGAAATTATCATGAATAAATTCACTACATCAACGCTGGCCCTGGTTGCCGGTTTCGGTATAGCTAGCGCCAGCACGGTAGTCATCAACCAGGCCCCGCTCCAGCCAGTCGTCCAAGCGGCCAGCAACGAGGACCACACCCTAGCCAATCGCGACATCGCCAGCTATCTCGCCAACTGCCAGCAGTATGAATCCAGCGATAAGCAATTCCGCGGGTTCACCAGCATCAAGCAGATCACCTTTACTGGCAAGCACACGCTCAAGGTTGACGTCAATGACGACATCTTCCAGCTCAGCAAGGCGCGCCGCAGTCTCTTGATCGATACCATGCAAAACGGCGTGATCGGCACCCTGATGGACAACGGCCTGGCTAACTTCAACCAAGCCGCCGTCCAAAGGGGCTGTAAGACCACCGTCTACCTGAACGGTCAAGTGATCGGGCGCAGTACTGCCCACAACTACCGGCAGATCAACTGGGATAAGTAAAGAAAAACGCCATCGGCCAAATCCAGGTCGATGACGTTTTCTTTATATCTGACTGGCAGCAGCCGCATCCAGGACCACCGTCACGTTCGGATGACGCTGAAGGATTGAAGCCGGTACAGCCGTGGTAACCGGGCCCTTGATGGTAGCCCGAATCGCCGCGGCCTTCTCTTTACCAAAGGCCAATAGAATAATCTGCTTGGCTGCCATAATCGAGGCAATTCCCATCGTGTAAGCGTAGTGCGGTACCAATTCGGGTTTAGCGAAAAAACGGGCGTTGGCAGCAATCGTCGACGGCGTCAGCGCTACCCGGTGAGTATGACTATCGAAGGCCGTCCCCGGTTCATTGAAACCAATGTGGCCGTTACGGCCGATACCCAGCACCTGCAAGTCAATCGGGTGGTCGGCCAGGATCCGATCATACGCCTTGGCCACTGCCCCAGCATCGGGATTGGTCCCGTCCGGGAAGAAGGATTCCTTAAAGGGCTTAACGCTAAAGAGATGTTTCTGCATAAAATGATGGTAGCTCTGCGGGTCGGTCGGCTTAAGGCCCACATACTCATCCAGATTGACCGAGCTGGTCCGGCTAAAGTCCAGATCACTCGCACAGATCAGCTTATACAGGTCCAGCGGCGTGCTCCCCGTTGCGAGTCCCATCACCTGAAGCTGGTTGTGACGGGCCATGTCGGCAACAATCTCAAAGGCCTTGGCACTAGCCGCGGCGGCTGTCTGTTCTCTTATAATTTGCATAATTATCACCTCGTCTACTGTGCCCCTATCCTACCACCAAATGACAAATGGCGAAAACCCGTAGCAGAGTTTTCGCCATCGTTCAAGCTAGTGCGCTAGTTTCCGCATCCCCGGCAGGGCCTCCATGACCAGGAAGGAGATGATGTAGAGTGCGGATAGGCACCCCATCGTGACCGCCAAGGTGTAGTGATCCATCAGCAGACCGATAACCACCGAGGAGAAGCCGCCGATCGCCCGACCGACGTTCATGATGATACTGTTGGCCGTCGACCGGATCTCAGTTGGGTAGAGACGGCTGATGACCGCCCCATATCCACCAAACATCCCGTTGGAGAAGAATCCGATCAAGGCTCCGGCTAGGATCAGGGCGACGGCACTCTTAACCATCAGAATTGCAAACATGACCGAAGCGGACCCCAGCAGGAAGATCCCGAATGCCCAGCGGGGACCGAGATTATCCATGATCGTACCAAAAACCATCATTCCAATACTCATACCGATGATCGTGGCCACCATCCAGAGTGAGGATCCGGACACCGACAGGCCCTGCTGCTTCTGAACAATCGACGGTAACCAGTTCATCAAACCGAAGTAACCAGCAATCTGGACAATCGTCATTACCATCAGCCCCAAAGTCTGCAGGGCCAGCGCTGGCGTGGCAAAGAGCCGACTAACCGCGATCTTCTCATGGGTCTCAACCGCATGAGCGTGAGCGGTGATGAACTCACTGCTTTCATGAACGTGACGCCGAATGAAGAAGGTCAGGACTACCGGAATAATCCCCAGCAGGAAGAGCGCGTTCCAGCCAAATGCCGGAATAATGTAGGCCGCCATCACAGCCGCAAAGATCGCCCCAACTTGACCGCCGATCGCCGCGACCGAAGTTAACCGGCCAAGCTGACTTGGCCGAAAGTTCTCGGCGATCAAGGCAATACCGACCCCATACTCGCCACCGGCACCGATTCCCGCTAGGAACCGCATCGTGTAGATCATCGACAGGCTGTGGGCAAAGAACATTGCCGCAGTAGCGAAGGCAAAAATAAAGATCGTATAGGTGAAGGTCTTGACCCGGCCGATACGATCGCCGACAAGTCCGAAGATGGCGCCGCCGGCTAACATACCGAGATTCGTGATCGAACCGATCCAACCGGCTGCCGTACTTGAGATGTGCAGCTCAGCGATGATCGGTGCCAAGGCAAAGGAGAGAAACATAATGTCCATGTTTTCCAACGAGAACCCCGCCGCGGTGGATGCCATCACCCACTTCTGGTTCTTCGTCATGGTGTGCCTAAATTGCGTACTTGTTTGTTGCATATTCAATTGACCTCCAAAATTGATGCTCGCTGACATCATTTATTTTGCGTTGCTCGTATTATGGCACGGGGACTTTGGAAATGCAAACCGACCGGCGACGTAGTAAATCGTTCTAATCCGCCCCATGATGGTTGCTAAGCACTGGTAAAATTTTTTAAAGTAAAAAAAGAACCCCTGCCAGGCAGGAGTCCCTATGATATGATTACTTTTCATTGTCGCGACGACGTTCAGCAATACGAGTAGCCTTACCAGTCCGTGCCCGCAGGTAGTACAGCTTAGCACGACGTACCCGACCATGACGGAGAACATCGATCTTTTCAACACGTGGTGAGTGAAGTGGGAAAGTACGTTCAACACCGACACCGTTACTGATCTTCCGAACAGTGTAGGTAGCGCTGATACCAGCACCATGGCGCTTGATAACAACACCTTCGAACATTTGGATACGTTCACGTGAACCTTCAACGATCTTGGCGTGAACCCGAACAGTATCCCCGGCACGGAAGTCAGGAATATCATCACGTAATTGACTAGCAGTAATCTTTTCGATCAACTTGTTTTGACGCATTATAATTTCTTTCCTTTCGCCGACATTCATGTCCCAGCTTGGGGCAGCGGAATACCGTTATTCATGGCTAAACAGCCAATAACTACTATACAAGTTTTTGGTCTAACTTGCAAGGCCTATTTTCGGTGTTCCTGATTGATAATCGAATGACGCAATCCGTAGACAAAATAGATCACCAGACCAATCGCAAACCAGCCAATCATCAAGATTTTAGCATCGATGTTCAGCCCCCAGAAGATCACAGCCGAAAACAAGGCCGAGACCGCCGGCAATACTGGGTACCAAGGCATCTTGAACTGAGCCTCTGGCAAGTCTCGCCCCTCACGCGGACGCAGGGCATAAATTCCCAGGGAGACAAAGATAAAGGCCACCAAGGTCCCCGCCGAGACCAGTGTTGCCAGGAAGGTAAACGGAAAGACAGAACCCAGAATCATTGCCAGCACCGTGATCAGCCAGAGAGCGTGATTAGGTACGTGACGATCGTCAATCACGCCAAGGGTCTTAGGGAGAAGCCCATCACGTCCGAAGGCATAGATCAGCCGCGATGAGGCCAGCAAGATGGCAATTAAAGCGGAGAAGATCCCAACAATCGCTACCACCGATAGCAGGTTAGCCGTGAAGTAGTGGCCGGCGTGGCGGAGGGCCCAGGCGGCCGGCTCGGCATTATTGGCGTAGCGGTTGTATTTGAACATCCCCACCAAAACTAGGGAAACAGCGATAAAGAAGCCGGTCCCCAATACTAGGGTCCCGATCAGACCCCGGGGCATTGTCTTCTGCGGATTCCGGGTTTCGGCGGTATTGGCCGCGATTGCATCAAAGCCGACGTAGGCAATGAATATCTGCGCGGTCCCAGCCAGGATCCCCTGCCAGCCGCCAAAGCTGGTGCCCGGCCGGTGCGGCGGAATAAAGGGAACATAGTTTTTGGTCTGGATGGCCGTCGCCCCAACGACGATGAACATTAATATCACTAGGAGCTTAACCGCCACGATGATATTTTCAATCCGACTCACCTGGTGCAATCCTCGCGAGATCAAAATGCCGACGACCAGGATTGCCAAGGCCGCCAGAACATCGACATAGGAACCGTGGCCGGGGTCAAAGCCGCCGGTAAGCGCCCGGGGCAAGCGGACACCGAGACTGGCCAGAAACCCCTGCATGTAGGCCGAGCAGCCAGAGGCAACAAAGGCTACTGAGATGAAGTACTCGGCCAGCAGGGCCCAGCCGGCAATCCAGCCGAAGAATTCACCAAAAAGGACGTTGATCCAGGAGAAGGCCGACCCAGCAAAGGGCAGGACCGAGGACGTTTCCGCATAGGCCAAGGCTGACAGCCCCGCCCCAATCGCTGCCACAATGAAAGCCAATGGGACAGCTGGCCCGGTGTGCTCCGCCGCCACGATCCCGGGCAGAGTGAAGATCGCCGTGCCGACTACCATCCCCGTTCCGAGGCCGATCAGGTCAATTGTCCGCAGACTGGGAGTTAGTTTTGAATCCTTTGCCTCATAGACTGCTGGATCTTGTTTTAAGAGCAAACGTTGAATTAGTTTTTTCATCCAGCCCACCATTAATCCGGAACATCCGGGTCTTCTTCGAGCTTGATGTCCTCCAGCATCAGCTGCTGCTCACGAGTCAGTTTAGCCGTCTTGAGAAGGTCAGGCCGCCGGTGGAGAGTCCGCCGCAGGGACTCGCGCATCCGCCACTCGCGAATCTTTTGGTGGTTACCGCTGGTCAACACCTCTGGTACCTTCATCCCACGAAAGTCTGCCGGGCGGGTATACTGGGGGAATTCCAGCAGGCCGTTGCTGAAGGAGTCACCCATCGGTGAGGCCTGGTTGCCCAATACACCTGGCACGAAGCGAACGGTAGCATCGATCATCACCATCGCCGCCAGCTCGCCTCCGGTCAGCACGTAATCACCTAGTGAGGCCTCATCCGTGACCAGGTGGCGAATCCGCTCGTCATAGCCTTCATAGTGACCACAGATAAAGGTCAGGTGATCCTCCATCGCTAGCTCCTGGGCGTAGTCCTGGTCAAAACGCCGTCCAGCCGGGTCCATCAGGATTACCCGGCCCTTCGGATAGGTGTCCTTTGTCTCCTCCTGAATTGCTGCCATCGCGTCAAAAATCGGCTGAGGCTGGAGAAGCATCCCTGCGCCCCCGCCGAACGGGGCATCGTCGACGTGATTGTGCTTATCGGTCGTGTACTGGCGAAAGTCAGTAACATTGATGTCGAGGAAGCCACCCTCCTGGGCCCGACCGACAATCGATTCACCCAGGGTTGCCTGAAACATATCTGGAAATAAGCTTAAAATATCAATTCGCACTATTCTAGTCCTTCCATTAATTCAACTGTGACTTCACCGTTGTCGAGGTCGACGTCCTTGACCACATCATCGATCACCGGCAGGAGAAGGTCTTGCTTGCCAGCACGTTGGACAACCCAGACATCGTTAGCCCCTGGTGAGAGGATCTCCTTGATGGTTCCAACGGCTTCACCATCAACCGTCTTAACTGCCAAGCCAATGATCTGGTGGTAGTAATACTGGCCATCTGCCAGCGGCTGCTGGTCGGCCCCGCTGACCATTAGCTCATGGTCACGGAAGGCCTGGACATCATTGATATTGTCGTAGCCAACAAATTTCACCAAGATAAAGCCCTTGTGCTGGCGGGCCGTCCCCACCGTCAGCTGCAACGGCTCCCCTGCCTGTTTAAGGTAGAGGTTCTGACCCGGGGCAAAACGTTCGTCCACAAAGTCGGTGGTCGGCATTACCCGGACCTCACCACGGATGCCGTGGGTGTTCACAATCTTACCAACATTATAAAAATCCATGTTTCCCTCCTAAAATGGTAAAACCTCCCACAGGTTGGTGTGGGAGGTTTTATTTAGTGTCGATGATCATTAATCAGTAACCGGATCTTCTTGGCGTTGTTGCGTCGAGGACGTGCGCCCTCAACTACTGTCCGTAGTGCTGCAGCGACGTGGCCCTGTCGGCCAATCAGCCGGCCCACGTCTGCACGATCAACATTAACGGTGTAGCGCCGAAAACGATCACTGTCGGTCACCGTAATCGATAATGATTCTGGATGCCGCAAAAGTGGGGTTACCAAACTACGAATCAACGCTTCGATATCAGTCTCGGTCATGATTACTCATCACTACTTCTTTGCAGCGTACTTAGCTTCGTGGTACTTCTTCATAACGCCAGCCTTTTGCAGCATGTTACGAACAGTGTCAGAAGGTTGTGCACCCTTTTGTAACCAATCCATAACGGCGTCTTCGTCGAACTTAACTTCCTTTGGAGTAGTCAATGGGTTGTAAGTACCTAATGAAGTGATGAAACGACCATCACGTGGGGAACGTGAGTCAGCGACAACAATCCGGTAGAAAGGACGCTTCTTTGAACCCATGCGCTTTAAACGAATTTTAACGGACATTCTTTTGCACCTCCCTGAATTCTTTTAACAGATAATAATATACCAGCCTTCAAATGGAATGTAAAGTAGTTTTTCTTGACAGGCGTAAATTTTTCTCAAATTAACGCTTCTTACGCAACTTGCGGAGTTTCTTGATCCGCTTTTGCTTATCCTTCTTCATCTTCCGTGCCATCCGGTTCATTGCCATCTGTCCCATCTTGCCGCCGGGCATCTGACCACCGAACAGGTTTTCCATTCCACTCATGTTACCGTTGGTAACCTGCTTCATCATCTTACGCATCTGGTTGAACTGCTTGATCATTCGGTTAACCTCAACGATTGGCCGGCCGGAACCCGCTGCCAGACGCCGGCGCCGACTCGGATTCATCAGGTCGGGGTTCTCCCGTTCCGCTGGCGTCATCGAGAGAACGATCGCCCGGATATGGGCAAACTGCTTCGGGTCCAGGTTAACGTTCTTTAACGCCGGATTATTGGCCATTCCCGGCATCATCTTGAGGATGTTCTCCAGCGGCCCCATCTTGGTGACCTGGTCCATCTGAGCGAGGAAGTCGTTGTAGTCAAACGTGTTCTCCCGCATCTTATCCATGGTCTCCTGAGCCTGTTCCTCATCGAAGTTTTTCTGGGCCTTTTCGATCAGGGTCATCATATCCCCCATGCCCAGAATTCGCGAGGCCATCCGGTCGGGGTGGAAGACATCCAGATCTTCCATCTTTTCCCCTTCACCGACGAACTTGATCGGCTTGCCAGTAACGGCCCGGATTGACATGGCGGCCCCACCACGGGTGTCACCATCAAGCTTGGTCAAAACCACCCCGGTGATGTCAAGCTTATCATCGAAGCCCTGGGCAGTGTTAACCGCGTTCTGTCCAGTCATCGCATCGATTACCAGGAGAATTTCATCCGGGTGAACCAGCTGCTTAATATTGGCCAGCTCGTCCATTAGCTGCTCATCGATCTGAAGCCGTCCGGCCGTATCAATGATCACATAGTCATTATGGTTCTGTTTGGCGACTTCCATCCCCTGACGCACGATCTCAACAGGGTCCACATCGGTCCCCTTCTCAAAGACCGGAACGTCAATCTGCGCAGCCACCTGCTGCAGCTGGGTAATGGCGGCAGGCCGGTAAACGTCGGCCGCAATGAACAGCGGCCGGGCGTGGTTTTCGTTTTTTAAACGCAGTGCCAACTTGCCGGCCGTGGTCGTCTTCCCGGCCCCTTGGAGCCCAACCATCATGATTACGGTTGGAATGTGAGCGGCCTTGTTGAGCGGCACAGCCTCCTCACCCATCAGTTCGGTCAGTTGGTCGTTGACAATCTTGACAATCTGCTGGGCTGGGTTCAAGCCCTTCAGCACCTCAGCCCCGGCGGCCTGTTCGCGGACCTTCTTTACAAAGTCCTTGACAACCGCGAAGTTAACATCGGCTTCCAAGAGGGCCAGGCGGATCTCCCGCATGGTTTCCCGGAGGTCGGCCTCCGTAACTTTGGGCTTGCGCCGTAGTTTTTCCATCGCCTTCTGCAGGCGTTCTGTTAATCCTTCAAATGCCATTTGCTATTCTTCCTCCAAGCTTTCCAGATGGCCCACCAGTTCGTTGAGCCGGGCGTCATCCGGGTAGTGTGTGCGTACATACTGTTGAATCTCGTCAGCCTGCTGGTTACGGGCCTGAAACTCCGCATACAGGTGCAGCTTGGCCTCGTAACTCTCGAGAATATTTTCTGTCCGCTTGATGTTGTCGTAGACCGCCTGCCGACTGATGTTGAAGTTCTCGGCAATCTCACCGAGCGAGTAGTCATTCCCGTAATAGAGGTCCATGTACTCGTTCTGCTTCTTGGTCAAAAGGGGCTGGTAGAACTCAAACAGGGAGTTGATCCGGTAATTCTTCTCGATTTCCATACTATCTCACCTTGCCTAATCGACGTCCACCAGGCCCTTGAAAAGGCCGTAGACAAAGTCGCTGGCGTCAAACTTCTGCAGGTCGTCCACCTTTTCGCCAAGACCGACATATTTAACAGGCAGGTGCAGCTCGCTCCGGATCGCCAGGACGATTCCCCCACGGGCAGTCCCGTCGAGCTTGGTCAAGACAATTCCCGTGACATCGGTACTCTGCTTGAAGAGCTTAGCCTGGTTCAAGGCATTCTGTCCAGTCGTAGCATCCAGAACCAGCAAGACCTCATGGGGAGCGTCCGGGATCTCCCGGGTTAAAATCCGTTTCATCTTGGCTAATTCCTTCATCAGGTTGACCTTGTTCTGCAACCGGCCAGCCGTGTCGACAAAGAGAATGTCGTAGTCTTCCTGCTTGGCCTTCTGGACCGCATCAAAGACAACCGCAGCTGGATCACCATTTTCCGGTCCGGTAACGATGTCAACCCCGTCTCGCTTGGCCCAGACATCCAGCTGCTCGGTGGCTCCAGCCCGGAAGGTATCGGCGGCCGCCAGCAGGACCTTCTTACCCTGCTTCTTGAAACGAGCCGCCATCTTGCCGATCGTGGTCGTCTTTCCGGCACCGTTGACCCCAACGAACATGATCACCGTCGGGCCCTCCTTAGCCATATTGAGGTCCGGATTCTCATCTTTGCCGGCCTCATCGTAGAGGTCAACCATCTTCTCGATGATGACGTTGGAAACATCCTGCTTACTCTTGGCGTTTTCCAGTTTGACCTCTTCACGGAGCTCATCGCTGAGCTTCATCGCCATGTCATAGCCGACATCTGATTCAATCAGCATGTCCTCGAGGTCATCGAAAAAGTCCTCATCGACGTGGCGGAAGTTAGCCAGGAAGCGGTTGAGCCGGGCTCCAAAACCGGTCCGGGACTTGGCCAGACCACGGTCATACTTCTGGGCGGCCTGGTCGGTCTCATCTTCAGGCTCACTGGATGGCGCCTCACTGGTCTCATCGGCGGCGGAAGCAGCTTCTTCAGCGGCAGCCGTGCTGCTTGCTACCGTTGCGGCTGACGTGGCTACATCCTCACTGCTTGGCGTCGTGTTGTCGTCTTCTGGGGCAGCGGACTCGGCACGATCGGATGCCGCGGATACTGCCTTCTCCCGCGCCGCCGTTTCACTGGCCGCGGCAGAAACCGTGGTAGGCTGAACCGTAGCTGAGGACTGGAGGCTGGTCGCCGATTCAGGGGCCTCGGCTGATTCGACACTGGCTGTTGGCTCATTAGTTGCCGTTGATTCGGCACTGACCGTCGGCTGAGCGACCGCAGTTGGCTGGCCGCTTCTTATTGCCGACGTAGCACCGGTTGGCTGGGTACTTGCGGGTTCAGTTGCCTTCTTTTCAGGCGTGCTTGACTGCTGGTCAGCAATAGCAGCTGGCGTCGTTGAAGCCGCACTCGTTGCTTGGTCAACGCTTGCCGTTGGCTGCGAGGCAGCAGTCGGCTGGTCAGCCTGGCTGGCGGCCGATTCTGCGGGGGCACTCGGTTGCTGACTGGCGGCTGCACTGCTTTCCTGCTCTTTCTCCTTCTTCTTGTGACGGCGAAAAATATCAAATAATCCCATTTCTACACCTTCTTCTGATTTTCTTTTTCATTCATCGTATCAATCACATCGACCGAAACCATCCGCGAAACCCCGGATTCCTGCATAGTGACCCCGTACAGAACGTCAGCCCCCATCATTGTCCCCTTTCGGTGGGTAATGACAATGAATTGAGGGCCCGTCTTACCGAAACGGTTCAGGTACTGAGCAAAGCGCTGCACGTTGACCTCGTCTAAGGCTGCCTCGGGTTCGTCCAGGATTGCAAATGGTACCGGCCGCACCTTCAAGATCGCAAACAGAAGGGTGATAGCGGTCAGGGCCCGCTCACCCCCGGAGAGGAGGCTGAGGTGCTGGTTTTTCTTGCCAGGTGGCTGCGCCATGATGTCGATCCCCGTCGTTAACAAGTGGTCCGGGTCAGTCAGGATCAGCTTGGCCTGCCCACCACCAAAAATTTGTTTGAAGGTTGCATCAAAGGCTGCCGAAACCTGTTTAAAGGTCCGGGTAAAGCGCTGTTCGACCTGACTATCCATCTCACCCATCGTCTGGTTGAGCTGCTTGCGGGCCGCCAGTAGGTCGTCCTGCTGGCCCTTGAGAAAGTCATAATGCTTCTTGACCCGGTCATACTCAGCGATCGAGCCAACGTTGACATCGCCCAGTTCGGCCAATCCGCGCCGCAGTAGTTTCAACTGACGGGCAAGCTGGTCATCGTCCAGGTCGCTAATATTCTGCCGGGCCGCATCAATCGTCAGCTGGTATTGCTCATTCAAATGGTTGAGCAGCTGATCCAGCCGGCTTTCACTGCGTGCCTGCTGGGCCTTGAGGTCACCAGCATCATCACTGGCCGCCTGTTGAAGGGCGGCGGTCCGCTGGTGTTGGTCCTCCTGAATGGCCAGGTCATCGTCCAAACTGGTCAGTTGCTGGTCAGCTTCTTCGACCTGGTGCTTACTCTTGCTCAGCTGCTTCTGGGCATCCTGCAGGGCGGTCTGCTGGGCCGCCGTTGCGGAATGATCATCGTTCATCGCCGCTGCCAATACCGTCAGCTGATCCTTGACCCGGGTCAAAGCTGCCTGAGTGTCGGTGACCGTCTGACGGGCCGCCGCCAGCTGGTGTTGGAATTGCTGCTTGCGCTCGGCCGCTACTGCTAACCACTGCTCCATCTGGTGAAGCTCTTCGTTTTGGGCTGAAGCGTTAGTTTCAAGGTCGTGGATCTGGGCAGTCAGCTTGTCGATCCCCTGCTTGGTGACCTGCTGCTGCTGGATCACCTTATTCTCCTTTGCCTTCAGCTGGGCAACCTGATCTTGGTCACTCTTGACTTGACTCCCTTGTTGAGCCGCCTGAGATTGGAGGGCCTGGATCTGACGATCAAGGTCCTGGAGCCGGTCAGCCAATATCGTCAGCTGAGACTGGGCGGTATGCTGGTCAAGCTGGGCCGTATGAAGTTGTTCCTGCAGGGTGGCTAACTGCTGATCGAGCTTATCGTGCTGGGCCTTTAGCTCAGCTACGCGCTGCTCGGTCTGGCTAACCTGATCCTCCTGTTGGTCAAGGAGGTCAGCCAGCTGCTTGCCAAGCTGCTTTTGAGTCAGCAGACCGTGCTGGCGATGCCGGTTGGCCCCACCAGTCATCGCCCCGCTGGCGTTGATCAGCTGGCCATCCAGGGTAACAACCCGAAGCTGGTGGTGCCCAGCCCGAGAAATTGCCGTAGCGTGATCGAGATTATCGGCCACGACCGTGTTTCCAAGCAGGTAGTCGGCTACCACTTGGAACTGAGGATCGAATTGGATCAGATCAACGGCCCGACCGACGACACCTGGTAGCGTCGCCACGTGGTTCCAGGAACCAGCAGGTCGACGCTGAATTAAGGTGTCAAGCGGCAGGATCGTCGCCCGACCGCCCCGGTGCTGGACCAGGTAGCTGATTATCCGCTTCCCAGTTGACTGCTGGTCAACTACCAGCTGCTGAAGCTGGCCGCCGAGGACGGTTTCAATGGCCGTTGTCAACTTGGCAGGCACATCAAAGAGCTCACTGACCGGTCCTGCTAATCCCGGAAAATTCTGCCGGTTTTGTAGAACGGTTCGGACCCCTTGGTAGTAACCAGCATACTCCTCACTCATCGCCCGGTAGTTCTTGATCCGAGCCTTGGTAGAATGGACATCCCCCAGGGCCGCGTACCAATCACGCTGGGCCTGCTGGTACTGCTGGCTGATCGTCGTCAGTTGGCGATTCAGGCTGGTCACCTGATCCTGAAATTGGGTCACCTGCTGGTTCAAACGGTCGTTCTCCTGACGCTGGCCCTGCTGGGCATCCTTCAGTTTCGTCAGTTGGGCTTGCTTATCTTGAAGCTCGCTACTGTTCTGGTTCTGCTGGCTGACCCGCTGCTCATGGCTCCGCTTCAGGAAGGCCTGCTGGTTGTGCACAGTCGTCAGCTCCTGCATCAGGTTGATCTGCTGGTTGCGCAGGTCACCCAGCTGTTTGTTCAACGCCTGGATCCGTTCGGCACTGCTCATCCGTTGGGCAGCGTCGTAGTCGGCTTGGTGCTGGTCAATTTCCTGTTGATGGGCCGCTAATTGTTCTTCGGCAGCCTGCTGGGCTTGTTCGGCGTCCTTCAGCTGGGCGGTTAGTTGATCAGCCTGGTCGTTAAGGCGGCGCTGATCGGCCAGCTGCTGGTCCCGCTTCATGGAAAACATTGACTGCTCATTTTTTAATTGGGCAATTTTCTCCGTCTGGGCCAAAATTTCCTGCTGGGCAGCGTCTTTCTGCTTGAGCAGGGCCGCGCGCCGCTGCTTCAGTTTGGTCAGCATGGCATCAACCTTCGTCTGTTGGGCCTGGTAATCGGCCACCAGTTTAGCAGTCTGCCGGTACTTGGCCTGAACCGTGGCGAAGTGGTCACGCTCCCGGTCATACCGACGGACGGTCTGGGTCCGGTCGAGCAAGTCAAACTGCTTCTTCTGCTCCAGGTAGTCTTTGGCCAGGGCACTCTCGTCAGCCAGCGGTTCCAACTGCCGAGACAGCTCACTGATGATGTCATTAACCCGGTTAAGATTGTCCATCGTCGCCGTCAGCCGTTTCTCGGCGGTCTCCTTGTTCTTCTTGTACTTGGCCACTCCGGCCACCGTCTCGATAATCCCGCGCCGGTCCACTGGTTTGCCGTTGAAAACCGCAGCCACCCGGCCCTGGGAGATAATCGAAAACGATTCCCGTCCCAGTCCAGAGTCGATAAAGAGGTCGGTAATGTCCTTCAAGCGTACCTTCTGACCGTTGATCAGGTACTCACTGTCCCCGTTGCGGTAGAGTTTCCGGGTGATTGTCAGCTCGCGGAAGTCGCTGGCCAGATAATGGTCGCTGTTGTCCAGGGTGATCGAAACCAGGGCCCGGTTCAGCGGCTGTCGGTCCGCAGCTCCGTTAAAGATGACATCGGCCATCTTGTCACCACGCAGGTGCCGAGCCGACTGCTCACCCATCACCCAGCGAATCGCCTCGATAATGTTGCTTTTGCCGCTACCGTTAGGACCAATGATCCCGGTCATCCCCGGTTCAAACTTGATCGTGGTCTTCTGGGCAAACGACTTAAAGCCGTCTAACGTTAAAGACAATAACTGCATTTGTCGCTTTCACTCACCTATTAATTGTTTTGCTTGCGGAACTTATTCAGGGCGTTTTGGGCCGCCTGCATTTCGGCGTGCTTCTTTGATGAACCGTGGCCGTCAGCAATGACCTGCCCGTCCACCTTCACGTTGACGTGGAACTCAGGGTCGTTTTCCGTCCCGGTCTCATCAAGCAGGTGGTACTCAATTTTGACGTCACCGTCGCGCTGGAGATATTCCTGAAGACTGGTCTTAGCATCAACAGCATGGTCGAACCAGCCCATGTCCAGCTTTGGAAAGATCACCCGGCGGACAAACTTCTCAACGGTCGGCCGCCCCTGGTCGAGGTAGAGAGCACCGACGAAGGATTCAAAGATGTCGCAGAGCAGACCGGGACGCTGGCGAGCGCCGGCCTTCTCCTCCCCCTTGCCTAAACGGATATACTGGTCAAAGTGGCATTCCTTGGCAAATTTAGAGAAGCTATCCTCACACACCATTGCCGCCCGCAGCCGGGTTAGTTTCCCCTGTGGTAGCTCAGGGTAACGTTTGTAGATGTACTCTGAAACGATCAGTTCCAACACGGCATCGCCAAGAAATTCGATCCGCTCATAGAACTTCAGATTCTGATTAGGGTGTTCGTTGACGTACGAAGCCTGGGTAAAGGCCTCGGCCAACAGTTCCGGATCATCAAAATGAATATCAAATTCCTTGGCCAGGTAGTCTTGTAGTTCATTGATCATATAAAATTATTTCCTTTCTGAATTATGTGTCTTAGCTAATTCTTCCCTATTATACTAGAGTTCTCGTCATTGCGCAGTTAATGAAAATAAAAAAGCTCCATTTTTGGAGCTTTTTTGCTTTAGTTTGTGTGCTGTTCGATGTAGTCAACCACTTCACCGATCGTACTCAGCTTCTCGGCGTCTTCATCGTCGATTTCTGAGCCAAAGGTATCCTCAAGTTCCAGAACGAATTCAACGAAGTCAATGGAGTCCGCGTCTAAGTCGGTCTTTAGGTTTAATTCATCGGTAATCTTGGCCCGATCAACATCAAAATGGTCGGCTACAATCTCGGAAACCTTGTCAAAGATTTCCTTTCTTCTATTATCAGCCATTCTTATAACCTCACTTTATAAAATACTTCCTTATTCTATTCGTTTTTTCCTGACTTGTCCACTTCAGGATTGGCAGTGAAGAAATCGACAGTCTTTTCAATCAGCTGAGCCTTCAGCATGGTGTGAATCTGGCCGATGGTGTTTTTGACGGCCAGGGCGTCGGCGGCTCCATGCGTTTTAACCACTGGTGCCTTCAGACCGAGCAAGACCGCACCACCATAGGTCGAGGTGTTCATTGTCTGGCCGATCTGGTGGAAGACCGGTTTGAGCAGGAGGTAACCCAGTTTGGCCCGCAAACCGCCATTTAAGATTCCATGCTTGATCAGGGTCAGCATCATCTTGGCCGTTCCCTCAGTGGCCTTTAGGGCAGCATTGGCGGTCCAACCGTCGCTAACTACTACGTCGGCCTTGCCGTAGAGGAGATCGCCCGACTCAATATTGCCAATGAAGTTCAGATCGTCGCGGGCGTTGAGCTGCTGCCAAACTGCCTTATGGAGGGAGTCCCCCTTGTCCTCCTCAGCTCCATTGTTAAGCAGGGCAATCCGCGCGTTCGCCACCCCAAGGACGCTCTCAGCATAGAACTTACCCAGGTAGGCATACTGGAGGAGGTTCTTCTCCTTGCTCTCGGCGTTGGCCCCTGTATCAAGGTAGACAAAGCTGTGCCGGCTAGCACCAGGTTTGGCGATCGGCAGGACACTAGTCAGTCCCGGCCGATCGATCCCCTTGATTCGACCAACGATGAAGATCCCGGCAGCCAACACTGCCCCGGTGTTGCCAGCGGAGAAGAAGGCGTCTGCTTCCCCTTTCTTAACAGCAGTAGCGGCTTTTACGATCGAGGAGTCCTTCTTGTGCCGGATCGCCCGGACCGGTTCCTCACCCATTGTGATATCGTCACTGGTTGGGATAATGGTCAGTCGCGTGTTGTTTTGGATCAGCGGCTTAATGGCATCAGGATTGCCATAGAGGTTAAACTCCAGGTCGGGATACAGGTCACGGGCCTGTTCTACCCCTTCCACAATTACCTTGGGTGCGTTGTCGCCACCCATCGCATCAACTGCAATTTTCATAGTAGAATCGCTCCTTAATCGAAATGTGTTTCTAGCTGGTGACGTTTCAAGTACAGCACCAGCGGTTGATTATCGTCAATTGCGTCCCAGTGGGGAGTCTTCAGCAACTGCTCGGCATCGTTGCGAGCAATCTGAAGGATCTTCAGGTCCCCCACCGGATCGCCGACCTTAAAGTCCGGCAATCCGGACTGCTTACGGCCCAAGACGTCCCCAGACCCGCGCAGCTCCAGGTCACGCTGGGCCACCTTGAAACCATCATTGGTTGCCACCATCGTCTTCATCCGGGCCTTGCCGTCATCGGTCTTAGGATCGGCCAGCAGGAGGCAGTAACTCTGCCGATCGCCACGACCAACCCGCCCCCGCAATTGATGAAGCTGGGCCAGGCCGAAGCGGTCAGCGTTATAGATGATCATCACCGTTGCGTTCGGGTTATCGACTCCAACCTCGATAACGGTGGTTGAAACCAGAACCTGAGTTTTACCGTCCTGAAATTCGTGCATGACCTGGTCCTTCTCATCAGCCGTCATCCGCCCATGAAGGAGACCAACCTGATAGTCGGGGGCAAAATAGGCGGCCAGCTGCTGATAGAGGTCGGTGGCGTTTTGGACGTCTAGGGCTTCGGATTCCTCAATCAGGGGACTGACCACGTAGGCCTGGGCGCCAACGGCCAGCTGATCACGTAAGAAATGAAGGGCCGCGTTTTGTTGGTCAACCTTGAACCATTTGGTCTGAATTGGCTTCCGCCCGGCTGGCAGTTCATCAATGATTGAGACGTCCATCTCACCATAAGCCGTGATGGCCAGAGTCCGCGGAATCGGTGTGGCCGTCATCGCCAGAATATCAGGGTGGTCCCCCTTCTCCCGCAGGCGTTGGCGCTGGTTGACCCCGAAACGGTGCTGTTCGTCGGTAATTGCCAGGCCAAGATTAGCGTATTCAACGTCATCTTGGATCAAGGCATGGGTCCCAATGATCAGGTTGATGTCGCCGCGCTTGATGGCATCCCGCAGCTGGCGGTGCTGCTTGGCGGACAATGATCCGGTCAAAAGGCCAATGCGAACGTGGGTCCCGGCAAATGTCTTAGCCAGCTTCTCAGCATGCTGGGCCGCCAGGATTTCGGTTGGGGCCATTAGAGCTGCCTGGTAACCCGCCGTAATTGCAGCGTAGATGGCAATCGCCGCCACGATTGTCTTCCCAGAACCAACGTCCCCCTGGAGGAGACGGTTCATCTGGTAGGGTCGGCGCAGGTCGGCGCAGATCTCGTTGACCACCCGCTTCTGGGCGGTGGTCAGCTCAAAGCCGATCTGAGAGATAAATGCCTTGACCTCATCGTTATGGTAAAGGATTCGCAAGCCGTCCTGCTGACGCTGGGCCTGACGAATTGCCTGCAGGCGCAGCTGGAAGAGGAAGAACTCCTCATAGGTAGCCGTTCGCCGGGCGGCCTTGGCCTGAGCAGCGTCGGTTGGGAAGTGGAGTTCCTTGATCATCTGACGCCGGTCCAGCAGTCGGTAACGCTGGCGTAGTGTTGCTGGCAGGAGAGTTGGAATTACCCGCTGATATTCCTCATATGCCTGGCGGATCAGGCTCCGCAGCAATGCCTGCTTGACGTGCTTATTCACGGAATAGACGGCACCGAAGTCATTACTCTCCTGGGGCGCCGAGGCGAGGAGGCGGTTAGCAGTCACCTGCTGGCGGCGGGCATCCCACTTTCCCATCACGGTCACTGTCTTGTCAATGGCCAGTTTCTTCTCCAGGTAAGGCTGGTTGAAGAAGGTCACCATCACCACGTCGTTACCGACCTGAAGCCGGAAGCTAAGCCGGCTCCGGCGATAGCCATACCTGGTCAGGAGGGGTTCGGACACCACCCGACCAACCAGGGTAACTTTCTGCTTATCCTTAGCCGTCTGGAGGTTTGCCGGTGTCAGATCATTGTAGCGGGTCGGATAGTAGGTCAGGAGATCGGCTACCGTGTCGATCCCCAACGTCGCCAGATCAGCAGCCCGTTTTGCCCCGATCCCTTTGAGATTAGTGACCGGGTCCTGCAAGCTCTGCATTCTATTCCCTCCTTTTCCGTATTCAGCAAGGGGGCCATGACAAATTGGTCTTCGTCACAGCCCCCCGTATGCTTCATGTTATTAGGTCAGTCTATTCAACTGAGATCAGGTATGGATAGACTGGTTGACCACCATCATAGATCTGAACGTCCAGTTCATCATCAACATCCAGGATGGCCGCCTTAATGGCTTCAGCTGTCTCCGAATCACCGTCGGCCCCGACAAGGATCGTGACCACCTCACTATCCTCATCCAGCATCTGCTTGACCATCTTGATAGCCGTTTCCTGCAGGTCTGGGGTCGCCTCGACAATCTTACCGTCGACGATGCCGAGGAAATCATCTTTTTGGATCTCCTGGCCGTCAATCTTCGTGTCCCGGATAGCGTGAGTAACCTCACCGCTAGCCACCGTGGTCATGTTCTCTTCCATGTTGGCTTGGTTGTCATCCAGGGAAGCTTCCGCGTTATATTCCAGCATTGCGGACATGGCCTGGGCAATCGTCTTGGTATGAACAACCTTAGTCGGAATATCAGCCACTTCCGCTGCCTGATCGGCCGTCATGAAAATGTTACCGTTGTCTGGCAGTACCAGGGCTTGCTTGGCACCGCTCTTGTTGATGGCATCCGTGATATCCTGGGTGCTTGGGTTCATGGTCTGGCCACCGCTGATGATGTGGGTAACACCAAGGCTCTTCAATAGTTTGGCAATTCCGTCACCAGAGGCCACCACAATGACGGCCGTTTCCGGGGCCGGAGCTGTCTCCTTAGCCTTCTCAACAGGTGTTTCCACTTCTTCATCATCATGTTCCATGATCTCTTCCTGTTGCCAAACCATGTTATGGATCTCGATGGTCTGAAGGTCCCCAAACTGCTGTCCCCAGGATAGTACTTCACCGGGATGCTCGGTATGAACGTGGACTCGAACAACCTGGTCATCATTTAAGACCAGGAGACTGTCCCCCATCTCTGCCAGGTGGTTGTAGAAGGTATCGTAGTCAAATTGCTGAGTAACTTCCTTCCCCTTGCCGAGGCGAACCAGCATCTGGGTGCAGTAGGTATACTTAATATCCTTAGGGTCCAATTTGCCTTGAACACTCTGGTGATCCATGGCGTTGACCATTTCATCGACCTCAGCGTTATCCGGCTTGTAGCCCTCACTCTTATCAACTCGGCCACTCAAAGCCTCATCAAAGGCCTGAAGGACAAAGACAAGTCCCTGACCACCGGAGTCAACCACGCCAACTTCCTTTAAAACCGGGAGCAGGTCTGGGGTGGTCTTCAGTGCCGCCTCGCTGGACTCATAAATGGCGTGCATGATCTCGGTCAGGTCGTTAGTTTCTTTGATCTTGTTGAGGCCCTCCTGAGCGGATTCACGAACCACCGTCAGAATAGTTCCCTCCGTTGGCTTCATAACCGCCTTGTAAGCCGTCTTGGCCCCGTTAGCGTAGGCATCAACAAAGTCCTGGGCACTCAGCTTTTCCTTGCCTGTCGTCGCCTTGGCAAAGCCGCGAAAAATCTGGGACAGGATAACCCCAGAGTTACCCCGGGCCCCCATCAGCAGCCCTTTGGCCAGGGCAGCACTAAGTTTCCCAACCGCGGTGCTGTTCTCTGCCCGCTCGTACTTTGCACCACTGGCCATGGATGAGGCCATGTTCGTCCCGGTATCACCATCAGGCACCGGAAAAACATTCAAAGAATTAATGAATTCGGCATTCTTATTTAGCTTGTCGGCGGCCGCTTGGACCATCTTGCCAAATTCAAGATTTGTAATTTCTGTGACAGCCAATTAACTTTCCTCCCGTATCCAACTAGTCTTCCATTGAACGAACACCCTGGACACAGACGTTAACGGCGTCTGCCGTGATGCCGAGCATTGATTCTAGATTATACTTTACCTTGGACTGGACACTCTTAGAAACTTCAGAGATCTTTGTCCCGTAGCTCACGATAATGTTGACCTCGACGGTGATTCCATTATCCTGTTGCCGGATGACAACGCCCTTGCTGAAGTTCTCGCGTCGCAAGATCTGGTTAACGCCATCGCGTAATGGCTTTCGACTTGCCATCCCAACAACCCCATAGTTATCAGTGGCGGCACCACCGACAACCGATGAGATTACATCGTTGTCAATGTCAATCGTCCCCGCCTTGGTTTTAATCTTTACTGCCATTATTATGGCCTCCTTTTGAAATCGTCAGCACTGTCTAGCGCTACTCTTACTCACTAAATAAAGCTAACACCATCTTACCATAGCACGTCAAGTGAGAAAAGTAACCCCCATCGAGAAATAGTTAATGGGGTTGATCAATTAGATAAAAAATAAGCCGCCCATAATGGACGACATCATTTTTGCTTGATTAAACCCGAGTCACTTTACCGGACTTCAGTGTACGTGCTGAAACGTAAACCTTCTTTGGCTTGCCGTTAACCAGAATGGTTACCTTTTGCAAGTTTGGCTTCCAGCTGCGACGACTTGAGTTAAGGGCGTGGGAACGCTTGTTACCGAAGCGTGTCCGTTTACCGTTGATAAAATCTTTAGCCATTGGTGGTACCCTCCTCTTCTCATCTTTATTTCGTTTACGCAATAAGTTGCGATGTAACTCACCTAATTAATTTACCATAGCCGCCCGGCCAGTGCAAGGTTTTTCTTTCAAGTATTTTCCCTTGACACTAGCCCAGTCACGATCAATCCCCTTTAAGGCGGCCTAATCGCGGGACCAGATCACCGCCACAACGCCCGTATCAAAGGAGAAGTGGTTGACTGCACTAGTGAAGCGGTTGCTCGACCAGGCAAAGGGGATGGGGCTGTCCCAGTTGACCAGCGGGTACTTCTCGTCCGGCAGGGTCAACCCAGTCACCGGGGTTAGGTTGACGAAGGCCAAGTAGTCAAATCCTGGCCGCCGATGGATCGCGTAGGTGCCAGGCCGAAAGTAGCGCACAACGTTACAGCGGTCGACCAACGTGATGCAATGCAGGTAGTCACGAAAGGTATCTTGCATCGGCAGGTAGAGGTTGGCCAGTTCCTGGTCCAGCCGGCCGCCCGTCGCTCCCCAGATGACAATCTCGTCTGGCTGATAATTCTTGATGGCGGTCATGATCCCCAGCTGGGTGTCGGTGAAGTCCTTGGCCGGCGGATAAACGGTGATGTTATCCAGACTGGTCTTAAGCCGGGCAAGCTCTGTCGGATTGGTGGAATCAAAGTCCCCAATGGCGGCCACCGGGGTAATCCCCCATTCGAGCAGGAGAGTGGCCCCGTGGTCAACGCCGATCCAGGTTTCATCCCGGTATCCTTGAACTGTTTCGACTGGGATCGGCTCCCGTGGTCCACCAACCATTACATTTACACGCATCACAATTTCCTCGCTTTCCTCAAGAAAGTACACAAATGGGGCGCAACTTGCAATCCGCGTTGTGCCCCATTTATTATGACCAGTCCAATACCGGTCACTGATTATTTACTTCGTTGCGTCCCGCAGCGCTTCGACCCGTTCAGCCGGATCAGCGGCATTGAACACGTAGGAGCCGGCTACGGCAACCGTGGCCCCAGCCTTGTAGCAGTCAACAACCGTCTTGTCGTTGACCCCACCGTCGACCTCAATATCAAAGTTGTAGCCTTTTTCCTGCTTGATGGCATTCAGTTGAGCAATCTTGTCAACCGTTTCTGGCAGGAACTTTTGGCCACCGAAACCAGGGTTAACCGTCATGACCAGAACCTGGTCAACCATGTGCAGGACTGGTTCAATCATTGCCACTGGCGTCCCCGGGTTGATAACTACTTCGGCCTTAACGCCGCCGTTCTTAATGATCTGCAGGGCCCGATGAATGTGCTGGGTGGCTTCAGCTTGAACCCCAATGATGTCGGCCCCGGCATCAATGAACATCGGCAGGATGTGTTCTGGGTGTTCAACCATCAAGTGAACATCCAAGGTCATCTTGGTGATTGGCCGAATGGCCTTCACGAAGCCTGGTCCGTAAGAAATGCTTGGTACGAAGGTGCCGTCCATGACATCGATGTGCAGGTATTCGGCCCCGGCCTTGTCAACCTTCTCGATGTCCTTCTGTAAGTTTACGTAGTCGGCACTCAAAATTGATGGTGCTACTTTAATCATTCTAAAACTCCCTCATTTCTTATAGTTTGGTTTCTGGTTGGCGATCAACTCGTGAAACTGCAGATAATCGTCATACCGACTCTTCATGATTATACCATTCTCAACGGCGTCTTTCACAGCACAATGCGGTTCTTTGATGTGGAGGCAGCCACGGAACTTGCACTGAGGAGAAAGACGGCGCATCTCCGGGAAGAGGCCCGGCAATTCTGTAACCGTCACGGCAAAGTCCTCATAGGAAGAGAAACCTGGTGTATCAGCAATCAAGGCCCCATTAACGTCAAGCAGGCTCACTTTCCGGGTGGTGTGCCGGCCCCGCTTTAAGGCCTGGGAAATCTCCCCCGTTGCCAGGTTTAATGATGGTGCCAGGTGGTTGAGCAGGGTCGACTTGCCGGCCCCGGTCTGCCCCATCATGGTCACAATCTTACCTGTTAACAGGTCCTGCAATTGAACCAATTGTGCCTTGGCAAACGGCTGGGGGCAGCAGAAAACGTGATAGCCGATCGTCCGATATCCCGTAGCCACTTGATCAATTTTCTGATATTCATCACTCGTCAGCAGGTCCGTCTTGGAGAAGTAGATCAAAGGCGTAATCCCTTGCCGCTCCAAGGCGATTAACTGACGATCAAGGAGGTTGGCTGAGAAATCCGGCTGGGTAGCGGCAGTGGCCACCACTGCGGCGTCAATATTCGCCACCGGCGGCCGGACCAACGCGTTACGGCGTGGCAGGACCTTCAGCAGGTAGCCGTCTTCAAACTCCACGTGGTCGCCGACGATCGGCTTGATCTTCCGCTTGCGAAAATTTCCCCGTCCCCGGGTCCGATAGATTTCGCCATCATCGGCAATAACGTCATAAAAGCCGCTCAATGATTGTTGAATTGTTCCTGTCTTCACGACATGCCTCGCTTTCTCATCCGGTAATATTGGTAGCACTCATGATAGTTCGTCCGTTGCGAACCACCCGGTAGGCCCCCATCTGGCCATTTTTCAAGGTAAACGGCACGTTGATGGTAGTTTCCTGATTGATCGTGATGTCCTGATACTCCATCGTCAGATTATGGTTGGCATCCCGAATATAGACCTGGACCCGGTTCTCCCGCTGACCACCGTTACTGTCAAACGGAATGTTGATCTGAATGTTGGTCGTCTTAGTCTGGTTACCGGAGTTAGCAATCGTGACCGTCAGGGTGTCCCCATGATTGAGCGTCATCCCAGCCTTTGGCGTCTGACTGATTACGTGGTTGGTGGCAACCGTCTTAGACTTCTTCTGCTGGGTCGTCAGCTGAAGGTTGTGTTTGTTGGCAAACTGCTGAACCACGCTGACATCTTGGTTAGTGAAATCCGGAATCTTGATATTCTGCTTGCCGGCACTCACCTCAAAATCGATGATGTTGCTACGTGGCTTGATAATCGTCCCCCGGCGGTAGTTTTGCTTGGTGATTGTTCCAGCATCAACCGTGTCGGAATACACCATCCGTTTTTGAACCCGGAACCCCTTCTGTCGGAGCATCTTGGCCGTCTCAGCATAATCATGACCGACGTACCGGCCCATCTTCATCTGGCTGACCCCTGTACTAACCTTTAAATCAACACTGCTGTTAATCCGGGTTTTGGCACTCGGTCCCGGCCGCATACTAATAATATGATTTTTGGCAACATCCTGGTCGTGAACCCGGGTGATATTGCCAACCCGCAGCGACTGCTTCTTCAACCGCTGCTCGGCCTGAAGCGGCGTCTGCCCTTCAACGTCCGGGATAATGACCTGCCGGAGAAGGAACCACCAGCTGCAACCGGCTGCTACGGCCACCACAATTAGGGCAATTGCCCCCATAATGTGGCGCCGGTAGCGGGACCAGAAGCCAGGCTGCTTCTTAGCTGCCGGCTGCTCGGGGCCGGTTGGCTGACTAGTCTGATGATTCTTCTGATTATATGGCAGTTTGTCCAATGGCAAAACCTTGGTCTCGTCATTATCATCATGATCAATCACCAATCGCGGCTCGTTAGCCCGACTCGGGTCCAAGGATGTCTTCAAGTCGTCGGCCATCTGCTTAACGTTCTCATAACGGTCGATCGGGTCCTTGGCGGTTGCCCGGATCACCACATTCTCCAGTGGCTGGGGAATGTGAGGGTTGACTGAGCGGACTGAGGGGATGTCCTCACGAAAGTGCTTGATAGCGATCGAGACAGCGTTTTCCCCCTCGAATGGCACCTTGCCAGTCAGCAATTCATAGAGGATGATCCCCAATGAATAGATATCCGACTTCTTCGTCGCAATACTACCCCGCGCCTGTTCAGGTGAGAGGTAGTGGACCGAACCCATCAGGGTATTGGTCTGGGTTAAAGAATTTTGGGAAACCGCAACAGCAATCCCAAAGTCCGTAATTTTAATGTTTTTATTTGCATCGATTAAGATATTCTGTGGCTTAAGGTCCCGATGAATGATGCCATGAGCGTGAGCGGCCTCAACCGCCGATAAAACCTGCTCCATGATGTCAATCACCTGGGGCAGAGCGATCGGGTAATGGTCCTTGATATAGGCCTTGAGATCAGTCCCCTGAACGTACTGCATTACCATGTACTGGAGGCCATTCTCCTCTCCAGTATCAAAGATCCCAACAATATGGGGATCGTTGAGCCTAGTCGCCGACATTGCCTCGCGTCGGAAGCGCCGTTTGGTGTTGGGATCGTCACGCAGGTCAAGACGCAGGACCTTGACCGATACCTGTCGGTCCAAAACTGTATCGTAGGCGAGATAAACATTTGCCATGCCCCCCTCACCTAGAGAGCGAATAATCTTATACCGATGGCCAATTATGTCTCCAGGATTCATAATCAACCCTCCTGGTCATCATTTATTCCAATTAGAACGGTGATGTTATCGGGCCCACCCGCTTCGTTTGCCATATCCACCAACTGGACGCACTTGGCTTTCAGCGAAATCGGCTGACGGAGAACCGCCACCATGTCCCGCTTCTCGACAGTCTTAAAGAGACCATCCGAGCACATCAAAAGCTGGTCACCCGGGTTGAAGTCAAAACGATTGACCTCAATCTGGGCATCCTTGGAAATCCCGATTGCCCGGGTAATAATGTTGCTCTGCGGAAGCTTGCGAGCCTCCTCTTCGGTAATATCACCACTAATTACTAACTCATTCACCAGAGAATGGTCGATCGTGACCTGGGTCATTGTACTGCGGTGCAGCAGATAACCCCGGCTGTCACCGATGTTAGCGACCACGAGCGTCTTTTTGAAGATAATGGCAGCCACCATCGTCGTTCCCATTCCATGGTACATAATCTTCTCTTTTGATTTTTTAAGAATCTGGTCATTAATTATCTGGACTTCCCGGGCAAACCACCGGATCGCCTCCAGAGGATCAGCGGGACTGTCCACCTTAAAACGATGACCGAGCCGTTTGATGGTCATTTCAGCGGCCACATCACCACTCTGATTACCCCCAATACCATCGGCAATCACAACGAGGTGATTACCACGCTTGTCAATGTATTGGGCAACCCGATCCTGGTTCTGCGACCGCTGTCGACCGATATCCGTTTGATAGGCAACTTGCATTATCTGTATTCCCTTCTACTTAATCCGCTTTAGCGTACTGATGAAGAAGCCGTCGGAGCCAAAGTCAGATGGCAAAATCGTCAGTGTGGCGGTAGTTCGATCATCTTTAACGTGACGTGTCGTTAGCGTCTTGACCAGCTCAAAGTCGGGGTGGTCAGCCAGGAAGGCTTGGATCGTCCCCTCGTTTTCCTGGCGCAAAATTGTACACGTGCTATACGTAATTATACCGCCTTTTTTTACTTTTGGCGCGACGGCTGCCAAAATTGCCAGCTGAATTTGGTGCAGTTGTTCGCTATCTTTTAGCCGCTTGCTATAACGGATCTCCGGTTTGCGACGCAGAAGGCCGATCCCGCTGCAGGGGGCATCGACCAGGATCTTGTCGAAGCTCTCATCAGCAAACTTTGTGTCGACCTGGCGGGCATCCAGCGTATGGGCCACTACCCGGTCGGCGACGTGGAGCCGGTGGGCATTCTTTTCAATCAGGCGGGTCTTATGTTGGTGAATATCGAGGGCATCCACTTGACCACCCCGAAGCTGGGCTGCGATTTGAACCGTCTTGCCACCCGGGGCCGCACAAGCGTCCAGGACCCGGTCGCCGGGTTGGACCTGCATGCTGTCTACTGCCAGCATCGCACTCTCATCCTGGATCGTGATCGCCCCCTGGACAAAGAGGTTACTGGAAAGAATCGTTCCCCTGGTGATCACCAAGGCGTCTGGGGCGATGACACTCGGCCGGTACTCGATCCCCTCCTCGTCCAAGGCCGCCTTGACCTTCTCCAAGGTGGTAACAGCCTGGTTGATCCGGATAGCCACATGGGCCGGCTGGTTAATCGCCGTCAAGAGATCTTCAGTTGCCTGCATTCCATATTGAGCGATGAAAATCTTGACCAGCCATTCCGGTACACTCGCCTGGGTTGCTAGCCGCTGGTTCGGGTCAGCAATTTTATCCAGGTCAGCCAAACCCTGGCGGAGGATGGCGTGAAGGACCCCAGTAACAAACTTGCGCGTGCCGGGGTTCCCCCACTGCTTAGCCAGTTCAATGCTTTCATTGGTGACTGCCCAGTCTGGAATCCGGTCGAGGTAGTGATACTGATAGATTGACATCCACAGAAGGGTCTCAACCCAGGAATCCAACTGACGATGAACAAAGGGGTGCAACCAGTACTCAAGGGTCAATCGGTGCTGAAGAACCCCATAGACAATGTTAGTAGCCAGGCGACGGTCACTATCTTTCAAGCTTGCTCGCTGAAAGAGCTGGTCAAGTTCGATATTGGAGTAGGCCCCCTGCCGGATCCGCTCCAGGGCCGTCAGGGCAACTGCCCGAGCTGTCGATTGGATTTTATTAGTCATCGGTAACTGCTTGAACTCCTTCCTTGAGCTGCTGGTGACCGTTTAGATAGGCCGTGATGTCCATAGCCTGCTTACCAGCTGGTTTGAGGCGGTTAATCTGGTAGGTGGTTCCCTGCCCAGCTGCCAGGACCAACTGGTGCTTGGTGGCCCGAACGACCTGGCCTGCTTGCCGGTCGGTCTTCTCATCCAACGGGGTCACGTCATAAATTTTGGTCCGTAGGCCGTCGATAATCATGTTGCCTAGTGGTGCCGGCCGCAACCCCCGGACCTTATTATCAATCTGGGTAGCAGTCATCCGGTAGTCAATCCGCTCCTGATCACTGGAAATGTTCGGTGAAAAGACCACCTTGGCTGGATCCTGGGCAACCGGGCGAACATCACCAGCAATCAGCTTGGGCAGGGTCTTGAGCAGGAGATCGCGACCAAGGATACTGAGCTTGTCAAACATCGTCCCGGCATCGTCATCCTTTTCAATTGGGATGGCTTCTTGAGCGATCACATCCCCGGCATCCATTTTTTTAACCATGTACATGATCGAAATTCCGGTTTCCCGGTCACCGTTGATGACTGCGTACTGGATTGGGGCCCCACCCCGGTACTTAGGCAGGAGGGAACCATGGACGTTGATGGCGGCAATCTTAGCCGCCTGCAGCAGCTTAGTCGGTAAGAATTGGCCATAAGCGGCAGTAATCATCAGGTCAGGATTGATCGCGATGATTCGCTCCATCTCCGGGCTCTTGGCCAGCTTGGCCGGTTGCAGAACCTCAATACCGTACTTTACGGCCAGTTGCTTGACTGGCGAGGCAGTCAGGACGTGCTTACGGCCAATCCGGTGGTCCGGCTGAGTCAGCACGGCCTTGACGTCGTACTCAGGATGGTCAATCAGACTCTGAAGAATTGGGACGGCAAACTGTGGGGTCCCCATAAAAACAATTGATGTTGACATAGTCATTTTCCTTTCGTTTACATGAAGTATTGGGGGTCCGGGTCGATACTGACCTGGACATCCTTGAATTCCTTCTGCTGCGTTTCCTGCAGAATCGTCTGAAGCAGGTCATGAAGGTGCGGATCATGCCTATACTTGATGACAATCTGGTAGTAGTAGCGCCGCTTCATTCGGGCGATTGCACGGGGCGTCGGGCCCAGAAGAATTGTTGAGGGAGCCAGGCCGGCCGCCAGTTGCTGGTGAATGGCGGTCATCGCCCGCGCAGCCTGCGCCTCCGTGGGGTGACTGGCCATCAAACGGACTGTGTAATAATACGGCGGGTAACCGGCCTGGTGACGCAGGGCCATCTCATGGCGAAAGAAGCGCTCGTAGTCGTGGGCCTGAGCGTCCCTAATAGCATAGTGACCAGGATTGAAGGTCTGGATGATCACCTGGCCCTGCTTGTTGGCCCGGCCGGCCCGACCGCTCACCTGACTCAGAAGGTCGAAGGTATGCTCACTGGCCCGGAAATCCGGCAGGCCCAGCCCGGTGTCCGCATTTAGCACCCCAACCAGGGTAACGTTTGGGAAGTCGAGTCCCTTCGCGATCATCTGCGTGCCAAGCAGAATATCGGCCTGCTGGTGGCCAAACTGGCGAAGAAGTTTCTCATGCATCCCCTTGCGCCGGGTAGTGTCGACGTCCATCCGGATAATCCGGGCCTGGGGCAGGAGCCGGTGGAGTTCCTGCTCCACCTTCTCTGTTCCGGTCCCGTAATAGCGAATATGACGGCTGTGACAATGCGGACAAATCTGGGGAATGGCCTCCTCATGCCCGCAGTAATGACACTTCATCGTCCGGGTATCCATATGAAGGGTCAGTGAGATGTCACAGTTGGGGCACTTCAAGACTTCACCACAGTCCCGGCACATCATAAATGAGGAGAACCCCCGCCGATTCAGCATCAAAATACTCTGTTCATGACGCTGGAGGCGCAAGTCCAGTTCCCGGAGAAGCTTGGTCGAGAAGTTGCTCTCCCCACGGCGTTGGACTTCGGGCCGCATATCGACCACTTCGATCGGCGGCAAGGGCTGTTGGTTTACCCGATGGGGCAAGCGCAGCAATTTATAGACCCCCTTCAGTGCCCGGGCCCGACTCTCCAAGCTCGGGGTAGCTGAACCAAGGATTAATGGGGCATGGTGGAACCTGCTCCGCCACTTGGCCACCTCACGGGCATGGTAACGGGGCATATCATCCTGCTTGTAGCTGGTTTCGTGCTCCTCATCAAGGATGATTACCCCGATGTTTTCTAAAGGAGCAAAGACCGCAGATCGGGCGCCGACCACCACTCGGGCATCCCCACGGTTGATCCGCCGCCATTCATCATAGCGTTCGCCGTTGGAAAGGCCACTGTGCAGGACCGCCACCTGGGAACCGAATCGGCGGCGAACCCGGTTGACAATCTGCGGGGTCAACGAGATCTCCGGCACTAACATCAGAGCGGTCTGGCCATTTTTCAGGGCTCGAGCAATCGTTTGCAGGTAAACCTCAGTCTTCCCACTGCCCGTGACCCCCTGGAGGAGAAAAATCTGACTCTTTTGGTCATCGATCGCCTGGTCAACAGTCTTGACCACCCGCTTTTGATCGGAATTCAGGGTCAGGGGGGCTTCCAGGTGATTATCGTCGACCGGCTGGGCGTAAGGGTTGCGATAAACCTCAACTGATACCTTCTTCAGCCAGCCCTTCTTGGCTCCCTGATTAAAGGTCCCGGCACGCAGCTGGGCCCGTTGTTCGGCGTCGGTTTGCTTAACGGTCTGGCCGATGATGCTCTGCAGATACGACAGTAGACGGTTTTGCGCATGGGCGTTTGGGTGTAGTGACGCCCGGGCATCCTCAAGCTGTTCAAAGTCCAGCAGAGGCGTGATTCCGGTCACAGTCTTGGCACGGGCCCGATCGGTTACCTGATAGGTGATCTCAACTTTCTTCTCCCGCTGAAGCTTCAGCAGCTGCTTAACCTTGGCTGGGTCGCTTTGCAATTCGGCCAGGTCACACTGGTCCTTACCATGAAAAAGGTCAAAGTAGGTCTGTTCGTCAATCTCGTCAATCACCCGGACAAAGCGCTGACTCTTCGACTTGAGCATGTTGGGCAGCATGGTGTACAGGCAGGAGATCCAGAATGAATAGGTGGTATCAGCCAGCCACTTACTGAGGTTGAGCAGTTCAGCGTTCACCACCGGCTGAAGATCCATCACTGCCGCAATCGGCTTTAGTTCCCCTGCATAATCGGTGTGCTCCGTGAAGCCAACCACGAAGCCCTGAACCTGTCGGTGACCATTACCGAAGGGTACGGCCACCCGCATCCCTACCTGAAGCTGCTTTTCAAGTGGCGCCGGCACCAGGTAAGTGTAGGGCTGGTTTGTCTGCATTGTCGGCACGTCAACAACAACCTGTGCCAGTTCTGCCATCTAATCCACCTCACTTCATCTTTGCGGCCAACTGAGTGATCAACCGCTGAGCAACCGCGGTTTTAGCCATTCGCGGCCACCTTTCCGGTTTCTCTCCCGGCTGAAGAATAGTGACTTGGTCATCGTCCTGACCAAACGCCCCATTGTGCCCCGCCACACTGTTGGCGACGATCATGTCGGCACCCTTATTTGTCAGCTTATCCTGAGCGTGGTCCAGGAGCTTCTCGGTCTCGGCCGCAAAGCCAACTACCTGCTGACCCGGCCGCTTACTAGCAGCCACAGTTTTCAGAATGTCGACCGTTTCGGTCAGTTTCAGGGTCCGCTCACCGTGATCGGCAGTCTTTTTAACCTTCTGGCTGGCCACCTCAACTGGCCGGTAATCGGCTACGGCCGCCGCCATCACCAGGGCATCCGCCCCCTTGAAGGCTGTCTGAACCGCCACCAGCATCTCCTCGGTCGTCAAGGCGGATACTAATTTGATATTAGGATCATGGGGAACGGGGACACTGACCTGACCAGTGATCAGGGTGACCTGGGCACCGGCCTGGGCCGCAGCCGTAGCGATGGCGATCCCCATCTTGCCGGAGGAGCGGTTACCAATGTAACGCACCGGGTCGAGCGGTTCCCGGGTCCCCCCGGCGGTCACAACGACCCGTTTACCAGCGAGAAGCTCGTGAGCACGGAGAAATTCCTGGACCCGGGAGACGATCTGGTCTGGTTCCGGCAACCGTCCATGTCCCTGGTAACCCTCGGCCAGGCGGCCGGTCACCGGTTCGATGACGGCAACCCCGTCGCGCTTAAGCTGGGCTAGGTTCCGCTGGGTCGCCGGCGCCGCCCACATGTGCCGATTCATCGCCGGGGCCACCATCTTGGGCGCCGCCGTGGCCAGCAGGGTCGTTGAGGCAGCATCGTCGGCGATTCCATTGGCCAGCTTAGCCAGGATGTCCGCCGAGGCTGGTACGACCAGAGCCAGTTCGGTCCAGTCAGCTAGTTCAATGTGAGGAATTGGCTGATCCTGGTCATTCCAGAGATCGGTCAGGACCGGATACTTGGTCAACGCATTCAACGTCGCTGGACCTACCAGTTTGGTAGCGGCCGCGGTCATCACAACCCGGACCTCGTGCCCGGCCTTTTGCAGACCACGGACCACCGTCACCCCCTTATAGGCCGCAATGCTTCCTGAGAGATACACCGTTATTTTTGCCATCATGTCACCCCATTCAAATTATTCTCAATTGATTATATCATTTAAGAACAGAAAAAGAGGACGCTTCACGACCACAATCGATGTGAAAAGTCCCCTTAATTTTATTTCTAAAGTAATGCGATTAATCCTGCAGGTCCTCGGTGTGGTTAGGATCAATAGTGACCTTGCCAGCCAAAATCTCCTCAAGCGCCTTACCAACGGACTTGCTGGATTCATAGTGATCCAGCAGGGGGGGCAGAACCTGTATCCAGTTCGTGGGCCCGCTTGCTGGCCAGCATGACTAATGAGTAACGAGAATCAATTCGCTTTAATAATTCGTCAACTGATGGGTAAAGAATCATTTCTGTGAGTCTCCTAACATTTCAAGATAACGTGGCATCACCCGCGAAACCCGCAACCGTTCCGTCCGGATAATGTCCTTAATTTTCTCTACGGCACGGGGCACTTCGTCGTTGACAACCGCGTAATCGTAGTTCTGCATCATTTGGATTTCGCCAAAGGCTTTCTGGATCCGCTTATTAATGACTTCCATACTGTCCGTTCCCCGGTGAATCAAGCGGTGCTTCAATTCGTCCAGGTCTGGTGGCGTCAAGAAGATAAAGACCCCATCTGGCACCTTTGAACGCACCTGCATTGCACCATTGACTTCGATCTCCAGAAAAACATCCTTACCAGAATCCAAAGTTTCATTAACATATTTTAATGGGGTACCGTAATAATTGTCAACATACTTGGCATATTCAAGCATTCCCCCGGTCTGAATCTCGTGTTCAAACTCTTCTTTGGATACAAAGTAGTAGTCAACACCATTAACCTCACCCGGCCGTGGCTGACGTGTGGTCATTGAGACAGAGTACTGAAAATCATTATCATTCGAATCAAAAATTGCCTTTCGTACGGTTCCCTTGCCGACACCAGATGGACCAGAAAGGACAATTAACATTCCACGATTTGCCATTCTTTTGCTTGCTCCCTATCAAATTTTAACGTATTAATACTATAATGCACTAACTTTTCCGATAAATCAACTGTTCTACCGGACTTTTGCTCCAGGATAATTCCCCCTTGCATTTTTGAACGGATGTTCGTATACTATAATCACAAACAAATGTTCGGAGGAAACACCATGCAACAAGTCAATCAACCAACCTTACTTCAACGTGCACCCCAGATCCTAACCCGGACAATCCACCACTTGATGACTGCAGAGCCTGCTTTTGTTCCCCACGTCAAGCTCTTGACACCCCAACCAAGCAAGCAGCGGCAGCTTTTCATCAAACGCGCTATCCAAGAGCGCTGGTCTGTCTTCTGCCAATTGATGCCGAAGACAGCGGAAGGATATCCGGTCAACACCTACGGCCAGATCAAGGCATTAACCAATCACCGTTACCTTATCCGTAGCCGGCAAACAACCTACGTGGTTAGTTTCGATCAAATCCGCTACATCGCTAACCTGTAACCTCCATCAACCGACAAAAGCACCCACGATCGTCATCCGATTGTGAGTGCTTTTTGTATCCTTATTAATTGCCAGAATGGGCCATTTCAAGCAATTCTTGGGCGTGTTCCCGGGTCAATTCAGTAACTTTCTCGCCCGACAGCATCCGGGCCAGCTCATCAACCCGCTGGTGTGCTGTCAATGCGGTCACCTGTGTTGTTGTCCGGTTGTCGTGAACGCCCTTTTTGATCAGGAAGTGGTGCTGAGCTACCGCAGCCACCTGGGGCAGGTGGGTTATACAAAGTACCTGCGAATGGGCAGCGATCAGCTTAATCTTATCAGCAATCGCCTGGGCAACCCGTCCACTGACCCCAGTATCAACCTCATCGAAGATAATGCTGGTGACTCCCTCATTCTGGGCAAAAATAGTCTTCAAGGCCAGCATCACCCGAGACAGCTCACCACCCGAGGCAATCTTGGCCAGCGGGCCCATCGTCTCGCCGGGGTTGGTACGAATATAGAATTCAACCGTATCGATTCCTGTCGGTGTGAATTGGTCGGAACCATGGTTGGCAAAGTGAACCTCAAAGTCGGCTTTAGCCATATAAAGTTCCTCAAGCTGCTGGTGAACCCGTTTTGCAAGCTCGTGAGCAGCCTTCTGGCGAACCTGGCTAAGCTCCTTGCCAAGCCCTTTGAGCTCCTCTTCGGCAGTGGTCAACCGCTGCTCCAGGTCACTGTTACTGTCAGCAGCGCTCTCCATCTCATCGAGCTCCCCTTTAATCTTGGCGTAATAATTCAGAACATCTTTGACCTGATCACCGTACTTATGCTCTAGGTCCCCAATTGTCGTCAGCCGCTGGTCAATCTCAGCCAGACGACCATCATCAAACTCGAGAAGATCGAGCTGCTGACCTGCCTCATTGGCCACATCCTGAAGGGCATAATAAGCATCATTTAAGGACTTGCTCAACTGATCATAGGCATCATCAAAGTCCGCAATCCCGTTGATCGCATCCATTACGGTAGCGATCTGGTCAAGAACGGGTGCCTCGCCCTCATTAAAAGTGGTTACCGCCTGCTGGAGGGCGTTGTTGATCTGCTGGAAGTGGGCCAGCCGATCCCGTTCGCTGGTCAGATCATCCTCCTCGTTGGGCTTTAGGTTGGCCGCGCCAATCTCCTTAACCTGATAACGAAGCATGTCCAAACGCTGGGCCCATTGCTGCTCATTAGCCTGTTTCCGGTTAACCGCCGCCTTGAGCTTGACATAGTCCCGATAGTGTTCTTGATATTTAGTCAACAACGGGGCCACCGCACTCCCAGCGAACTGGTCCAGCATCCCTAGGTGAGTTTCCGGCTGCATCAGTCGCTGGTGCTCGTTTTGTCCCTGGATATCCACCAGGTGGGCACCAATCTTACGCAGCATCGTCGTGTTGATCAGTTCCCCGTTAACCCGGATGATGTTGCGACCATTGCGGTGGATCTCCCGTGAGATAATCAGCATTCCATCTGCGTGGTCAATCCCCATCGAATCCAGGAGGTCACTCATAGCTGGATCATCAGGAATGGCAAACTGGCCCTGCAGGCTCAGCTTATCCTTCCCTCGCCGGATATACTCCTGCGAGCCCCGTCCGCCAGCGAGGAGACCAACAGCGTCGATAATGATCGACTTACCGGCCCCAGTTTCCCCGGTTAGCACCGTCATTTGGTTGGCAAAATCGAGGGTCAGGTGCTTGATGATTGCCAGATTATCAATTGTCAATTCTTGCAGCACATGCTCACCGCCTTAAATATTCGCTAATTCATTCAACTTTTGCTCTAGCTGTACGGCCGCGTCCGCCGAAACACAGACAATCAATACGCTGGCGTCATCCCCAATAGTTGTAAAAATTGTTGAATAGTCGACCCGGCGCAATAGCACAGCAACCACCGGTCCATTTCCCGGGTGAACCGCCAGCGCAAGGAAACGATCACTGCGCTTGAGCTTTAACAAACTGTCTTTGAGGACATCCATCAACTGATGCTCATCACTCTGCCGGTGGTATGCCGGCAATCCATAACGATAACCACCGTTTTCTGCCGGGATCTTAACTAATTGCATCTCCTTAATATCTCGTGAGATCGTCGCCTGCGTAACACACAGCCCCAATTCGTTCAGGCGTTTCACCAAGTCTTCCTGGCGTTCGACACTTTCCGCTGAGATGATCTCTCGAATCTTCTCCTGACGTTCTGCCTTTTTCATAATAAACTCCCTACTTTTCCTTTTGGTTTAGATCCTGATCGGCTGCTGCCAAAACCCGGTCAATATCAACCGTTGACGAGACGGATCCCGGGTGGTCGGTCAGTTTAAGGTGAACCAGGAATTCAATGTTGCCCTGACCACCCTTGATCGGTGAATAATCCAGGCCCAACACATCGAAGTGATCATCATTGGCAAACTGGAGGACCTCCGCCAAGACGGCCCGGTGAACGGTATGATCACGGACAATTCCGTGCTTGCCGACGTGCTCCTTTCCCGCCTCAAACTGAGGCTTAATCAGGGCCACTACCTCGCCGCCCATCCGCAAAATCTTGGCCAGTGGCGGTAAGATTAGCCGCAACGAGATAAAAGAGACGTCGATGGAGGCAAATTCGGGCTGGCCGTGAGTGAAATCATCCCGGGTACTGTAGCGAAAGTTGGTCTGCTCCATCACCACCACCCGCGGATCCTCCCGCAGTTGCCAGACAAGCTGGTTGGTTCCCACATCCAGGGCATAACTCAGCTTAGCCCCGTTTTGCAGCATCACGTCGGTAAAGCCACCAGTCGACGAGCCAATATCCAGGACCGTCTTACCCTGAACATTAATGTCAAAGACCTTTAATGCCTTGGCCAGTTTTAGGCCGCCCCGACTAACGTAGGGCATCTTATGCCCCTTCATATGCAGGGTCGTCGTCACTGGAATCTTCTGGCCGGGTTTATCGAGGCGTTCGTTATTCTTCCCCAAAATCTCACCAGCCATCACAGATCGCTTTGCCTGTTCCCGGGAGTCAAAGAGCCCCTGCTGAACTAATAATACATCTACGCGTTCTTTTTTCATTACTCAGTTCCTCTACAATTTGAAATATGCTAAAAACTGGTCATAACCGGCAAATGAGCGGCCGGTCAGTTCACCAAGCCGGACCTGGGCATCACGAGCTGCTTGCAGAGCCCGGTGCAGCTGTTCTTCGGCCCCGGCAGTTCCCAACAAGCCGGGGTAGGTATTCTTATGCTCGCCGGCATCCTTGTGAACCGCTTTTCCCATCTGAGCGGTCGTTCCTAAGACATCCATCAGGTCATCGTAGATCTGAAAAGCTAGCCCAAACTGGGCCCCAAAGTCCGCCAAGGCCGCCTTGATCGGCTGTGGCTGGCCAGTAATAATGCCACCGGCCAATACGGCGTAACGGAGCAGGGCTCCTGTCTTCTGCCGATGGAGATAGCGCAGCTGATCGAGGCTTAGCTGCTGCCCCTCGCCCTCAATATCACGGGCTTGGCCAGCAACCATCCCGGCCGGACCGGCTGCCTGGGCCAAAGCCAAGGTCAATTCAGCGCGAATTGCCACTGGCAGATTGTTGTCACTCACCCACTGGAAAGCTAGCGTCAATAGGCCATCCCCCGCCAGGGTTGCCATTCCGGCCCCAAATCGACAGTGGTTGGTAGGCTTCCCCCGCCGCAGGTCATCGTCATCCATTGCCGGCAGATCATCGTGAATCAGAGAGTAGGTGTGGAGGAGCTCCAAGGCAGTCGCGGCGTGCATGACGTCTTCATCGACCGACTTGCCAAACATCTCGACCGTCGCCAACGTCAACGCTGGACGCAATCGCTTCCCCCCAGCCATTAGCGAGTATCGCATCGACGAGTAGAGGGTATCTTGGTCAACATCAGCTGCCAGGTGATCACTGAGGTAGTCGTCGATCATCGATTTCAGTTCATTAATTGTCCTTGTCATGATTAACCCTTCACCTGGTCCCCGCTGCCATAGCCGCGGTTTCCACCACCATTGTTGCTAGGATCATCGTCAGTGCCCTCGTAGACCCGCTCGTTACCCTCATCGTCAATTAGGTGACCAAGGGTCTTCTCAGCGTCATTCAGCTTTCCCTGCAGCCGTTTGGAGAGCTTTATCCCCTCCTGAAACTGCTTTAAAGCCTCCTCCAATGGGACGTTTCCCTGCTCCAGCTGGTTGACGATTGCCTGCAGCTGGGCCAGTTGTTCTTCAAAACTTGGTTCTTTTTTGGTTGCCATTATTTTTTCTGCTCCTTGATCTTAGTAATCTCTGCCAGTGCCTGTCCATCGCTGAAGTGCAGCTGAATGGACTGGCCAACCGCTAACTGGCTGGCATGGTTGACCACACGCTGGTCCTTGGTGACATAGGTGTAACCTCGGCCCATGATCTTCAGCGGACTGAGGGTATCCAGCTGCCGGATCAGGCTGGCCACCCTTTCCTGACGACGCTGATAGTCGGTCTGCACACTCGTCTTCAGCTGTTTGGCCAACTGGGCAAGCAGCTGCGACTGCTGGTCAATCTGGTGACGCGGCGAACTGGCTGCCAGCCGACTGGCCAGCTGCTGAAGTTGGACCTTGTAGTTTACGAAGGTGTTTTGCTGTAGCTGGATCAGCTGCTGGGTAAGCTGGTCAACCTTCTGGGCATAATTCTCGTACAGACGGGTCGGCTGCTGAAAAATGTAGCTTTGGGTCTGCTTAGCCAGTTCTTTCTTGGCAAAGGCAATTCGGTTCTGCATTGCGTTGGCTAGCCGATTCTGGTCATCGTGAATAGCCAGCAGGGTGTCGGTTAGAACTGGGGTCGCCAACTCAGCCGCCGCGGTCGGGGTGGCAGCCCGCTGGTCGGCTACCAGGTCCGCAATCGTCGTGTCAGTTTCATGACCAACTGAGGAGATCACGGGAATTTTACTGTTGGCAATGGCCCGGGCGACCACCTCTTCGTTGAATGGCCAGAGATCCTCAATTGATCCCCCACCACGACCGATGATCAGGGTATCAAAATCACCCCGTTCGTTGGCCCGGTTGATCTGACGGGCAATGTCAGCTGCTGCCTTTTCTCCCTGAACCACCGTCGGATAGAGAACCACCTGGGCAATCGGGTAGCGCCGCCGCACGGTCGTGTTGATATCGCGGATAACTGCCCCATCGAGGCTGGTAACCACCGCAATCCGCCGTGGAAACTGCGGAAGAGGCTTCTTCGGCCGGCTGAAGAGTCCCTCAGCACTCAGCTTCTTCTTGAGCTGTTCAAAGGCCACGTAGAGCGAACCGACACCATCCGGTTCCATCTTGTCGATATAAATCTGGTAACGGCCGTTACGCTCATATAGACCAACGTGGCCCACAACCAGGAGTTTCATCCCCTCCTCGGGACGAAACTTTACTTGACGGAACTTGCTCTCAAACATGACCGCGTCGATCACAGCCTTATCGTCCTTAAGGCTGAAGTATTGATGACGCTGACGAAGACGGAAGTTTGACAACTCACCAGTCAGATAAACAGTCTGGAGGTAAGGGTCGCGGTCAAATTTGAGCTTTAGGTACCGGGTTAGCTGGCTGACCGTCAGATACTTACCGTTGTCCATGATGCCTCCATTCCGCCATGTCGACTGTCTGCTCCATCAGGCTAGCAATTGTCATTGGTCCTACCCCGCCAGGTACTGGTGTAATCAGGCTGGCAATGTCTTGAACATTTTCAAAGTCAACATCGCCAGTCAGTTTTCCAGACGGCAGACGGTTAATACCAACATCGATCACCACGGCACCGGGCTTGACGTCCTCCTTCTTAATGAGGTGCGGGCTACCCGCGGCCACCACCAGGACATCAGCCTGACGGGTAGCGGCACCCAAGTCTTGGGTATGCCGGCTCGCTAAGGTAGTTGTCATGTTAGCATTGTTCAGCAAGGCAACCATTGGCTTACCAACTAGGATGCTGCGGCCAACGATCGTGGCATTCTTCCCGCTTAATTCTACGTGATGGTGATGCAGGATGGTCATTATCCCCCGTGGGGTGCAGGCCACCGGATAATGTCCCGGCTGATTGGCGTAGAGCCTGCCCAGGTTAGTCGGATGCAGTCCATCTACGTCCTTATCAGGCCGGATAGCGTTGGTGATTGCCAGACCGTCCAGTTGGGGCGGTAGTGGCTCCTGAACCAGGATGGCATTAATACTATCGTCTTGATTATACCGATCAATGGTTGCCATCACGGTCGCCTGGTCAACATCGGCAGGAAACTTCTTGAGGATTGACTTGATCCCCATCTTCGTAGCCCGGCGATGCTTGTTTCGCGTGTAAATAATACTGGCCGGGTCATCCCCAACAAGGATCACTACAATTCCCGGCCTGACCCCACGATCAGCAAGTTCGGCGACCCGTTTGGCGGTCTCCTGATTCAGTTCTGCGGCCAACTGGCGGCCGTCAATTACTGTTGCCATTGCGCAAGTCCCCCTTCATAAAACTAAGAACTAGTGTCTATTTTACCATGTTCACCATGAGCCCCAAAAGTCCCTAAAAAGGGGTTGTAGCAAAACAATGCTTTGTCACAACCCCCCTTTCCTATTTAATTTGCTAATTGACGTTCGAACTTTCCTAGGGCACCATTGATAAACTTACGCGACTTGTCATTACTGAAGGTCTTGGCAAGTTCCAGAGCCTCGTTGATTGCCACCGCCGTCGGCACATTATCCACGTACTGCATCTCAAACAAGCCAATACGCAGAATTACCAGGTCAGGCTTGGCAAGACGGTCGATCGTCCAGTTATCAGCCAGCAGGGAACTGATCTCTTGATCGAGCTCGCCTTGGTGTTCATTAACTCCTTCAACCAATGTCTTCAAGTATTCGGGAATCTGGTGCTGGTCATGATGCGGAATAGACTGGTAGATCGTAGCAAGATCAGTGTCCGCATCCGTTTGTAGGGCAAACAGGACCTGGAAGGCCTCCTCACGAACCTGGTGTCGATTTAAACTCATTCCTGATCCCCCGCTTCTTCATCATCTTTTTTCTCACCAAAGATATCGTCTGGGTCAACGGTTTGGTCCTCGACCGCTGCCACGATACCCTTTACGTGAACGTTGACCTCAGTAACCTTCAGGCTGGTCATCAATGCCACCTGCTGCTTGATCCGTTCTTGAATCAGGCCTGCTACCTTAGGAACCGAGATACCATATTCAACGTAAACATCAACATCGATTGCCAGTTCATCCTGGTCATTGGCAATCTTCACGCCCCGTCGAAAATCGGATCGGCCTAAAAGTTCACTGACGCTATTGGCAAGCGTGCCATACATCTTTGAAACACCGTCGACTTCACTAGCGGCAATTCCCGCAATGATCTCCAGAACACGCGGAGCAATCTGGATCGTGCCAAGGGACTGATCATCATCGTTGAGGATAATTCTTGAATCTTCTGCCATTACTAGTCCTCCACTTCTCTTCGTCACCGGACCACCTAGTCCGATTTTTAGATTACTTATTCTATTTTGCACTAATCAGAGGTAAAAATCAATGTCCCCGATTTATTCCGCCAGGGTAAACGTGTCCACTGGTTGAACCCAATGATTGTACCAGTCATGAATGACCAGGTCCATTCGGTGACTAGTAAAATCGCCAAAGGGTAAAGAACCGTTTGCGTCGATCAGCTTGACCACGGTGGCTGGGTCCCGCAACGGTTGGGCAAACCGGGCCACGGTGACATGACCGGAACGGGTCTGGTAGCGCTCATGGACCGCCAGACCGGCTCGAGTCAGGTTGGCTCTTAGCTTCCTTCGTAGCACCTGCAGCGCTGGGGAATAATAGCCCTTGACCATCACAGCCCCCGGACTCAGTACCAGTCCCGACAAGTGCCAGCCGATTACCGGCGTTCCCGCCACCGTCATCTTCACCACCTGCCGGTAGCGTTTCTCTTGGTCAGGAACCAGGTGGAAATTGGGGCGGGCACCAATGATGTCCATGGCGGTAATGTGCATATCCGATGCTGGGTAGCAATATAGGTCCGGCTCCACATTCTGCAAGGCTTGGAGAACAAAGGCAATGTTACGAGAAATATGGGCAGGCAGGTGAAAGATCAATGATAATCCCCGCCGGTCATCGTTAGCTGCAGTCAGGTAAGGGTCCACTGCTTCCTGATGGGCAAGCAAGGCCTGATGTCCCCGCTGGTCAATTTCAGCATAGAGTTTTTGCAGGTTGTCCATCACTAGTCGCCCACAATCATCAGGTCGGTTGGGGCCTTTGTCAGCACCAGCGGACCACCATGGGTCACCACAACATCGTCCTCGATCCGGACCCCACCGATCGTTGGAATGTAGATTCCCGGTTCGACCGTAATTACCTCGTTGTTATGAAGCTCGACATCCGTAGTTGCTGGGCCATAGCTGGCCGGCAGCTCATGAACAGCCAGCCCGATGCCATGTCCCATCCCGTGGTTAAACTCATCATCGTAGCCGGCCTCAGCAATCAGCTGACGTCCGTATGCATCCAGATCATTACCGTGGATACCAACCCTGATGTGGTCAATTACCTGCTGACGAGCGGTGTTGACAATTTCGTAGACATCGCGCAGCTCAGGATCAATCGAACCAACCGCAAACGTTCGGGTCATGTCAGCAGTATAGCCGTCGACGAAGTAGCCAAAATCCAGAGTTACCACGTCACCATCATCAATTATCCGGTTCCCCGCTGTAGCGTGTGGCTTGGCTGCATTTTCCCCACTAGCCATAATAGTCGGGAAAGAGGCACCACTGGCCCCATGCTCCTTCATCCAATAGTCCAGCTGGTTCGCCAACTGGCGCTCCGTCATTCCGGGATGGGCCTGTTCCAGCACATACTGGTAGCCCTGGGTCTGCAGGTCGGCAGCCCGCTGGAGTTTGGCCAGTTCACCACTGTCCTTGATCATCCGCATCTTCTCAATCAGGTTGGTGAAGGGAACAATGTCAGCTACCATTACCTCATCTAGGACGTCATAAAGCCGGTAAGAAATGGTGTCCTCATAACCAAGAACCGTTACTTTGAGGGCCTGGCAGATCTTGTTGAGGGCCCCGTAATAGTCCCGAGTGATTGTCGCTACCACCTCATCACTGTCAAATTCCTCCAAGGCCAACTGGTAGCGGTCGTCAGTGACAATGATGGCATCGTTGGCAGTTACCAGCAGATAGCCGTCTCCCGCCATCAGGTTAAAGCCGGTCAGGTAGAGGATGTTCTCATGGTTTGTCACCAGAAAGGCATCAATGTAGAGCTTGGGCAGGCGGTTTTGCAGGCGTTCAATTCGTGTCATTATGAATCCTCCATTTTGGTACAAAAAAAGCACCGCGCAAGGCAGTGCTTTTTATTATTATTCGGCAACTGGGTAAACAGATACCTTCCGCTTGCTGCGGCCCATGCGTTCAAACTTAACAACACCGGCTACCTTAGCGTAAAGGGTATCATCACCACCACGGCCCACGTTTTCACCTGGGTTGATGTGCGTACCACGTTGACGGTAGATGATTGAACCAGCAGTAACTACTGAACCATCAGCAGCCTTGGTCCCCAGACGACGACCAGCTGAGTTCCGACCGTTGGCAGTGGAACCGCCCCCTTTGTGGTGGGAGAAGAATTGCAAATCCATAATCATAGTTGTTCACCTCCAGCAATGAACTAATTTAACATTTTAACTTCAATGTTGTCAGGATAGCTCTCCTGGATGTCCAATAGGCCATTCAAGAGGGTCTCCAGCAGGAGCTGACTGTCATGGTCACTCCTTAGTCCGGTGACCTTAAGAAAGCCACCGTTGTCATTATCGCTCGTAATTACCGGATGGGCCTGAACCAGCTTGTCCAGACCATTGATCACAGAGATCGATAATGCCGAAACCGCCGCACACACGATATCCTGGCCATATGGGCCAGCATCGGCGTGGCCGGTGATCTGAAATGCGGTGATCCGCCGATCCGAATCTAAATTGAAATGGGCCCGAATCATTGTCTCACCCCCGCATTAAGCGTTGATCTTGTTGATCGTAACCTTGGTGTATGGTTGACGGTGACCCTGCTTAGTGTGGGTGTGCTTCTTTGGCTTGTACTTGAAGGTAACAACCTTCTTTTCCTTGCCTTGCTTGTCAACAGTACCTTCAACAGCAGCACCATCAACGAATGGCGTACCGATCTTGGTATCATCGCCGCTGACCAGAACAACCTTATCAAAGGTTACCTTGTCACCCTGCTTAGCATCAAGCTTTTCAACAAAGATTGACTTACCTTCTTCAACCTTGTATTGCTTGCCACCAGTAACAATAATTGCGTACATATTGTGCACCTCCTTAGTATCTAAGACTCGCCGAATCAAGCAGCAAATGCTTTAAACTTGATAGCGCGCGGTTGTAGTTGTTGGTTCACAAATACAACGTTTGTATGATAGCAAATTTTATCGCGCCCGTCAACAAAAAATCAAAAAGAAAACAGCCGTCACAATAACGGCTGCCGAACAACTTCTCGGGGTCAGATCTCTTCGACGACTGAGTCCCTTTCGCCACTAAAGAAGCCCACAAGTGATGCCCCATCGTTGTTTAATTGGTTGAACATCTTGGCAGTGCTCTGGGTCATGTAACGGGATGTATAGATCATCCCGTCTTCGAGCCAGTGGCTGATCAGGCCAAGAAATGCCGAACCAATGAAGGAAATCTGCAAATTTAAAGGAACTTCAAGCTGTTTCTGATTATCTGTAATAACATTACCATAAGTGGTTAAGTAATTGGCTAGGCGGTTATAGAATCGCTCGTAGAAACCATTATCGTTTTCATCATTCAAAAGAACATCAAAAATATCGGCATTGTTTTCAATATACTGGAATGCCTTCTGCAGAGAAATCACCTGCACTGTCCGCTCTTTTGACAAGCCAAATTTCTCACTATCCACCATCACCTGTGCAAAGAAATCATCGAGAATATCCTTCATCGCGGACTCAATAAAATCCTGCTTATCGCGGTAGTGAAGATAGAAAGTTCCGCGGGTGATGTTGGCAGTTTCGGTAATCTTCTGCACGCTGATGTTTTCAATTTTGTCACGACGCATCAGATAAACAAGAGCCTTGCGCAGACTGTTACGGGTCTTGATTACGCGCGGATCTGTTTTATTAACAGCCATAAATCATCATCCCTCCATTGCTAAGCTTAAGTTCCCCCTTACTTCTATACTTCTACCAATTCATAGTATAGTGGCCTTGAAAACGCTTTGTCAAACAAAATAGCGTTTATCCTAATAAAAAATTTATGTTAACTAAGCAAATATTGACACGACCGCCTCGAAGATTATATACTGGATCCTGTCTGGGACGGTAGCTCAACTGGATAGAGCATCGGTCTTCTAAACCGAGGGTTGTGGGTTCGACCCCCACTCGTCCCATTTCAGATGTTGATATACCAACGTTTTGAGGGGATTTGTGTGCAAAAAGTGCGCAAGCAACCTAAACTGAAAACAACTCGAGTACCATTTCAGTACTCGAGCTGTTTTCTTTAACTTGAAAGCGTGTCTCGCTTCCTCGACCTCCCCATCAATTCATCTTCAAATAAGAAATGCAAATTTCTTATTGTTCCTAATTATTTAAGATTTTATACTGATTGTTACAAAAGTATTGCAAAATTAGTGAATGGTAACAATAATATTAGATAGAAGATTGATTTGGGGTGATTAATTATGTTGCCATTTTTGATTATTGTATTAATTCTTGCTGGATCGGTCATCGGCAACATCGTGTCAAACAACCGGGTTCCTGGTAAGCATAGCGCTGCCGCCCGTGATCGTAAAGCATAATCACTGTTTAACCTTCAACAAAGAAAAGAGTGCAAAGACGTTTTGCCTTTGCACTCTTTTTCTTTCTAATTTTCATACTGCTTAGCAATCCGCTCCAACAAGTCCAGATACTCCTGCTGGAGAGCTTCTGGCTGGTAGCTGAAATCAACCATCCCCATCTTAAGCAGGAGGTGCCAAGCGTGGCGGAAGTCCTCCTGACGGTGGCTATAGTAGGCCCCATTCAGAAAGTGCTTGATTGCTAGGTACTCCTTATTCAGATCGGCCAGCTTGGTAGACTGCTTAGCGGTTGTAACCCGTTGCCACTGGTCAGCGTCCATCACAACCAGGTGGGTCCACTGTTTTTTGGCACTAAACAATAGTAGGAGGGCCAGGGCCTTCAGGTAGCTTTGCCGAGCCCGGTTTGCATCATGCTCTTCCTGGTCAAGGACATCAGCCCATCCCGCCGCCTGGGCAAAGTTAGCCAGCTGACAGTCGAGCTGAACATAGATCGTCTGCTGCCGAGCTGCCGGACCAATCAGTAGCTCCTTAGCATCATCAATTGTCAGTTCAAGATCGACCACCGTATGCAACATCTTGGTAATATCTAGTGACATCTAATCATCCTCATCCCGTTCTGCTTGTTCGCCTGTCGTGTCTCCTTCATCTGTTGGTTCAACCGGTGTAGGGACAGTTTCCTGTGATGCAGGTGTCGTCGGCTCCGTAGGTACTGTTGGCTCTGTTGGAACGGTCGTAACCATCGGGGTCGTTGGCTCATCGTCCTCCGCAATAATCAATTGTTCTGACCGTACTGCCAGGGCATCCCGATTAGCCAGGTACCACTGCCGAACCATGTTGTAGTGAAGCAGGATGTCAAAGAAGGAGACCTGTTCACCAGGATCCTTGACCGCAAAGGCCCATTCCTGGCTATAGTCATCCGGATCAAAAGACAAATCGAACTTTATTCCCTGGTCCAGTAGCAATTCTGCCCCACTGTTATGTGGCAGGTTCATCAGCATGTAGTCAGTCGTTCCGGTCTTGACAAAAAGCCGGTCGATCACAGTTAACTGCAGGTCTGGCTGTTGAAGCTTAAACCGTTGGTCATTGGCAGTATTCAGGATCCCTAGATTAATCGTGAAGCCTAGGTCATCAGCCAATTCATTGGCAAACTCAATCAGCGGTTTGATAGCGTCACGCAGCTCCAAATCGCTGTGCTTCTTCAGGGCGTAAACAATGAAGTAGTTAACCAGGGCCCGGTTATTAAATTGAAATAGGCGCTGGTTGAGGTTCATGTAGAAAAGCGGCTGCTCTTGGTGCTGCTCGGTAAAAGCCGCTTCGCCGTTGGCACCGACCACGAACTTGAAACGTGCATCAGTCAACGGGTCAACGGTAGCCACAAACTCGTGCTGGTGGTTTTCATCGACCGTAACACTGGATACGTTATGCATCTCTAAGAGCCGGCCCATAAAGAGCATACAGTAATCGGCCGCTTGGTAGTGCTGTGGAAAGTCGATAAAGGCGTTATGAAGATCCTGCTCAGTCAGTTTGCCAGCGGCGGACAGAAGTTCCTCTGCCTGATCGGTTGAGGCCAGTTGGTCAAGCAGGTCAACATAATGCTGTCCGCGCTTTAAAACATCCTTGAATGAATCGGCCAGAGCGGTAATCCGGGCTGCCGGAGAATTTTCGATCTTATTAGTCATCTGCATTCACCTGCTTCCCAGCGTCTTGATCTGAGGTCAAGCTCTTGAGGTAGTCGGCGTAGAGGTTGCGATTGGCCAGCTCAAAATCCTCAAAACTGCCGAAGGTATCAATGATACTCTTCTGTTCGTAGCTCAGGATAGTGTTCTCCTTGGACAGGGCCAAGACAACCTGTTCGTTTTCCTTGATCGTCTGAGCCGCCGTCCGTGCCTCTGTTTCCTGGTCCTCCAGCTTCTGCAGCTGGGCCACCAGTTCTTCGCGGGTAGCTCGATTCCGACTGGATTCAAACAGGCCGGAACGGGAGTTTATGTCCTTAAGCTCAGCCTGAATCTGCTGACGCTTCTCTTCACGCTCCCGTTGATGATCAATCAGCTCCTGAAGACGGTCATTTTCACTGGAGATCTTATTGATTCGGTCACTATTGTAACGCTTGTTCTTGCGGGCCAGTTCAAATGACTTGTTCAGCATCTCGTACTCAGTCTGGTCAAAGGAGAAGCGTACATTTAAGACGTCTAGCTCCCCAAAGCGCCGCCGGTCCCACCAGTTACCAAAGTAAATCCGGTAGTGACCAGTCTGGTACTCCTCATAATAGAAGAACGGGTAGGTCTTGCCCAGGTACTTGATCAGGTTGACACTGAGATAACTGCTCAGCTGGTCAGCCAGGTCGTCAACCAGGCTCATTACCCCTTCGTCATTGGGCTGCTGCTCGCGATGCTCAATCTCCTTGGCATAACGCTGGTTATCCAATAGCCGATAAATGTCACGATCGTGGTGCTGGTCAATGGCGTGGTTGAGTTCCTGTAGGTACTTGACCTTAGTCGTAATCCGGCCCTCGATTTCTTGACTAACATCTACGGCCTTGCTGTCTTGATTTTTACTTGCCATAAACATTTCTCCTTGTCTGAATACTAGTTTAATCTTAGCCAACTTTTAATAAATTTTAAAGAAGCAAATTGGTAATTGAGGACTTTCTTAACAATTTAACTATTCAATATTGTAATCTTTATAATATGAATTATAATATACGTAACAGATGTTTTACTTCCGTACGATATCTGTTATCAACGGAGCGTTTCGAAAAGAGGCGAAGTTATTATGGCACTGAGCAAACAAGAACGTAAAGAAATGGCTCGTAAGGCCATGGAAAAGCGTGGAAACAAGAAGCCTGATGGCTCTGGTTTCGCAAAGCTTGATGAAGAAGCCAAGAAACTGAGTGACTAAGCTTTTTGAAACAATCCAAACCAAAAGAGCAAGCAATTTTAGTTGCTTGCTCTTTTTCTAGTTTAAATCACTTTTGCTGGTCCTGGCAGAACCGCTCAAGTCGGTCCATCCCCTCCTTGATCTGGTCCATCGCTGTTGCGTAACTGAAGCGGAGATAACCCTCGCCCCCAGCACCAAAGAAGGTTCCAGCCGTTACGGCTACGTGGGCTTCCTTAGCCAGCTGGTAGATCAGTTTGGTATCATCCTGGTCTAGGAAGGCCGGAATTTTAGCAAAGATATAGAAAGCCCCCATTGGCCGTGAGCACTTGAAACCCATCTTCTCCAGCCGAGAAAGCATGTAGTCCCGACGTTCAATGTACTGACGATCCATCTCATCAATGGCCGCAGTCCCACCACGCAGGGCCGCCTCAGCCGCATCCTGGGTAAAGGTAGCCACGTCCATCATAATAAAGGAGTGAACCTTGAAGATCTCACTGGTGATATCCTTTGGCGCACAGAGATAACCGATCCGCCAGCCAGTCATGGCGTAGGACTTTGAGAAGCCGTTAGTCAAAATGGTCTGATCCGGCAGGGACTTAGCCATCGAAGCGTATTCACCGTCATAGTTGAGTTCACTATATATCTCATCACTGATGGCAAAGATCGGCTTGCCCTTGATCAAGGCAGCCAGGTCATCGAGTTCCTCCTGGGAGTAAGCGATCCCTGTCGGATTGGATGGATTGACGAAGATGATTGCCTTCACCCGGTCGCCGTACTGATCAAGGTACTTCTTCAAGAGGGCCGGGGTCAGCTTGAAGTCAGTGACCGAGGTGTCGACCTCGACCGCCTGGGCCCCACCGATGATGGCATCCGGCCCGTAAATGGAGAAGGTCGGGGTCGGTACCAGAACCACGTCACCGGGGTTGGTAACGGCCGTAATCGCAGCGTAGGCCCCCTCGGTGACCCCGTTAGTGATCAGGATCTCACTCTTCGGATCATAGTGAAGACCGTAGCGGTCGGCCAGATTGTCAGCTACCGCCTGTAGGAGACCGTCCGTCCCCCGCTGTGGAGCATAGTGGGTTCGGTTGTTTTGGATGGCCCGAATTCCCGCCTGCTTAACATACTCGGGGGTATCAAAATCCGGCTCTCCTAATGTGAATTCAATCACATCGGGGATTTTCGAAACAAATGTTGAAAAATCAAAAATCTTCAGTGTTGGCACATCGTTTAACGTGGCCCGCATGTGTTTACTCATTTCAACCATTAATGATCATATCCCTTCTTAAAAAAATTAGTGTTGATTATAGCCTAACTGATTTGTGCAATAGTGGTCAAGCTATTTAAAACAAAAGCCGAATGACAACTGCCATCCGACTTGAATTAGTTATTATTTAAATGCCGCGATCATCCGATCAAGCAATTCGATGTCCGTCTTGCGTGAGTAGATGTCCATGATCTCGTAGATCTGCGGTGCAGAGGTTGAACCAGTGAAGGCCAGGTTCAGTGGGAAGTAGAGGTAACGGCCTTTGATGCCGGTTTCCTTACCGACTTCCTTGATAGCCTGACTGTAATCGAGATCATCACCACCGTTGACCAGCTTATCCTTCAGGCCCTGCAGGACAGCAATAACGTCATCGTTGTTAAAGTCGTCGTTGTCAACCAGCTGGTCATAGTTGAAGTGCTCGTCTAAGACCTTGTAGTAGCTCCAAGCGTATTCAATCACCTCAAGCAGCTTGTTAACATCGCGCTGGTGAACGTGGATCGTCTTCTTGATGATGTCTCGACAATCGTCCTCTGGAATGCTCTGCAGGCGCTTGGCTTCCTCTGTTTCGCCCTCTTTAACCAATTCCATTGTCCGGTCAGTCAGTTCGTCCACAGACATGGCCTTGATATATTGAGCGTTCATCCAGTCCAGCTTCTTTTGGTCGAAGTAGGCTGGTGCCTTGGACATCCGGTCAGGGTCATAAACCTTGATCAGTTCATCCTTGGAGTAAATTTCACGCTCGCCCTTTGGTGACCAGCCCAGGAAGGCAATAAAGTTGAAGATGGCCTCGTGAAGGTACCCGTGCCGCTTGTATTCGCTGATGAACTGCAGGGTGTCCTTATCCCGCTTGCTCAGCTTCTTCCGAGTCTTCGGGTTGAAGATCAACGGAATATGGCAGAAAGTTGGGTGTTGCCAGCCAAGAGCCTCATAGATTGCAATCTGCTTTGGCGTGTTGGAAATATGGTCGGCACCTCGCAGGACATGGGTGATGTCCATGGAGTGATCATCAACAACAACGGCAAAGTTATAGGTTGGCATCCCATCACTCTTCTCGATGATGAAGTCCCCACCAAGATTATCGGAATTGAAGGAAACGTGCCCCCGGGCAATGTCATCCCACTCGTAGTCGTGATTCTTTGGGAAGTGGAAACGGATGGTTGGCTTCAGGCCCTTGGCCTCAGCCGCCTGCTGGTCTTCTTCACTCCGGCCATACCAGCGACCATCGTAGTGAGGAGCCTCCTTGTTGGCACGCTGACGTTCCCGCATCTCCTGCAGTTCTTCCTCGGTCGTGTAGTCCTTGTAAGCAATCCCCTTGTCCAACAGTTCCTGGATGTATTTGTGGTAGATTCCCTGAGCATTCCGTTCGCTCTGCCGATATGGGGCGTACTTCGGGTTTGGCTTGTTTGGACCCTCGTCCCAGTCAATCCCTAACCAGTGCAGGTTCTCCCGCTGGCTGGCTTCACCATCTTCAACATTTCGCTTCGTATCGGTATCCTCAATCCGTAATACCATCGTTCCGTTGAAGTGACGTGCAAATAAGTAGTTAAACAATGCTGATTGGGCATTTCCAATATGCAGGAAACCGGTTGGACTTGGTGCATACCGAACTCTGACCTTTTGATCCATTTTATCTAGATTCTCCTTTAGTAACTAATTAACAGCAAAAAGCCGCTATTACAACAAGTATAATTGTATCTGAATGTCGCTATTTGTCAATTGACCGCAAGAAAAAGCCGAAAGGTTAACGCATGTATATCCCTTCCAGCTTTTCCTGCTTAGTTGGTTTTTAATATTGATTAGTACTCTTCCATGTACTGCTGCCGTTCCCAATCAGACACGTGCTGACGGTAGCCATCGTATTCACGGGTCTTAGCTTCCATGAAGCTGTTATAGAGGTGTTCACCCATGGAATGCTTGATAACATCATCGGCTGCTAAATCCTTGAGGGCGTTGTGAAGGGTATCAGGCAAGTTGACAATCCCCTTCTTCTGCCGTTCGGCCAGGCTCATCTTGTAGATATTCTCATCGATGTTGTGAACCGGTGGCAGGTCATTACGCAACCCATCCAAACCAGCTTCCAGGACACTGGCAATGGCCAGGTACGGGTTGGCCGACGGGTCCGCAGACCGTAGTTCCAGCCGGGTCCCCATTCCACGATCATTTGGAATACGAACCAGCGGTGACCGGTTCGAGGTCGACCAGGCAACGTAAACCGGGGCCTCGAAGCCGGGAACCAGCCGCTTGTAGGAGTTAACAATCGGGTCACAGATGGCAGTAAAGCTCCGCGCGTGCTTCATCAGGCCGCCAAGGAAGTGGTAAGCCGTCTGGGAAAGCTGGTTCTTATCATTTTCATCATAGAAGGCATTCTTGCCATCCTGACTGAATAGGGACATATTGAGGTGCATCCCAGACCCGTTGATACCGGACAGCGGCTTAGGCATGAAGGTAGCGTGAAGGCCGTATTTCTTGGCAATCGTCTTTACTACCAGCTTGAAGGTCTGGATGTTGTCGGCCGCCTCCATGGCATCAGCGTACTTGAAGTCAACCTCGTGCTGGCCCGGGGCAACCTCGTGGTGGGCAGCCTCGACATCAAAGCCCATCTTCTCGAGGGCTAGGACAATATCGCGCCGGCAATCCTCACCGCGGTCAGCCGGTTCCATGTCGAAGTAGTTCTCCTGGTCATTTACCTTGGTGGTTGGGTTACCGTTCTCGTCGAGTTTGAAAAGGAAGAATTCTGGTTCTGGACCGATGTTGAAGTCCTTGAAGCCGAGCTTCTGCATGTCCTTGAGCACCCGTTTCAAGTTATTCCGCGGGTCACCGGAGAATGGCGTCCCATCGGTGTTGTGAACGCTACAGATCACCCGGGCTACCTTCCCGTGTTCGGCCCCCCATGGGAAGACCAGCCAGGTGGACATGTCCGGATAGAGGTACATATCACTCTCCTCAATCCGGACAAAACCATCGATAGAGGAACCGTCGAACATGATCTTGTTGTCCAGCAGCTTCTCAAGCTGACTGACCGGTAAATCAACGCTCTTGATCGTCCCTAACAAGTCGGTGAACATTACCCGCAAGAAACGAATGTCTTCATCTTTCACCATTTGACGGACTTCTTCTTTTGTATATTCTCGCTTAGCCATTAAATTCATTCCCTTTCAGTAAAAACCAGTTACGCTAAAGCCATTGATAACCGTGACCTTAATTTTATTAAGTCATCGCCGCAGGGTGATAACCGAACAATTATTTTTGGCATAGACCAATGATGGATAAATGCTCGAAAAATCAGTCCACAATTACTTTTTCAATACGTTTTTAAGGATACCAATCCCCTCTGGACAAGTCAATTGATATCAGAACTTTAAGTTAATTGAAACCTTTTTCGCAGGTAGACTTTATTTAATTAACCATGCCTGGACCAATTCGTTAATTTGTTCAGGTGAGTTTCGGCCACCAACCAGGTCAAACCAATGAACAGTCATTTTATTGCGAAACCAGGTTAGCTGACGTTTAGCATAATGACGCGAGTCCTGCTTAACTTTCTGAATTGCCGTATCCAGGTCGTACTCTCCAGCAAAGTAGGGATAAAATTCATGATAGCCAATCCCCTTACCCGCCGGCAGGTCAGCTCCCCCGCGATCATAGAGCCAGCGAGCTTCATCGATTAGACCGTCCTTGACCATCATATCAACCCGGCGATTGATCCGGTCATATAGGACGGGCCGGTCCGTCGTCAACCCGATTAGCAGGAAGTCGTTGGGACTCTCCTGGCGGGGCTGGTCGGAAAAACGACGCCCAGTCTTCTCAATCACTTCCAGGGCCCGAATCACCCGGCGGAGGTTCCCAGACTCAATGTTCTTTTCGGCTACCGGGTCGAGTTTGGCAAGACAATTTCGGATATAGGATGCCCCCCGCTCCTCAGCCAGTTGGTGCCAGTGCTGACGTATCCGGGCTGACTGGGCATCAAAGTGGTCTTGTCCTAAAGCAAGATTGTTAGTCAGCGTCTGAAGATAAAAACCGGTCCCGCCAACCACCAGGGGAAGGTGATTTCGACCGCTGATAGCGGTGATTGCCTGGTTCGCCTGCTGTTTAAACATGGCTGCCGAGTAACGATCATGAATGTCACAGATATCGATCAGGTGATGAGGAATCCCAGCCATCTCATCCGGCGTAATCTTAGCCGTGCCGATGTCGAGATGGCGGTAAACCTGCATTGAGTCACCCGAGATCACTTCACCATTAAAACGTTTGGCAATCTCAATGGATAGTGCCGTCTTCCCCACTGCGGTCGGTCCTACAATTGCAACTATTTTAGCCATTTAATCTTCTCCCACAATTCATAAATTATCGCAAAATTTAGTATAAAGCACTGGTAAATTATACCCAAGTCAATCATAATAGACTTAAGTTAATAACAAAAGGAGGATCTTATTTATGAAGCAATTCACTAAGGGTGTCTTCATTGGTGCTGTATCAACCATTGCTGCTCTGGCCGGTGCTGCCGTAACCTTCCACAAGAACGTCATCAAGCCGGTTGAAGAACAAGAAGAAAAGTTTGATGAAAATCGGCGCGCCGCTATCCGCAAGGGCCGTTCTGCTCATCAAATCTAATAATCATCCCTATAACAACAAAGGGGCCGGGAGAAAACTTGTTTTCTCGCCGGCCTCTTTTTAGTTCTGAATATTACAAAGTAGTTATGAGAAACAAGCGGGTCCTTAGCGTCAACCTCCGTCCTATGCTAGCCGTACAGGACGCCGAGAAGCTTATTTCTCAGCCTCTGTTTTTTGCTTAAATTTAGTACTTGGCCTTCTTGGTCTTGCCGTCCCAGCTATTGTAACCACCCTTCAGAATATACAGCTTATGATAGCCATGTTTTCCCAGGAAAGCGGCCGCCTGGGTACTGATGGTCATCCCCTGATCATACAGGTAGACGGGCAGGTCTGGCCGAAGTTCGCCATATTGCTGACGCAGATAAACATACGGCAGGTTACGGGCCCCAAGAATGTGACCAGCCTTAAACTCATTCTCCTGGCGCAGATCAATCACCTGGGCCTTACGGATCCCCTTTTGGAACTCCTCCTGGCCCAAAACAGTGGCATAGTGGTTACGCCGCCAGTATTGAAAGACCCAACTCAGCAACCAGGCCAGCAGAAGAATAATAACAACAGTATTGAAAATTAATAATCCTTGACTAACTCCTAAAATCACGATCAATTCGCCTCACTATTACTCGTTGGCAAACTGCCGAGCTAGAGAAGCGGCACCGATGACCCCGGCGTCGTTACCCAGTTCAGCCAGCTTCAGTTGTGTCGAAGTCCGTACTGTTGGGAAGGCGTACTTTTCAAAGTTAGCCTTGACCCGCTTGAGCAGGAAGTTTCCGGCAGCAGAAACCCCACCACCAATGACCACATATTCAGGATTGAGGATGTTACTCAGGTTAGCACAGGCCAGCCCCAGATAATGAGAGACCTCGTCGACTACCTTGTTAGCCAGGTAGTCGTTTTCTTTAGCTAGGTCAAAGACAATCTTGGAGGTGATTTCGTCACCGTTGTCAATCATGGCCTTCAGGCGGCTGCTGCCCTCGTATTCCTCGGCCTTGTCCTGAGCGATGTGAACAACCCCGGTTGCGGAAACGTATTGTTCCAGACAGCCACGGTTACCACAAGTACAAAGGTAGCCGTCTGGCTTCACGATCATGTGACCGACCTCGCCGCCGGCACCGACCAGTCCGTGAACCAGTCTGCCGTTGGAGATGATTCCACCCCCAACACCAGTCCCAAGAGTGATGAAGGCAACATCGTCACCTTCGTTACCGGCACCCTTCCAGCGTTCACCAAGTCCGGCCACGTTGGCATCATTATCAAGGGCAAACTTCATTCCGGTACCAGCTTCGATGGCTTCCTTGACGTTCTGGGTCGTCTTCCAGTTCAGGTTGTAGGCACCGACAACGGTCCCCTTATCCCGGTCAATCGTCCCTGGGGTCCCCATCCCGATCCCGATAAACTGATCCTTATTCATCTTATAAAGGTCCAGATGGTGGTTGATGGATTCAATGATGTCCGGAACGATGTGGGAACCTTCATCCAGAATATTGGTCCGAATTGACCACTTCTGTTGAATTTCACCATTTTCCGTCAAAATTGCAAACTTGATGGTCGTTCCACCAAGATCAACACCAAATAATTTCTTGTTTGCCATAATAATTCCTTTCCTGGGGATTAGTATAGTTTCCCCGTTTGTTCTCGTTTCAATTCTTCACGATGCTCCTTGCGCAGGACGATCTTGGCCTTCATATAGGTCGATCGATCAACGACCCCTGACTGGTAAAGGTTATCCAATTCGATTGCCATCAGTTCAATGTCGTATAGGCGCTTGCCAACATAGACAAACACGTTAAACTCCTTGAGCAACTGCTGTACATCATATAACGTTCTAAATTCACGCGGTACCATTGTCATGACTAATCAGCTCACTTCCCAGATCAGAACCAGAACACCAACCAGCAACACGATAGCGCTCACCCAACGCTTGGCGTTTGCTGTCCGTCCCAGCTTGGGGGCGCCAACAACGTATGCCATTAAGAAGCCTCCTATCAGACCGCCAATGTGTCCCGCTAGGTCAATTCCTGGCACTAACAGGTCGGTCCCAACGTTTAACAAGACTAGGATGAGAAACTGACGACTGAGTTGGCGTAACACCAGATTGTCCCGAAATGACTCACCAAGCATCAAAAAGGCCCCAAACAGTCCAAAGATCGCCGTGCTAGCCCCGGCTGCCAATCCGCCTGCCAGCCAATAGGCGCTACAAAGGTTACCAATGATGGCACTGCCGAAGTAGATAACCACCATCCGCCAGTGGCCAAACAGCTGCTCGATGTAGAGCCCAAGAAAGTAAAGGGTCAAGCTATTAATTAACAGGTGGGTAAACCCAATATGAACAAAGACCGGAGTAATGAGGCGCCACCACTGGCCGGCCCGCAAAAGATCCAGTTGTAAGGCCCCAAAGTGTACTAGTACCGCCGGATTGGTGGATCCGCCAACCAGGGTCATTGCCAGGTAGACCAGGACCTGGATAGCTACCAGGGTAACGGTAACCGGCGCCAGGGACCAACTACGCGACCGCATTGATTAACACTCCGCCAGGGTCAGAATCCTAGCAATGTGCTGGTCATGTTCGTCCGGCTGCCACTCATCGTCAGTGGCCAGCTGAGTCGGTAAGGCCAATGAGACCGTGTCCCCGTGATACCTGCTCAGATAGCGATCATAGTAACCGCCCCCGAAACCAAGTCGGTGTCCATTCTGGGTAAAGGCCACCCCTGGAACCACCATCAGTTCAATCTCGTCGGGACCATATACCCGGCCATCCGCTGGCTCCAAAACGCCGAAGGAGCTCTCCACAAAGCTGGTGTCCTCCGTGATCTCAACAAACTCCATCTGCCGCTTAGGAAGGGTCCGTGGCACCACCACTGTCCGTCCCTCATGACGGGCGTGCAGCAAAATTGGGGTCGTATCAATCTCAAATGATTGGCTGAGGGTCAGGGCAACCACCTTGGCACGCATCCACTCTGGTTGGTTAAAAAGCATCGAAGTCAGACGCTTTTCTTCGCTAAGACGCGTATTAAGATCTAGCTGCTGGAGGCGTGCGATGTAGGCCTGGCGCAGCTCATTCTTGGAATACGTCATTACTCTCAAATCTCCCCTTTATACAAAATGATAAACGGTTACAAGAATACATTATTACAGGTCACCCCTTAATTTGCAAGCGTTTTTTCCGGTGGTAAATTGTTTAAAAGCATTTACCTACCACCGGTGATTAATTCACCAGGGCCTGATTTTGTGCATAAAAAAACCAGCAATTGCAAAAAGGCAATGGCTGGTTTAATGAACTAAGCAATCATTACTTAGTTTCGCGGTGTAATGTTACCTTGCGTTCCCGTGGGCAGTATTTCTTTAATTCAAGCCGGTCGGGATTGTGACGACGGTTCTTGCTGGTTAAGTAAGTCCGCTCGTGGCATGAAGTACATTCAAGGGTAATGTTGACACGCATGAGTTATAACCTCCAAACTTTATTTGATCTTAATTGGTTATTTATCGTAACCCTAACTCGTACAACTATATCATTTATTAATTGGTTTGGCTAGTGATTTAGCAAAGTTTGTTAAGGAAATTGCCTTGACAGGCCTGCTATTCCCCATCCGTGAAGCCTTTAGGCGACTGAACCATCTTCCAGTAAGCCTCAAAGATCTGCTTAGCCATGTTGATGTTGGCACCCCCATTTTCGTTGGTCGAGCCCGGAATGGCTAAGGCGACAACCACCTGCGGATCGTTAGACGGTGAATAACCAGCAAAACTGATCGTCGCGGTAGGATGTTTCTTGTAGAAGGTTTCGGCTGTCCCCGTCTTCCCGGAAACGGATGGCTTAACCGTCCCTAATGACTTGGCGGTAACGTAAGGGCTGGTCCCATGGGTAACCAGGTAGAGCCCGTGTCTTACCAGGTCGAAGTCGGCCTTGGAAGCCGGAATCGTGGCTTGAACCTGCGGCTGGGTAGTGTATGCAACCTTACCCAACTGACCGTTCTTCTTGGTGCCCCGAATGGACTGAACAACATACGGCCGCATCCGGTAACCCCCGTTAGCAATTGTTGACATGTACTGGGCCAGTTGAATAGTGGTATAGCCATCGTAGTTCCCATAGGCCAAGTCAAGGGCTGAACCAATGTGCTCCTGTGTCGAAGGTCCGAGGTAGCCAGCCGTTTCACCCGGCAGGTCAATTCCGGTCTTGACTCCGAGCCCAAACATGTTGAAGTAGCCCCGCTCCTTAGCAAAGATACTTGGCTTCAGAGTGATCTGAGCGTTAGGACTGTACTTCATGCCTCCTTCTTTCATCGCCAGCTGCATCATGTAAGAGTTGGAGGAAACCTCAAGGGCGGTTGGCGCATCCAGTGCCATGTTGGCTGAACCACCGTGGTTAAACCAAGAACCCTTAGAGGAGGTCCCGGCCACCTTGATCGGCTGATCGACCAAGGTATTATTCGTTGGTGTAATCACGCCATCCATCAGGGCACCCATAATCGTGGCCCCCTTGACAACCGACCCCATGGTGATCGGGTGGTTAATGGCCCCAATCTCATCAGGAGTCTCTTTTCCGGTCGCTGGATCCCGATCGATTCCGGCCATTGCCAATACCGCTCCGGTGTGCGGATTCATGACTACAGCGTAGACACCGGTTGAGTAAGCGTTCCCCGCCGCAGAATAGTTATTCTTGAGGATCTCTTGAACCCGGTTCTGGAACTTGGAGTTGATAGTCAGAACCAGGTTATCCCCCTTCTTTCCAGGGTACTTCATGACTTCCTTGGTCACACTGTTATTTTTCGTGGTAACCTCCGTCTGCGACTTGGACCCGGCCAGGGTAGCCTGATATTCCTTCTCCAGGTAACTCTGCCCCACGCTATCGTTTCGAGAGTAACCTTGCGAAAGCAGACTATTGACCTGATCACTAGGCAGTCCCGTCGTGGAAACCGTCCCGGTCAGGCTTTGAATATCCTTGCCCTGAGGATAGTTCCGCGTCCAGGCAGTTCCAATCTTAACCCCGGGCATCTCGCTGAGGTGTTCGCCAACAGCAGCCAACTCGTCAGCAGTAACCCCCGTTTCCTTGATGTAGGTTGTTGATAGAGAGTAAGCCCCGCTCATTGCTGCGTAAATCCGAGCATTATTCTTCTGCTGACTCGTCAGGTGCCAGGCGTCCGGGTGGCTGTTCAAGTAGTCTAAGGCCCGGTTGTACTTGTCATCCTCGCTATCGTCGCTACTGGTCTTGACGTGCTTGAGGATGCTATCCAGCCGCCCCTTGTCCGCCAGGTAGTAGTCCTCTTCGTTTCGATCGGTCAGCCGGGAATTCTTATTGGTTACAGTCACGTACCGGCCAAGTCGGTTAGCAATCTTGTACAGTTCAGCTGTGGTAACGTTTGATCCCTTCGTGTAGGTGATTGCCTGGTGGGTCTGGTTACCAACCATGACCTTTCCCTGAGCGTCATAGATCATTCCCCGCTGGACATTATTGGTCTGAATCGAGGTGTCAGACCGCTTAACCTCGGCCTTATACGCTGTCCCGTTCAGTACCTGCAGGTAAAACAGCCGGGCCGCCAGTGCCAGCAAAAGAATGGCAACAATCCACAACAGAAAGTTCAGCCGGAACGGAATCACCGACTGAGCACTGCGTTTCTTGCGGTTTTGTGAATTAAATAAGTTCTTTATTCGATCAAAGACTTTCACAGGATCTCAATTCTCCTTCATTGTAGTGACTATTATTCTACCAAATTTTGTCGTTGGGCGCAGAAAGCCCCTCACTACTAACGTAAAAATAATACTCTTTATTTATGAAAAAATGAACACTAAACTGCCATGATTTACTTAAATTTAATTCTTGGAGGACGACTTCTCTGCTTAGAACGTTATATAATATTCAGCAATAACCATAAGAGGAAAGGAATTCTTTTCGTGAATCGTCTGAATTGGAAAAAACAGCACACATTGATTCTGATCGGGAGCTTCTTGATCCCGGTTATCCTTATGGGAGCCTACTTTGCCTACCGGCAGATGGCCCCCTTTGGTCCAAGCAGCCTGTTGACAGTCGACCTCGGTCAGCAGTACGTCGACTTCTTTGCTTACTTTCGCAACTTGATCCTTCACCATCCGGGGAGTCTCTTCTACTCCTTTAGCAAGGGGCTGGGCGGAGAAATGCTGGGTACCAATGCCTACTACCTCTTCAGCCCGCTCAACTTGATCCTACTCTTCTTCCCAGGCAAGTGGCTGACCAGCGGGGTAATGGCCCTCACTATCATCCGCTATGGACTAGCGGGAATGACCATGGCCTGGCTGCTCATCAAGACCGGGCTTCAACAAGGTTATCGGATCTGGGCCTTTAGCACCGCCTACGCCCTCAACGGTTGGATGATCGCTAACCAGCTCAATATGATCTGGCTCGACGCCCTGATTATCCTTCCACTGATTATCTGGGGCCTGCTCCGTCTCATTCATGACCGACGCCCGGGAACCTATATTGCATGGCTGGCGGTCATGATGGTCGATAACTACTACATGGCCTGGATGATCTGCCTATTCACCATCCTTATCGTTGCCTGGCAGTTGCCGACGTTGCCAGATTGGCGGAAACGGGGGAAAGCCTGTGGGATCTATCTGGCGAGTTCCCTAGCCAGCGCCGGGATCGCAGCCATTACCCTTTTGCCAACCATCTATGCTTTGACGACCAGCAAGGGAACCTACACCGAAACCATAATCAGCAGCAAGTTTGAGTACCAGCCGATCAAGATGCTCGGCAAGCTGGTCCCCGGATCGTTTGACTTCAGCCAGATGCCCAGTGGTCAGCCTAATATTTATATTGGTATGCTGCTGATCATCGGGGCGGGGCTATACTTCTTTACTCGCCGTATCAAGTGGTCTCAACGCCTCGTTGCCGGTCTAATTACCGTCTTCTTCATCCTATCGTTTTGCTATGAGCCCCTGGATCTTCTCTGGCATGCCGGACAGTTCCCGGTCTGGTACCCGTATCGGTTCTCGTTTCTCTTCGCTTTTTGGTGTATCCTGCTTGCCGCCCAAGTCCTTCAACCTGACTTCCAGCTCCAGTGGCCTGGGGCCCTGACCGTCCTGGTATTGAGCGGATTCATCTTCTGGGTGACTGGCCGGCTGAAGCTTTCCTACCTTACGACTAGTCAGCGGCTTATCGGTCTGGGCTTTGTCGTGGTTGCGCTGGCTTCCATTATGATTGCCCGCCGCAATTCTCCCCGGCTGTACGACTTTTTGATCATCCTGGTTGTGGTCTGCGATGTAAGTACCGCCGCCTTTACGAGCCTCAACAAGATTGCCTACGTTTCCCAGGCCGAGTTTGGCAAGTACACCCAGCAACTTGATACGGCCAGCCAGCAGTTGAAGCACCATGACCACGGTTTCTACCGGGTTGCCAAAACTTTCATGCGAACCAAGGATGACCCGATGCAGGGAGATTTCTACTCCGCTGACCATTTTGGCTCCACCCTGGAACCGCCAATTCCAGCCTTCATGGGGGCAATTGGCCAACCGGCTGGCGATGGTTTTGTCAGCTATGACAACGGGACCCAAGTCAGTGATGCCTTGCTCGGCTTTAAGTACACAATGACTGCCCGGCACCATGGAATAATGGCTGGCGACCAGATCATGCCCCCATCTGGCTACCGGCCCGACTGGCTCCAATTGCCCCAGGTTGGCCAAACCAAGATGATCACCAGTCGCCAGAATCCGGCCGCCCTGCCGATTGCCTTCGGGGCCAGCTCGGCAATTTTCCAACTGGGCAAGGCCACCCTGGATCCGTTAAGCTACCAGTCACAGATCTTCCAGGCACTAGCTGGTCGGCCAATCAACCAACCCCTGTTTAACGTTCAGAATTTTACTGCCGTCCGCTTTGAAAACGTCCAAGCTGCTCACCAGATCACGGGAACAGCTTTCCGCAAACAGAACCTTCTCAAGCCAACCGCCATTAAACTGAAGTTTATCCCGCCAACTAACGATTCCTACTACCTCACCCTTGGTCCCGAGGTCAAGGATAGCGTCAGCATTAGCATGAACCGCCGTGACTTCAGCCAATACAGCACCTACCGCGACACGGTGGTGATCAATCTAGCCCGTCACCAGAAGGGAAAACCGGTCACCGTCACCTTCCGACTCAAGAAGACCAGCGTCTGGTTGCAGAACGTCAGTGTCTACCGGCTCAATCAGCGGGCCTTTAATGCCAGCCTGAAGACTCTCCAGCGATCACCGCTGAAAGTTCAGCATACCACCCCAACCAGTATCAGCGGAACAGTCAAGATCCACCAAGGCCAGTCAGCCCTAATGACCACTATTCCGGCGGCCACGGGCTGGCACGTTCGAATTGACGGCCACAAAGTCCAGCCGCGAACCGTGATCGGCACATTCATCGCCCTGCCGATCACGACCGGAACTCACCGGGTGGCATTCTACTACCGGCCACCATACCTGATTCTCGGCGCAATCATAACTGCCGTCAGCCTCACCCTAACCTGCTACCTCATCCGACGTCAACAAAAATAAAAATGCAGCCATCCAGAACTATCCTAGATGGCTGCGTGGCATTTTAAAAGGCAAGTTTCCTAATGTTCATGCTGAGAAGCCCCGGTTGAGGCATCAGCCTGGTTATCGGCGTGGTCATCCTGGTCACTGGCTAGTCCAGCAACGTCTGGTGCTTCATCCCCATCCTCATGCTGGAAATGAAAGACCAGACCGGCGTCGTTGGCGTCTACAGTCGTAATCAGGCGAGTGAAGAACCACTCATCAACCTCGTTGACATGGTAGTTGATCCCGTCCTTAACCACCTCTAACACGGGGTCGATCGGGTGGTTGTCTTTGGCAAAGGCTTGGGAAAAGCCATGGTGAACCTCGGTGCGCCCGTAGACCTTGCCGTAGAACTTAATCCCATCGCCTGGCTTTAGGTCCATCTCATCCTTAAACCACTGATTAGCGGCATCGGTAATAATTAACTTCATGCTTAAATCCCCTTTACTCGTTTCACTAGTCTAATGATAGCACTTTCATGATTTTAACTGTACCATCTGAGCACCAAAATACCAAGGATTCTGCCTATAAGAATGGCCTGTAACATAAGTATTGTTTCTTTGATTAAGCACGAACAGTGTAGTACACAAATAGGCCTCCAGTGCCCAGCAAAGCTGAACAGTGGAAGCCTATTTGTGCTTAGGGGACGTGATAAATGACTTCTGTCACGGTCCCTCATAAAATTACTTGACGTCTAAGATCTTAACCTTCATTGTTCCGTTTGGAATATCGATGGTTACTTCTTCACCAATCTTATGACCAAGCAGCCCCTTGGCCATCGGTGATTCGTTAGAGATCTTGCCGTTGATCGGGTCAGATTCGGATTCACCAACGATCGAGTAGGTCTCGGGATCTTCGTCCGGCAGCTCTTTGATCGTGACTTCCCGACCCATGGAAACCTCATCCTTGGCTACGTCCTCGTTATCAATGATAACGGCGTATTGGAGCATGTTCTCGATCTGGGCAATCTTACCCTCAACCATTGCTTGTTCATCCTTGGCAGACTCGTACTCTGAATTTTCGGAAAGGTCACCATAGCTCCGGGCGATCTTGATTCGCTTGATAACTTCTGGACGGCGCTTCATCTTGTAGTCTTCCAGTTCCGCCTCCAGCTTTTGTTTTCCTTCAAGGGTCATTGGAAATTCTTTTTCTTCAGCCATCTAAAAATTCACTCCTCATAATTTATACAGTGGCTACATTACCATTCTGCTGTTGATTTGTAAACTCTATTGTAGGGTGTGGCCCCGCTTGACCAGAATATCACGGACCTTGGTCGTCAAAATATCAATGGCCACCCGGTTTTCGCCCCCTTCGGGCACAATGATATCCGCGTAGCGCTTCGTCGGTTCCACAAACTGATGGTACATCGGCTTGACCGTGGCCAGGTACTGGTTGATCACAGAATCCAGGGTCCGGCCTCGTTCAGCCATATCCCGTTTGATCCGGCGAATAATTCGGATATCATCATCAGTGTCAACATAGACCTTGATATCCATTAACTTCCGCAGGCGCTCGTCATCCAGGATCAAGATCCCCTCTAAGATGATGACGTCCTGAGGCTCGACATGGATGGTCTCAGCAGACCGAGTGTACTGGGTGTAATCATACACTGGCATCTCAATCGCCTTGTTATTGCGCAGATCGGCCAGCTGTTTGATCAACAGGTCGGTATCAAAGGCCAAGGGATGGTCATAGTTGACTGCCTTCCGTTCAGCCATCGTCATATCAGCCTGGTCATTGTAGTAAGTATCCTGGGTAATAATTTGGATGGCCTGCCCATGCAATTGATTATAGATTGCCTTGCTGACCGTGGTTTTTCCACTCCCGGACCCACCGGTAACACCGATGATAATAGGCCGCCGCTGTTCTTTTGTACTCATTCTCTGTTTACTGCTCCTCTAATAAAATTAATCTCAAATAGTATATAGCACTCTGCCGGTCACGGCAATCCCCTAACGCTTTTTTGCAGCACGATTCTGCTGAAGAGTGGCCGTCATCTCGGGGACAGTAGACGCCCGCGTCAGACGAAACTTACCAGCCTTCACCCCATGGGTCTTATGGGTCTGCAGATAGTAATCAAAAACAAACCGGCTACGAACCAAGCCGTGTTCCTTCAAGATTGCCGCTACCCGGTGGTCAGTCGCCCCGGCCGGAATCACTACCGTCACCCGCCGGTGGTCACCCTCATCCACGGCTTGCAGTGCGTAGTTGAAGTATTGGTGAATAGCCAGACCAGCAAGGACCAAAACCACGATTAAGCCGAGAACCAGGCGGTTTTGCCGCTTCAATCGATCATCATTCAATTCTTTGCCTTCTTAAAATACAAATAATGTGGGACCAACGCATCGCGGAGTCTCACATTATTGTTAGCCTTAACGAATTTCCGCTGCCAGAGTGTCCTTAAGCGCCGTAGTAACCTTCTCAAAGGCCGCGTTGACCTGGTCCTCGGTTAAGGTGTCGTGGTCATCCTGATAGGTCAGTGTGTAGGCCAGGGACTTCTTACCCTTTGGCAGATGCAGGCCGCTATAAACGTCAAAGAGATGAACACTCTTCAGGAAGGCACCACCCCGTTTATTGATGATGTCCATAACCATTGCATTAGTAATGTCGTCATCAACCAAGAGGGCAATGTCCCGAGTGATTGATGGATACTTGCTGACTGGGTGGTACTCGTTATCAACCTTTGGTGCCGCAATTAAGGTTTCAAGGTTCAGCTCAAAGACGTAGGTTTCTGGAATCTTATAAGCCTTAGCGGTGCTTGGGTGAACCTGGCCGAGGAACCCGATCAGCTGACCATCCAGCAAGATGTTAGCCGTCCGGCCGGGATGCATTTCGGCCCGGGACTGGTCAGCCATGTAGGTCACCTTTCCAGCGAGGCCCATGTTGTGGAGATAGCGCTCAATAATTCCCTTGACCTGGAAGAAGTCCACCGGCCGATCCTTATGGTGCCAGTCATTAGCCAGCAGCTGACCAGTGATTGCTCCCGCGAGGTGTTCCTGTTCCTCGGGACGCTCACCACCCTTTGGCAGGAAGACCCGCCCCTCTTCATAGAGAGCCACGTTATTGACGTTGCGGGAAACGTTGTAGGCAATATCAATCAGAAGGCCACTGATGATACTCATCCGGGTAGCCACGTGATCAGAACTCATTGGGAAGTCCAGCTTCATCGGTTCAGCAACCGGATCGATCTGGAACTGCTTGGCTTTGTCAACCGTGGTCAGAGAGTAGCTAATTGCCTGGGTCAGCCCCATCCCCTCGAGGTCGTGGCGGCTAGCACGGATAAAGCGTTGCCGCTCGGTCAGGCCGCCCCGGTTCCGGGTCATCACCGGCAGAGTTGACGGTAAGTTGTCATAACCGTAGATCCGGGCAATCTCTTCGTAGAGATCTGCGGCCACGAAAATATCCCAACGCCGGGCCGGAACTGTGACTTCGACTTGATCGTCATCCTTGACGTCAGCGGTAAAGTGCAGCCGAGTGAAGACGTCTTCAACGTCTGCCATCGTTAAAGCGGTGCCTAGCACATGGTTAACCTTAGACAGTGAAAGAGTGATCTGCTTGTCAACGGCTGGTTTTTCACTACCAGTAACGATCCCCTTTGTTACCTGGCCACCCGCCAGTTCCTTGATCAGTTCAGCGGCTTCGTTCAGGGCTGTTTCAACCGTGGCCGGGTTGATCCCCCGCTCAAAGCGCATTGAGGACTCGCTATGCAGGTCCAGACGCCGGGCCTGTTTCCGCACCATAACTGGGTCGAAGATAGCGGCTTCTAGGGCCACCGTGGTCGTCTGGTCGCTGACGGCAGTTCCCTCACCACCCATTGTTCCAGCCAGAGCAACCGGGTGATCGTCAACCGTAACCATGATGTCATTAGCCTTGAGGGTCTGTTCGTCCCCGTCCAGGGTCGTGAACTTCTCACCTTCACTGGCGTGGCGAACCCCAAAGTTGTGCCCCGGCAGGCGGTCATAGTCGTAACTGTGGAGGGGCTGACCGTACTTCAACAGAACATAGTTGGTAACGTCAACCACGTTGTTGATTGGCCGGATTCCGGCGTTCCAGAGGCGAATCTGCATCCAAAGCGGACTGTCAGCAATCTTAACCCCCTTAATTACCCGCAGCTTGTAGGTTGGAGCAATGTGCTGATCGTCAACCTCGGCACTCACCAGATCGCTGGTTGCCTGGTCGCCATTTTCCTCAACCGGCAGCTCCTTGAAGTGCGGCTGCAGCTTATAGAAGGCAGCAATATCGTTGACGTTGCCATACATACTCAACATATCCCCACGGTTAGGAGTGACATCTGTGTCGATGATTGTATCGTCCATTCCTAGATAGCCGAAGACTGGGTCACCCTCCTTGGCGTCATCCGGCAGGAAGTAAAGACCGGCTGCGTAGTCCTTTGGAGCAATCTTATCGCTAAAGCCGATCTCTTGAAGGGCGCAGAGCATCCCATTAGATTCAACCCCACGAATCTTGCCACGCTTGATCTTGACATTGTCAGCAATCCGGGCACCATTCAAGGCCACAATGACCTTCTTGCCAGTCTGAACGTTTGGCGCCCCACAGACAACTTGAATCGGCTTTTCAGCGCCGACGTCAACCTGGCAGATGTGCAGGTGATCGGAGTTCGGGTGATCTTCCATGGTCACTACCTTACCGACCACGATCTTCTTTAACCCGTCGTCTAGTTGGTAAACGTCGTTGATATCAACTGACGTCCGGGCAATTTTTTCCGCAAGCTCGCGTGGCGCAACGTCCAGGTCGAGATATTCCTTTAACCATTGGTATGATACTTTCATCTTACATTATCCTTTCTCGTCGAATTGATTTAAGAACCGGACATCGTTTTGGTAGAAGTTCCGAATATCGTCGACCCCGTACTTCAGCATGGCGAACCGGTCAGGGCCCAGTCCAAAGGCGAAACCGCCATATTCCTCGGGATCAACGCCAGACATCTTGAGGACGTTAGGGTGGACCATTCCGGCACCGAGAACCTCAATCCAGCCGGTGTGCTTGCAGATGGCACAGCCCTTACCCATACAGTTGAAACAGGTAATATCGGCCTCAACAGATGGTTCAGTGAACGGGAAGTAGCTTGGCCGCAGTCGAACGTTCAGCTTGTCGCCAAACAGTGCCTGGGCAACCGTTTCAAGAGTCCCCTTTAGATCGGCCATCGTGATGTGTTTACCGACAACCATCCCCTCAATCTGGTTGAACTGGTGGCTGTGAGTTGCGTCGTCAGTATCGCGCCGGTAGACTTTCCCGGGAGAAATCATCTTCAATGGTCCCTGGCTGAAGTCGTGCTTCTCCAGCATCCGGGCCTGCATCGGTGAAGTCTGAGTCCGCATCAAGACGGACGGCGTGACATAGAAGGTATCCTGCATGTCACGGGCGGGGTGGTCTTTTGGCAGGTTCAGCTTCTCGAAGTTGTAGACTTCCTGTTCAACCTCGTCACCAACTGCGACCTCGTAACCCATGGAGACGAAGAGATCCACCACTTGGTCGATGATCTGCTGGATGACGTGGGGCTGACCCTGCGCCACTGGGCTACCGGGCAGGGTAACATCGACTGTCTCAGCTGCCAGTTCTGCGTTCAGCGCGGCCTGTTCCAAGGCAGCCCGCTTTTCTTCGATAGCCGCCGTCAAGTCATCACGAACCTTGTTGGCAAATTGACCAACCTTAGGCCGTTCCTCGACACTGATGTCCTTCATTCCCCGTAAAACACTGGTGATGGGACCCTTCTTCCCTAGCATTTTGACCCGGATCTCATTGATTTTCTTGAGGTCTTGTGAGTTTTCAATCTCTTGTAATCCTTGCTGGCGCAGGTCAGCAAGCTTCTCTTTTAATCCCATGCTTTCAACTCCTTTGTTCAAATAAAAAAAGCCTCATCCCATTAGGGACGAAGCTTCGCGGTACCACCCTAGTTTACGGGCACTTACCCATACACTTAAGTTGATCAATAACGGTGATCGACCGGAATACCATTACATATCGGCTCGGGAAGTGAAATTCACTGGATCAGGCTGACCACCGCTTGCAGAATCCTGGTGGCTCTCTGGCAACCCTTGCCGGTTACTAATTTCCGTCATCGCTTTTTATTATATTAATCATTCTAATGACTCGTCTGGAATTGGTCAAGCCCCAATTAGCACCACTTGTCGCTCCATCTATGAACTGCATTCATCACTGGTGCTAATTCGCGGCCCCGTGTTGTCAATGAATAATCAACTCGACTGGTTCCCGGATAGGTGTTCCGCACGATGATCTGGTCATCCTCCAGTTCCTTTAAACGTTCACAAAGAACCCGGTCACTGCACTTGCTGACGCTGTTGGCAATGTCCTTGAATCGTAAAGTGTCTCTTTCCAGTAAGACTTCGATAATTAAGCCGTTCCACTTTTTACCTAGCATCATGAAGGTTTGCGTGAACTTAGGACATAATTGACAACCACCATCCGCAACCGGTGTACTAGCTTCGTGTTGCATATGATGTCTCCTTCCTACCAAATTGTCCGCATCCGGCGCTTCTTAATCCGGCGACGAAGCTTGGCCCGCAACGGACTAAAGAATTCGTGCTCTGCTTCAAAATCATCAACCAATGAAACAATTAGACTTTCTGGGTACCGAGGCACAGCGAGTGTTGCTCCAAACATGTGCTTTAAGATAATATCCTTCTCCACCTTGTTTAGCGGCGTAATCTTCTCCGCGTTCCGCAATGCAACCCGTGGATGAATAAAGGCATGGGTCCCCAGGTCAAACTTTGTCGTCCGCCAATCATAGTAGAACAAATCGTGGAGCAAGCCGGCCCGGGCAACACTCCGGTAATCAAAATGGAGTCGTTTGGCAATCTTATAGCTATCGTAAGAAACTGCAATTGAATGCTGCAAACGATTCGAATGGTGGTGCTGGGTATAATTAGCCAGCTTTTTGACAGCGGGCTGGGCCAGCAGGTCAGAAATAATTGAGACGTATTCTTGATCATTGCGCCACTCATTCTTTGATTTCATGTAATACCCCTTTTCTATTGGTTACCATCATCATACATGATGGCCGGCCAAAAATAAATCATTTTGTCTTATCAAAAGTAAGCAAATTTACTGGTTCAGCTGGAACATCAGGATTCCCGCTGAGATCGCCACGTTTAGCGATTCTGCCTCTCCGCGCATTGGGATGTAAAGGTTATCGCTAGTGGCGTTAAGCAATGCCGAACTCATCCCCTGACCCTCGTTACCCATAATCAGGGCAAAGGTCTTGCCGGGGTGAACATCCCGGAAATTTTTAGCCTGGGGATTCAGCTGGGTACCGTACACCGGCGCCCCGTTTGCCTTAAAATCAGCAATCCATTTTTCAAGATCACCTTCAAATAGCTGGAGGTGAAATTGGCTTCCCTGCATGGAGCGAACGACCTTGGGGCCGAACAGGTCGGCAGAACGATGCCCAACGACGACGCCAGTGAAGCCTGCAGCGTCCGCCGTTCGGACCATGGTTCCTACGTTGCCCGGATCCTGAACCCGGTCTAGAAATAACCAAGCTCCGGTCAGTGGCTGCGTGGGAACCCGGTGGGCATCCGGCAGGTCAACAACGGCTGCAATCCCTTGTGGTGTGACCGTGTCGGTAATGTGCTTCATGATCTCCATGGTCACGGTGTAGACCGTATCCGCATGTTCAAACAGGTCACGATGCGCAGCCAGTTGATCGGCTGTCCCGATCAACTGATGGATTGCCACCCCAGCTTGAATTGCCTCATTGACTAGGTGCCAGCCGTCCAACAAATAGCAACCGGTCTGCCTGCGGAATTTCTTGGTGGAAAGCTTTTTCCAATCCTTAACGTGCTGATTGTGAATCGATGTTAATTCTTCCATAAGTTAAACTACCCTTCCTCTTACAACAATTATACCATGTTATGGGTGTACAATATTCTTAACTAATCGGCGGCTTTTATAATTTTTCATTAAGGGAGGTGACCACGATGATCAACGTTCAGCTCACCATCAGCGGTCAAGTCCAGGGGGGTCGGCTTTCGCTGGGGCACCCTCCAACTGGCCCAGCAACTGGGTATCACCGGCTTTGTGCGCAACCAGACCGACGGAACAGTCTACGTCGAAGCTCAGGGACCAGCTAAAACAGTAGCAGCCTTCATTCGGGCACTAGCAGCCGGTCCTACTCCTTACGCCGTTGTTGATCAAATCAAGCAGGTCTCCGGTTCTCTCACCAACTACAGCAATCAGTTCACCGTCCGCCGCTAATTATCGGTAGGTGGTGGCTTTTCGACTCGGTTTAGAGTAAGATATGTACTGTTTATCCATATTAACCGAATTAAAAATTAACACAAGGAGAATTATACTGTATGAAACATAAACGCCTTACAGTTGTCGGCTTGATGACAACGATGCTCCTGCTGCTCAGCGGATGTGTCCGGACAACCAAGAGTGGTCGTCCTTACGGCTTTGTCTATGATTACATGGCCAAGCCGATGCAGCACCTGATGGAATGGCTGGCTAGCCACCTGGGAAATAATTACGGCTGGGCAATAATCGTAATCGTGGTGATCGTCCGGACAATCCTGCTGCCGGTGATGTTCTCACAGATGAAGAAGTCGACCATTACCCAGGAGAAGATGGCCCGCGTCCAACCCTTGATCAAAGAACTGTCCGCCAAGCAGAAGGCTGCTAAGACACCTGAGGAACAGGCCGCAGTCAGCCAACAAATGATGGCCCTTTACCGGGATAATAACATCAGTCTGACTGGGGGAATCGGCTGCTTGCCATTACTGATCCAGTTGCCAGTCTTTGCTGCCCTCTATGCCGCTATCCGCTACTCACCAGACCTTTATCATGCCACCTTCTTCGGAGTTGCCTTGGGGAAGCCAAGCTTTATCTTCGCGGTTCTATCCTTTATCGCCTATGCTGTTCAGAGCTACCTTGGCCTGGTCGGCGTTCCGGAAGAACAGAAAAAACAAATGAAGATGGCCATCTGGCTGAGCCCATTCATGACCTTCTTCATTTCGCTGACCTCCTCAGCTGGTCTGGGACTCTACTTCTTCATCGGTGGACTCTTCGCAATTCTGCAAACCCTGATGGTCAATGCCTACCGGCCACGGATCCGCAAGCAGATTGCCGAAGAGGCAAAAAAGCACCCGATCAAGAAGCCAAAAGCCCCTGCTTCAACCAAGTCAAGCACCGGGGACACAAGTACGGCCGCCGCGATCGACCAGCTTAAAAAGCCAAACCCGGCTAAGCAAATGGCTCAACGCAATCGTCAGCGTAACGCTGGCAAGCAACAGCATCATAAGTCTAATAAGTAGTATATCAAAAGGACTGGAGAAGCATCTTCAGTCCTTTAATTTAAGGAGGAACCGCCATGATCAAACCAATCATCACCGATATTCAGCAGCTCCGGCAGCCATCCACTACTGCTAGCAGAGCCGACCTGACCTTAGCTATTGACCTCAAAGACACCCTCACCGCTCACCAGGACCACTGCGTCGGCATGGCAGCCAATATGATCGGCGTCCAAAAGCGAGCTATCATTGCCCAGCTCGGTCCCCTGCCGGTCGTAATGTTCAACCCCATTCTCACCAAAAAAAGCCGGCCATACCAAACTAAGGAAGGCTGTCTCTCGCTGACCGGTCAGCGGACTGCAACCCGCTATCGGCAGATCACCGTACAGTTTTTCAATGAACACTGGCAGCGTCAGCATCTAACCCTGACCGACTTTGCCGCCGAAATTGTCCAACACGAGCTTGATCACTGCAATGGAGTGATCATTTGACGGCCTGCGGATATGAAAAGTCGGCTAGAATTTGATAGGATATGAATGAAATAAGGATTGCAGAATCGCCGGGTTTTGCCACAAAATTGCAGTTCCCAAACAGGCGTCCGCTCGCGGGGGATGGGAACAAATTGGAGGAATAATATGAATTCAACACAAGCAATTCGGGGCGAGGTCCGCCATTATGTTGTCCGAAATGTCGTCGCCACCCTGGGAATGTCACTCTACGTCCTGATTGATACCCTCTTCATCTCGATTGCCGCTGGAGCACTGGGGCTGACCACCCTCAACCTGGTTCTTCCCCTTTTTAACGTTTTCAACGGGGTTGGCCTCCTGCTGGGCGTTGGCGGGGCAACAATCTTTTCGCTCAATAAGGTCCTCCATCCGGAACGGATCAAGGATCTCTACAGCCAGCTGATCATCTTTGCAGCGACCCTAGGCATCGTCCTGGCGGTCCTGCTCAATGTCTTCGCAACCCCGGTCGTCAACTTCCTGGGTGCCGACGATCAGACCCGGCAGATGGCTATTATCTACCTGCGAATCTGCGCCTGGTCTGGCCCCCTTTACATGTGTAACTATATATCCATTAACTTCATCCGTAACGATGGGAACCCAACCCTAACCATGAAGGCTACCCTGACGGAGACGCTCTCCGTCATCGTGATTGACTGGTTCTTCATCTTCGGTTGTGGGTTGAAGATGGAGGGGGCCGCCCTAGCGGTGCTTTTTTCACCACTGATCAGCCTGATTGTTCTTTCCCGTCACCGTCACTTTGCCGGCCGTCAGCTCCAGCTTCACTGGGCCCGGCCCCAATTGGTCAATCTCGGTCGCTCGGCAAAGCTCGGCGTGGCTGCGGCCCTCAATGAACTCAGCACCGGAGTCAGCATCTACTTCTTCAACCACGTCCTGCTACAACTAGCCGATAACTATGCAGTGGCGGCTTACGGGGTGATCTCCAACATTGCCATTGTGGTCCTGGCGATCGCAAACGGGGTGGCCCTCGGTGTCCAGCCAATTGCCAGTCGGGAGTATGGTCAACGACACTTTGCCAATGTTGAAACGGCGTTGAAGATGGGTACCCTCATCACTCTCCTGCTGGCAACAATCAGCTTTGTAATCTTAGTAACCTTCAAGCTGCCGATCATTGAACTCTTCAACACCGCTCACTCTGCCCAGCTGGTTAGCTACGCCCGGGTGGGACTGCCGATTTACTTTACAAGTGCCTTCTTCAGTGCACTCAACCTGCTCTTTATCCTCTTTCTGACAGCGATCAACGCAGCCCGGGCATCGTTTACCCTCTCCATCTTGCGGGGGTATATCATCCTGCTACCCACCATCCTGATCCTTGCCACCATGGTCGGAATCAACGGGGTTTGGGCAGCGGTACCCGTCACCGAGTTTCTGGTCTGCATCATCGCAACCTTATTAGTTCACCAACGGATCAAACAATTTAACGCATAAGAAAATCGCAACCCCTGGCCAAGCCAAGGATTGCGATTTCATTTTTAAATTAAAGATTGAGGTGATTCTTCCTGACTGCGTGCCGGTAGAAAAGCTAGGCCACAATTCCAAAGAAGATTGGGCCAAATGCCGTCCAGAAGGCCGTCTGCGGATCGTGATCCAGAATTGGCTGGATACAGGTGAAAATAATTCCCAGGCAGACAATGATCTCAACAAAGCCGACCAAAATGTTGGTCCAGAAGCGGTTCTTGAAAACCACAAAGTCATGCGGGATATTCTTCTTCTGAAAGATTGGAAAAGCCCCAACCAAGAAGATGTATGGCGCACAAGCTGAAACATTCACCATATCAGTCAGAATTTGATAGAAGGCATCCGCTGCTGAACCCCCGAAGGAGATCAGAAAGATGATGCAGCAAACAAAGATTGCCTGCATCCACATAGCATAGGCTGGCATTCCATGCTTGTTCAACTTGGTAACCTGAGCCGGCCATAACTTTGGATTAGCCCCCATGATAAAGGACTTGATCGGTGAATACACCAGCAGGAACATAGCCCCGAGCATTCCCATCAATCCAGCCAGAGCAATCATCCGGGTAAAAATATCCCCCAGCAGCAGGTTGACCCCGTGACTAAATCCTAGGGAAACACCCATCATGTAGCCAAGACGGTCAAAGACAACGTAGGTAACATTCCCCAGGTTGACGTTTGGCCGTGCGATGACATGATCGTAGTTGACTGTGAATCCGGTCATCAAAATCATCAAGACGTAGCTGCCAATCGTCAGTAGGGACCCGATCACCAACCCACGCGGAAAGGTGTGCGCTGGGTCTTTCATACTATCGGTAACACCACCCAGGTTCTCCATCCCGCTGTAAGCAAAGATGGCGTAAACGACGAAGGAAATCACTGCAATCGGCGTCTTAAAGGACGGGTTAGGCGATTCAAAGAAGCTGGCAATTCCGTGAATTGGCTGGGCGGTAACTCCCTTGTTGGCGATAATAGCCACCAAACTCGCCAGAATAAAGATCGCGTTCATGGCAATCATGAAAGCACCCCCGAATGAACTGATCTTAGTGATCCCGTTCATCCCCTGCGAACTCAGCAGGGTAACCAGGAGAACAAACAGGATCGCCAGGATCCCGATCAGTTCGGTCGAATTGAAAATCCAGAAGTGCCAATGCTGGGTGGTATCATGCCCAAATATCAGCGCCGAAAGGGTGATCCATAATCGCGAAGCACTCGATACCAGCCAGAGGATCCAGCTGGAAAGCCAGATGAAGGTCCCAATAAAGGCCATTTTTTCACCAATCGACCCGGCTAGCCAGGAATAAATGCCACCTTTGGCATCCTTGAACGCCGACCCGTACTCGGCCATCATCAAACAGCACGGGAAAAAGAAGCATACCCCGGCCAAAATATACCAGAACATCCCCGCGTAGGCCATTTGGGCATAAGCAATGGAGACGTTTCCAAATCCATAGATTGTCGAAATAATCATCAACACCAATGTCGGTGTGGTGATTAATTTTTTCTGTTTGTCAGCCACTATAATTCAACTCCCCCAAGTAAGATACTTTGTTATTTTAAGCAGTTCACTTATATTATAGGCTAACCGTGTCCATTAAAGAACGACCATGAGAAGCTTTTAATCCAAAATGTCTATTAAACAAAAAGAGCCGCAATGATACAGGCATTGCGACTCTTTTTAAAATCTCATAATATTAAAGCGCTTCCGGATCCTCAACAATTGGCAATATGATTCGAAATAGTGAACCAGCTCCCAGGGAACTCTCCAAAGTGATAGAACCATGATATCCCTCAATCAGACGCTTGGCGATTGACAATCCCAACCCATTGCCGCCTTTCTTCCGGCTCCGGGCCTTGTCTACCCGGTAAAAGCGGTCAAAGACCTTGTCGACGTCTTCAGCTGGGATTCCCTCACCGAAATCCTGAATACCAATCTCCACCGTGTTCATTCCACGGGACAGGGAGATGTGGACCTCTTTACGCGCCGTCGAGTACTTGATGGCGTTGTCACAGAGGATCACCAAGACCTGTTCAAGGTGATCCCGGTAGATGTTGGCTGTAATCGGCTCATCCAGGTCATCATCAAGGATGAAGTTGAAGTCCGGGTAGAGCATCTTAAAGTTATTGAAGACCTGGTGGACCACGTCATTAACTACTGTCCGTTGGTTGCGAAAATTAATCTCAACCTGTTCGGCCCGGCTGAGATCCAGCATCTCCTGGACCAGGTTCTTCATCCGCTTTATCTCAATCAAAGAGGCCTTGATCGAGTCGTCCAGGACTTCACGGTCGTCCTTCCCCCACCGTTCCAACATATCCAGGTGACCCTGGATAATGGCAATCGGTGTCCGCAACTCGTGGCTGACGTCACTGACGAACTGGGACTGCTGATCGATATAGCGCTGCATCCGATCCAGCATCTCGTTGAACATCGTGGTCAGCTCGGCCAATTCATCATTGTGGTTAGGCACAGGAACCCGGACATTCTTAGTTGGGTCCTTGCTGATGACCTTAACAGTGTCGTGAATCTCACCAAGTGGCCGTAAAAACAGCAGGGACAAAAAGTAGCCAAGCAACCCGCTGGCTAAGATGACTAGACACATTGCCAGAGTCACCACCAAGCGCAACTGGTTATAGTTCCGATAGTAGGCATTCAGCTTGTTTTCCATCTGAAGATAACCAAGCAGCCGGTGACCATGCTGGGCGTAGATCGGCTCCTGACCGACGATCACCTTGTGGGATGGTCCCTTGACCATGCGTACCTGGCGATACTTGGTGAAGGTCGGCTTAACGACACTCTTTCCGGTGCTCAGGATTGGCCGCTGCTGATGGTCGTAAATGTTGACGATCAGGTGGCCATCACTGAGCTCCTGAATAATCGGCCGCTGGTACTGACTCCCAGTCATTGACCGCCCGTTGTTGGGATCGATCACGGTATTGACATTCTTCTTCGTTAGCGGCTGGTTAATCCGTCCCAGTTGACGACTGATGTTAGTCATCCCCTGATTAAGCAGGGAGCGCTCCTGATTGAAGAGGCTCTGAGTAAATGAACTGAACATCGCCATGGCAACAATGAAAAAGATGATCAAAGAGCCCACGGCCGTCCCGAAGGCCCACTTAAGCTTTAAGGAAATAAAACGGCGGTTGCTTGTTTTTTCCTTCATAATTAACCACGAACCTTACGAACGAATTACGTAACCGGTACCCCGCACGGTCTGGATGTAACTCTTCTCCCCAGGCCGGTCAATCTTGTTGCGCAGATAACGGATGTAGACGTCGACCACATTGGTCTCAACCTTGGAGTCGTAGCCCCAGACCTTGGAAAGCAGCTCCTTACGCGACATGACCACATTGATGTTTTCCATCAAGATTAAGAGCAACTCGTACTCCCGTTTGGTCAGATTGATCACTTCGTCGCCACGCCGAACGACTCGGTTCTCTTTTTCAATCGTCAGATCCTTGTAGTTGACGGTGGTTTGATGTTCCTTATTGTTCCCGTCCTCGATGCTGATCCGCCGCAACAGCGCCCGAACCCGGGCCAGCAGCTCTTCAATAGCAAACGGTTTGACAATGTAATCATCGGCCCCGTGGTCTAAGCCAGAAACCCGATCAATTACGGAGTCCCGAGCTGTCATAATGATAATTGGCGTATCCTTGAGCTCCCGGACCCGCCGTGCCACCTCAATTCCGTTCAGTTCAGGCAGCATCAGGTCAAGAAGAATAACGTCGAAGTCCTGATTGAGGGCGGCCTCCAATCCAGCCCGACCATCAAGCTCCACGTCGGTATCATAACCCTCGTGCTTCAGCTCCATGTCCACAAACTTTGCCAAATTTTCTTCATCTTCAATAATTAAGATTCGACTCATTAATTTCACCTACTAACAATCAATTTAATAACGACCATATTAATAAAACAAAATAATTTTATCACAGTTCTCTAATAAACCCTAGTATTCTTGTCATTAAATTAAGAAAAGTCTATCCAGGAGACGGGCCAGCGCCTAATTATTAAAAATTCTTAAAAATAAAAGATCACCCCAGGTCCGGCGCCTAAAGAGTGATCTTTTGATTAAATTAGTTGTTAGTGTTAACAACCTGCTTGCCGTTGTAGTAGCCGCAGTTAGGGCATACCATGTGGGACTTGCGAAGTTCACCACAGTTTGGGCAAGGAGTTAAGCCAGGGACATTCAACTTGATGTGACCCCGACGCATACGCTTCTTAGTCTTTGAAGTCTTCCGTGCTGGAACAGCCATGTTTGACACCTCCTAGGATTAATATTATCCACAAATGGTTTTTAACCGTCCGCTACTTTTTATCATCCTGATCAGGAAATAATTTTTGGAGTTTCGCGAAACGTGGATCAACTTTCTTATCTTTCTGCTTGCTAGCGGCATAATCATCCTCAGAGATGACGTTCCAGCCCTTGCCAGTAGGCATGGGCTTGCCAGCCTTTTCATCGGCAGAAAGCACTCGTAACGGTACCTGCTCGACAATATTTTCGGCTAACGCGGTATCGAAATCAATCGTCTCACCCCGCTTCAACAAGAAGACAACCTCGTCATCCTCGTATCGGGAAAAGTGGGAACGATCATCAATATACGTCTCCGTAAAGTCAAAGTCAAGTGGTAACTGAACGGGCGTCAATGAACGACTGGAGGGTACCGTCAATGTCGTCATCACGTGCGCACTGATGGTGGCGTCCCCATCGTCATAGGATACATACCCGTCAACCTTGACCGGAGCAACGGCCAGGATAATATCCGGGAATAGTTTAGTCAATGATGCGTTCAGATCAAAAGTACTTTGAATATGAAGTGGTTCATTTTGGTAACGATGTAACTCAGCTAACGACCATTTCATCGTACTAACCTCCTAATGCAACGTATGCAATTATACTAGGCCCACATTTACTTGTCAATGTTTTTTCCTTGACAGCTTGTGGGGCCCTCAATGGATCATGAGCGGCGGATGTTTAAGATCCTGTTCAACCGGAGTGAAATTCTGATAAAGCTTGCCAGCGCGGTAATCAAGGTTGTAGAAGCTATCACGCATCCCCTGACTAATCTTAGTAAAGAGCGGCACTGGCACCTTCTTCTTAACCTGATGAAGATACTCCTGTCCACGCTTTGTAAAGCCCAGAATATGGATGTAAGGCTGGCCAACCCGGTCCGCCACTTCATCCTCGTGTAACTGCAGAGTCGTGTACAGGCACATCCGCAGCAGGTGCGCGTAAGTATAACGCTTGGTCTTCACCCCATGGATGAAGCTATCAAAAGTCAATGACCGCTGAGCAACCTCTTTCATCCGGTGTTCGAGGCCCTCCGCCATCTGGTAGGTCGTCGCCAAATAGTTCAGCGGCGATTGAATCAGCTGATTACGCAGCAGCGGGTAGAGGCTGTCCCAACTGGGAACCCGGTCAACCCTTGCCAGGGCGGTTTGCATCGCCGGTGGTACCGTCGTGGTAAAATCTTCGCTGTTAATCACTGCCTGACGAACCGCACTGGCACTGGCAATTTGACCATGAATCTCCTGATCATGGTAGCCGCTCCCCCGCCGCTGAACCGGGATCAGCTGAATCGGGTAGTTGTTTGCCAATACCGCCTTAGTATAGGCAAAGGCCAGAATATCATTAGGATCACGCAATTCGATCCCCGTTTGAAGCCGGAGTTGCTGGTTGAACTGGGTGGCATAGGTGGCGTTGTACTGGTCAAACTCAGCCCGGTTAAAGTGTTGTTCAGCTGCCACTAAGGCCGCAAAGTCCCAATCCGGATGTTCAGCCCCAAAGGCCACCTGATGGATCTGGAGGGCATTTAGGATTGCCAGGGCCCCTGCCGCAAACCGATGGGCCGGCTGGACGGCATAAAAGACCGGTAGTTCTACCACCAGGTCGACCCCATTTGCTAAGGCAGCTTGGGCCCGGGTCCACTTGTCGACGATCGTCGGCTCCCCCCGCTGGGTAAAGTTTCCGCTCATCACCGCAACTGCTACGTCAGCTCCAGTCTTTTCCCGAGCCTGACGAAGGAAGTAACGGTGACCGTTATGAAAGGGATTATACTCAACTACCATTCCAACTGCCTGCATAACTAATCACCTACCTTCGACAGGAGAAAAACCAGCGCGTCGTCCGCTCATCAGGGGACGACGCACCAAAATCAGCACGCACCATCACGTCGGTGAAGCCGGAATGCTTCAGGGCCGCTGTAATGGTTTCAAGCGAATAACTGCGCTCAAAGTGGGTCTCACTAATCCGCTCGTAGTGCCCATCCGACAGCCGATTAAAGAAGGTCAGGTCATGAATCACCCCATGGGGAACGTCATCATCCTGGTAACTACGCCAGAGAAAGGCCTGCTGGTGATCATCATCTTCGTAGTTGTACATGTATCCCGGGTAGATAACGTCGGTTTGGTAGGGGGTAATCATGTCAAAGAGAAAACGGCCGTCATCCTGAAGGTGTGCCGCTACCTGCCGGAAAGTTGTTTCAATATCATCAATATTTGCTAGGTAGCATAGCGAGTCAGCAAAGCAGGTCACCAGATCATACTGCGGCAAGGCAGATAGGTCGCGCATGTCCGCCGCAACCAAGGTCAGCGAAACTCCGGCCGCGGTTGCGTGCTGGCTGGCCAAGCTCAACATATCGGTCGAGAAGTCGGCCACCGTCACATCCTGCCCCCGCTGAGCCAGCAAGACAGCTAGCCGACCGGCACCACCGGCCAGGTCGAGAATCTGCTGGGCATTGCGGCCACCATTAGCCAGAGTGTAAGCCGCCCACTTCCGGTAGAGTTCGTCGTCAAAGAGCTGGTCGTATAGCTGGGCAAAGGTGTGATAGATCATCAGTCGTTAACCCATTCGTCAACATTGACCAGTGGAGCATCAGACCAAAGCTTTTCCAAATTATAAAAGCTGCGGGTCTCTTCTCTGAAGATGTGAACCACCACATCGCCCAGGTCAATCAGGACCCACTTGGCATGGTTCTTCCCCTCGACACTACCAATGTTGACCTGATTCTCATGGGCCTTCTCAATAATTGCATTGGCAATCGCTTGAACCTGCCGATCGGAACCGCCAGTCATAATGACAAAGTAGTCTGCCATCGGACTGATCTCATCAACTTTCAGTGCAACGATGTCCTCGGCCCGCCGACCATCGGCGGCCTTGACAATCATCTCTAATAATTGTTTGCTTTCCATCTAGTTAATCTTCCCTTCATAAGCCGGTACCCAGGCGTTATAAGTCTCAATCGTCTTGGGGTACACTGGTTTCTCGTTTTCAATCAAATATGCCAGGGTGTGCTTGGTCTGGTAGGCCACTCCGGCCCCGAGGTCCTGGGCTGTAATCAGGCGTGCCTGCTCCACCCCGTCAAAGTCGCGGGCCGGTTCAATATAGTCAGCCATGTAGACCACCTGCTCCAACTTGGTCATCTTGGCCGCGCCAGTAGTGTGGTGGCGGACTGCATTCAGGATGTCCTCATCCCAGATGCCCAGCTCGTCTTTGATCAGTTCCGCGCCTACGATACCATGCCAGATAGCATTACCATAGTTTAACAGATCAGCAGACAATCCTTTAGCGTGAATTTCATCAATGAAGTCCTGATCGGGCCGCTGCTTGGCATAGTCATGGCAGAGTCCTGCAATGCTGGCCTTTTCAACATTGACCCCGTTTTGCTTGGCCAGGGCGATCGCCGTCTGTTCAACCCGCAGAACGTGGTGGAAGCGCTTAGGCTTTAAGGCAGCCTGCAGGCGGTCAACCAGCTGGTCCCGGGTCAGTGGAACATAGTGGTGGGTATACTCAATTGTTTCCTTATTCATGATACAAGTGATGCTCCTTTATAAATGTAGCTACCGCATCGGGGACCATGTACCTAATCGATAGTCCCTGATTAATTCGGCGCCGGATATCCGTCGAACTAATACCGATCAACGGCACGTCCACCCAGATCACCGGGTAGGCTGCTTCATTCTTAGCTCCCGGCCGCCGGACCCCAACAAAATGGAAGCGCGGCAGGCGAACCAGGTCAGCGATCCGATACCATTTAGGAAGGTAGTCCACCATGTCACCACCGATGATGAAGTAGTAGTCAGTGGTCGGGTGCTGCTCAACCAGCTGTTTCATTGTATCGTAAGTGTAGCTGACCCCGCCCCGGTGAAGCTCGCTCTCCTCGATCCCCAGCAATGGGTTATCATGGATAGCCAGCTTGATCATCGCTAAGCGCAGGTCAGCAGCAATTGCCGTCTTCTTATCGACGTGGGGCGGCATTGCATCTGGCATAAAGTCTACCCGATCCAGAGACAAGGAATGACCCACCTGGTCAGCCACCAGAAGATGAGCATTGTGGATCGGATTAAATGTTCCGCCGTATATCCCCACCCGATGACGACGATCCGTCGTGACGGGCGCTGGCTGTACACGGGTCTGGGGACTGGCAAATACTCGACAGCGCTGCATAATCACACTTCCTTAGATTCGTGCTACTCGATCAGACAGGTCACGCAGGTCCTTATTAGCCGAAACCTTAAATAGGACCAACACACGACCAATCGATTGGACCACTTGAATATCCGTATTCTGTTCGATAAAGGCCTTTAGCTCAGCGGTGGTAACATCCGCGTTTTGCAGGATGTTGACCTTGATCAGTTCACGACGGTCTAGAGCGCCATCTAGCTGGGCCAGCCACTGGTCGGTCAGGCCCTCCTTCCCCACAGCAAAAATCGGCTGCAGGTGGTTAGCCTGGGCTCGTAAGAAACGTTTTTGTTTTCCTCGTAATTGCATTATTAAACCTCACTTAATTAAATCATCGCACGACGAACCAGGGCCGCCACGCCCTTCGGTACCCAGGCAGCAACAGTGGTTCCAGCTGGAACAGTAATCCATCCCAGTCCTTCAAAGACAATATCACTCTTTGCGTGAACCCGAAACTCCTCGCGTTCCAACGGCGGGAAGGCGGCCAGGTCAGCCTTTGACGGCGGCGTCAGAAGCTCACCGACGTGTCGCTCATAGAAGCTGTCTGCGTTGCTCAGCTTGGTTCGGTGGATCGTCAGGTTATTGTCAAAGTAGGCCACTAATCCGGCCCGCTCCCCCTTCAGGTAGTCGAAACGGGCGATCCCCCCCAAGAACAGGGTCTGTTCCGGATTCAATTGGTAGGTTCGCGGCTTGATCTCCTTTTGTGGGGCAACCAGTTTTAATGCCTTAGGCGACAAAACATGGGCCATCTGATGGGAATGAATGATCCCTGGAGTATCGATTAGGCGGTGACCATCGTCCAATGGGATCTCGATCTCATCCAGGGTCGTACCTGGAAAGCGGGAGGTGGTGATCAAATCTTGGACCCCGGTTCGCAGTTTAATGATCTGGTTAATCAGAGTCGACTTACCAACGTTGGTGACGCCGACCACATAAACATCCCGGTCGCCCCGGTACTTCTCAATCGTATCCAGGAGGGCGTCAATCTGGTGATTCTTTTTGGCCGATACCAGAACAGTGTCAATTGGCCGCAACCCAGCCTGGTTAGCCTGCTGACGAATCCAGTCACGCAACTTAGGGCGGCGTAATGAGTGCGGAAGAAGATCTTCCTTGTTTCCGACCAGCAGGATCGGATTGTCGCCAACGAAGCGGTGGAGACCCGGAATCAGGCTGCCATTGAAGTCAAAGATATCGACCACGTAGACTATCAGGGCCTTGGCCTGCCCAATCTGGCTCAGCAACTTCAAGAAGTCATCGTCAGACAAGGAAACCGGCGCGATTTCGTTGTAGTGGCGCAAACGAAAACAGCGCTGACAGTATAGTTCATTGGTGGCTAACCCCTTCTCAATTGCTGACTTAGGGGTGTAACCCGGAGCAGTTCGGTCGGTCGATTGGATAACCGCACCACAACCGATACACCGTAGTTGATCGTCTTGTTCACTCATCTTTTGTCAATCCCTCCTGCCATTGCATTTCTGGATATTTCTGCTTCAGCCGTTTTTCCACCAGGTTGTCCATGAAACGGTTAGGCCAGGTGACCCACTTATCCGTACTGATCAGGGGCTGGACCAGGATACTGTAAACCCCGGCTCGGTTAGCCGCGATCACGTCGGTCATCAACTGGTCACCGACCATCACCACCTCGTGACGTTTCAATCCCAGTTTACGCCGGGCCCGGGTGATACCAAAGCTCAGCGGCTTCAGCGCCCGAGAAATAAATGGCAGTTTTAAGCTAGCCGTCGCCCGAGCCACCCGCTGCTTGCTATTGTTGGAAATCACAATCAGGGGGATACCGGCTGCGTGGAGTTCGGCCATCCACTGGCGCAGTGCAGGTGTCCCATCAGGGTTATTCCAGGCAATCAGGGTATTGTCTAAGTCGGAGAAAACGGCCCGGATCCCCCTGGCTTGGAGTTGCTGTGGTGAAACCTGGTAGATGTTTCTCACCATCCAGGTTGGCTTAAATTTTTCTAACAAGATTACACCTCGTTATGCAGTATTAAATTAATTATAGCGATTGTTCAAACGGGTTTCAATTGATCTAACGCCACCCGTCCGATCAAAAAAGCCACCCATCGAATCAAAGGGATGGGTGGCTCAAGTTTTCAATCTTAGTTGAGGGCCTTCTTGGCTTCATCAACGATGGCCGTGAATGCCTTTGGGTCGTTAACAGCCAGGTCAGCCAACATCTTCCGGTTGATGTCGATGTTAGCCAGTTTCAGACCGTGCATCAACTTGCTGTAGCTGATGTTGTTAATCCGAGCAGCTGCGTTGATCCGGGCAATCCAGAGTTCACGGAACTTACGCTTGTTAACCTTCCGATCACGGAAAGCGTAAACGTAACTCTTCATTACCTGGTCCTTAGCAGTCTTGAACAGACGGTGCTTTGAACCCCGGTAACCCTTTGCCAACTTCATGATGCGCTTGCGACGTGCGCGCGTAACAGTTCCACCTTTAACTCGCATGTTGAAATCCTCCTACGTATATATTTATTTAGTCAATTGAAGTTTACTTGAATGGCAGTAACTTCTTGTAACGCTTTACGTTGGACTTGTCCATCATGCTCAAGCCACGTAATTGACGACGTTGCTTCTTGGTCTTACCGTGGAAACGGTGACTGGTAAATGAGTTACCACTCTTGAATCCACCATTAGCGGTACGCTTGAAACGCTTTGCAGCAGCGCGGTTAGTCTTCATCTTTGGCATAACTTATTCCTACCTTCTTAAATTATTTTTTCGCTTTATCAGCAGCTGGGGCGAGCGTCAAGAAGATGCTCCGTCCCTCCATCTTTGGACGTTGGACAACAGTAGCAATGTCTGAAGTTTCTTCAGCCATCCGTTCAATCATGTCACGACCGATATCCTTGTGTGTAATGGCACGGCCACGGAAACGCAACGAAACCCGAACCTTATCGCCCTTTTCGATGAACTTACGAACCCGCTTCAGCTTAACATTGAAGTCGTTCGTATCAATCGATGGACTCAGACGAATTTCCTTAACGGTTACTGTCTTTTGTTTCTTACGAGCTTCACGCTCTTTCTTTTGCATCTCGAAACGGTACTTACCGTAATCCATAATGCGGGCAACAGCTGGCCGGGCCTTTGGTGCAACTAACACCAAATCAAGGTTGGCATCTTCTGCCAATTGAAGTGCTTCACGCTTCGACTTGATCCCTAACTGTTCACCGTTTTGATCAATCAGCCGCACTTCCCGTGCACGAATACCGTTATTGACAATCATATCTTGTGCTATGGCAACGCACCTCCAATTTTATTAGCGAAAGATCAAGCAAAAAAAGCGGGATGCAAACTGCACCCCGCTAAACAGGAGCAGACCTCGTTCGTCTGCTCAATTTCATCTCGTCAGCCCGACGATCCTTATCGCCCAGGCGAGAAGCGGGTGCTTCTGCTTTTTCTTTCAACGTTTACTAGACTACAAAACTATAGACTAAATGTCAAGGGATTATCCCTTCTTCCGCAGATTTTCTCCGTTCATCGTGATCTCTCGGGAGAGAAACCTGATCCGCTCCATAATCCGGGCCGCTTTAACCGGCTCCACGACCCCTTGGTTGTTGATCGCCAGATGCTGCTTCTCAAGCTGATCCATCGAGAAGTTGGAGCTGAAAAAGGTTGGCAATTCTTCCTGCATCCGATACTCAAGAATCACACCGAGGACGTCATCACGAACCCAGGTCGACATGGCGTCAGCACCAATGTCATCCAGCATCAGCACTGGTGCCTTTTTGACCGCATCGATCTTCGTCCCAGCCTCATTGGTACGAATTGAATTCTTCATTTCAACAGCAAAGCTTGGAAAATGAACCATCGTAGTGGCAACGTCGTGCTTGGCCAGTTCATTGGCCGCTGCTGCTAGCAGGTAAGTCTTACCCACCCCAAAACTCCCCGTCAGATAGAGTCCTGGCTGAAAGTGATCCGGCTGATAGTGGTCGATGAAGTCGTTGACGGCGTTATAGGCCAGTACCCGTCCTTCCGTCCCGTTCTGATCATCAAGGTAATAATCATCCAGGGTGGCTTGGCGGATGAACTTCGGCATGTTGATCGAGTTGACCAACTGACGGAGATATTCCTGGTGGCGACGCTCAATCAGCTGCTGGGTCGGTACGTAGGTCACATCAATTTGGCCAGCCACTAGCTGCAACTGAGGCGAGTAGCCAGGGGCCACCGTCGCCTTACCAGCCTTAATCAATTGCTTTTCATGGAAAAACTCATACAGTTTCGATCGGCCCCGCCGGATATTCTCCTGACTTAATTGGTCACGATGCTGGTTTAGAAAATCCCGCACCTCTGGATCTTGATATACCTGTTTCATCAACTGGTCCATGTCGGCCGCGACGTTGCGTCCCTGCATCATTTTCTGAATTGTTTTGTTTAGTGATTCCAAAGCAATCACCTCCCCTTCCGGTTGTTAGCTTGCCGAGCTCGAGCCTTGGCAAGGGCTGACGCTGAAGCTTTCTTGGTCCGGGTAGCCTCATCCTGTTTGCTCCAGTCTGGCATCGTCTCACGAACTTCCATTCGTCGGTAACTACGCTTTCCAGCAGACCGCTTGACCGGACTTTGCTGTCTATCCTGGTTGAACTTCTTCAGCTGAATCAAGGCACTAGCCCCATCGTGGACCCCGGCCCGCAACCAATCATTGGCAATTGCATCCACAAAATTGCCCTTTAAAGTAGCGTTACCGAGGTCAGCAATCACATACCAAGAGAGAACATTAATTACAGACGATGGCAGGCTGCCGTCCTGGATCAAGCGGGTCAGGACGTTGCGCTCGCCTGCAGTAACATAGCCGCCTGTCTGCTCCTTTAGGGCCTGGAGAAAGGCTACTGGGGCATAGTTGTCGGTGCTCTTCAGCAACTGGCGGTCCTTGTTGGTCAGCTGCTTATCATCCGTCGGTATCTGTTTTCTAGGCGTTACTGTCGGGGCAGCTACCCGTTTGTACTTAGCGGCTACCTGCCGCTTGAACTTCTGGGCATCGAAGTGATTGGTTGCTAGGTCCAAAGCCCCCTGAATCTGACGGGCCATCGTCGGCTCATCAATCCCGTAAAGCTGGTGTTCAACCTCAATCAGCTCTCGGTGAGCTGCCAAATCATCACGGGCCACGGGTTGACTCTTCAAGAGGGTCAGCAAGGTTTTCCAGTCAAAGTCAGTACTAGTGGCCACTAGGGAATGCGTTGGTGTGGTAGTAGTTATTACCTGTGCCTTCTTAACAACCGCTGGCACATTTACCAGTTCACGCTGATCAACTTGATAAGTATCCAAGAAATGGTGACTAATGTTTTTTAGGTGGGCCCGATCACTAGTCAACCGGTAACGGTGAGCCCGTTTAACCAAGCGATCAAAAGCTTGCTCGCCGATTGCCTCCAGCAAGAGAACGCTCAGCAGGTTATCATTTAGGAATTTGTCCGGGGTTAAAGTCGACTGAAGCTCGTAAACATAAAGATCTCCCTGGGCATCGTGCTGAAAGTAGGTTGAAACAATCCCCATCCCCTCCAGACGACGCAGGCCCTCACTTAGCTGACTCTGACCAGCATTGACCTGAACCAGCAGTGTCGACTGCAGACGACGGTCGGCAAGGGTCGGTGCGGCGATGAGCTGGCTACGCAGGGCGTAGAAGAGGCTGAAGGCTACCGGCCCCAGTACTGGCTGGTAGAAGTCGGTAAAAGTCCGGTCGCTGAAATTGATAAAGTCGGCCGCGGCGGTCACTAAATAACCCGCTTGCGGATCAAAACTGGCCCTCATCGTCACCGTTCTAACCCCCTACTTTTTCTTGTGTTCATCCTTGACCATCGTTTCCAACTCGCTCATGAAGGCATCCACATCCTTGAACTGCCGGTAGACGCTGGCAAAGCGGATGTAGGCAATCTCGTCAACACCCTTCAGCTCGTTCATCACGAATTTGCCGATGACCTGGCTGGAGACCTCGTTTTCTCCAAGTCCCCGTACCTGTTTCTCTACCTTATCGGTCAGCTTAGTCAGGCGCTCCATGCTCACCGGCCGTTTCTCAGCGGACCGGACAATCCCGTTTAGAATCTTCTGTCGGCTGAATTCCTGCCGGGTGCCATCCTTCTTAATGACTAGCAGTGGCGTCTCCTCATAGCGCTCGAAGGTGGTAAAGCGGAATCCACAGTGGACACATTCACGCCGACGTCGGATGAAGGTACCGTCTTCACTAGGACGGCTATCTACCACCCGTGAACCATTTTTATGACAGTGTGGGCATCGCAAAGCGTTCCCCTCCTTTTGAATAGTTACGTAGTACTTTATTTTACCGCGTGCCCTGCAGGTCTTCAACCAATTGGGCTACCTGACGGCGCGTTTGCTCCAGGCTGCCATCGTTATTAATTACTACATCCGCCCTGGCCATCTTCGTACTTAGAGGAAGCTGGGCAGCAATCCGGGCCTGGGCCGCCGCCTTTGAATAGCCGTTGCGGGCCATCAACCGACACAACTCGGTTATCGGACTCACCCAGACAACCACGACCATGTCGCAGTCCGTGTCATACCCCTCTTCGAACAGAAGCGGTACATCTAGGACAACGTTGGCAACCCCCTGCCGCTTAAAATTAGCGACAGCTTGCCAAATGGCATCTCTAATCAGGGGCTGCATTACCCGGTCGAGTTTGTGACGGGCAGTTGGGTCAGCAAATACCAGCTGTCCCAGCCGTTGCCGATTCAGGTTGCCATCAGGAGCAATAACCCCTTGACCAAAGATGGCCGCTAGCTTGTCCAAGGCTACTGAACCGGGACGCTGGACCTGGCGGGCAACCTGGTCGGCATCGACGATCGGCAGGCCTGCCTGGCGTAGGAGGTTGCTGACGGTCGACTTACCACTGGCGATTCCACCAGTCAAACCAATGATCCTTGTCATTGTTCCTCCTCCCGCAGCGGCTGGCAGTGGGGACAATAGGTGGTCCCGCGCTGGGCCACCTTAATCTTGACCATCTTGGTTCCACAGCGCGGACACCTGTCGCCGCCGTGGCCGTACGCATTAAGCCGATTTTGGAAGCCGCCTGCATCCCCAAAGGCGTTAGTGAAGGTGTGAACCGTCGTCCCCTTGTACCTAATGGCCTGAACCAGCTCCGCGATGATGTTATCGTGGAGAACTTTGATCTGCTGGTCGGTCAACGTATTGGCAGGTTGCTCCGGATTAATCTTGCTCATCCAGAGAACCTCATCAGCGTAAATGTTCCCCAGGCCGGCGACATGGTGCTGGTTGAGGAGGAAAGGTTTGATCTTCCCCCGGCTCTTACGGAGTTCGGTAGCAAAGAAGTCCAACTTAAACGCTTCCGGTGTCGGCTCCGGCCCAATTGTCTTGAGCCCACCGACTTGCATCTCATCTCCCGTCTGCACCAGAGTCATCCGACCGAACTTGCGGGTATCGTGATAGCAGAGCTCAGTGCCGTCCGTGAACTGAAAGACAACATGGGTGTGCTTATCAATCGGCCCACCGACCGGCTGACTAAAGTACTGCCCCTCCATACGCAGGTGGGAGACCATTGTTAAATTGTTGCTGAACCGAAAGAGCAGGTACTTGCCCCGTCGGTCAATATCCTCAATCGTCTGGCCGATCAGGGCCTGGCGAAACTCCTCGACATCATTAGTGATGGTTTTACCGTAGTAGACATCAATAGCATTAATCTTACGTCCCTTAGCGATCTTCAGTAAACCGCGCCGGACAGTTTCCACTTCTGGTAATTCTGGCAATTTGAACTACTCCCTTACTTCTTAAGATCATACCAAGTATCACCGAACTTACTGTCCACCTTCAGCGGGACATCCAGCTTAACGGCCGAATCCATCACCTTAGGTACCAGTTTTTGCAACACCGGGATTTCTTCCTTGGGGGCCTCAAAGACTAGTTCGTCATGGATCTGAAGAAGCATTTTAGCCTGAAGGTGACGTTTCTCAAGCTCATGCTGCATCCGAATCATGGCAATCTTAATGATATCGGCCGCACTCCCCTGAATTGGGGTATTCATCGCTGTTCGTTCCGCAAACGACCGCCGGCTAAAGCTCTTCGCATTAATGTCTGGCAGGTAGCGCCGCCGGTGGGTGATTGTCTCCACGTAGCCATGCTCCTTGGCATAGGCCACCGTATCATGAATGTACTTCTCAACACCCGGAAACTCATGGAAGTAGTTCTGAATAAACTCATGGGCCTGAGAACGACTGACGTGGATCCGCTGAGCCAGCCCGTAATCACTGATTCCGTAAACAATACCGAAGTTTACCGCCTTGGCTCGCCGCCGCATGTTCGGGTCAATCTTGGCATCAGCTGGCAGGTGGAAGATCCGCCGGGCCGTGCTGGCGTGGATGTCCTCACCATTTTTGAAGTCCTCCTGAAGGTTCTTGTCTCCCGTGATGTGAGCTAATACCCGCAGTTCCACTTGAGAATAATCTGAAGAGAAGATTTGCCAGCCCTCATGACTCGGTACAAATGCTCGCCGGATCTGCCGCCCCTCTGGCAGGCGCACCGGAATGTTCTGCAGGTTCGGGTCAACCGAAGATAGGCGCCCGGTCTGGGTAAGAGTCTGCAAGTAACGGGTGTGAATCTTCTGGTCACTGGAGTGGATCACCTTAAGCAATCCCGTAATATAGGTCGACTGAAGCTTGGCAATCTGCCGGTACTCCAAGATCTGGGCAACAATTGGCGATTGGTCAGCCAGCTTTTCAAGGACGTCGACTGCGGTGGAGTAACCGGTCTTAGTCTTCTTGATGACCGGCAGCTTCAGTTTCTCAAAAAGAATGTGGCCGAGTTGCTTGGTGGAGTTGATGTTGAACTCTTCACCAGCCTCCGTATAGATCTGACTCTCAATCTCGGCCAGGCGCTCCTTGAGCTTGCTTCCCATATTTTTGAGGGTCTGGGCATCAACGTGGACGCCAGTCATCTCCATTGCGGCCAGAACCCGGGTCAACGGCAGCTCAATATCGGTGTAAAGTGGCATCTGCTGGTTCTCTTCGAGCTGATCGTAGAGGGGCTGACGAAGGTCCATGATCGCCCGGGCTTTATTGGCTAGATGGGTGAAAAAGATATCATTGTCATCGGGCACCGCCCGCTTGACCCCTTTGCCATAAACTTCCTCGTCAGTCTGAACATTGTGATAATCGTGTTCACCAGCCACCTTGCCCAAGTCGTTACTATTATCGTTAGTGTTGAGCAAGTAAGAGGCCAACAGCAGGTCGAAGTCAACACCGGTCAGGCTAATCCCCAGCCGGTGCAGGCCGACGATCTGACCCTTGGCATTGAAGACATTTTTCTTTATCGACGGGTCCTCCAGCAGGTCCTTGAGCGGCGCCTGCATTAAAAGTTCAGCATCACGGCTAACTAGCCAGTGATGGCCATCGCCGATCACGAAACCGGCAAATGGCGACATGTGGTAATTAGCCTCGGGCATCTCCAGGTAGAAGCTGACCGGCCCTTGGAGCGTGCCAACCTGCTGGGCCAGTTGTTCGGCCGTCAACTCAGTGTATTCAATCGGGGCCATCGCCGATTCACGGTCTTCGGGGTCAATATTCATCTTTTTCAAAAATGACTTAAAATCCATCTGCTGGTAGAAATCGATCAATTCCTCGGTTTGCTCCCCCTGGTAGGCAAGATCCGCTAAACTAACCTTGATTGGGGCGTCACGTAGAATCGTTGCCAGAGTTTTGCACTCACGGGCAATTGCTTCTTCCTCGACCAAGTGCTCCTTCATCTTGCTCTTTTTGAGTTCGTCGATGTGATCATAGAGGCCTTCAATAGAGCCAAACTGCTTGACCAGGCGCAAGGCGGTCTTCTCGCCAATTTTGGTGACTCCCGGGTAGTTATCTGAACTATCACCCATCAAGGCCTTCATATCAATGATCTGAGCTGGGGTGATGCCTAGTTTCTCTTCGACATGAGCCGGGGTGTAGTGTTCAGTCTCAGTAACTCCCTTATGGGTCACCGCCACCGTGGTATGATCGCTGGCCAGCTGGGTCAGATCCCGGTCCCCAGTCACGATCAGGGTCGTATAGCCAGCATCATCCGCCTCCTTGGCCAGGGTACCGATAATGTCGTCAGCCTCGTAGTTAGGAAGCTCGTAACTATGCAGGCCAGCTGCCTTGACAAGCTGGCGCACATAGGGCAGCTGTTCGATCAGTTCCTCGGGAGTCTTGTTCCGGCCACCCTTGTAGTCACTGTACATTTTGGTACGGAAGGTCACCTTGCCGGCGTCAAAGGCTACCAGGGCTGCATCCGGGTGGAAGTTGCCCAACACGTGATCCAGCATCAACTTAAAGCCATAAATAGCCGCCGTGTGCAGGCCATTCTTATTGGTAAACTTGTCAATCTGACTGTGCATGGCAAAGAACGCCCGGAAGACGATGCTGTTACCATCAATCAATAGCAATTGTTTTGTCATTTAATTCCCGCCCTTCTTTTTCTAGAAATAATTGTACCAAAGATTAGCAGTGACGGTTAATTTCCCGATCGGTCTTATCTGGAATATAATAAATAGCGATTATTATATTAAGGACTGATTCATATGCATAACCTCATCGACCAGCATCCCCTGGCTGAGGCGCGGCTATTCGCTGTTGCCCTCACCTTCTGCGGAGGCTTCACTGACGCCTTTACCTACATTCAGTGCAACCACACCCTAGCGGCGGCTCAAACAGGAAACATTGTCTTTCTAAGTGCTGCTTTGGCTAATCATAATCTGCTTGGCGTGGTCGATCGCCTCGCTTCACTAATTGCCTTCATTATTGGGTTAGCAGTCGTCAGTATTTTTCATGCTCATATTACCCATTACTGGCGCGTTTTCTGCCTAATTCCAATTCTGATCATTGGTGTTATCGTCGGCGGCTTACCAGCAAGCTTTCCGACCTACATCAGCGTCCCAGCAATCTCGTTTGGCCTTGCCATGCAAAACGCCGCTTTCAGCAAGATTGCTGGACTCGGCTACAGCAACGTCTTCACTAGCGGCAACATCAAGAAGTCGGTGGTTGCCTGGAGTGAATACTATTTCCACCACGATCAGCACCAACGTCAGCCCGCCATAGATTACAGCGCGATCGTCGTCAGCTTCACCCTCGGTGCGATTGTTTCTGCACAAGTTCAACCATTTCTGCACATGAAGACGATCTGGGTGGCTGTGCTGATCATCCTTATCATTAACGTCACCTACTACCTCAAGAAGTGGTTAATTGAGGGACAAAAATAAAAGCCAAACCAGGAAGAATCCTAGTTTGGCTTTCTTATTTAGTCGCGATTGCTCATACCAAAAATCTGCAGGAATGAGATGAAAAGGTTGATGAAATCGAGGTAGAGTTGGAGGGCTCCCACGATCGCCAACCCGGTCAGCGTGTTTTGATCGCTGTAATTCATGTAAATCTGCTTCATCTTCTGGGCATCCCAGGCTGTCAGCACAACGAAGATGATAACAGCGATAAAGGAGAAGATATAAGTGATGGCTGGACTGTGCAGAAACATGTTAACGATCCAGGCGATCATCAATGCCACCAGAGCCGCCATGGCATGGGCACCAAACCGACTCAAGTCACGCTTGGTGACCGTCCCATAGATGGCCATCGTAGCAAAGACCGCGGCGGATGAAACAAAGGCGGCCGCAATGTCAGCCCCCGTGTAGACACCAGCAATCAGGGCAAATTCAACCCCGTAAATGATCGCCGTCAGCATCAGCATGATAAATCCCCCAGCCGGATTGCGAGTTGCACTAAAGCTAACCCCCATCGACAAGGCAATTGGTAGCAACAGAATGATCCAGACCATCGCCGGGTGTTGGCCAAAGAAGCTCATCACCTGGGCACGAAAGACTGTCATTGTCAGATAGGCACTCAGCGCTGAGACGAGGACAGCCAGGGTCATGTTCCCGTACATCCGGGTCAGAAAACGGTTCAGGCCCGCGGCGTCGGTCACAACCCGCCGGCCAGTACCACCAGAAAAGTTATCCATCAGATAATCCCTCTTTCTTATTTAATTATGAAAAGTCTAAACACCTTTAACATAGCACAAAGGCGGCTACAATCACTACTATTTTATTCGTTAATCTTACTTATTAAGAATTTCTTTATACTTATCTTCGTACTTCTCAATGTCACCGGCCCCCATGAAGATCACCACGGCATTGTGATACTGGGCCAGCTTATCCATCGTATCCATGTCGATCCCCTCGCTGCCTGGAATCTTGGCTTCCAGGTCGGCACTGGAGATGTTCCCCTTATTTTCCCGAATGGAACCGAAAATCGGAGTGACGTAAACTTTGTCGGCCCGGCTGAGTGAGCTGGCAAAGCCATCAATATAAGCAGCCAGCCGGGAATAAGTATGTGGCTGAAAGACGGCAATAACTTGTTTATCCGGGTACTTCTGGCGGGCAGCGTCAATCGTTGCCTTGATTTCACTTGGGTGGTGAGCATAATCATCGATCATCTTGTCATCAGCCACGTCGGTTTCGCTGAAGCGCCGCTTGACACCAGTGAAATTGGCCAGCTCCTTCTTGATGTCAGCCATGTCGATGTGTTCCATGTAGGCCACTGCCAGAACCGCCAGACTGTTTAAGACGCTGTGTTCACCATAGAGGTGGATGGTAAAAGTGCCCAGTTTCTGGTCACGGAAGTAGGCATCGTAGGTTGAGCCAGCCGGTGTCCGTTGAATATTCTCTGCCCGGAAATCATCATTTTCACCAGTCCCATAGTAGTAAATCGGCACATCGACATCAAGTTTATGAAGGTTAGCATCATCACCCCAGGCAAAGATGGCTTTCTTAACCTGCCGGCCGTAAGTTTCAAAGGACTGGCGAACATCGTCAATATTCTTGAAGTAGTCTGGGTGGTCGAAGTCAATATTGGTCATAATGGCATAATCTGGGTGGTAGGCCAGGAAGTGGTCACGATATTCGTCAGCCTCAAAGACGAAGAAGCGGTCTTGGGCATCCCCTTTACCAACTCCGTCACCAATCAGGTAGCTGGTCGGTTCCACAGCATCCAACACATGGGCTAGTAGAGCCGTCGTGCTGGTCTTGCCGTGCGCCCCAGCGATCCCGATGCTAGTGTGATTGGCTACCTCATTTTCTACCGCTGCCGGATAGGACATGATCTTGAGACCAAGCTCATGAGCCCGCTTGATCTCCGGGTGGTCATCGTCAAAGGCGTTTCCCTGGATGATCGTCATTCCCGGCTTGATGTTGGCCGGGTCAAACGGCAAGATCTTAATTCCCGCCTTCAGTAGGGGCCCCTGGGTGAAGGTTTCCTTCTCGATATCGGATCCCAGCACTGTATTCCCCTTATCATGCAAGATCCGGGCCAGCGAGGCCATTCCGGTTCCCTTGATTCCAACAAAATAATATGTTTGCTTTTCCATCAATCCAGTTTCCTTTCAGCTTTTATGCAATTAATTTAAAAGTTATTGAGGGGCCAGTTCCCCAGTCCCTCAATAAATAATATAGCATTCTAGTATTTTGGCAATAGCTTTCACCAAGAATTAACTATTTTGCTGGAAAGTATGTGTTAGCCCGGTCAAAATCAACCGCTTCGCCAACTGCTTGCCAGTCGTCAGGGATGATCCACAGTCCCTTTTCATCTGGAGCATTCTTCAGGTGCAGTTCACGGAAACCGCACAGCATACCATCACTCTCTACCCCCATCAGGGCGCCAGGCCAGATAATCTTGCCATCCGGCATCATAGCACCAGGGCGGGCCACAACAACCTTGATCCCCGCCTTAACATTTGGTGAACCACAGACAATCTGGACAGTCTGGTCATTACCGATCCGGGTCTGGGTAATCTTCAAGTGATCTGACTTTGGGTGATCCTCCAGCTTCTCTACATAGCCGACAACGAACTTAGGTGTGGTATCAGCTGTCAGCTGCTGGGTAAAGCCTGCCGCCGTCAGCTTGGCATTGAGTTTTGCCACCTGGTCCGTACTCAAGAAGACTTGGCCATTTTGGTTCTTTAGTTCGGGCAGGATCGTGCTGGCCGCCAGGAAATTATAGCCCAGCAGTTGACCCTTGGTATTGGTAATTTGGGCTACCCCATCATTGACCGTGCTGGTCTGATCGCCATCATCAGGGGCCGTAATGACGACTAAGATGTCGCTCATTTCCTTCGGGTTGTAACTTGAAATTAACATCGAATGTTCCTTTCCAATTTGAATTTGGGATCATCAAAAGATGACGGTCCCGTACCGCCATCTTATTTTACTTCAAATTGCGCAAAAAATCTTCCACTTGTTGCCTGCTTTTCCGATCTTTGCTGACGAAGCGGCCAATTTCAACCCCATCCTGGTAGACGACAAAGCTTGGAATCCCAAAAATGTTAAGGTCGGCAGCCAGGTCGATATTTTCATCCCGATCAACCAGGAAGAAATGTGCATCACTAAACTCCTGCTCAATGGCGGGCATCGCCGGCTTGATGGCCTGACAATCTGGACACCAATCGGCAGTAAAGAAGAGAACATAGCGACCATCCTGCACCTTTTTGATAAGTTTATCCTTACGCATTACCGGTAATTTTTCCATCCTAATTCCTCCATCATTTTTCACTAATTATATCACCGCTTCTGGGTCGGACCAGGAAATTACCTGGTCCAGCCAATTTGTTTTTATCCATAACGGTATGGTAAAATAAATGCGTCGTCTTAAATTACCCAATCTCCAAATAATTCAAGAAAGAAGTAATTTAATCTAAAATGAACGATTCAAACAATACAGCTAACCCCTGGATCGTCCCGATTACCCTCGGGGCTTCCGGGCTTGCCGGCTTCATTGCGGGTAAGCTCTTTGGCAATCGGCCAATGTCCGCGCGGCGAATCTTGCGAATGGTTCGCAACGATTTTGCCCGTGAAGGTCAGATTGCCGGGAGTTGGATCGACCACCATCCGGTACCGTTTCAGCGCTTTGCTGTTAAGACGAGTGCCTACCAGGGTGGCCTGACCCGCCGCGAAGACGAGGAGCTAATTAATTATGAGTTCAAGGCTGACGCCTATACTGGTAGCCTGTTGGAACTCAAACGAATTGAAGACTAACTAAAAATGGCTGATAAGGAATCCCTCATCAGCCATTTTTCTATTATTCAAAATGAGCGGTCAGCTTGTAAATTGGCTGACCCTTAGCCGCAAACTTCTGCTCGTACTCAGTCTCGACGTTGTGCTCACCCTCTTCACTGTTATGAAGGTCAAGCCAGACACCATCAAAGTGCATTCCAAAGTTATTCATGCTCTGTAGAGAGAATTCAAAAAATCCCATGTTATCAGTCTTCAGTTCAATTGCTCCCTGGGCCTTTAAGATCTCCTGATAACTAGCCAGGAAGGTCTTGTAGGTCAGCCGCCGCTTGGTATGACGCTTCTTTGGCCACGGATCGGAGAAGTTCAGATACAGTTGGTCAATCTCGTGAGGTTCAAAGAACGTGTTGAGATCTTCACCGTCCCCGCAAATCAGCTGCAGGTTCGGCAGCGGATTCTCGCTTAAGGCTTTCTTTAAGGCAATCGCTGCTACTGTCCGTTGAATCTCCAGGCCGATGAAGTTGAATTCCGGATGAGCCTTGGCCATTCCAATGATGAACTGGCCTTTCCCCATTCCAACTTCCAGGTGGATTGGCTGCGGCTTAGCAAAGCGTTGCTGCCACTTGCCTTTCCAGTCAGCGGCATTTGTAATCATCATTTCTGGATGGGCCGTAATCAATGGATCGGCCCACTTCTTATGTTTAACACGCATAATTTAAATTTCCTCACTTAATTTCTTAATTCGGGCCCGGAAATAAAACCGGGTAAGCAATACTACTTCAACAACGGCCAGAACCAGATTAATCAGGAACTGCCGCCAGTTTAATTCGATCCCGAGACTGGCCAAAACAATCAGCAAGGCCACCAGAGTAGTCACGCTGACCAAGAGTCGTGAAAAATCGGCCTGCCGCTGGGCAACAGTCACCGGATAGAGGTGGGTGAAGACGTTGCCGTCAAACTGGTCAAACAGCGGCATCAACTGGGTCGCTATCAAATAGATAAACAAAACCACCAGAACGGTATTGAGCCAGGTGATCGGCACCAAGAAGACCACCACCATCGCCAGCAGAGTCAGCCGGATAATGATCCCGCTAATATCGGTGTTGCGTAGCAGGCCGCGAGCATAGAGGTATGCCCAGGGATGCCCAGGGGCCGTCAGTAAACGGATCAACCCATTAGCCCAGGCCCGCCGTTTGACATTGCCTTGGACCTTTGGCACGTCGGTAAAGAGGTTGAAGAAACGGTAGACACTGTACATCCGGTCGTCTTCCGTCTTAACCGCCATCTGCCAGTCGATCATCAGCTTGGCTGGGTGGAAGAGACAGGTCGTCGCCACCATGATAACAATCCCGAGGGCCGCACCAGCCAGTGGATTAACAAGCCAGGTGACCACGGCGATAACCAGGGGAATTCCCCACTGGAACAAGCGCAGCCACGATCGTTGCCGAACCCACTGCTGGCTGACCATCCCCTGAGCCAGCTGTAGCCAGCTGGCCTTTGCTAAGACAGCAGACAGAATAGCAGCTACAATGGCCACTGTTGTCATTTTCTCGGTTGTCAGAGCAAAAGGCAGGGCAACAAAAGTCCCCGCCAGGGTCATCAGCTCACCCAGGATCAGGCTATAACGACCAGCTTGACGCAGGTAGCGTTGCATGTGTCCAACCTGAGGCAGAAGAAAGACCGGGTCTGGCCGCTCCACGAGGGTCGCCAACCGACCAACCTGGGCCAGGGCGGTGAACCATGCCACCAGTAGCCAGCGGCTCCACCAAAGCTGTGGACCGAGTTGGGGCAGCCACTGCGCATAGCCATATGCCAAGGCCCCAAACAGGAAGAAGAGGGCAATGACAAAGTGGTCGTTGAATACCAGCCGCCAGTACTTCAACAGGAGCATGAAGTGACGCTGGCGCCGCTTATTAAACAGATTATTCATGATGACCATCCCTTGCTAAATGGAGATAGATCTCATCCAATGATTCGTTTGGCCGATCACCGAGCTTACGTAACTCATCAAGAGTACCGCGGGCCCGGACCCTTCCGTCAGCCAGCAGAACGAAACGGTCACAGTAACGCTGAGCGGTATCAAGAACGTGGGTCGACATCAAAACCGCCACCCCATTCTCCTTCTTACGTTCAATCAGGTTTAACAGGTCATGCACAGCCAGTGGATCCAGGCCATAGAAGGGCTCGTCGACAATCAGAAGCTTGGCGTTAGTCATGAAGGCGCAGCAAATCATCACCTTCTGCTTCATCCCCTTGGAGAAGTTAGCCGGAAACCAGTCCAGTTTGTTATCAAGTCGAAAAGTCTTCAGAAGCCGGTGAGCTCGCTGCCATGCCTGGTCATGATCTAAACCATAAGCATCCATCGTCAACTCCAGATGTTCCTTTAGTGTCAGTTCATCATAGAGGATCGGCGTCTCGGGAACATAGGCGATCTGTTGCTTGTACTTCTCCGGCTCATCCTGGATGCTGAGCCCGTTCAGCGTAATCTTCCCGGAAAACGGTCGCAGAATGCCGATCACGTGATTGAGCGTTGTTGACTTACCGGCCCCGTTCAGCCCAATCAGCCCGACAAGTTCACCGGGTTGGACATCCAAACTGACGTCCTTCAGCACAGGGAGCTGGGAGTAGCCCCCAACCAGGTTCTTAATCTCAAGTGCCATTATTGTCGCGATCCCTTCTTTTTTATATTAAAATTTCTTCAGCATTTAATTATAACATACCAGATTATCCTCTCCGCAGTGAAGAAAGACGTATTTTAAGTTATACTAGGAGATAGTAAACCAAAAGGAGGGTGTACATCATGACCGATTGTATCTTTTGTAAAATTATTGCTGGTGAAATTCCAAGCTACACCGTCTACGAAGACGACGTAGTCAAGGCTTTCCTAGACATCTCGCAGGGCACCCCGGGTCATACCCTGGTTGTTCCTAAGAAGCACGTTCCTGACCTCTTTGCCTACGATCAGGACCTCGCTAGCGCCGTCTTCTCCCGACTACCAAAAATTGCCCGGGCAATCAAGGAGTCTAATCCGGCCATCAAGGGGATGAACGTGGTCAACAACAACGGCAAGGTGGCCTACCAGTCCGTCTTCCACTCCCACATTCACCTTATCCCACGTTACACTGATAACGATGACTTCAAGATGATCTTCAAGGATAACTCCGGCAACTACAATGACGAAAAGTACCGGCAGATCCAACAGGCCATCAAGGACCAAATGGAAGATGAACAATAATGCTGAATGAAATCAGAGAAATGATCACGATGGTCAAGAAAATCCAGAGCCAGTTCACCACGCTGCAGGGCAATATCCAGCAGCTACAGCAGGCGTTAAACGGAGTTGACCACTTCATCGAAGGGGTCAACAAAGACGTCGCCAAGTGGCAATTCAAAAATGCCCCCCGTCTGGCGCGGATTCAAAAGATCATGACACGCTTAGACGAACGTAAATAAAAAATTGCCAAGCACCGTTTTACACGGGCTTGGCAATTTTTATTTAGCATTTATTTACTGGAGTCGGACGCCGTAGTTGGGTTGGTCTTTCCCAGGTTACCATTAGTGGTACTGTTGGAGTTAAGGTAGTCATCCAGGATGTTCTTCTCGTCGTTATCCTTGATAGAGACATTCCCCTTCTTCAGGACGTTGGCAACCACCTTGTGGAGGAAGGCACTGTTGTTCATGTTTTTCTGGACAATCTGGTTCCGCAGGTCGCTGATGTGCTGACTCTTCTTCCCCTTGGCTGGGTGTTCAATCATGTAGATAACCTGGTAGCCATCATCTGTCTTGACCGGTGTCTTGGTGTATTCACCGGTCTTCAGATTGAAGGCAGCCTTCTTGTATGCGGAGTCAAGCTGGGAGTCAGTGTTGTCAAAGGCTGGCACCTTTCCACCCTGGTCCTTGTTGGAACTGTCAGTTGACTTGGACTTAGCCAGCTTCTTAAAGGTCTTGTAGGCGTTATCGGAATCATTCAGCTGACTGATAATGTCCTCAGCCTCAGACTTGCTGCCAACCAGGATTTCTGCAGTCTGAACCTTTGGCTGGTACTTCTTCCACTGCTTGTTAATCTGCTTATTGGTGATGTGGGAGTAATCACGTACGGCTGCCTGCAATAATAGGTTGGACCGGATCTGCTGCTTTAGGGTCTTCTCCGTCAGACCGTTCTGCTGAAGAACCGCACTGAACTGAGAGCCGTACTGCGACTTGTAGCTATTGTATTCAGCGTTGACCTGCTTATCGGAAACCTGCTTGCCGTATTCCTTCTGCAGAACCTTATCCAGAATCATCTGTTGAAGAACCTGCTTACCGTTGCTGGTGGCCTTCATACTGCTGTAGTATTCACTCTCGGTAATCTTACCACCGCTGGTCGTGGCCACAGCTTTGTTACCACAAGCAGCAAGGGGCATCATCAGAGCAACCCCCGCAACAATCGCTAATAATTTTTTGGATTTCAAAAAAACACATCCCTTAAATTAATTTTATTCGAAAACTTCACCAATCAAATATACCACACTTCCCCGCCCGGTCCAGTCTTGGTAAGGAAATGTTTACCGCTTCTTCATAATTTGTTCTAAAAAAGACCAGGCGGTGGTAACTGCCACCTACCTGGTCTTAATTGGTTAATTACTTGTTTTCAGCGTCGTCTGGCATGATCTCACTGTAAAGGTTCTGCAACGGTTCCGTGATCGTCTTGTTGACTTGTTGCAGCATCTGGTCAACTTGACGTTCCTGGTTCATCAGGTCCTGAACGGCCTTTTTGCCACTGATTTCTTGGGCAATGGTCTGAATGGCCTTGATCTCGTCGTCGTTTGGCTTTTGACCCTGCATCTGCTTCTTTTGAGCTGCCACCTGCATCTGTTGGAACTTCTTGAATGAAGTGAAGGCGTCTTCGTCTGCCTTCAAGGCATCAAAGGCCTTCTTCAGATTTTGAAATTCCTGCGTTTTAACTAACTGCCGACTCATCTCGTTGGCCGTGTCGTAGATGTTTACAACCATAAATGATAATCCCCTTTGCTTTGTTATTGAATCTTTGTAAATTGTATCATGTTTAGACTAGTAATTAAAATAGCGATTTCACGCCGTTCCACCACTGGCTGGCCTTGTTGCCAAAATTATTGACTGACTGGTTAAACTGATTGAGCAGGTCACCATCGTTATCAAAAAGGGACTTCCAGCCGCCTCCCGACTTATTGGTGTTGCTTTGAGCCCGTTCTTGGGCATCCTTGACCGTAAATTTGGTCCCCGGAGTATTATTCAGGATTCCCGTCATCTCATTCTTGAACAGAACGTTGATATTACGGTCGGTAATATCAACCAGAGCGTGGCTAGCGTTGGTATCGTCATAGCCCTCCCAAGTGGCCACTACGACGTCCGGCGTATAACCGATCATCCACTTGTCACGGTCGTTATCCTCAGCGCCCTTGATACCGGAGTTAGTCGTCCCGGTCTTCCCAGCTAAGGTGTAGCCTGCTGGCTTGGCACTAGCCCCGGTTCCATGAGCATAAACCCCGATCATCATGCTGGTCATCTCTCGGGCCGTCTTGGCCGAAATAACGTGTTTAGTCTTGTTTCCCTTATTCTGGGCAATTACCCGACCCGAGGCATCCTCAATCTTGGTTATGTAGTGGGCACTTGGCATCTGACCATCATTGTCGAAGGTAGCGTAAGCCCGGGCCATCTGCTGGACAGAGACCCCCTTGGTCATTCCCCCGAGGGCTAGTGCCAGGTTCTTGTCTCCCTTCTCCACTGGCAAGTCAAATTTCTCGGCCATCGAGTAACCTTGGTTGACACCGATCTTGTTAAGCAGCCAGACCGCCGGAGCATTCAAACTCTCGTACAGGGCCTTGTACATCGGTACCGACCCACTGTAGGTATCATCATAATTCTTCGGCGTATAATGATTTGTTCCATAGGACTGCTTCTTGTCCTGGAGTGTTGAATCATAGAAGTAGCCGTGTTCAAGGGCCGGTGTGTAGACAACAATCGGCTTGATGGTCGACCCTGGCTGACGCCGCATCTGGGTGGCCCGGTTGAAGCCACGGAAAACGTGCTTGCCCCGGCCGCCGACAACTGCAGTTACCCCACCGGTCTTCGGGTCCATCGCAATTGAGGCCGACTGAACCTTGGTGCCATCTGCGGTGTTAACCGGGAAGTTGTCGTCATCATCATAGGTTTGCTGCATTGAGCGCTGCTGATCCTGATCCAGGGTCGTGTAGACTTTGTAACCATTGTTCATGATATCTTTTTCGGAGATTCCATACTTATTCTCTGCCTCGGCAATTACCGCATCGAAAAAGTACGGGTACTTGTAAGTATCATTTGGCGCGTACCCATTGCTGGTGGCTAATGGTGTCTGCTTATACTGATTGGCCTGAGCTTGGGTTAGCTTACCATTCTCAACCATCAGCTGGAGGACCAGGTTACGCCGTTGCTTGGTAGCCGCCGGGTGGTCAATTGGATCATAGATTCCCGGTGAGGTCAGCATTCCGGCTAAGGTGGCAGCCTGGGGAACTGTTAGTTCGCTGGTATTCTCGTTAAAGTAGCGCTTGGCAGCGTCCTGAACCCCCCAAACTCCATGGCCAAAGTAGGCATTGTTGAGGTACATCGTCAGAATCTCGTTCTTGCTGTACTGATTCTCAACCTCAATGGCAATAAAGATCTCCCGGGCTTTTCGTGAGAAGGTCTGCTGCTGGGTTAAGAAAGCGTTCTTGACCAGCTGCTGCGTAATGGTACTCCCCCCACCAGAGATATAGTCACGGTGAAGGAGCTTGTTCTTGACTAGCAGGAAGCCTGCCCGACCGAGCCCCTTGATTGAGAAACCGTGTTCCTTATAAAAATTACGGTCCTCAGTTGACAGCACAGCGTTGGGTACGTTCTTGGAGATCTGGTCCAATTTGACGTAGGTTCCCTTCTGTGCGTACAAGCTTCCAGCCGACTGCTTGTTGCGGTCATAAATCATTGTGGTCCGTTCTAGACGGTTCTTCAGGTTCTTGACGTCAGCGGTCTTAGCGACAAATGTCAAGTGAATACTCATGATTAGGAACAAGGCAAGGCAGATGGCAATAATCCACCGGGTCAGCTGGTAACGATACCAGAATCTGCCGATCCATTTTTTGACCCGCCGACCGCCCCGTTTGAGGACGGCCCAGACACGGGTACCGGTGGCCTTCAACCACGCCATCACCTGTTCTTTGAAAGGTTTCTTCTGTGGTTCTCGCTTCATTCTCATTCCTCAGTTCATTAATTGACTGTCTGTCATTTTAGCATATAACCGGGACCTGGCCACACTATTCCGTGGGCTTTTACCAAAGCTTACCATTCGGGGGTTAACATTCATCGTTGGCTAAACCCGAACATTATTGTCGCTTGATTCAATTAAAATTAATTTATGACTTAATTTTAGGCTATTAATGTGTTAAAATCTGACTATCAATCATCAAATTTACCTTTCGAGTAATTTTCTAAGGGGAAGAGGAGAATTTACATGAACAATGATATCGAAGCGGTACTCTACAGCCAGGAACAAATTGATCGCCGCCTGGATGAGCTGGCCGCCGCGCTCACCAATAAGTATCACAACCAGAATCCACTGGTGGTTTCAGTCCTGACCGGAGCAATGATCTTCACCAGCGACATGCTCAAGCGGTTGAATTTCAGACTCAATGTTGATCTGGTTGATGTTTCCAGCTACGACGGGGCTAACTCCACCGGTCAAGTCAAGCTTCTCCAGGATCTCAAGTCCAACGTTGCCGGTCGGGACGTCATCATCATGGAGGATATCATTGACACTGGCCGTACACTCAAATATCTGGTTCAACTGTTAAAAGACCGGGGTGCCAAGAGCGTTGCTGTCTGCGCTCTTCTCGATAAACCAGCCCGGCGTGAAGTTGACATTGAGGGGGATTACGTGGGTTTTACTACGCCAAACGAGTTCTTGGTCGGCTATGGACTGGATTATAACAACCTCTACCGTAACCTTCCCTACGTTGGCATCCTGAAGCAGGCTGTCTACGCAAATTAAGCTTAAAAGCAATAAGCGGGGCTAGTGAGAAAAACATCTCACTAGCCCCGCTTATTTGTCTGTACTAATAAATTACATTTCGTCTGGCGCTTGAACATCCAACAGGTTCAGTGCAGACTTCAAGACGTTGCTGACAGCCTGAGTCAATGCTAACCGGGCCTGTTGACCCTCGTCCTCATCCAAAATCCGGGTGTGGGCATAGTACTGGTTAAACTTCTTAGCCAGTTCCAGAGCGTATTTGGCAACTACAGATGGGTCATAATTCAGTGCAGCCCGCTTGATAGCTTCACTGTATTGACCTAAGAAGCTGATCAGGTCCCATGCTGAGTCGCCAACCTTGGTCAGATCAACGCCGCTGAAGTCACGAATACCGCCCTTCCGCAAGATACTCTCAGCACGAGCACGAGCATATTGAACGTACGGACCGGTTTCCCCTTCGAACTTAACAACATCTTCCAGCTTAAAGTTAACTGCATTCCGCCGGTAGTTCTTCAGATCATGGAAGATAACGGCACCAACACCGACCTGCTTAGCCACCTCATCGGCATTCTTCAGGTCTGGGTTCTTCTCGGCAATCTGCTTCCGAGCCAGGTCAATGGAATCGTTTAAGACGTCTTCCAACGAAACAACGTTCCCTTTCCGCGTGGACATCTTCTTCCCGTTCAGGTTCATCAGTCCAAATGAGATGTGAGTGATCTGGTCCCACCAGTTAAAGCCCATTTTCTTCAGGGCCATCCGTAATTGACGGAAGTAAGTCTCCTGGTCAGCCCCTACAACATAGAGAGACTTAGCGTGGCCATACATCCGCTTCCGGAAAAGGGCCGTAGCCAGGTCACGGGTAATGTAAGTAGTCGTCCCGTTGGACTTGATAATCAGCAGTGGTGGTAATTTGTACTTGTCGAGGTCAACAATCTGAGCTCCCCGACTCTCCTTGAGCAGTCCCTTGTCCTTCAGCAACTGGATCGGTTCATCCATCTTCTGAGCACTGAAAGCTTCACCATTAAAGGAATCAAAATGGACATTCAGCATATCGTAAACCCGTTGGAACCGTTGTAAAGACATCTCACGGAACCAGTGCCACAACTTCCAGGCTTCCTCGTCACCGTGTTCCAGTTTGGCAAACCATGCCCGACCGGCCTCAGTGTACTCAGGGTGCTCATCGGCTTCGGTGTTAATCCGGACGTAAAGCTTAACCAGGGTATCGATTGGGTCTTCTTTCAACCCCTTTTGAACATCTGGTTCGTCGCCCCACATCTTGTAGGCAGCCATCATCTTTCCAAACTGGGTACCCCAGTCACCAAGGTAATCGATCCGGATTAGGTTATAGTTAACCTTCTCCATGATCCGGGCAACGGCTTCACCAATCATAGTTGAACGCAGGTGCCCCATTCCCATCGGCTTGGCGATGTTTGGTGATGAATAATCGATCGTAACGTTGGCCTGGTGACCAAGGTCCAGGTCACCATAGTGTTCAGGATCACTTAAAATCTCCTTCAAGACATCGGCGCCAACTTCCTCCTTATCAAGGAAGAAATTGATGTATGGGCCAGCTACGACCACCTTATCGAAGCCCTGGTGGTCAACCTTTTCCACCAAGTCACTGGCGATCATCTGGGGAGCCTTGTGCAAGGTTTTAGCCAAGAAGAAGGTTGGGAAGGCATAGTCCCCGTTCTTAGCATCCTTAGGCCGTTCAATCTTATCTACGATGGCGGTAATATCCATCTCTGGCAGCGCCTTTGAAAGCGCAGTGGCAACTTTTTGCTTTTCGTCCATAATATTCCTCCTTATAATTAAAAACGTCTCCAATAAGCTAATCAGGCTTACTAGAGACGAGGTTAATTCCCGCGGTACCACTCTAATTGAATTAGAATTCCACTCTTACTTATTAAACTATACCTACAAGGCACGCCTTCATAATCGATGCATTTCCTAACTCACACCATCATAGGATCGCTGTAAAGCACCCGATTACTACTACTCCTTGATCATTGGCCTTAACACTGTTCCATTATAACAAAATCTAATTCAATTACAAGGAAAATCGTTAACCGACCTGACCGCCACAATTATATGCTAAAATCAACGTATTAAGAAATGGTGAAAGGATGATGTGAATGACACAACAAAATATCCAAGCCCTGACTATTGCTGGTCATGATTCCGACGGCAGTGCCGGAATGCCGGCCGACCTCCACGCCTTCTTTGCCGATGGGGTCTACGGCCATGGTATTCTGACAGCCGCCGTTGCTGGCAACTCTTACGACATCACCGCGCAGCAGGTAATGCCCAAGGAGTTTATTGCCGAGCAATTTCACCAGCTGGCTCGAGACTTCACGATTGGCGCTGCTAAGACCGGAATGCTGGCCAACGACGATATAGTTAATGTCGTGGCAGATAATTATGATGCCCAAATCTTTGGGCCCCTGGTGGTTGATCCGGTCATTATTACCAAACATGGGGCGATGCTATTGAACCAATCAGCCTACGAACGCTTCCGAGAACGGATTATTCCCCTGGCTACAGTAATCACCCCTAACTTCTTTGAAGCCCAGAAGCTGACTGAAATGACTATTAGTAACCGCCATGACCTGCTCACGGCCGCCCAACATCTCCATAAGTTAGGGGCTAAAAATGTTGTTATCAAGGGTGCCCATAGTGATACATCCCAAGATACTGTCGACGACCTGGTCCTTTTGGCTAACGGCGATCACTTCTGGATGTCCAAACCTTTCATTAAAACCAGCCGACTCAACGGCACCGGGGATACTTTTTCTGCCATCATCACCGCCGAGCTTGCCAAGGGACGGGATGTTGCTAGTGCTGTCCAACGGGCCAAGGATGCGGTTTATACCGCCATCGCTCATCCCCTGACGATTGGTCATCAGTTTGGTCCGATTAACCACTGGGCTGCTCAAGTTGAATTAGGAAAGGAAGCTAATCACAATGCTTGATGAATATACGCACAAAGTTGTTCTCGTCGGTGATGGGGCAGTCGGTTCAGCCTTTGCCTTCTCCCTGCTTCAATCGACCCACGAGATCGACGAATTGGTCATCGTCGACCGCGATCAGCAAAAGGCGATCGGCGACGCCAGCGACCTGGCCGATATCACTCCGCTAACCAGTCCTGTCCGAGTAATCGCCGGCAGTTATGCGGATGCTAACAATGCAGATGTGGTCGTGATTACGGCCGGAGTCGCCCGTAAACCCGGGGAGTCACGCCTGGATCTGGTCAATAAAAATGTTGCCATCTTAAAGTCAATCGTTGATCCGATCGTAACCGCAGGCTTCAAGGGAGTCTTCGTTATCTCTAGTAACCCAGTTGATATCCTGACAACCCTCACCCAGCGGATCAGTGGTTTCCCAAAAGAACGGGTCATCGGCACCGGGACCTCCTTAGACTCAATGCGGTTACGAATCCTGCTTAGTCATCGGTTCCACCTGTCGGTCAATGCCGTTGATGCCCAGATTCTGGGCGAACACGGCGATACCTCATTTGCTGCCTTCAACGAGATTACCATCAATGGCAAACCACTCGCCGAACGAATCCAGCTCAGCGACCAAGATAAGGCACAGATAGAAGACGACGTCCACCGGGCTGGGGGTGAGATCATCACCAACAAGGGTGCTACCTTCTATGGAGTTGCCAAGTGCCTCGCCTATATCACCAGTGCCATCATTGAGAACCGAAATGTGGTCCTCCCAATCTCAGCACCACTGGAGGGTCAGTACGGAATCGAGGGCCTCTACCTTGGTTCGCCAGCAGTCATCAATAGCCAGGGAATCGGTCAGGTCATCGAATACCCGCTTACCGATGATGAACAAGTTAAAATGGCGCACTCAGCTGATGCTATGAAGAGCGTACTCAATAGCATTCAACTCTAAACATTTAAATAAGCTAGTCAAAGCGGCTTGGCTGTGGATCACTTCACGGTCAAGCCGCTAATTTTAAGATTATTTTATTATGAATGACGGCAATGAGCGAACCAGCTCGGCCGGCTTACTTTTAACTTTATGGTGTTCCAATATGATGTTTTTCTACCATAAAATTCCTTGGCTTAAATTCCGGAACAGGGGAAAATGGGTAAGACACTCGCCAGCATAGAGCATTATTATTGATGGCCTATTAACTCATCCCTAGTGACCAGGTTAAATTCGTTTACCAAGATATGAATACACAATAATACAAGCCCTCAAGGAAAGGGGGCGGTTCTATTAAAAGGGATAAACGAAAACAAAAAGCGTAAGGTCAAGGTGGACTGGACTGCACCCTGTCAAGTAGACAAACAATTATTCAAAACTTTTAGGCAGCTTGATGCCGGTATTCCACCGGGGGCAAGCTGTTTAATTTTTCTTGATAACATTGATGATTGTAGAAGTAAATGTATTGATCGATCGAGGTAACGAGGTCTTCGTAGGCCTTAAACTGATATCCGTAGTAGCCCTCATTCTTATAATGGCTCCATCGTAGTGGTTTCCACTTCCACAGCCTTAGACACTCTCATGTGGCCCTTCTGCTGGCACACGGGATAGATATATACACTATCAGTAAACGCTTGGGCCATAACAGTGTGGCTACTACCTCTAATGTGTATGCCTACCTGATTGATGAGTATAAAAATCAGACTGATAAGCAGATTGCTATCATTATGGAGCAGATTTGATGTGTGCAGTTTGTGTGCAGAGTGTGTGATTTCCCATGTTTTTTCATGTTTCTTGAAATAAAGGAAAAGCTCGATAAACGTTGACCTTATAACGTTTATCGAGCTTTTATATTTTATTGAATTTCTTCAAATATGCCCCAAACAGGATTCGAACCTGTACATGGAAACCCATACAACGACCTGAACGTTGCGCGTCTGCCAATTCCGCCACTGGGGCATCTCTGTTGTTAAGTTGTTTTGTTATCTCAACCAGACAACATAAATTATTATATCTAAATCCAGAATAATTGCAAGGCCTTTTTCAAAATTAATTTTAAAAATTTTTTAGAACCAGAATGTGACCGCGATCAGGGCAATCACCAGGGCAAAAATGACGATGTATGATCGGTTAGGATTGCCAAAGGTTTCACGCTTCAAGCGAAAGTTTGTCTCCATAAAGGCATACACCAGAATCAAGTAGATTATCAGACCGATCCCGCTTCCCAACTCATTTGGAAAAATCAAAATCAGCCTAACAATAGAAACGGTCAGTAAAACGAAAAAACAAAGCCGAGCAAAAATCAGCCAATCGGTCACATGCTTCTCCTTTTGGGCCTTATTACCACCGAGATTGGCGACAATCAAGAATGCGGTGGCAAAGATTGCGATTGCTTGTAACATTGATGGTCCCTCCTTTCTCCTAATTCTAGCATGCCCCTTCGCACGATACCAGCGGACTTTTAACTTGAAAAAGATTGTCAAAAAGTGTAAAGTAGCATGTATTGTAAACGAACATATAATGAGGTGAAATTTAGTGGCTGATTTTGAAATTGGTGATGTTGTAAAGGGCAAGAAATTTTGCCCAATGGACCACGACTTCTCCGGTGTCGTTGAAAAGGTCTACACTAACTCAATTATGGTTTCAATCCAAGACTTTGATCCCGCCGACAAGAGCGGTGTCAATGAGCTGAACGGACGGGCCGTGATTCGCCAGAAGGAAGCGAAGATGATTAAGGCTGTTCCACGCGAGGAAAAGGACAATGAAGAAGATGAGGCTAAAGAGAAAAAGCCGGCAGCCAAGTCAACATCTAAGTCAAAGACGACCACCAAGAAAAAAACTCGAAAAAAATCAACAAAAAAGGCTGACAAATAGTCAGAAAGGTTATATACTAGCTTAGTAAGTTAATTGAGCTAGTTTTGCGGGTATAGTTTAGTGGTAAAACACAACCTTCCCAAGGTTGCGTCGCGAGTTCGATTCTCGTTACCCGCTTACGTAAGCAGGAGTATTATGCTCCTGCTTTTTTATATACGAAATGCTGTGTTGTTCCCCAACCACCTGCTTTCGTACTAACTTCCCCGGAAGTCCCCGCCTGGATCTGATATAATTAATACAAAATCAACGAAAAGACCGTGAATAATTTGACCAAGAACAAACTGTACGACATCGTGATGGCCATTCTCGCCCTCGTCTCAATCTTCCTGATTATCCTGAACTTCGGTGGGGTCATCAGTTTGAGCTCTGGTTATCCAGAGCTACTCAACAACATTCTTCTAATCATCTTTACGATTGACTACTTCGGCCGGCTGGCGCTCGCCAAGGACAAAAAGAAGTTTTTCAAAGACAACATCTTTGACCTGCTCTCAATCATTCCTGCCTCGCCAGCTTTCAACATCTTCCGACTGGGACGTCTGGCACGATTTTTCCAAATCTTCCGCCTATTGCGCCTGATTGGATTGACCGGGAAGCTAAACCGACTCCTCCATACCAATGGTCTAATTTATATCATCTATACCAGCATCTGTATTCTAGTCATTGCTGCATCAATGTACTCAGTGAGTGAGCACGTTCCCTACGGCCGCTCGCTCTGGTGGGCCATTGCTACCGCAACCACCATCGGTTACGGGGACATCTCACCACATACCTTCATTGGGAAACTTGCTGCAATTTTCCTGATGATCGTTGGAATTGGGATTGTCGGGGTGCTGACCAGTTCGCTGACCAACCTCTTCATTCATGATCATGCAGATGATCGGATGCAGAAGATCCTCGACAAGCTCGACCAGGTTGAAAAGACCAACCAAGAGCTGGCTGCCGAAATTCGAGAACTCAAAACTAAGCCAAAAGAAAAGATGAAGTGACCACCGCCAAGGTATCACTTCATCTTTTTATTATTGACCAGTTGGATCATGGTTCCATAACCAGTTACCACCAAGAACTTTGGGGCTACTTGAACGTTGGCAACATTCGTGGTGAAACGAACGTTAACCACGCCATCAGCCCCTTTACCTGTCGCCCGGGATTTAAGCTTAGCCTCAACATCGCTGAATAGTTGGTCCATTGACTCAAAGGCATCGATATCCTCACTCGGCAGCATCAGATGACTCGTCGCGTTAACAATACCCAGAATCCGGTGAGCCTGGGGAAAAGCTTCTGTTGATAGAAACATTTAATCACCTCATAAATATTATAGTACACAAAAAGGACACAAGCACGATACCTGTGTCCTTCAATAGCTTACGGAAGGAATCTTGCCACTTTGCACTGGAACTAATTACATTACCATTATCTTTGATTCTAAACTTCCGCAAAGTCGCATTTATATAACCACTGCCAAAGTGCACCCTGGTGACCCTATTGCAGAACTTGAACGAACTCAAAACTTAAATCGATATTTCTGGTCACACTTACGTTGCTTCTAGCCTACTCCATAACTTCCTTCGGCGCTTTGAACAAGTGGGAGGTGTCATGACAAATCATGTCCTCTATTCTTCTTTCCTTCCACGTCTATAATATACCATTTATTGGAAGCGATTACAAGAGTCTTTTTAAACTTTCATGAGCATGGCCATTGCCACTATATTATTGATGGCATGAAGGGCAATTGAGTTCTTCAGAGATTGAGACCGGCGGTAAACGTAGGCCAGCACCATCCCCATAAAAAAGTAGGTACAAAAACTCACTATGTTGGTGCTGAGATGAGCACAGGAAAAGACAATCCCTGACAAAACCACTTTAGGCCAAAACCAACGCGCCGGAAAGAAGAGGTTGGTCAGGACACCACGGAAGATCAGCTCCTCAGCTATCGGCGTCAGGGTACAGGTCGAAATGACAAAAACAATAGTAGCCAATTGATTATGGTTGAGCATCTGAGCAACAGCCGCGTTATTAGCGGTCTGGCTCTGGTGAAACAACAGCTCATTCAGCTGACCGAAGAACATCATTCCCACTAGCAGGGTCAAATAACCACCGGCCACCAGTCCTGGTCGCAGGCGCCCGCCACGCCCCAGTTGGTCATAACGCTGGTAAAGGCGCCGGGCCCAACCAATGATGAAGGCAAAGATCATTAAAAAGATCGCCATCAGAAAAATCGTCAGGACAAGGTTGTCTGGATGGCGATTGGCAATGATGATAGCTCCCGGCGGCATCTGAATCAATAAGAACAGGATCAGTATGATCCCGATCCGGTAAAAAAGGTTGGATAAATTAGCAGGTTTTCTCATTACTTACGCCGTTTGGCTTCCTCCTCCCGTTGCTTTTTCAAACGGTGGTAGCTCCGCTTGGCCGTCACCTTGGTTACCCAGAAGTTAGCACAAACAAAGCCCAGTACCCAGAGGAGGTACATTAACCAGCCGGAGATAACATGGGCGGCCGTCAGCCAAACCAAGACCGCGAAGATGATAAAGGTCGGAAGAATAATTTTAATCAGGTATTCTGCTTTCAATTGCCTTACCTCGTTTTTTTCATTTAGTTTACTAGACTTGAAAAGGGATCACAACCCAAACAGCTGCGATCCCTTGGTTCATTAATCGACTGTCCTGATTACTTTTGGCTGGCAGCGATAATCTCATCGTGCGTTGGAATGGACGGCAGAGCTCCCATTTTCTGCACCGCCAGCGAACTAGCCCGCTGTGCATAGACCAAGGCCTTCTCAATATTGCTCATGTCTGGCTTCAGCTGTGAGGCCAGAGACCCAATGAAGGTATCACCGGCCGCGGTAGTGTCGACGGCATTAACCTTAAAGGCCGGTACAAAGTTATACCCGTCCTGTGTGCAATAGAAAGCTCCCTTCGCCCCAACCGTAATGATCAGGTTGCGAACCCCCATCTGAGCATACTTGGCCGCCGACATTAGCATCGAGGTCTCATCAGTAATAATGATACCCGTCAGCGAAGCGCTCTCCGTTTCATTGGGAATAATCAGGTCCGTTAGCTTTAGGAGGGCTGGGTCAATCTTTTGAGCCGGGGCCGGATTTAGGATCGTCTTGACTCCGTTTGCCTTGGCAATTTGAAATGCCTTCAGCGTGGCTGACTGAGGAGTCTCAAACTGGGCAATCACGAAATCGGCCGCCGCAATTTGCTGCTTAGCCGCTACCACGTCATCAACACTCAGTTGCTGGTTGGCACCCCCGTAAACTAAGATACTATTCTGCCCGTCCTCATCAAGCAAGATGGCTGCCGAACCGGTACCAACCTGGTCGTTCTCCCGAATACCGGTCGTATCGATGCCGTTATCCTGAAGATCTTTGATCATCATCTCACCGCCGTTGTCCGTACCGACCTGGCCGACAAAGGCTGTCTTAGCCCCAGACCGAGCTGCTGCGACGGCCTGATTAGCCCCCTTCCCACCAGCGGCACTGGTCTTGTCAGCGGCCGCCAGGGTCTCACCCGGCAACGGCATCCGCTTGATCCGAAGCGTCGTATCAACATTCAAACTTCCAACAACTGTTACCTTGTTACTCATGATTAAATAACTCCTTTTATCGTGACTATTGTAGCTTTGCCGTGCTCTGCCGCTGAATCAGCTTCACCGGAAAGCGTTGTATCTGTTCCTGTTCTTGGTCAGAATGGATCTTGTTAAGCAGCATCTTAGCCGCACCAATCCCCAAATCGGTAATCGGCTGACTAATTGTTGTCAGCTGTGGTGAGACATATTCATCGAGATAGATATTATCATACCCCATCACAGAGATCTGGTCTGGTACCTCGACGCCGCGTTCTCTTAACCCCCGCATCAGGCCGATCGCCATGTCATCATTACCAGCGAAGGCTGCAGTTGCCCCGGTCTGAATGACCGCCGCGGCAGCATCATAACCGCCCCGTCGGCTCAATGGGGCCTTGATCACATTATGATTCACATCGAGTTCGATATCATTTTTAATTAGACAATCTTGAAAGCCACTCAGCCGCTGGGTAAAGTTATCACTCAACTCTTGCGGCTCCAAAATTGCAATCTTGCGGTGGCCGAGGTCAGCCAAGTGCTGAGCTGCCAATTCACCCCCATGGTAATCATCGGTCAGCACCCGGGTCCCCTCCTGAGCATAGTTCTGGTCAAAGAGGATATATGGAACGTCGCGGGCCCCAATGATCTTATCAATCGTATCGGTAGTCATAGTAGCACTGGCGATGATCAAGCCGTCAATTGACCGTTCCAGCATCTGAGAGAGGTAGCTCTGTTCCAACTCGGCATCCCGATCGGCACTGAAAATCAGCGGGATCATCCGCTCATGCTGGGCAACCTGCTGAACCCCCTCGACGAAGGTACCAAAGAAGGGGCTGCTTATGTTAGGCACCAGGACCCCAATCATACTCGATGACCGGCGGAGAATCAGACTACGGGCGTTGAAATCAGGCACATAACCATACTCGTCACGCAGCTTAAAGATCTTGTCCTGGGTCTTCTTGCTGAAACGCTCACCCTTGCCATTTAAGATCTGTGATACCGTCGTTACCGAAACACCAGCGAGCCGTGCAATATCGCGAATTGTTACTTTTTTACTCATGTTGGTCCCACCACTTTCATTTACTACTTTAACTTTATATTAATTCAGGGACCGTTGCAATTATTCTTCTGGAAAAATATCCCGGAAGATCTGCTGACCGGTGGCCATCTGCGTTCCCCGGAAACGCAGGTAGTCGATTTGAGCCAAGAGGACTTGATATTCCCAAAGAGACGAAAGATCGTGTTCGTTGAAGTAGTGAAGGACTAATTGGATCCGATCAAGTTGGACAATATGACCAATAAAGTCATCGTTCCCCTTATATTTTTGTGTTCCTACTACGACTGGCAGATGATGGTCGTAAGCATCGGCTAGGGCATTGCCGAGCAAGTTGCCACTGGTAATTTCCGGATGGTCATCCAAGAACCGTTGTACCTGCCAGATATCAAAGTAATGGTAACGGTGGGCCACCTTAGTCTTCTCAGACACGGTTGTCAGGTAGTCGCTTCCCTTGATGATCGCCATAATGCTGCTAATCCGAATGACAATCAGGCCGTTAATCTTACCATCCCAGTCAATGCTGATCAACAGGCAGAAGGTCGGATCAATCCCCACCACGAATCCAACATTGAAGTAATCATCTCCAGGTAGGTTGTGTACCTCAACTAGGTACCCCTGCTGCATAGCCAGCACCAGTTGTTCTCGCACCACGCGCTCCGTCATCTTTTCCATGTCATTTTCCCCTCGAAATTAATTTATCCGCTTATGGCCTGCACCAGAGCCGCCATAGTCGGTTTTTGGTTTGTTTTTAAACGATAAATAAACCATCTTCCTACTAAATCTAGCAAAATTTACCATAGGAATCCACAACATTTTGTAGTAAGATGGTTTCTGTGTTATTAAAAGTAAAGAGGGGCCATCATGGTGATAATTACAGCAGGAATGATTGGTGTCGGCAAAACCACTCTGACGGGAAAGATTGCCGAACACCTTAACACTAAAGCATTTTTCGAACCAGTCGGCGACAATCCAGTCTTGCCACTGTACTATAAGGATCCAAAGCAGTATGGTTTCCTGCTTCAGATCTACTTTTTAAACAAGCGTTTTTCAATGATCAAGCAGGCGCTGTCCGATGACAATAACGTCCTCGACCGCTCAATCTACGAGGACGCCCTGTTTACCCGTGAGAACAACGCTGAAGGTAACATCACGGATACCGAGCTCGAGGTCTACCTCAAGCTGCTCGATAACATGATGAAAGATCTGCAGCAGTTACCGAAAAAAGCACCGGACCTCATGGTATATTCCGAGACCGACTTCGAAACGATCCTCTACCGGATCAAGAAGCGGGGCCGGGACTACGAGCAAATTGACGACAACCCAGAGCTTAAGGACTACTATTACAAGATGTGGAGTGCCTACAAGCAATGGTATAAGGACTACGACGCCAGTCCCAAGATGAAGATCGACCTGGAAACCTACGATCTAGAAAACCCGAAGAACGTGGAAACCGTCCTGGGCATGATCGACGACCGGCTGGCTTCAATTCGCTAAACCAAGGCCGAGACCTTTCTCGGTCCTTTTTTATTTTAAAAATAATCGTCTTCCAATTTCAATCAGGCCAGCGGAACCCAGGCCACCAATCACCGAGACCACAGTTGAGAAGTTGCGATGCTGCCGATCCCGATGGAGCGGTTTAGTTGATCGGTCTAGTTGCGATACTCGATCGTCAGCCACTTTGACCTTGACTGGTGCCGTATGATCAGCCGCCGCATGACGTGGTCGGTGGTCGTAGCGAGTCAGCTGAAAACCATCAATCAGTCGATTGAGCTTCTGTTCATATTGAGGATCAGTCGCGTACCGTCCCTGAAGAGCGTGCGTAGCTTGGCGGTAGGTGGCGGCATATTGCCGATGAACCCCACGATAGAGCGGTGCCTGGAGAGTCTCGGCATAGTCATGAAGAGCCGCGGCATCACTCTGGTAGCGACGAAAATTATCGACTACCAAAAGCTGCCGGCCGCCCAGATATTCGCTGGTCGGCTGGTTCGTCGTCTGACCAGCAAAGTAGCCCTTCACCCCGAAGAGATTATGAAAGGGTGCTCGGCCAAGCCGGCTGGTTCCCCAATTGCTCTCTAGGGCAGCCTGGGCAATGATCACCGACGGATAGAGGTCATACTCGGTCCCCACCTGCTGGGCGGCCGTTGCCAGACGGTTAATGAAAGCTCGCTGGCTATTGGTTGGTACCTGTATCGCGTAGTCTTCCTGATCTGGATTTCCTGTTGCTGACGTTTCAGTATTAGTTGTGTCTTCGTCGGTTGCTTGCGTTACCTGACCAATATTATCGTCAGGTAACGTTGGTTCCATCGTTCTTGTTGTATCATCCGATGTTGCATCAGCGGCCCCCTGTAACAGCTGTCCACGGGCCAAGCCACGTTGGTAAGCTACAGCGGCAACGGCGCCAGTGACAGTCCGCTGTTGACCCAAGCGGCCATCCGCAACCCCCTGCTCAAAGGCCTGTTGGTAATCGATGCTCAATCGGCGAAAGGCAGTCAGAAATGCCGCCGCATATGATTCCCCACGTTGTCGGATATCCTGCTCGTCAATCGACTGTTGGTTGATAATTGCGTTAGCAGCCTCCTGGGCTGGATCAGTCATTGCGCTAGCAGCTACCACCATCCCCGAGTGCGTCATCATCAAAGCCGCAACAGTACTAATTAAAATTGGCTTATTCATTATGTCCCTCCGTTCTCATGTCCCTATTAATTAAGTACGGGAAAACAAAGGAGTGACATTATTTTGCTTAAGCAAAGGACTTTACTTTGTTATAAGTACAAACAGCGTAGTTACAAAATGACCTCCACTGCACGGCAAAGCCGAACACTGGAGGCCTATTTATGTTTGCGGGGAACGTGAAGACGAGACTGGGAGAAAATTTTGCTTTCTCACCAGCCACGTTTAGTTCTCCGAATATTAAGTTACGGGAAATAAGCTTCTGTCACGCTTCATTTCCGCTCCTATCTTAGTATACGATCACCGGTTCATCAACCTGAAGAGCGTGGTAGGCCGTCCCGGCGTCACTCGGGTGCATGTTGGCACAACCGTGAGAACCACCGGTAGCTACGTTGTCCCCGTTCAGGTAGGCAGTCTTTGACCAGTTCTTTCGCCAGCTGGCGTCATGGAAACCGCAACCGCTATTGGTGAACTGCGACCAGTATTGAACTTTGCTAGTGTAATTAGAACCATTATTGTTTTTTCCTCGCAACACGGATGGGGACTGCTGGTACATGATATACCAGACTCCCTTTGGCGTTTCGTTTTGAGGATTGTTGGCGCCCGTCACAACGTCCGCATCAAAGACACACTTCCCGTCCCGGTAGAACCAAGCGTGCTGATCGGCAATGGACAGCTCCGCATAGGTACCGCCGATGCCGTCATTACTAGTGACTCCGTAGCCGGTCCCACGGGTCGTATAGCCAATTCCGTAAATATCATGATCGGCACTGACTTCCCGTTTATCAGCTGCTAGAGCCTGGGCCAGCGTCTGACCGGCACGCTGGGCGCTGATCTTCCAGCCATAGGTTCCCTTCTGATTGGTAGTAATCATTTTACCATCGTGGGTCTTAAACTTAAAGGCCCGCCCCAGTGTAGCCTGGGCCTGGTTTATCTTCTTGATTTTCTCATCGATTGCGCTGGTGTCGAACTGGTACCTTCCGTTATGGTAAGTAGCCTTCGTGATCACGTCCGTTGTCGTGAAGTGATAGGTCTTGTCCTCCACCTTGTAGGTAACGCTGCGCCCGATCAGCTTCTGAAGCTGTTTTTTCTCATTTTGTACCGTCTTGCTCTGCGCAGACAAGGGCTGCTGACGCTTGGCCGTCAGCCGAACAGTCCCGTTGGCTGCCCGCCGGTTAAACTGCTTCAATAGGGTTGCCTGATCATACTTGGTCCCTGCCTTGGCAGCCACCAGCTTAACCTTACCATGTTCCAACACAGCATAGGCATCGACTGGGGCCCGCCGCCCCTGATTCAGCTGCTGAAGGCGGTTGATCACTGCCTGCTTTTTGGCTGCTGACTGAGGATCGTTCTTAAGCTCGTCGGTCCAGATAAGGATATTTTGCCGCTTGCTGGACGGGAAGAAGGTCATCTGTTTTTTAAGCGCCTGGTCGAACTTTGCCCGATCTTTACTATCGATGCCAGAGTTTGTTGCCTTGCCTTGATAAATCAACTGGCCGTTTAGATAGACCTGATTAGCGCGCTTGCTACCCTTGACTTTATTGTATGCCTGCTTAGCGGTCAAGCCGCCCACCGGCACCCCATTAATAGTCGTGTTGCGGTTGAAATGAATGTGCTGGTGGATACCAGCACCCAGCAAGAGCACAATCAGCAGGGCAACTACCACGCTGATTAGGTATTTAAGTCGTAATTGCATCGAAGGACTACTCCTATCATCAAAGTAATGGTGTTTCAACACCTAACATTCACGATTATACTAGCTTTGATTTAATTTACCATTCTTTTACTCACAAAACGACCAAGAAAAAAGAGCCGCGACGCTTTGTCTGGCCTCTGCACCTGCATTGCAATATTCGCAAAAAAGTGGCTAGAAGAAAATATCATTTCCCCAGCCACTCACTTTCAGCTTAAATTTCTGGATAGCTATCCTTCTTAATATCCAGCTTCTTATTATTCATATCGGTCTTGACAACCGTGACGTCACAAGGTGCTTCACGAATCGTATATGCAGCAGTTGAACCGACGATCAGACGGCCAACCACGTTCAAACCGGTGGCCCCGATAACAATCAGGTCAATATTGTGCTCGCTTGGATAGTGTTCAGCCAGTTCCAGCTTGGCATTGCCAATAACAACATCATCGTTAACATCCTTAACTCCAGCATTTTCCGCCTTCGTCCGATAAGCGCCAAGTCGTTTCTTCATTTCTTCAACCGCGGATTCATAGATGCTGTGGTCAACGAATCCATAGCCACTTGGGCCCGTACTTGGGTACCGTTCGCCATTGATGACACTCAGCAAGTTAAGTTGGGCATTGTTTTGCAAGGCAACTTCAACTGCCTTGTTGAAAGCCATATCTGATTGCGTCGAACCATCAATTCCGACTAGGATCTTTTGATAACTCATAAAAACACCTCCAAAAATTCCTTTTTACTACACCTTTATTTTACCACTCTTGCACAAATGTGCACTAATCAGTCACCAAATTATTGATGGCTTCCATGTAAATAGCCATCGACTTAATCAAGTCAGCCACCGGTTGAAACTCATTAGCTTGGTGCATTGTGTTTGGTGTCTGCGGCATCAAGGCTCCAAAAGCAACCCCGCGCTCCATAAGGCGGCCATAAGTCCCACCGCCGACAACCTCAGGCTTGGCATTCTCGTCGCCGGTTTGGTCAATATAGGCCTGCATTAAAATCTTGACGATTGGGTCCGCTGGATCAACATAGTGTGGTTCTTGGGAGGCGCCCTGCTTTACCGTCATTTTTAGCTGGTCAGTAACCTGCTTAACGTTGGCCTCAAGCTCATCAGGAGTGATTCCCTTAGGAAAACGGAAGTTCATATCAATGTCTGCTCCCTTATCCTGGTCAAAGTTCAGAATTCCCGCGTTCATGGTCAGCTCACCCATTACCGGGTCAGTAAAAGCACCATCAAAAGCTGTCATTCGGGTATCGAGATGGAGATACTTGGCCAGAAAGTGGATGAAGCTCTTAGCACCACCTGCAAAGTCATACTGGTCAAGGAACTTAGCAAGATAAGTTCCGGCGTTAATCCCCTGTTCCGGCTCCATCCCATGGGCAGCCTTACCAATCACCGTCAATCGCAGACCATCGGCGGTTTCCTCAGCTGTCCCCTTAATCGGGTTGTCATCGACAAATTGAGCAAAGGCTGCCGTAACTGTCTTACGGTCGGGAACTGTGACTAAGGCGACAGCCTCCCGAGGCACCATGTTGAACCGCAAGCCGGAGTGGAAACTCTCCAGAACAAATTGGTCACCATTGGTAGCTGGCGCCCCAATCTTCAATGAGACCTGCCCTTTTTCACCGTTTATAACCGGGAACTCAGCATCGGGTGAAAAACCTAGGGTCGGGGCTGGTTCAACCTCGAAGTAACGATGCATCCCAGTCCAGTTGCTCTCCTCATCGGTACCAACAATGAAGCGAACCCGCTTATTAAAGATGACTCCCTGATCCTTAAGGTACTTCAGGGCGTAATAGGCGGCCATCCCCGGGCCCTTATCGTCGGAAGCTCCTCGGCCGTAAAGATTGCCATCTTTGATTACCGGGTCGAAGGGATCCGTATCCCAACCCTTGCCAGCTGGCATGACATCTAAGTGCGCTAGAATAGCTAGGGTCTCGTCTCCTTCGCCCCATTCCGCATAGCCGACCACATTGTCGATATTTTTAGTCCGAAAGCCATCCTGCTCTGCCATCTCGAGAAAGGCGGCTAGGGCCTGAGCTGGTCGGGGACCGAGTGGATATTCGTCAGTAGCCGCTGAGTCATCCCGGACACTCGGGATCTTCATCAGAGCTGTTAAATCGTTCAGGTAATCTTTCTCCTGACTCTGTGCCGCTTTTAACCAGTCTGTCATTTTCTAGTTCCTCCAATTACTTAATTTAATAAATTAATGATACCATTAAAGTGTAGATTACTAAATTGAAATCATTTAGGAAGTGTTTTTATGGAAAAATTAACTGACCAAATCCTGCACGATGTCATCAAGCCACGGCCCGAACAAAGTTTCAAGGGTACCTTCGGCAAGGTCACCCTGGTCGGTGGCAACCGCAACTTTGGCGGTGCTATCATTATGGCCGCCACCGCCAGTGTTTGCGCTGGTGCTGGACTGGTAACTGTCTGCACAGACCAGTGTAACTCTGGTGCCCTGCACTCCCAGCTCCCCGAGGCTATGTTTGCCGACTTTACCAATGATGACCAGACTGCCAGCCTAGTGACAGCAGCCACAACAGTTGTGGTCGGTCCCGGTCTTGGCGATGATGACCAGGGACTTCACATTCTCAAGAATGTTTTCGCTCATACCAATGATCATCAAAACATCGTTATCGATGGTTCGGCAATCACCTTAATGGCTCGAGAGAAGCTGACCGCCCCGCAGGGCAATATCATTTACACACCACATGAGATGGAGTGGCAGCGCCTCTCTGGGATCAAGATTGCTGACCAAACCCCCGAACGCAATCGCGCGGCCCGTGATAAACTCGATGCTACAGTGGTCCTCAAAAAGCACCACACCGAGATCTACACAGCCAATCAGACTTACCAGCTGACCATCGGTACCCCCGCCCAGGCTGTCGGTGGCATGGGTGATACCCTAGCCGGGATGGTCGGTGGTTTCGTGGCCGAGTTTCACCAGACACCGTTAAAGGCGGTTCTGGCTGCTGTCTACGCCCATAGTGCCATTGCCGAGCAAATTGCCAAGAACCAATACATCGTCTTGCCCCACCAAATCAGTCGGGCCCTACCAGTCTTCATGAAAAAGATGGAAACGGCCCATAACGAACACCACATCGGTTTCCTAGATTAAATTTAACAGTAGTCAGGAGGCTGGGAGAAAGTCCTATTTTCTCCCAGCCTCTTCCATATCAAAAAGCGACCCAGCATCTCATTTGATGTTGGATCGCCTGTTCATTTAACGGATATGCAGTTTGCGCCGCAAGAGCTCCGATTTAGCACCAATAACCTTGTCGGCCAGCCGGAACTTTAAGGCTAAGTAGACATATACAGCCAAACCAACCAGTACTCCCGGAATTAAGGAAAAGAATGCGGTGTAACGGCCGTACGGGCTGACAAAGTGACCAATCAGAACCATCACCAACTTAGTCAAAACAAACATGATCAAGGAGAAGCAAAGAATCTGATTAGTTGGTCGGGCCATCTGATCGAAACGCAACCGAAACTCATTGTTGAAGGAGTGCAGGATCAGGTAGTTGACCACTGTCATTGAGATCCCCGTCGCCATCAGTGGTCCCAGGCCCTGCAGCAACCAGATACATGGATATTGCACGAGTAGTTTGATGATCAATCCGATGGCAAGGAACTTCATCATCCGGCGATTTTCTGAAATTCCCTGCATCATTGCCGCAGCAACTGTATACAGCCCCATTGGAATGGCAATGAAGGCCGCAAATTCAAGAACAACTACCCCAGCCGCATCGTATCGATAGAAGACTGTGTAGATCTGCTGGGCAACGGCTGACAACCCGAGAGCAGCCGGAATCATAACAAAGTAGAACAACATCAAGACGTTCTCAATCTGTTTTTTCATCTCAGCCTGGTCGTTTTGGACCCGGGCCGTAGCCAGCAATGGAATAACCGTTACTGCCATCGCTGCTGCCAACGAGATGATAATCATGTAGAGTTTGTTAGCATTAAAGGCAAACAGAGCATAGATAACTTGAATCTGGTAGCGGGAAAAATGCCCGACCATCGCCATCATCCGCGGGAACGAATACTGGTCAATTAGCTGATAGACCGCAATCCCTGACTCGATGATCACAAACGGAATTGACTGGTAGATGATCTTTATAATCATATCCATGACCGAGACGTCGGCCGTTTTAACACTGCGCCGGGCCATCTCCCGCATCTCACCGGCATGACGGAAGCGACTAAACATTAGGACCGCGGCCGCGCCAACTGCCCCAATGAAAGCGGCGAAGGTTGACTGGGTAACCGCACTGACCCAACTGCCATGGCCAATCTTCATAATCAGATAGGTTGCCGCCAGCATATAAATGATCCGGCAGAGCTGCTCGACAAATTGCGACATCGCCGATGGAGCCATCCAGTTATATCCCTGCAGGTATCCCCGAGTGATTGAAATTCCCGGGATGATCAGGATCGCCCAGGCCAAGGACTGGATGACCGGGATAACATTGGGGTCGCCATTATCCATCAGTGCAGCCCCGAACATCATCACCGTCGCCCCGACGATCCCCATTACCGCAGCGACGTACATCCCCGTCCGATATAGCCGCTGACTGATGATGTACTGGTCGATTCCGTTGTAGTGAGCAACCAACTTGGAGATTGCAGACGGAATTCCCGCGGTTGAAATAATGATGAATATGTTATAAATGTTATAACCCTGGGCAAAGAGGGCATTGGCTACGTTACTGTAAGAGCCAAACCAGGTAACCCATGGAATAACATACAGAGCCCCCAGCAGCCGCGAGGTGATACTCCCAGCTGTCATCCAGGCCGACCCGCTTAGCATCTTTGACTGGGAATCGGTCTTGGACGTGGTGCCCCTTGACTTGTTAGTTTCCGCTTCATTCATAAGTCATTAACATCCTGTCTTTCATTTTAATATGTAAAATAACACAATCTTAATTATTCTATCGTGAAGCTGAAACGGGTGCAATTCGTTTTAGCTTTTTTAATTTTTATTTAATATTGGTCCAGATCGACCGTCACCAACTTCACGGTCCGGTCTGGGTATTGAGCCTGTAGCGTGGTCAGATCACTAGCTGCCGGGGCCGGTTCAAAGTGACCGAGTTTATCGTTGATTGTGATTGCCAAACCCAACTTGGCAAAATCCAGTGCTTCCGCCATCGTTTTCCCCTGGGTAAAGGCCTCGGGGAGGTCGGGGAAGTCCACTTGAATTTCACCCGCCTTGGGAGTGAAGAAGGCCGGATAGCTTACTATTTCCATTATTTTCCTCCATCATGCAAAAAAACGGATCGAAGCGATTGAGCCACGGTCCGGTTTTTACAGTTAAATCTTACTTAGCAACAATGTTGACAATCTTGTTCGGTACCACAATGACCTTCTTGATATCCTTGCCAGCCGTGAACTTCTGAACGTGTTCGTTGGCTAATGCCTGCTTCTGTGCTTCTTCACGATCAGTATCCTTGGCCATCTTAATCTTGGCCCGCACCTTACCATTGACTTGGACGATCATTTCAACCTCATTTTCAACCAGCGCCTTAGGATCATACTTTGGCCATGGCTGATAGGCAATCGTGTCACTGATGCCAAACTGGCTCCACAGCTCTTCGGCCACGTGCGGCATCACTGGGGAGATCATCTTGACAAAGCCCTCCATGTATTCAACTGGCAGGTCCTCAGCCTTGTAAGCCTCGTTGACGAAGACCATCAGTTGAGAAATAGCGGTGTTGAAGTGCATCCGCTCGTAGTCTTCCGTGACCTTCTTGACCGTCTGGTTGTAGACCTTATCCAGCTTGCCATCGTTAAAGTTGGAAATCCGATCCCGCAGGTGGTTATTGTCGTCCATCAGCAGGCGCCATACCCGCTGAATCCACTTGTAGGACCCGTGGAGACCTTCCTCATCCCACGGTACGGATTCGGTCAGTGGTCCCATGAACATCTCATAGAGCCGCAGAGTATCGGCACCGTACTTCTCAACGATGTCGTCTGGGTTGACCACGTTTCCTTTGGACTTGGACATCTTTTCGTGGTTAGCCCCAAGGATCATCCCCTGGTTAACCAGCTTCATGAACGGTTCCTTGGTTGGAACCAGGCCTAAGTCATAAAGAACCTTGTGCCAGAACCGGGCATAGAGCAGGTGCAATACCGCGTGTTCGGCCCCGCCGACGTAAAGGTCGACCGGTGACCAGTAATCAAGGGCCTGCTTAGAGGCAAACTCCTTGCTGTTGTGCGGGTCGGTGTAGCGAAGCCAGTACCATGACGAACCGGCCCACTGTGGCATCGTGTTGGTTTCCCGCAGACCGTGTCGGCCCTGGTCATCGTATACGTTGACCCAATCCTTGACGTTAGCCAGAGGGCTCTCACCAGTCCCGGATGGTTCGATATTATCGGTGTCTGGCAGTTTCAGCGGCAACTCATCTTCTGGTACCAGGGTTGTCCGGCCGTCATCCCAGTGAATAACCGGGATTGGCTCACCCCAGTAGCGTTGTCGGCTGAAGATCCAGTCCCGTAGCCGATAGTTGACCTTCTTATGACCAGCATCGTGTTCTTCCAGCCAATTGATCATCTTGGCCTTGGCATCGGCATTGTTAAGGCCGTCTAAGAAGCCAGAGTTGATATGCTTGCCGTCACCTTCAAAGGCTCCTTCAGAGAGGTCGGCTCCCTCGATAATTGGCTTGATCGGCAGGTCAAACTTCTTGGCAAAGTCGTAATCACGTTGATCACCAGCCGGCACAGCCATCACCGCACCTGTTCCGTAAGATGCCAGGACATAATCACTAATCCAGATTGGCAGCTTCTCGCCATTTACGGGGTTGATGACGTAGGATCCAGTGAATACCCCGGTCTTATCCTTGTTCAAGTCCGTCCGCTCTAAGTCGGAGCGCCGGGCCGTTTCCTCCTTGTAGGCCTTGACCGCGTCGGCATGTTCCGGCGTTGTCAGTTGGTCAACCAAGTCGTTTTCTGGCGCCAAAACTACATAGGCAGCACCGAAGAGAGTGTCTGCCCGGGTGGTGAAGACTTCGATCTTGGTGTCTTCATCACCGGCCACTGGGAAGAAGACGGCAGCCCCTTCGGAACGGCCAATCCAGTTCCGTTGCATCTCTTTAACACTCTCTGGCCAGTCAACCAGGTCAAGGTCATCAATCAGGCGGTCAGCGTAAGCAGTAATCTTCAGGACCCACTGCTTCATCGGCTTCCGGTAAACCGGGTAGCCGCCCCGCTTAGTCTTACCATCCTCTACCTCTTCGTTGGCAACCACGGTCCCGCCCATGAAGTCAGGTGCCCAGTTGACCATGATCTCACTTTCATAAGCCAGGCCCTTCTTGTAGAGCTGTTCGAAGATCCATTGGGTCCACTTGTAATATTCGGGATCCGTCGTGTTGACCTCCCGATCCCAGTCGTAGGAGAAACCGAGGGACTGAATCTGGTTACGGAAGTGGTTAATGTTCTGGTTGGTGAAGCTCTTTGGATTATGTCCAGTCTTCAAGGCGTACTGTTCAGCTGGCAGGCCAAATGCGTCCCAGCCCATTGGATGTAAAACATTGTATCCCTGCATCCGCTTCATTCGGGACATCACATCGGTCGCCGTGTAGCCCTCAGGGTGCCCAACGTGCAAGCCTTGACCAGACGGGTATGGGAACATATCTAGTGCATAGTACTTCTTTTGATCCGGCTTCAGTTCAGCCTTAAAGGTCTTATTCTTCTTCCAGAACTTCTGCCACTTATTTTCAATCGCTGTATGATCGTAAGCCATCTTATTGCTCCTTTGTCAAAAAATCGCGCATCAATATCATCTTGGTCGTAATAAAAAAGTCCCGTAGAATTCCTTCTACGAGACGAAATCTAATCCGCGGTACCACCCGTTTTCTATGGTCAGCGCCATAGCACTTGGCTCCTTAACGCGGAAAACGTCACTGCCTACTTGTGTTCAGCAGTAATCACCTAGAGGAGTTCATCGGTGCCGGCCTCCTGCTCACAGCCCCGCAGGATCTCTGAAGACCAACGTCCCGACTACTACTTCTATCACGATCAAAATATTTACCAATCATTCTAACAAGCTCACCGCACAATTGCAAGACGCGCCGTAAACAATTAGCCCAAAATCTGCTTTAGTTCGTCGACCTTGTCTAGATGCTCCCATGGCAGGTCAATATCGGTCCGGCCAAAGTGACCGTAAGCCGCCGTCTGCTTGTAGATTGGCCGCTTAAGATCAAGCATCTTGATGATCCCAGCCGGCCGCAAGTCAAAGGCCTGCCGAACAGCTGCAATCAATTCATCATCGCTCTTGGTTCCGGTACCGTAGGTGTTGATGGAGATGGAAACTGGTTCGGCCACCCCAATGGCGTAGGCCACTTGGATCTCCAGCTTCTTGGCGTAGCCCGCGGCCACTAGGTTCTTGGCGATGTAGCGGGCAGCATAACTGGCGGACCGATCCACCTTGGTGGCATCCTTGCCAGAGAAGGCCCCACCACCATGGTGAGCAGCCCCACCATAGGTATCAACAATGATCTTCCGTCCGGTCAGACCGGCATCCCCTTGAGGGCCACCGATAACAAAACGACCAGTCGGGTTAATAAAGTACTTGGTTTTATCATCCAAGTATTCAGCCGGGATAACCGCCTTGATAACCTGTTCCTTAACATCCTTTTTAATCTGGTCCAGAGAAACTTCAGGATCATGCTGCGTACTCAGAACCACGGTGTCAACCCGGATTGGCTTGTCGTTCTCATCATATTCAACCGTGACCTCGGCCTTGGCATCTGGCCGCAGATATGGGATCGTCCCATCCTTGCGCAAACGGGCGATCTTCTGCATCAGCTTGTGGCTAAGCATCAAAGACAGCGGCATGTATTCTGGTGTCTCGTCGGTTGCATAGCCAAACATCAGTCCCTGGTCACCGGCACCAATCTTGTCGAGCGGATCGCCGTCCCCTTCACGAGTCTCTAGGGAGTCGTCAACCCCTTGAGCAATATCCGGTGACTGTTCGTCGATTGCGGTGATGACAGCACAGTTATCGGCGTCAAAGCCGTACTTGCCATCGGTGTAGCCAATTTGGCGAATGGTGTCCCGAACGATCTTCTGGATGTTAACGTAGGCCGTGGTGGAAACTTCACCAAAGACCAGCACCAAGCCGGTCGTCACGGACGTCTCAACTGCCACCCGGGCATCCGGGTCTTGTTCGAGCATGGCATCCAGGATGGCGTCACTGATCTGGTCAGCGATCTTGTCCGGATGTCCCTCAGAGACTGATTCTGATGTAAATAAGTGTTTTTCTGCCATTTTAATCTAATTCCCCCATATTCTAGTGAAACTTTTCAACAGTTCGGTAGTTGCGGTTACAAGGCATCTTCACGGCAAGCGTGAATCCTATCGGGAATTTGCTTTATAACGAGACCCATCTTAGCATAAATGCCGCACGGTAATCAATGCTCAAGTTTCAGCAGCGGGCGTTGACTAGGCCGACCGCCGTCATAAACGAGTACATGATCGTTGGACCAACAAACTTGAAACCATCCGCCTTGAATTGCTTTGCCATTGCCCGCGACTGAGCTGTCTGAGCCGGTAGCAGTTCCGTGGGTGTCAGGATCAATCGCTGAGGACGGTAGCCAACAAACCGCCAGACATAATCATCAAAACTCTGCCCGGCCCGGTGTAGTCCCTGGATCACCCGGGCATTGACCACCACCGCGCTGATCTTGCGCCGATTGCGGATGATTGTCTTATCCTGACAAAGGCGGTCAATATCGGCTGCAGTGAAGGCTGCAACCCGGTCAACGTCAAAATTAGCAAAGGCGTGTTCAAAAGACTGACGCCGGTCCCAGATCGTCCGCCAGGTTAGTCCCGCTTGAAAGAGTTCCAAGCTCAGCATCTCAAACAGCTGGCGGTCATCATGCACCGGCAACCCCCAGTAGTGGTCGTAGTAGTCCCGCATCGCCGGCGTCTGCTCGGCCCAGGCCGGTCGTCTCACATCGCACATCTTAATTCCTCCTTTAGTGTAATAAAAGGTGACCCAGTGGCCTCATGGGTCATGCTGAATCACCTACCCCTATTATACTAATACGAAAGATTTACTAGGCAGCTGCTTTTTTCTTCACGTCCTTGAGCATCAGTGCCAGGATCAAGCCGATGATTTCGACGACAACCATCAAAGCGAAAACAAGGTGGTAGCCGTGCAAGGACGCCGTCAGGTTAGCACTACCCCGGTGCATGGCGTTGGCCGTTGCTACCGTCAGGATAATGGTTGAAACCGCCACTCCGGCCGAACCAAGAACCTGCCGAACAGTAGTGATTACTGCCGTCCCGTGTGGAACCAGCTCGTTAGGCAAGGCGTTGGCTCCCAGAGTGACTGCTGGCATCATCACGAAAGCATTGCCACCCTCAATAACCATTGCACACAAGATCATCGTCAGCAGGCTGAGCCGGTTGAGCAGGAAAAAGGCCGCCAACCATCCGCCAATGATCATCAGCATCCCAACGATCATTGTCGGCTTGAAGCCAATCTTGTCTGCCAGCTTACCAGTTAGCGGGTTCAGGATACTCAGGAAGGCTGCTCCAGGCACCAAGGCCATCCCCGAAACGAAGGGGCTGACATGCAAAACATCCTGATAGTACAGAGGAAAGATAATTGTGGTAACAATCAGGGCAATGTATGAGATTGAGGTTAACAAGATCGCTAGGTCATAGTTAAACGTCTTCATGACCCGCAATTCCAACAGTGGCGAATCTAAGTGCAGCTGCCGGTAGCAGAAGGCTGCAACGGCAGCGATGCTAACCAGTAGGATGATCCCATTAGCCAACCAGTTAACGTCCTTCTTGCCGGCCAGGTTGACCACGTACATGATTCCGATCAACCCAATCGACAGAACTACCGATAGCCAGTCTAAGCTGCTGGTGTGGCGTGTCATGACGTCACGGATTAACCCCGTTCCAGCCATCACAATGATCACGGTAATCACCAGCATGAAGAGAACGAAGAGGCTCTTCCAGTCAAAGAACTTCAGCACAATTCCAGAAACAATTGGTCCACAGGCTAGGGCTGAACCCATGACCAGCCCAGCAATCCCCATGACGGTCCCCCGCTTCTCCTTGGGGGTAATTTCCAACAAAACCGATTGGTAGGATGGAAACAGGACACCAACCGCAAAGGCCTCCATTGCCCGACCAATCATCATAAACCAAAAGCCCCCGGTTCCCCAGCTGGCCGGGGTTAGGATGATCATCAGCGACCCGACATCAAACAGGGCCAGAGCCCCCATGAACATTGTCTTAAAGTTAAGGTTATTCAGCATCCAGGGGCTGATCGGCATACTAACACACATAACAAGCATAAATCCCGTCGTCAACCATTGGACGGTCGAAGCGGAAATACCAAACGCCCGCATCAGGGTTGGGTAGGCGGTCGACAGTGACGACTGGCTGATCGACATCGTAAAGGTCCCAACTAACAATGTAAAAATAAACCAAAAGCGGCTGTACGCACGGCCATTCTGGTCAATACTCTTCTCCATTTCTTATCACCCTTCTTTAGAACTGTTATTATCTAAACGGTTAATATTATATATTTTGCTTTCAAGATTGTAAATGATATAATACTAGTAGTTTATAACTATTGTAAGAAAGGAGAGATGTTCATGGCAGAGGCTGAATTTGACCACGCCATCGAGATCCTGCGCTCTAACAAGGTCCGGCTCACACCCCAGCGCAAGCTGATCCTGGAGTACCTGATCAATCACCATACTCACCCAAGCGTGGAAATGATCTACGACGACCTAAAGGATAACGTGGACAATATCAGTATGGCGACCGTCTACAACACTCTGAAGCTGTTTGTCGACTATAATCTCGTCATTGAGCTAAAGAATGGCGATGGCAGTACCCATTTCGATTACTTTGGGCACCCCCATTACCACGTCGTCTGTGATAACTGTGGTAAAATTTCCGATGTCTTTGATGAACATTTTTCAGCAATTACAAAGGACCTGCAGGCAATGACTCGGGAGAAAACCAACTACCTAGTGACCGGCTGTCATATCGAAGTCCACGGGATCTGTCCCGACTGTCAGCGCAAGCTTCACTTAAATCAATCATAAATAATGGAGTTTCAAAGAGGCCTCCAGTATTCGGAAAATCCGAATACTGGAGGCCTTTTGTGTATTATGCTATTGCATGGAAAGCTATTCCTCATTCTAATTTATTTACATTTATTCTTGGGCTGACTCAGTGCAGCCATGCTCAGAATAGCAAACCAGACCAGGGTCAGAATCAATGCCTCCAAAGTCTGAGTTTCCATGCACAGGACCACTACGACGAAGGCTAGAAAGGCCAAGACCAGATAATCGGTCATCGGGGCTCCTGGCATCTTAAATGTTCGTGTAGTCGGATGCATACGAATATAGCGGAGATGGGTTAGGATGATAGCAGCCCAGATGAAAAGAAAACTGGTTGTGGCAATGCTGGAGATAAAGGTGAAGACCTCTCCAGGCATCACCAGGTTTAGGATTGCGGCCAGACCGATTACTAGTGACGAAATCACGACTGCCCGGGCCGGCACCGCCCGCTTAGACAGGTAGCTGATCCGCCGAATAGCCGGTCGGTGGGCGTCAGCGGTTAGCTCCGCCAGCATCCGCCCGGTCGTGTAGATCGAACTGTTGCAGGCCGAGGCTGCTGCAGTGATGACCACAAAGTTAACAATGCTGGCTGCTCCTCGTAGGCCGACGTCCTTGAAGACCAGGACAAAGGGACTGTTGCTCGGTGATAATTGATTCCAGGGATAAATGCACATAATTACCGCCAGGGCGCCAATGTAGAAGAGCAGGATCCGAACAGGGATGCCATTGATTGCCTTGGGGATCACTTTGCGCGGATTCTCGGCCTCCGCCGCAGTAACCCCGACCATCTCAAGCCCAACGAAGGCAAAGACTACCATTTGAAAGGACCGGGCAAAACCGCCCAACCCGGTCGCAAAAAAGCCGTGGTAGCGAACCAGGTTCTGTGGTGAGGCTACGTAACCGTTACCGGTCTTGAACTGCAAGACCATCATCAATATACCGACTGCCACCAGAACGATAATCGCTAGGATTTTGATTAGGGCAAACCAGAACTCGATCTCCCCAAAAACATTCACGGTGATCAGGTTCAAACATAAAAAGATGATTAGGGTGATCACCCCGGGAATCCATTGGGGAACGTTGGGCAACCAGATCTGAATGTACAATCCGATCGCCGTAATCTCGGCCATCGCCAGGGCCAGCCAACATGCCCAGTAGGCCCAGCCGGCAACAAAACTCACCCGGGGACCAAGGTAGTCCCTGATGGCTTCCATGAATGATCGGTAGTGCAAGTTCGACAATAAAAGCTCACCGAGGGCCCGCATGATCCCGAAACAGATGATTCCGGTGATCAGGTAGGCCAGCAGGATCGCTGGACCAGCCTCACGAATAGCCTTACCAGATCCCAGAAATAGCCCGGTGCCGATCGTTCCCCCGAGGGCCATTAGCTCGATGTGCCGGCTTTTAAGGCGCCGATTCATCTGCTGTTGCTTTTCCATATTTTTATCCACTCCTCGAACACAAGGGTAGGCCGACGGCTATCAATTTGGCCCGCCTTGATATATAATAACGAACTATTGAAACTACATTGTATAACACTTTTTTAGTTAGGAGTAATTTTCTTTTGCTTGCTTGGTTTCCCTTTATCGTCTACTGTATTCTTGAATTATTAATCTTCTTTAAGAGTAGCTGCTGGCAGCATCATCCCAGCTGGGGTGAACGAATCACTACCGTTTCCGCACTCGTCTATGTCACAACAGTGATGTGGTTGTGTCTGACTCCGGCGCACTTCAGCTTTCTCTCAGCTCCCAAGGCCCTCTTTTACTTTCGTGGTGTGCCCTTCAACGCCATCCCCTTTCAGGGATTCAGTCCCGAATTTTTTCTTAATATCGTCATGACCTTTCCGTTGGGTGTTTACATTTTTCTCTTCAACTATCGAACTCCCTTTGAACGGGCCATCCTATACGGGCTCTCCTTCAGCCTTTTCATCGAGATCAACCAATTCGTATGGGACTACTTCCTCGACCTGCAGCGCCTAGCCGACATCGACGACTTGATCACCAACACCCTTGGTGCAGTGATCGGTTTCTCCCTGATGATCATCCTCTACCAGAACGGTTGGAAAAAATTTTTGCAACGATTTATGCTCACCCATCCTTAGATTTGTTAAACTAGGTACTTGAGGTGAGAAAAATGATTTCAAATGAGCAACGGGCCCACGACATTGCGATCGCCCTGATGAAGGCCAACGGCAGCAACCTGAAGCCGATCGACGCCTATCATCAATACGTCAACTACCTTCTGCCGATCCTACGGGAGATCAACAAAGACTTTCCCCATGGTATCAAGGAGAATCCCTAGACATAGGTCCAGTAACGAGACAATTTGCCGTTGCTGGGCTTTTTATTAAGGGACTTATTGTTTCGAACAATTAATTGCACTATGATAGAGAGCATAGTTTTTATAAGGAGGTGTTTTAGATGTTTACTGAACAAAAGCGGGGCTTTGACTGGTTCAGCCTGATCGTCGGAATCCTATTTATCCTGGCCGGGCTGGCATCATTCATGCACCCAGACACAACACTACATTTTTTGACCATTTTAGTGGGAATTTCCTTTATTCTTCGGGGAATCTACGAGATATGGTTCCGGCAGTTTATCAACCGGTCCCTTAATCAACGCTCAGGCTGGATCATTTTCGCAGCAATTTTAGATATTATCTTGGGAATCATCGTCCTGGTTTCTCCAATATGGGGAATCCTCTATATTGCCATCCTGTTCGCTATCTGGTTCATCGTTGACTCCATTATAGAAATCAAGGCAGCCAAACTTTTCAAGCAGTTCCACCGTGGTTACGCCACTTGGTTAGTTGTCCTGGGTGTAATCAGTACCATCATGGGAGTTGTCCTCCTCTTCAGTCCGCTACTTTCAGCCATGACGATTGTCTGGTTGATATCAGTCATGTTGATGGTCTTCGGGATCATGCACGTCGTTCAAGCATTTTAATATAGTAAATCGACACCGCCCTAAGCTGGGTGATGCCGATTTTTACCTAAAAACGGGTTGACCATTCACTGGTCAGCCCGTTTGTTTATTGATGGACTTGGTACTTAGAAATTAGTCAATGTCGATCCGACTGTCATTGTCCTCACTAGCCTGAATCTTTGGCAAGTCAAGAGTCAATACCCCGTTTTCATAGTGAGCTGCAACCTTGGCACGGTCAACATCCGGCAGCCGATATTGCCGGCTCATCTGACCATACCGCCGTTCACTATGCAGAATATTCCCCTTCTTGTCGCTCTCGTCAGCGAAGGTGTCCCGATGGCCAGTAACAGACAGAATATTGTTAGCGTAGTTGATGTGAATATCCTTCTTATCAAAACCCGGCATGTCAATCTTTACCTGATAAGCCTGGTCAGTCTCGGCGACATCAGTCTTCATGTGGTCAGCGGCTGGCGTCAAGTCAGGGAAGAAATTATCATCCATCCAATCACGCATGTTCATCAAGTTGTCGAACAAGTTACCACGACGTTGAATTTCATTAGCCATAATTGATTCTTCCTTTCTTAATTACCTTGATCTTGATTACACTTACTATTCTAATTCTGCTAAGCAGAAATACAATAGCAAATTAGCACTCAGCAGTATTAAGTGCTAATTTTCATTTGACTAATATTGACCAAGCTTGTCAACACTACTCTGGCAAGGGGTTATCGCTGGAATACTTTATTCATTTCTTGGTAAGAAATTTTAACTTTTTCTATTCATATGAAATTTCAATCATATGATGATACAAAAAAGCCGCCCCATAATCTGGGACGGCGCATATACTCTTAACTAATCTATTTTTAGTACCAACCATGTGACTGCCAGAAGGACTGAGCAGCAGACCATGAGCCGTAACGGTTAGCTACGTATTGGTCAGCAACCCGCTCTTGATTAGCCGCGGAGTAGTCCCCATTCAGATAAGAAGCGGATAATTGGTACTTACCGACGTATTGACCGTTGCGGGCACCGTAGTTACCACCGGATTCCCGACCAGCGATCCAGGCCTTAGCAGCTGCATCATTGCCGGAGACCCCGGAGTTGTAACTGGCACTAGCAGTAGACGTGTTCGTCTGTTGTTGTGCAGGAGCCTGGCTAGCAGCAGTTTGGCTCGTCGTGTTTTGGCTGGTAGCAGCCGGCAGGGTTGCCACCTGGTGGTCAGTTGCTGGGGCAACCTCACCATCGTCTTTGATCACTAACTTTTGACCAACGTAGATGACATTCTTGTCAGCAATTTGGTTGTTATTAGCCAGCGTATCAACGAACGTTAAGTCATGGCCTAATTTGTAAGAAATTCCAGAAAGGGTGTCACCTGCCTGTACCGTGTAAATTGAGTCGGCATTGGCAGAGGTTGCAGTAGCAACGGTCCCCAGTGCAACGGCACCGGTAATAGCTGCTGTAATCTTGGCGGCTTTCTTAGATAACTTCATTAAAAATCAATCCATCCTTTATGCTTTAGTATTAACTAACCAGCAGTGCTGATCATGTTGATGGTTAATACTATACACGATTGGCGTTACGACCGGGTTACCAAGAGTTATCATTTTCCGTCATATCTGTAAACCACCTGTAATATAACGTTTTACCATGGCTTATTAATGTTGATCGAATTTAGAATAATCTTCTGCCGCTGCCGATTTTCCTTCCGGTGCAGGCGGCGACCCGGATACCCAGCGACCATTGCCTCTTGCTCCGGTGTCTGGGGCAGGACTTGATCGTATTCAATCCGCTTGTTGGGGTCTTCAATCACATAGGTCATGAAGCAGGTGAAACCAAGGAAGCGTTCACCTGTCATCAGGTGTTCCCCGATCACCTTAACAAATACCTCCAGGGACCGACGCCCGACCCCGGTGACATAAGCCTCCATGCACATCGAATCCTGGAGTTTAAACGGCCGGAGGAACTGGACGTGATCCATTGCAGCGGTAACCACAACCGATCGGGTTACCCGCATGGCGGCTACCGAAGCTTCACCATCAACCAGCTTCAAGATCTGACCACCGAAGACCGTCCCGTGTTCGTTCAAGTCCGCATTAAAAACTCGGTGGAGTGAAACTGCCAAGGTATCGTTACACTTAATATCCATAATGTACCCCTCGCATTCTAATAATATTAATATTCTAGCATAACTTTAATAAAGAATTATCGGCCTAGGGCGACAAATAATTCTAATAATTCTTAATTTTATTTTCATTTTACTCTAAAAATAAACTATAATAGGTGACAAGGTATAGATGAAAGGATTGATGGTACAGATGACGGAAAACAGTCAAAAGATTCAAAGCAGAGCCCTCTATGTCAACCTCGACCGGGGCGTTGCGACAATTAACCTCAGTGAAGCCTACTATAACGATATCTACTCCCTGATCAATAGTGATGAGCTGCTCGATATCGTTAAGCTTTACCTGGGTTCACGTAATCCAGACTTTGACGACGACGCATTTGATAACGCCACGCCAGAAGAATACGTTGAGGTGCTTAAGAAGATCTTGATCAACGACGGTAGTGCCTACGATAACTACGACCCAGAAGAAATTCTAAACAGTATCGAAGACCTATACTCATTCTACCGTTCCCTGCTACGAGTCTCCATTATTAATTATAATAACAGTAAGATTGCCGGTAATGAATTTAAGATGATCGACACTCACTTAAACGAGCTTGTTCGTAAGCTCTACCGGGTAATCGAGGAGAAGCTGCAGGGCTTCACCAACCAGACCTACCGGCAGGTTAACGCGGCTACAAATGCCTCCATGCTGGTTCAGCCACATGACTGGCCAATTCCTGAAGGCTATGAAGAGCTCCGTGACATCGATTTCATCAATACGGTAATGCTGCGGCCGCCAATGCTGATGCACACCAAGAGCAATAAGCGTGAAGGGGTCTTCTCCGCAGTAGAAGAAAACCCAATCAAGCGCTTCCACGGTCAACGTGGTCAGTGGTACTGCTACCCAGCCAAGATTGGTGAGAGTCTCGCCTACATTTACTTCAATGTTGACTACCTGGTCAACGGGATCGCCCTCTCCAACCTGTTTGAACTGGCATCCCCAGCAGATATTGAGGGCCAAAAGCCGGATATGATCCTCCTCTTCGGTTTGGAAAAGACGGAAGGCATGGTTTCACATTACTACCTCGACAAGAAGAACCAAATCTGGGTCGGCGAGGTACCATACACGGACAAGACCACTTACTTTGGCTACATGAAGAAAATGTGCCTGACCCTGCACAACCTGCACCAAATCAACAACGGCCGCCTGCCAATCCATGGATCCATGCTGCGGATCCGCTTTACCAACGGAAAGGAAAAGAACGTGGTCTTCTTCGGTGACTCCGGTGCCGGGAAGTCCGAGTCTATCGAGGCACTTCAGGAAATTGCTGACGACAAGATCGTTGACATGGAGACCATCTTCGACGACATGGGTAGCTTTACCATCGGTGATGACGGCAAGCTCTACGCCCAGGGAACTGAAACTGGGGCCTTTGTTCGTCTTGACGACCTGTCCAGTGCCGTAGCCTTCAATAACATGGACCGTGGTGTCTACCTCAATCCTGAACGAAAGAATGCCCGGGTTATCATCCCAGCTGATACCTACGAACACGTCATCGAACACCACCCCGTTGATATGTGGCTCTACGCCAACAACTACAGCGACGAGGTTGGTATTCACCGTTTTGCTACCGAGGAAGAAGCTAAAAAGGTCTTCGTTGCCGGTAAGCGGAAGGCCCTCGGGACAACCGATGAAGTTGGCATGAGTACTACTTTCTTTGCTAACCCATTTGGCCCGGTTCAAGAGCCGGAAAAGACCAAGCCGATCATCGACAAGGTCTTCAACAACCTCTTCCAGCATAACGTCTACGTCGGCGAAATCTTCACCCACCTAGGCAACGACAAGTCCAAGGATGCCTTGAAGGAATCTGCACAGGAACTGCTGGATGTTCTGATGAACAACTAAACATTTAAAACACTAAATCCCTGGATCATCACATAAAAATGATCCAGGGATTTTTTCTGTCAGAAAGATTAGTGATGTAGGATGACTGAACACCTTCAATTCAGGTAATAACTGGTCGTGCAAACTAACCGCTGGCTGCACCTATTTCGATTAAACATAGCTGGCTTGCTTTCGTATTTTTAAAATAAAAAGATCCACGGCATCCACCGTGGATCAGGAAAGTTAATTATTAAAGTTAATTTTAGTACCAACCATGTGATTGCCAGAAGGCCTGAGCACCAGACCATGAACCGTAACGGCTGGCAACGTATTGGTCAGCAACACGTTCTTGGTTAGCAGCGGAGTAGTCACCGTTCAGGTAGGAAGCGGAGAGTTGGTACTTACCAACATATTGACCGTTCCGGGCACCGTAGTTACCACCAGATTCACGAGCAGCAATCCATGCCTTGGCAGCAGCATCATTACCACCAACATTAGAAGTGTAACCTTGAGTAGGCGTAGCAGCAGCAACCTTTGATTGGGTAGGAGCCGTTACCTGTGGTTGTGCCTGTGACTGTTGAGGTTGAGCAACTTGTTGTTGAGCTGCTGAAGCTGGAGCCTGACTTGCAGTCGTTGCTTGGCTAGCAGGAGTAGCTGATTGACTGGCAGCACTAGTTGCCTGGCTAGCAGCACTTTGGTTAGCAGTTGAAGCAGATGCCGGCGTTGCGCTTGGCAGAGTAGCAACTTGTTGTTGGGTCGCTGGAGCAACTTCACCGTCGTCCTTGATAACCAGCTTCTGACCAACATAGATCAAGTTCTTGTTGGCAATCTGGTTATTAGCAGCCAGGGTATCAACAAAGCTCAGATCATGACCCAGCTTGCATGAGATTCCTGATAAAGTATCACCACTTTGCACCGTGTAAATTGAGTCAGCGTTAGCCGTGGTTGCAGTTGCGATAGTTCCCAGGGCAACGGCACCAGCAACAGCGGCAGTAATTTTAGCGATGTGTTTAGATAACTTCATAAAGATTCAATCCCATCCTTTTTAATTCTAATAGTTTCAAATTTAATTATTTAATTTTGGTAATGTTGATCGCTGATATCAATCAACGGTTTATACTATACACGCCCAAAATTACAGGCGAGTTACCCTGGATTATCAAATTCCCGCATTTACGTAACAATTTGTAATAATCAACCGTTTCTAACCAACTTAATTAGCGTTTTATTACCGTCATGACGGGCTTTCGCTCATCTCTATTATTTTACGGATAATTGTAATATAGCAATTAAAAAAAGTCACTGATTTACCTTTTTTAGAGGTAAATCAGTGACTTTTGACGTATTATTGCCGGTCTTTGTAACAAGGCCGTAACACGTTTTAGGCATCAGTAAACTTATTTTTTAGCCAACTGCCAGCAGGCAGGCGGGTGCTGAGGTCCTCATTCAGGGTCAGCCGCTCCTGATGTTGAGCAATATTTAACGGTTCTCCGGATCCGGTTGTCAGATGGGCTAGCTGAAGATCAGCCGGTGTATCGGCCTGTCCCCATACCTGAAGTCGGCCCACGGTTTCTACCCCGTAACCGTCGAGAATCGGCCGACACTCTTGATGCGCACCTGCGGGAACCCGTAACGCCACTTTAGCTGTCCATCGGGTCTGACGTCCATCTAGGAAGCTGTACAAACTGGTAGTGACGTCCGTAGCACTTCCCTGCCCGTACCTCAACTTAACCCATGATCCCTGAGCCTGGTAGCAATGAACCGCCTGCCGGGCGCGTCGCCCAACAAAACGGTTAAACTGCCGGTAGGTAACCTGAGCCTCGGTTCCGACCAGCAGCTCAGTGCCGGCATAGACCGCCCCCGGATTGTTAAACTGAGCGGTCTCGTCGATTACCACCCGACTGTGAGCACCCACAATGATCACGTTGTGGGGATTCGTCCCCGGCATGGTCGGAGCTATCACGATTGGATCATTTAGCACCACGTCATCCGGAACGTAAACAAACTGCCCACCATCGATCCGGGCCAGGTGAGCGGCATTCAACTGGCCATCCTGCCAGGAGATTGCCTTCTCCATCAAATTCTCCTGCAGCATCTCGGAGTATTCGTTCACAGCCTTACTGAGTGGCTGGACAACATAGTCACCATCATGACTGACTAAGTTGGTACCTCTATCCACTACTTTCGTTTGACTTGACCAGGCCTTCAGCCACTGCTCTTGCCCAGTCTGCTGGGGAAAACGCTCCATCAGTATTGATGCCAGCTGACGCTTTTTCTGCAACCAACCAGGTTCATTTTGCCACACTGCATTGTTTAAGTCTGTCATGTTACACCTCGGTTAATGTACGAGCTTGTCCCAAATAATCACCTTGCCTGCAGCCAGAGACTTGGGGACATCGATAATCCGTTGATTGGAGCTGCCCCGAAACTGCAGGGTCAGATCCTTCTTGGCCAATAAGAAGCGCCCATCAACCAGAATATCCAAGTTATGCAGGAGTTCCTGTTTATCAGCCGACTCCTTCTGTAATTCTTCCCAGGTGTAGCCGGACCAGCTCCAGATATCCTTGCTATGACCAAATTCTTTGCGTAGGCGATGAACCAGCTTCAGGCAGACTTGAGTGTTTAAGAAGGGCTCCCCACCGAGCAGGGTCAGTCCTTGAACATAACTTTGGGAAAGGTCCTCCATGATTTGATCCTCAAGCTCCTGAGTGTAGGGCTGACCATAGTGGAAGTTTTGAGCAGCCTTGTTATAACAGCCAGGGCAGTTGAAAAGGCAGCCGCTGACATAAATGCTACACCGGACTCCCTCACCATCGACGAAGTTAAAGGGCTTATAGTCAGCGACGTATTGCAGGGAGTGTTCTTCAGCTAACCACTCTTTGGGCTTGGGGTTCTTCGGTAGACGGGTTACGTGTTCTCTTGGCATTTCTCTTTTTCTCCTCCTATATAAAAAGGACCGTACTAGTAACGGTCCTCATTGATCGCAATTAAATCTGGTCACCAGTGATGTTGGCGTGAGCCTTGGCATCCAACTGCCGGGTCTTTTCGAACTTAGCTGCGTTGGCGATCATGCCTGGATCCATGTGCTTAACCCGGTGAATGATCTCCTCGTGTCGGCCATGGACCATTGGCCGCTGTTGCGGATTGCCGAGGTAGCCGCAAGTCCGCTTGACCACGTCACAGGTTGCCGGGTCATGATTGCCGCACTGTGGGCACTTGAAGCCACGTGCGGTAGCCTCAAATTCACCCTTGAAGCCGCACTTGAAGCACTGGTCGATGGCAGTGTTGGTTCCAAGATAGCCAACGTGATCGTATGCCCAGTCCCAAACTGCCTCCAAAGCTTTCGGATTCTGCCGCAGGTTTGGATATTCGCAGTAGTGAATGAAACCCCCGGCCGCTTGATAAGGGAAGTCCTCCTCAAAAGACAGCTTTTCAAACGGGGTTGGGTGCTTACGGACATCATAATGGAAACTATTCGTGTAGTATTCCTTGTCCGTGACATTTTCTACCCGGCCAAATTTCTTAATATCATCCTGACAGAAAGTGTCGGTCAGCGACTCTGCCGGGGTGGAGTACAGACTGAAGTGGTATCCCTCTTCATCTTCCCACTTAGCACAAAGGTCGTGCATAGCCTTGGTGATCGAAACAGCAAAATCGTGGGCTTCCTGATTGTGTTCCCAGTTTGGGCCATAGAAGGTCGTGCAGACCTCGTAAATTCCGATATAACCTAGGGAAACCGTAGCCCGGCTATTCTTGAAAGCCTCATCGACACTATCAGTTTTCTTCAGCCGCTTGCCAAACGCCCCATACATATAAAGCAATGGCGCGTTTTCGGGCTTAGCCTCCTTGGTCCGTTTGATCCGATAATCCAAGGCGATCTTGCAGATGTGCATCTTCTCCTTAAAAATTTCCCAGAAGAGCTGCTTATCGCCGTGGGCCTCAAGGGCAATCCGTGGCAGGTTAACGGTAACCACCCCGAGATTCATCCGACCAGAGTTGACCTCCTTGCCAGTTTCGGGATCCGTCCACCCTTGCAGGAAGGACCGGCAGCCCATCGGCGTCTTGAAGCTCCCCGTGATCTCCTTAATCTTGTCATACATCAGCAAGTCAGGGTACATCCGCTTAGTAGAACATTCTAGGGCCAATTGCTTGATATCATAGTTTGGGTCCCCAGGATTAAGATTGAGTCCCCGCTTAAGAGTAAAGATCAACTTTGGAAAGATCGCTGTTCGGTGTTCCTTCCCCAAGCCTTTGATCCGAATTTGAAGGATGGCTTTTTGAATTTCCCGAGCAATCCAACTGGTTCCCAAACCAAAATTAATGGTTGTGAATGGAGTCTGTCCCTGACTGGAGTAGAGAGTGTTGATCTCATACTCAAGAGCCTGCATGGCGTCATAAATATCCTTCTTTGTCTTAGCCCTGGCAAACTCATCCCGCTTGTCAGGAGCAATCCACTTTTCAGCATCCTTCATGTGCTTCTCGTAGTTTAGTTTGGCATACGGTTCCAGAAGTTGGTCAATTCGGTTAGCTGAACAACCACCATACTGAAGGGAAGCCACGTTGGCAATGATTTGAGACATCTGAGCCGTGGCGGTCTGAATTGATCGTGGTGAAGATACCCAGGCGTTACCAATCTTGAAGCCATGCTTGAACATTTCATCAAAGTCAATCAGACAGCAATTGGTCTCAGGGGTAACTGGTGAGTAGTCCAGGTCGTGCCAGTGGATATCACCACGCAGGTGGGCCTTAGCAACAATGTTAGGTAACATTCGCAACCCGAGGGCCCGGCTAACCACTCCGGCCTCAAGGTCCCGCTGAGTATTGAAGACCCGACTATCCTTGTTGGCATTCTCGTGAACCACCCGAGAGTTCCGGTCAAAGAGCTGTTCAAGCTTGTGCTGCGGATTAGTTGCCTCTGCAAAACTTTCCTCATCACGCCGTCGGTAGTCCAAGTAAACCTTAGCCAGTTCAGGATGGTTGGCTTTCCTAAGCCCCTCCACAAACAGTGTAGCAATCCGGGGCGCCGTGACGGTTGATTCGTCCGCCAGCGCATCCACCAGAGTCAAGGTTACCATCTGCTGGGTAGCATCGTCGGCGTGCAGAGCATTCAATACTAAGTCAATTTTATAAGCGTAAAAGTCGGTTACGGTTCCATCACGTTTAACAACCTTTAGATTGGTCAGACTGTTTAAATCCTTTTCGTTAATTATTTGTACCTTCATACAAATTCCACCTCTCATATTGACGATGCTTATCATAGCGCAAAATACTATCCATAGAAAGTGTTGACATTTTGACCACTATATGTTGTGGAATATTTAAGAACGTACGTTTTTTTATTTGAAAAGGCAATTTTTGAATATGGTAAAATTTGCAAGGCTTGTCGCCATCGCTTTCAGAATATTTATTTAGCAATTTGATATTGCTCAATGACGATAATTCATTATCAAGAGATAAAATTTAATTCTTTATATTACATATGATAATTCTATCATATGTGTTGAAATACAACAACATTGTACTCCTCACAAAACATTTTAACAAAGCAAAAAAGCCTGATATATCAGGCTTTCTCCTGTTTTATTAGCTTAGCTGTCATATTTGTACCAAAGTACTTATATGCCTCTGGTAGAGGTCGCTATGTTTAATCACCTTTTTAGCATTAAATTACTATATTATTTAGTGATGTACAAATTGATGTACACATAGATCATCGTGCAAAATCATCTGAAATTAACCAACAATAAAAAAGGATGCCGATTATACCGGTACGAAACAAGCAACCAACTGGTTCCATTTTGCACTTCGGCTTATCATATTGCTTGTGCCTAGAGCACACATTAAACCTCTAAATTAAGAGGCTGTTCAAGTAATGGTTAATAATCTTGTCGCTCTTCCTATTGGTTGAGCGCTTATGTATATAGAACGAAAAAATCTTATAGAAAGGAGAACAAAAAGTATCAATACCTAAATAAAAAAAGAAGTCGTAAAGCCCAACATAACAAGCCTTACGACCTCTTTAATTACTTAGCTGATAGATTCGCATTACTGCTACAATATGCCTCCGGTGGGGGTCGAACCCACACTCCCTCAACGGGAACTGGATTTTGAGTCCAGCGCGTCTGCCAATTCCGCCACAGAGGCATCAGCTAACTAAAAGGTGGTAATCGGATTTGAACCGATGATGAAGGTTTTGCAGACCTCTGCCTTACCACTTGGCTATACCACCAAATAGTTACGATTAGATAACTATCTAATCAAAAGGGCGGTATGTGGGATTTGAACCCACGCGTGCCGGACCCACAAACCGGTGTGTTAACCAAACTTCACCAATACCGCCAAAATATTCAGTTAAGCAGGGATAGTAGGAATCGAACCCACAATGACGGTTTTGGAGACCGTAGTTATACCGTTTAACTATATCCCTATAAAAGTGGAGGAGAGTGGATTCGAACCACCGAACCCGAAGGAATGGATTTACGGTCCATCGCGTTTAGCCAGACTTCGCTACTCCTCCATAAATGGCGCGGGACGGAATCGAACCGCCGACACACGGAGCTTCAATCCGTTGCTCTACCAACTGAGCTACCGAGCCATCGTACGTTTGTTATATATGCAACAATTAAGTTGCAATGGAGGATACAGGGCTCGAACCTGTGACCCTCTGCTTGTAAGGCAGACGCTCTCCCAACTGAGCTAATCCTCCAAAAGAGTGACCCGTGCGGGATTTGAACCCACGATACCAGCGTGAAAGGCTGGTGTCTTAACCACTTGACTAACGGGTCATCAACGGAGAGTAAGGGATTCGAACCCTTGATACAGGCTTTAACCCGTATACAGCATTTCCAATGCTGCTCCTTCGGCCAACTCGGACAACTCTCCAATATCCAAGCCCTGGCACATCAAGAACCAGGTGCCAAAGCTTGTGTTTGCGTGGCAACGTCCTATCCTCGCAGGGAGCGATCCCCCAACTACTTTCGGCGTGTTGAAGCTTAACTACTGTGTTCGGCATGGGAACAGGTGTATCCTTCAAGCCATCATCACCACACTACCCTCTTCGGGTGAGAGCTTGTGCTCTCAAAACTAAACAATATCCAATCTCACCAACAAACCTAACCGCTTCTGCTTGGTTAAGTCCTCGACCGATTAGTAATGGTCCGCTCCATGCATC
>NZ_PNFV01000010.1 GCF_002940945.1 Limosilactobacillus pontis
GATGCATGGAGCGGACCATTACTAATCGGTCGAGGACTTAACCAAGCAGAAGCGGTTAGGTTTGTTGGTGAGATTGGATATTGTTTAGTTTTGAGAGCACAAGCTCTCACCCGAAGAGGGTAGTGTGGTGATGATGCCTTGAAGGATACACCTGTTCCCATGCCGAACACAGTAGTTAAGCTTCAACACGCCGAAAGTAGTTGGGGGATCGCTCCCTGCGAGGATAGGACGTTGCCACGCTAATTACGAAAGGATATGCGTAATGCATATCCTTTTTTTGTTTCTTCATTATTTTTTACTTTGATTTTGGTTCACGATATAATTAGAACATACGTACGGAAGGAGTGATGAGATGGACTACCAGTCACTTAAAAAATTAGTAAGCAACAGGTACGGTCTGCGCTTTGTTCCCCTTCCTAATCAGAACAACGATGGGCCAACGCAGGGGTTATCCATAAAGGCGGGCATGCCGCCCTTTATGGTACTCAACGATGAGGAGCCGGTCCGAGTCGATGCCAAGTGTTTCAGCTTTGCAGACGCAATTCGGGATTTGCCAGGATTTCAAGATTCCTTTTTCCACCGTGATAAACAGTGGGTTGGTTTTAACCTCAGTATTGTCGGGGACCGGGCCGTTGCAAACATCGTCGATTACGCCTTCAAGGCTGCAATAAACGCTGGCCAGGCTGCATCACAGCAACAGCAGTACGTGATTCTTCCTGAGAAGGATAATGATGACTATTACCAAGCGCAAATGATTCCCAAACCGACTTCCCGGCATCTGACACCTATGAAGGAGTTAGTACCTAAGGAAATTGCGGCGGCCCGGGCGGCCTATGATTACTCCCTCTTGCCTGGTGAGCGTCGGGATAAAAATTTTTACCGGCAGGGCCTGATCCTGGAAAACTATTCGGATGATTGTGCGGACTTGGTGCCGTTGAAAAAATACTTTCCAACTTACCATGATCTCAGTTTGGCCCAGTTGCGGACTTACTTCACTTGGCGCACCAAACTGCGTCGGGGCGAGTTCGTCAAAGTCAGTGATTCTTACGCTTATTTATATATCTATGAGCTACTCAATAATATCGGGGTGGATTCTCCAACGACCGGCTTTCAGAAGTTGATGTTATTTCGAGATAAGTATGCGGACCAGTTTTCCTCGCGGATGCGGACCTACTTGAATCGCTGGCTTCAGGATTACGTACTTTATTACCACTTAGACCATGACCTAGCCAACCAGGCCTTTGCAAATGAGATTGCGACAGACCACGACTACCATGTTCTCCTTCATCCAGCCGACTACGATACCGCCGACTTGATAGCGGTGTTCCAACGGCATGCCACCTATCTAAAGAACAGTCGGCTTTATCAGAAGTCGACAAAGCATTTTGCAGCCTTGTTGAAGGTGATCTGGCAAGCGGTGCTGAACCTGCCAGATCAGTCGGGAACTAAGTATTTTGATCACTATATTGCCAGCCAGCAGATGACGACCAACTATTTCTTCGGCAACGCGGTCTTTAACTTTCACCCCCAGCACCAGATGGCTGAATATCCAGTTGATTCAATTCGTCAGTACCGCTTCAAGGGCCGGCAATACTACTGTCTTACTCTCAAAGCCCTACCCAATGAACGACAGAACCTGAACGCCTTCCTTCACGAAGTTGACCGTTTGGTTCGGCAACGGTTCAAGCTAGGTCACCCCCTGAAGCCACGCTGGGTACCGGAAAACATCTTAACGGCAATTAACCAGGGGATCCGGGAGTACCAGCACCAGCTCAAGGAAGCTCGGCGGCCCAAGGTACACATTGACCTGGGTAATATTGATCAGATTCGCCGGGATGCCGCGCTTACCCAAGCTAGTCTGCTAACCGATGAGGAACGGCAGGTTATCGTTGAGGACCAGCATAATGATGGGGCTAAGGAAAAAAGCAATAATCGTTCTCAGAGTACAGTGCCGACCTACCAGTCTGATTTCCAACAGGTTACGCAAGATTCATTACTTTCGAGCGAGACACCAGGTCAATTCAATCTCGCTCAGCCAACCGTGTCGGAGCAACTGGTTCAAGACGCCCCGACCGGTGACCTAGATACGGATGATGCTCCAGACCTGGATGAGGATGAACAATACCTGCTCACTGCGCTCTTGACGGGTGGGCCCTGGCAAGACTACCTGAAGAAGCGGCATTTGATGGTCTCTATTTTGGCAGATCAGATTAATGAGGACCTCTTCAATCTGATCGGTGATGATGTGATCGAATTTGATAAAGATGATCGCCCGGGAATCATTGAAGACTACCGATCGGACCTTGAGAACATGTTTTTAAACAAGGAGTGATTTAAATGACGGAACGGACAAGACAGCGGGTACCGAAGCGGATCGCTCAGACAGTTCTCCACTCACTAAAAGCCGGCGTGGTGCCGCGAATCGGCCTGCCCTACATTACGGTGGGGCGCAAAGATGAGATTGCGGCCCTCCTTCATGACTTTGGTGTGGTAGCTGAGGGTGGCGCTTCCTTTCATTTCATTGTCGGTCGCTATGGTTCGGGAAAGAGCTTCCTTCTTCAGGCGGTCCGTAACTACGTGATGGACAAAGGCTTCGTGGTTGTGGACGGCGACCTGTCACCGGAACGGCGCCTGCAGGGCACCAAGGGGCAAGGGCTGGCCACTTACCGGGAACTTATCCAGAACCTAGCAACGAAGACTCGGCCGGAAGGAGGTGCTCTGACGCTGATCCTGGACCGCTGGATCAATACGGTTATCCAGGAAGTTGCCAGCGAAACCAGCATAGATGAGGATGATCCGCGGTTCATTGTAGCCGTTGACAAGAAGATCGATACGGTCATTACCTCTCTCAGTGAGCTGGTCCACGGCTTTGATTTTGCTAAGCTGCTCAACATGTACTATCACGCCTACCTAGATGACGATCGTGAAACCAAGGCCAAGGTTATCAAGTGGTTCCGTGGCGAGTACACCCACAAGACCGCGGCTAAACAGGAACTTGGCGTGAACGTTATCATTGATGACAGCGACTGGTACGAGTACCTAAAGCTGTTTGCCCGTTTCTTTCGTCAGGCAGGGTATGCGGGGCTAGTGATCATGATCGATGAACTGGTCAACATCTACAAGATTCCCAACAGTATTAGCCGTCAGTACAACTACGAGAAGATCCTAACCATGTATAATGACACCCTTCAAGGGAAGGCTAAGTACCTGGGGATCCTGATGTGCGGAACTCCGCAGGCAATTGAGGACCGGCGCCGGGGTGTCTACAGCTACGAGGCCCTGCGTTCGCGGCTGACGGCGGGGAAGTTTGCCCACGTTGGCGCCCAGGATATGTATGCGCCCGTGATCGAGCTAGCGCCGCTAACTGCGACAGAGATGCTGGTTTTGACCGAAAAGCTAGCCGACATGCACGCCCGTCTCTATGGTTACGACCGTATGATCACCGAGGATGAATTGGCTAAGTTTATCAAGATTGAGTACGGTCGGATTGGTGCTGACACCAGGATTACCCCACGGGAGGTGATTCGGGACTTTATTGAGCTTCTAGACATTGTTTACCAAAACCCGACAACCACAGTTAGTGACCTCCTGAATTCGGACCAATTCAGCGGAGTAGATGATGATTCCAGCGATGACAATGGTCAGTCGGGGAAGGATTATACGGAATTCACGATTTAGGAGGGAGGAGAACGATGGACGTCTTTGCACACTACGCGCCCTTTATCCAGGACTACATCTACCGTCAGGGATGGCAGCAGCTGCGGCCCATTCAAGTGGCGGCAGCCGAGAAAATCTTCGGTACTGACCACAACGTGCTGTTGTCGGCCTCGACGGCGGCAGGAAAGACCGAGGCGGCCTTCTTCCCAATTCTGACCGAACTGAATAATGAGAAGGTTCAAGACTCGGTCAACTGTCTCTATATCGCGCCACTCAAAGCCCTGATCAACGACCAGTATGGCCGGCTGACCGACCTGACCGCGCAGAGTGATATCCCAATTTGGCGCTGGCATGGTGACGTAGCAGCAACCCAAAAGCGCAAGATGCTGAAGCACCCGTCTGGCATTCTTCAGATCACACCAGAGTCCTTGGAATCATTCATGATCAATAAGCACATGGATATCCCCCACCTTTTCCACGGCCTGCGCTTTGTGGTAATTGACGAGCTGCATTCCTTTTTGCGTAATGATCGCGGAGGACAAACATTTTGCCTGATTGAACGGCTTAGCCGGTTGGCCGGGGTCAAACCGCGGCGGATCGGGTTGTCTGCGACGATCGGCAATCTTCGGGAGGCGGCAAAGTTTCTGGGTGCCGGGAGCGGTCACCGGACCGTGGCGCCAAAGGTTAAGAACACTCGGCAGGTCTGGCGCTTGTCGATGGAGCATTTTTATCAGACCGATCCTCAGGCGGCCAGTAAGGACTTCGACCCGGCGGCCCCAGTTGAGGAGAGGACAGACACGGCTCCTGAATTGGCTGATCCCGGAATCGGCTATATCTTCGAACATACCCGGGGAAGAAAAAGCCTGGTCTTTACTAATAGCCGGGAGGAGTGCGAGGCTGTTTGTCAGATGCTGCGCTCTTACAGCGCTGCTAAACATGAGCCCGATCGGTTCCTAATCCATCACGGAAACCTATCGCCAGCACTTCGCCAGACAGCTGAGGACGCGATGAAGGATGATGATTCTTACATGACGACCTGTGCCACGGCGACTCTGGAGCTGGGAATCGATATTGGCAAGCTGGAGCAGGCCTTCCAGATTGATGCTCCCTTTACCGTCTCTGGCTTTCTTCAGCGGATGGGACGAACTGGCCGACGGGGAAATCCACCCGAGATGCATTTTGTGATGCGCGAGGAACATCCAGAGTCGCGGGCAATGCTGCCGGATTTGATTCCCTGGCCCCTGCTACAGGGGATTGCCTTGGTCCAGCTCTACTTAGAGGAACGCTGGGTTGAGCCGCCAGAACCGAACCGCCTACCCTACAGTCTGCTCTATCATCAGACGATGAGTACGCTAGCCGGCGACGGGGAAATGACTCCGGCCACGTTGGCGGGACGAGTCCTGCCACTGCCTTACTTTCACAATGTTAGTCAGGATGATTACCGGATCCTGTTACGCCATCTCCTCAAGACCGATCAGCTGGAGCAGACGGAGCGTGGTAACCTGATTGTCGGTATGGCTGGTGAGCGCGTCGTCAATAACTTTAAGTTCTACGCGGTCTTTCAGGAAAACGAGGAGTTCAGTGTTCATGCTGGATCCGAGGAGCTGGGGACGATTGTTAAGCCGCCACCGGTTGGGGACAAGATTGCGATTGCTGGCCGGGTCTGGGTGGTCGAGGACATTGACCGTCAGCGCCACCAGGTTTATTGCCATGGCGTCAAGGGCCGGATTCCCGCCTACTTCGGAGATGTGGCGGGGGACATTCACCCCAGAATTTTGGAACGGATGCGGCGGGTGCTGGCCGAGGATCAGGTGTACCCTTACCTGATGAGAAACGCTAGGGCGCGGCTGACCCAAGCCCGGGATACCGCTAACGTTGCCGGCCTACCCGATCAGCAGCTGATTAACCTTGGCGGTAAAATGTGGTGTCTTTTTCCATGGACTGGGAGCTATGCTTTCCTGGCCCTGGAGCGCCTGCTACGAATTAAGTGTGCCAAACGTCTGAACCTGCGTGGTTTCAACTCAGTACGGCCCTATTTCATGGAGTTTGCTATGGACGCTAGTGCTGAGGAATTCTTTCAGATCATCGCGGAAGAGGCGGCCAAGGATTTTGACCCGCTGGAGTTGGTGTACCCCAAGGAAGTACCAGTATTTGACAAATATGACGAGTACTTGCCGGATGAGCTGGTACGGAAGGAGTTTGCCCAAAGCATCCTGGATGTTGATGAGATGAAACGGTGCGTGGCCCGAATGTGTGCTGGCCAACATGAAGAACAAAAGAAGTGAAGAGCAAGATGTGCGCTTCACTTCTTTTAATTTTCCCTTGCGTTTGGAGGCGGGGATTGATATACTATTATTCGTCGGTAAATTGCTGACTTAGCTCAGTTGGCAGAGCACCTCACTAGTAATGAGGAGGTCGGAGGTTCGAGCCCTCTAGTCAGCACTAGATAGAGTTCAATAGCCTGTTATAACGGCATTTATGGTCGTTATAACAGGCTATTTTCGTTATCAACTCATCTTCCAACAAAAACTTGCTACGAGCTGCTCCATTTATTATTTCATATGGTGGGGTGATCAGAATATGCGCCTGAAAATTAAAGAAAGCATTATCGGCAAGATTAATTGAACACTATTTGCTATATAGTTAATCAATTGACGAAAAACAATACTCTTTACAAAGAATTGGTAAAGATTTATACTTCTATAAAAGTTAATAATATTTTCTTCGGGGCAGGGTGAAATCCCCAACCGACGGTGACAAGGTATAGCTTGAAGTCCGTGACCCGTTGATCGCTATGGTCAACGGCTGAACCAGTGTGAGTCTGGTACCGACAGTAAAAGTCTGGATGGGAGAAGAAATAAAGTGATGGTAGTGATATTCTACCGTAATTAACGAATTTAAAATATAAGCCCCAGGTAGCAATTTAGTTACCCGGGTTTAATTTTAAAAAGCTATTTCATCCTACCCTAACTGGCCTTGAGGAAAATCCTTGAGGCCTTTTTTGTTGGAGGAGGGGGAAATTAATGGAAAGCGACGAGAAATGGATGAGCCTAGCAATTGAACAAGCCCAAAAAGCGGACTATCAGACTTGGCAAAATCCTCGCGTCGGTGCAGTTATTGTTAAGGGACAAAAACTATTATCGGTTGGGCATACTCAACAGTTTGGCGGCCCGCACGCTGAACGGGATGCAATTAGTAAGCTTCCGACAGGACAATTATCAGGCGCAATTCTTTACGTCACCATGGAACCCTGCAATCACTATGGGAAGCAACCACCCTGCACTCAATTAATTGTTGAGACGGGAATTAAACGCGTTGTAATTGCGGAAACTGATCCACATTCGATAGTTACTGGTAAGGGGATTCAGTATCTACAAAAGCATGGAATAAAAGTGACTACCGGGATATTAACTGAGCAAGCAATGAAAGTTAACCTTCATTATAACTACTACTTTCGAGCTCATCGTCCATGGATAACGATAAAACAGGCTATTTCGCTAGACGGTAAGGTTGCTATTAGTCAAGGCAAACGGACGGCAATCACTAATCAAGAAGTATACGACTTCGTACATCGTGAGCGTGCTTGGTATCACGGCATTATTATTGGCAGCGGAACCGCAATTACTGACGATCCGCAATTAACGGTTAAAGTTAAAACTGCCTTTCCGCCTATTCGCATCATTGTGGACCGGCGGGGAAGGCTGGCGGACCATCCCGATTTACAGTTACTACATGATTTACAAGCAAAGACATGGGTGTTTTCAAGTAATCCAAACCTGGCAAGGGCGTTAAGTGAAACTAAAGCGGAGGTAATATGCTTAGCAGATTGTTCGATTGAAATGGTGATTACTGAATGTGGCCATCGCGGTTTACAGTCACTGTATGTTGAGGGCGGACCAACCATTCAACAGGCAGTGATCGATAGTAACTTGGTTAATGAGTTTGTCACTTACTTGAGTCCGCAATTTATTGGGCGACAGGGGGTTGCGAGAGCTCAAATTCCGCCGACCACCAAAATGGTCACCGTCGATACGAAATTACTGGGGAATAATGTAAGAATTGAGGGTAAGGTGAAGCAAGATGTTTAGTGGTTTAGTAAGTGGAACGGGAAAGATAACGAGCATGGAAATGAAGCAAGGAACAATTACATTGGTGATTGGACCAACTAATCCATATTTTTTATCACAAGCTCAAGTAGGCGATTCGATTGCAATCGATGGAACGTGCTTAACCATTGAGAATTTTAGTGACCGTCAATTTACGGTGACGCTGATGCCACAAACGTTTGCCAAGACAACCTTTAAGGATCGGCGGGTGGGTAGTTTAGTTAATCTTGAACGCTCTCTTCAAGTCGGCTTACGTCTAGAGGGACACATTGTAACCGGGCACGTTGATGAGGTAGTCCAAGTAATCAGTCGCCGGCAAAACAAAAATGCGATTGAGCTAGTGTTTAACTTACCAAGGCGCTTAGCAGGGCAGGTGGTAGCACAGGGAAGCGTCGCAATTAATGGAGTTAGTTTAACGGTTATGACCGTCACGAAGGATACATTTAGCGTAGGACTAATCCCGCATACCCAGACCATTACCAATCTTGATGGATTACAGGTGGGCAGCCGGGTTAACCTTGAAACAGATATCTTGGGTAAATATGTTATCGCAAATCTGAAAGCGAGGGAAAACTAATGGACGTTAAGAAGATTCAGGATGCGCTAATCCATCTAAAAAATGGTGGCTTAGTAATCGTAATGGACGATGAGGACCGTGAGGCTGAAGGCGATATGATCGGTTTGGCAAGTCGGGCCACCCCGCAAAAGGTTAACTTTATGACCAAGTATGCACGTGGATTAATGTGCGTTCCAATGGCGCCAGAAGTTGCGCAACGACTCCAGCTTCAACAGATGACCGCGAATAATACAGATCCTTTTGGGACGGCGTTTACGATTAGTGTTGACCATAAATCGACGACTACCGGGATTTCTGCCTTTGACCGGTGGCGAACGATTACGCATTTGGCTGATCCATCAGCAAAAAATGAAGACTTTTATAAGCCGGGCCATATTTTCCCGTTAGTGGCCGAAGAAGATGGTGTGCTGGCACGGGATGGACATACCGAAGCAGCGGTTGATCTTGCTAGATTAGCTGGTGAGGAGCCGGTAGCGTATATTTGTGAAATCCTGCAGTCGAATGGTGAGATGGCGCGTTCTAAGGAACTTCATGAAATGGCAGATGAATACAGTCTACCGATTGTTACGGTCAAGGAGCTGCAGGAATACCGAAAAAACGAAGTGAGTAGACCGGTAGAGAGCATTAAATTACCAACAAAATATGGTGACTTTAAGCTTCGCCGCTTTGCTGGGGATAATTTAGCCCTGATAAAAGGAAATATCCGCGGTGGCGATCCGGTGATGGTGCGTTTGCATTCTGAGTGTTTTACAGGAGATGTTCTCGGATCGCTGCGTTGTGATTGTGGCCCGCAGTTGCAGGAAGCAATGCGCCAGATTGAAAAACATGGCCGGGGAATAATCCTGTACTTGCGGCAAGAGGGGCGGGGGATTGGCTTACGGAATAAGTTAAAAGCTTACCACCTGCAGGAACAAGGATTTGATACGGCTGAAGCAAATACGCAGTTAGGCTTCAAGGCGGATGAACGCCATTACGAAGTTGCAGCTCAAATGTTGAAAGAGCTAGGAGTTCAGAAAGTAGACCTGCTTACGAATAATCCAGATAAAATAAACCAATTAAAGTTAGATGGAATTAGGGTTAATCGGCGGTTACCATTGGAGATTGCGCCTAATAGTTACGATCAAAAGTATCTTGAGACAAAAAAACAAAAGTTTCACCACATACTAAACTTGGAGGCCTGAAAAATGAATGAGATTAGCGGAAAATTTAACCAGCATGATATGAAGGTTGCCATTGTTGTTGCCGATTTTAACGGTACCGTGACTCATCAGCTTAAAGAAGGAGCAGTTAATGCCTTGATTAAGTTCGGCCTGACAAGTGACCAAATTAATGTTTACCATGTTCCAGGTGCCTTTGAGATCCCGTTTGCTGTTAAGAAGCTGCTTAATAGTGCCCGTTTTGATGGAATTATGACGTTGGGTGCTGTTATTAAGGGAGATACGGACCACTATGATTTGATTTGTCAGAACGTTACCAGTGCAATCATGCAGTTAAACCTGCAAGGGGAAATTCCAATAACATTTGGGTTGCTGACAACCGATAATGTTGAACAGGCAATGCAACGGGCCGGCTTGAAGATGGGGAACGAGGGGGCCAGTACCGCCCAGAGTTTGCTTGAGATGGTCTCACTGAATAGGCAGGTATAGGCGAACAATTAAATTCATCAGTAAAGCTTAGGGGGATAATAAACCGGCCAGCGTAAATTCCTTTCTGGTGCAGTAATAATCAACTGATTTACTGAATTAATTTAAATTATCCCTTGCAATGATGGGGGCGGCTCTGCTATACTATTATTTGTTGGTTAAATGCTGACTTAGCTCAGTTGGCAGAGCACCTCACTAGTAATGAGGAGGTCGGAGGTTCGAGCCCTCTAGTCAGCATAATTAAAACTCACAAAGTTTATTAATCCTTGATATATCAACGTTTTGCGAAGGTATATCAAGGATTGCTTTTGTTTATTTAAGAATATTATGCCCACGGCTGTGTACATAGAAAAAGTGTGTGCATGGGCTTGTATCGGAAAAAGCTTGAATCTACTAATTTGATTTAATAGGTTTTGTGCACATTAATTTGTAAGCAGTCGTTATTGAATGTTTACTTTCAAGCGCACTGAAACGATAGTATGACTCAGTGTTTTTAGAAGAAAATACAAGAGGTCGCATGAATATCAGTGTTGTTTCAATATATTTATTATGTGTTTAAGTTTACATACAAATAGAACTACTTATGGGACTAGAGAGGTTATAGCTATACTTGTAACCATTCCTTAGCAAGGTTATGTGTGTAAATATTCTACGTGAATCTTGTCACGTCAGTTTTTGAGCAAAGTTTATGTACGCAAATCAGAATTTAAAATGGACTCATAAACCATCGGGAAATTTAGCTCAGCTTTAATAAAACGTTGGACGCTTCAATGTATATACTATATAATTTAAATGTATATACGATATGCGAAAGGAGTTTTTAATTATGGCTCTTAAATCATTAACTAAAGTTTTTAAGTCGGGTAATTCAAATGCTGTTAGATTGAACAAAAATATTATGGATGCCGCAGGTTTGAAAGCTGATGATCCCGTTAATGTAATTTTTAATGAGCAAGATGGTAGTGTAACAATTAAGGCCGTCAAAAAAGCAAATTACCATGATAATTTCTCTAAACTATTAGAAAAAAGTTTACATGATGATCGTGAAGCTTTAGATTTCTTGAAGGATAAGTAATGGAATATCTAACTGAAGACGAAATTATTGAAATTAATCGACAGGTAATTACTTTGGCTGGTGAAGGATTGACGGGTGTTCTCGATTCTAATGGACTAAATAGTATAGTTGAAGCTCCTAAGCAAGTATTTTTTGGACATGAAGCATATCCTACTATTTGGCTAAAAGCAGCATATTATTTACAGAAGATTACTAAAAAGCATATATTTGCGGATGGGAATAAGCGAACAGCATTAGAATCGGCAAAAGTATTTTTAATGTTGAATGATATCAATGTTGTATTTAAAGGAATAGAAGCGGGACAAATGGTGTTAGACGTTACTAACTCGCCTGACTCCGAACAAGTAATGTTGAAAATTGCTCAATATTTAAAACAACATCAAGTTAAAAACTAGTATTCCTGTGTATTTACGAAACACAATAATTGGTGTCATACAAAATGATCCCATGTAACTGTAAGGTCGAGGACAGTATCACTCCGTCTATCTAGTCAGCACTAGATAGAGTCTAATAGCCTGTTATAACGGCAATTCTGGTCGTTATAACAGGCTATTTTACGTTAAAAGACGTTACTTACTTCTCCATTTTTTCTCACACTACTGTTTAGTGTGTTTTTTAATCTTCCTCGAATTGCTGTAATTCAACAATACCAAGCGTCTGAGTGGTTTTGGTGTGTGAAAAAGTGAGAATTTAGGGTAAAGTTTATTTTTTACACATTATTCTGAATTGATATATGCCTAAAATGAGTAGATAAGCATTAATTATAGGTAATTAACATCTCCAATTTGATGCTCCATAATAATTTAAAGGAGTGATCAATGATGAAGTATAGTAAGATCCCACAAACTGATATTAAGATTTCAAAGATTGCGGTTGGCGGAATGAGTTTCGGTAAACCAGCGATGAAGACTTACCGTTGGATTCTTGACGAAGAACAAACTGATAAAATGGTTCAGCATGCTCTTGATCTGGGAATTAACTTCTTTGATACTGCCAATGTGTATGGAATGGGGACAAGTGAGGAATATATTGGTAATTCACTTAGGAAACACCAGATTCCTCGGGATAAAGTAGTCCTTGCTAGTAAGGTGTACTTTAATGATGGTCGTCTTTCTAAGGAGGCAATTAATCGAGAAATTGATGGTACTTTAAAACGTTTGGGTACCGATTACCTTGATTTATATATCATCCACCGCTTTGATTATGATCATCCAATTGAGGAGACGATGGCGGCTCTTGATAATTTAATTAAGGAAGGAAAAGTTCGGGCTATTGGTGCCTCGGCTATGTATGGTTATCAATTCCAGAATATGCAACATGTGGCTGAAAAGAATGGTTGGCATCAATTTGTGGCGATGGAAAATCACTACAATCTTTTATACCGAGAAGACGAACGAGAATTGATTCCCATTTGCAAACAAGATGGTGTAATGCTGATGCCATATAGTCCGCTAGCAAGTGGTCATTTAACTCGTCCAACTTGGGAGGGCCGTTCCAAACGAAACGAAACTGATACATCTGAACGTGCTAAGTATGATCATGCTAAACAAGCTGATATGCCAATTATTAAGCGAGTTGCCGAGTTAGCTGATCAGCACCACGTTAAAATGTCCCAAATTGCGCTAGCTTGGCAATGGGCAAAAGGCGTTACCGCCCCAATCGTTGGTGCAACTAAAGAACAATACTTAGATGATGCGGTTCAAGCGATGGAAGTCGAATTGTCACCAGATGAAGTTAAATATCTGGATGAGCCTTATACTGCACACGAAATTGTTGGCGCCTTAGACCAGAATCCTGATGGTATGCTACCGAAGGATGTTAAGTAGGAAAAGTTTATTTAATCGGCAGTGAAGGGATGTTAATAATGCAAACAGTAAAACTTAATAATGGAGTAACGATTCCTCAACTTGGTTTTGGTGTTTTTCAAATGGATGATCTGGATGAGTGCTACCAAGCAGTGACAGAAGCAATTAAAGCTGGATACCGATTATTTGATACGGCAGCAACTTACGGCAATGAAGCAGCGGTTGGACGAGCAATCCGGGAAAGTGGCATTCCTCGTGATCAGTTCTTTGTTACTTCCAAGATGTGGATACAAGATTACCAAGGAACAAGACCACAAAAAGCCATTGACCAGTCACTAACCGAATTAGGTCTAGATTATATTGACTTATATTTGATCCATATGCCATATGGGGATGTCTTTAATGCTTGGCGGGCAATGGAAGAATCCTATCAAGCCGGCAAGTTACGGGCAATTGGTGTTTCTAATTTTTCACCGGATCAAGTTACGAACTTAATGTTGTTTAATAATATAAAACCAGCGATTAATCAGTTAGAAGTTAACCCATGGAATCAGCAGCAAGCAAACGTTCTTTTTAATCAAAGACAAAATATTCAGGTGGAAGCTTGGGCACCATTTGCGGAAGGCAAGAATCAGATATTTACTAATAAGACGTTACAGCAAATTGCACAAGGACACCACAAAACGACTGGTCAAGTTATCCTCCGGTGGCTAATGCAGCGTGGAATTGTGGTTATTCCTAAGAGTGTTCATCAAAAGCGGATTCAGGAAAACATTGATGTTTTTGATTTTTCTTTGTCAGAAACTGAAATGCAGTTAATTACAAAACTTGATCAGCAAACAAGTCAATTCTTTAATCCTCATGATCCAGAAGCAATTGAAACGATTGTGAATGGTGGTCGCCCAGGTGCTAACCATTAATAGCAATGTATGAAACGGGATAACATTGGTTATGGAGAAGTTGGCGTTCCAATATGAATTGATATAATTAAACTGAATAATATTGTGATATCAATTCAAGGAGAAAAGGATGGAAACTAGAATTTTGCGTTATTTTTTAGCAGTTGCCAAACAGGGGACTATTTCCGGAGCTGCTCGTGAACTCCATATTTCTCAACCAACTCTTAGTCGTCAAATTCAACAGCTTGAAGACCAGTTGAATACGCCGTTATTTACCAGGGAAAGACGACGGATGTACCTTACTAAAGCAGGAAGTGCATATGAGGCAAAGGTTCGTCACATCTTAAGCGAACTCGACCAAGCAAATCAGATGGTTGCCACAATCAATAATGATGATTTGACGGGAATAATCCGAATTGGTTGTGTCGAATCGGAAGTAACCAAGATCCTAATTCCGCAACTTGTTGACTTTCATAAACGATACCCCCATGTTCGCTATAATTTTTACGATGCCGATGGTGAAGATATTAAAACGCATCTTGATCAAGGACTTCTAGAGCTCGGTCTAGTATCAACGCCGATCAGCACTGCTAAATATCACACGCTTCAAATTCCAATTAAAGATCGTTGGGGGTTATTAGTACGACCTGACAGTAAATTGGCTAAACAGCAGACGGTAACGGTAGCAGACTTACATGATTTACCGCTAATTATTCCTCATCGTTCATTGATTTATGATGAATTAAATGATTGGTTAATACCACATGGTACACAGTTACAAGTCGTTGCGGAATCAAATTTACTGGCAAATGCCTGTTATCTTGCAGAAGCCGGGGTTGGTAATATTGTCTGTATTGAGGGAGCACCCCGGCCGGCTTCAACTGATTTAAAGTTCATCCCGTTTTCTCCTGAACGTCACCAGAATCAATTTTTAATTTGGCGAAAAGGGGTGGCATTAACAGAACCCACTCAAAAACTCGTTGAAAAAATTTGTAAGGATATTCATGCTTAAAATAACCAATGTGCTTTCTTTGGTAATTGGACAGTATAGGATAAAGGAAAGAGCCTGTTATAACGATTGTGATTAATCGCTATAACAGACTTTTTACATAGGGAAGAAACCGTGAATATTTAACTAAGTAAGTAACAATTAGAGTGGTTGACTGCTTAATTATTATGTTTGGAAAATAATTGAATTTTTTCTTGACCTTGAGTTAACTCCAAGTAGTACTGTAATGATGTAAATGAATATAGAAGTAACTAATGGATTTAATTTAAGGAGGAATTTGCAATGGTAAGTCAACCCAAAATTGTTTTAGGTGCTTGGGCATGGGGTGATAATAATAGCTACTTTGGTAATAACTATGACCAAGCTCATTTTCAAAAGGTATATGATGAAGCAATCAAAGCCGGCTTAACTTTTTGGGACACTGCATATGCATATGGGGCCGGAGCATCTGAAGAGTTGCTAGGTAATTTAATGCAGAATACACCTCGTGAGCAGTTAACGATTTCCACTAAGTTTACTCCCCAGATGGCTGACAATAGTAGCAAGCCGGTTGAATCGATGCTTGCCGGTAGTTTACAACGGCTGCAAACCGACTATGTTGATTATTATTGGATCCATAATAACGCTGATGTTGAGAAATGGACGCCACAGGTTATTCCATTAGTTAAAAGTGGGAAAGTAAAGCATATTGGGGTATCAAATCATACTCTTAGCGAGATTAAGCGGGTCCAGGAAATCTTGAATGAAGCCGGCCTAAAACTAGACGCAGTCCAAAACCATTTGAGCTTATTAGATCGGACTTCAGAACAAGCCGGTATTTTAGATTATTGCCGAGAAAATCGTATTCAATTCTTTGCTTACATGGTTTTAGAACAAGGCGCCTTGACCGGTAAGTATACCACTGACAATCCCTTCCCAGCAGGAAGCGTTCGCGCACAAGTTTATAACAATAAACTTCCCCAATTAACTAGCCTTATTAATGAACTAAAAGAGGTTGGTGATAAGCACAATATTAGCGTTGCGCAGACTGCAATGGCATGGGCCGTTTCTAAGGGTGCTTTACCAATTATTGGTGTTACTAAAACTAACCAGGTTGCTGATGCCGCTACTGTTGCTCAAGTTCAATTAAACGATGACGAAGTTACGCGTTTGGAAAAGGTGGCTGATGCAGCTGGTGTCAATACGATTGGTAGTTGGGAACAGGATATGCGTCAAGATTAATATAAGAGGTTAAGATGATGAAAGTTGATGTTTTTGCGCACGTATTACCGCCACGGTTTTATCAAAAGATGCTATCGATTGAACCGGCATTACCACAAAAGTTCCCGTTCATTAATCATCCGTTGTTAACAGTACCTAACCAACGTAACCAATACTTGCCGAAAGATGTCTACCAAATTATCTCAGCCGTGAATGTTAACCCTGAAGATTATGTTAATTCTGAAGCGGCAGCTGAAATATGCCAGGTAGGTAATCAGGAAATTCAATCGCTAGTTGAAAATAACGATCGTTTTATTGGCGGGATTGCGATGCTACCAATGAACAACATTTCGGCAGCGGTCAAGATTATTGAAGGTATCCCTCACAATCCGGAATTGATAGGAGTCCAAATATTTACCCGGGCGCTTGGTCAGAGTATTGCTGATGAACAATTTCAGCCAATTTTTGCGGCAGCTAGTGAAAACAAAGTTCCCTTATTACTTCATCCGGTTTTCGATAATCGTAAGCCGGATAATAACATTGTCTTCAGCTGGGAATACGAAATTAGTCAGGCCATGATGCAAATCGTCCAAGCTGACGCTTTTGTGAAATTCCCTAATCTCAAAATCATTGTTCACCATGCTGGCGGAATGATTCCTTTCTTTGCTGAACGGATTAACCATATTTTGCCGCCTGAACAAAGCCAGGATTTTCAACGTTTTTATGTTGATACAGCTTTACTGGGTAACCCGAAAGCAATTGAGTTAGCTGTTAGCTATTTTGGCGTTGAACATGTCCTGTTTGGGACGGATGCACCACTAGGAATTGCTCCAGCTGGTGCAACTGCCGAAATTATTAAGGCGATTGAGACAGCCGGTTTAACTAGTGGACAGCAAGCAATGATTTTTAGTGATAACTTTAACCGATTATTTACTAAGGAGAAACAAAATGGCTGATTTAACTATTACCGAAGTAAGTAAAAAATATGATATTAAGCCAGATACTCTCCGTTACTATGAGCGGATCGGGCTAATCCCTAAAGTACCACGGCAAAGCAATGGTAATCGTTACTACAATGAGGGCTTACAGGGATGGATTGAAATGATTGTTTGCTTACGCCATTCAGATGTGCCTGTAGAAAAGCTGGTTGATTATGCTGAAATGCTAAGGCAAGGTGACAGTACTCTGGATGCTCGGGAGGAACTTCTGAAAGAGCAGCTAGCGGAATTAGAGCAACGAAAAAGTAATCTTAATCGCTCAATCAAGCGTCTTAAACACAAAATTTCACTATATGATTCTGGTGAAATTAAAAAGGGCAAAAGTTACTTTGAAGAATACAAAATTATGGATGACTAGGAGGAAGATTGATTATGAAGACAACTGTTTTAGGTTTTCACCCCAATTGGGATCAATCACGGGTTAATAAGACCTTAGCTAATGGCCTTGATCAACAGATCGAAGTCCGTAACATGTACCAACTGTACCCTGATTTTAAGATCGATGTTGAAAAGGAGCACCAAGTTCTTGAAGCAGCCGATCGGATTGTTTTGCAGTTTCCAATGTACTGGTACAGCTCACCAGCTTTACTAAAGCAATGGGAAGATAACGTTTTGTCTTATGGTTGGGCATATGGTACTGATGGGACAGCGCTCGATGGAAAAGAATTGATTATTGCTGTTTCACCAGGTGCTGATAATTATGGGCCAAATGGTTTCGTTAAATATACTGTTCATGAATTATTGCGGCCATTTCAGGCAACAAGCCGCTTAATTGGAACAACCTACATTAAGCCGTTTGTAACAACTGGCTCAATTCACCTAACTGATGAACAATTAAACCATCAAGCCCAACTATATAATGATTACTTACTTAGTGATCATTTAGAAATTCTCGGTGATTTTAAATAATTAAGGAGAGAGTTTTATGTATTTAATTAACGTTAAAATCGATCCACAAACGAAGATTAATGATGAAAAAATGAATGCTCATCGACAATGGTTTAAGTCATTTTATGACCAGCAAAAATTTCTCATTGTTGGTCCGTCAAAATCCATTCCCATGTCCGGAATCATTATTGCCCAAGCTAAGGACCGCGATGAACTCGATAAGATGATTTCGCAAGATGTTTTTTATCCCCAGGAAGCCAGTTATGAAGTAAACGAATTTAAGGCTAATTTGGTAAGTAGTGACATTAAACCAGATCGAGACTAAAAGAGGTGTTAATTAATGAGTTTAACGATTAATCTATACTATACTGGCAAGAACGGCAGTGCCCAAGCCTTTGCCAGAGAAATGGAAGAAAGTGGCCTTGCTCAGCAAATAAGGGACGAAGAAGGAAACGAATCTTACAGGTACTTCCAGCCCCTAAATGATCCAGAGACAATCCTATTAATTGACCAGTGGAAGAATCAACAAGCAATTGATCGACATCATCAATCACCAATGATGGCACAATTAGCACAGTTACGTGACAAGTATGACCTGCATATGAAAGTGCAAAGATTTATGCCAATTAGTAATAATTCCGGGGATGAACAATACCTTCGAAATTAGCTCTGATTAACCAGTACAAATAGATTGTGGCAATTACCAGGACCTTATTTTATAATTTTGGGAATGAGAAGAATGAGATTGGAAATTAACCATTATGGAATTACCAGTTTCACCATTACTAAATTAAATAAGGATGTGATTTCATTGGCTAAAGAAGTTACAAAACGAGTTTCGTTAGTGGAATTATTCTATGATCTTGTGTTCGTCTATATGGTTTCACGGGCAACGGAAATTCTTCATCATGTCCAGAACGGTATTGTTAATTTACCAACCCTGGCTATCTTTGCGTTGGTGATGATTATTTTCATTAATTCCTGGATGGTGCAGATGGTTTTTACAAACCGGTATGGTAAATCATCGATCACGAACATTATCTTTTCGTTCGTCGATATGGCGATCATTTTGTACATGTCAAATACGTTTACTGTAACCTTTGATCAACATCTTTCAACATTTTTTACTGCAGCGGGATTGTTATCATTAACTCTCTGCCTGCAGTATCTAATCGTTTATTGGAAAACTGAGCGGCAAGTTGATCGGCAAATTACGAGAGCTTTTTCGAGCATTCTTGCCTTTAGAGCGTTAACTTTATTTGTCGGTGGCTTTTTTCCTAACCATGTAGGGATCGCAATTGCATTGGGAGGAGTTATTATTAGTTGGATTGCACCGGCATTTACCGGTAAGTATACCCGTCATAATCCAATTATCTTTTCCCATCTGGTAGAACGTTTGACGGCGCTGATTATCGTAATGTTTGGAGAAACAATTATTAACATTGCGGGGTACTTTACTCGGTCTAGCTTCTCACCGCAGTCGATTATGATATTTGTGACTGTAGCGGCGCTGTTCTTTACGTACATTGTTGAATTTGATCACTTAATTGAGGAAAGGCAGACCAACCAGACCGGGAACTTAATGATTTACCTGCACTACTTTGTCTTATTTGGCTTGAGCTTAATTACCGTTGCTTTGAAGTTTATTGATGAACCAGAAATTCACCCAACGTTCTCGGTAACGTGTTTATATCTGGGCCTGACCCTGTTTTACGTTGGTTTGGCAATTTCTAATTACTATAATAAATTTAAGGTTACTAAGCCAATTGTTGCTTGTTTCGTCATAATAACTGCCATTGGTTTTGGTATTTCATTGTGTAATCCAACCTTTACATTAATAGTCGAAACAGTGGTGGCTGTTACTTTAATTAACGCCATAGTATTAACGGGTTTTAACATCAGAAGAGTTCGTGATTAAAACCTAGTATTATTTATCAATATGTTGAAAAGGGTAAAATAAAATCTCTACCGCAATGATGGGCGGTAGAGATTTTTTGCAATTAATTAAGGAATTCATTGTTATTTTTCGCTCGGTTTCATAATTCGGTACAACGCCGATTTTGACAAGTCAACTTTGGATTGTGTTTCGCAGTAAGTATGATGTTAAAGGTAACTATATGTACACTATTCTTCCATGTTAAATCGTCTGCGGATTTTAGAAATGCTATCTGTTCCTTGTAAATATGAGCTTAAAATGTCTATTAATTCATCAACTTGGCTTGGATCATAGATCTTTTGTTCAATAATCTCATTAAATTTTTCGTTAGCGCTATTTATTTTGGGAATCAGCTCTTTTCCTTGGGCGGTTAAGGCGATTAAACTAACCCGTTTGTCTGACTTATCAATCTTTTTAACTAATAGTTTCTTTTTAATCAAAGATTGGACTAATCGACTGGGGGACTTTTTTTCACAAATTAGCAAATTTCCTAGATCCTTTACAGACATTGCACCATATGAATTTAGGATAGTTAGTACCTCAACTTGATTGGCAGTTAGCTTTAAATCCTTAAGTAAACTATTGAAAACAGATAATGATTCTCGTTCACAACTTTTAATTAAGAATCTTAAAATTTCAATTTTGTTATCCATTATTACACGCTTTCTAAACCTAATTGCTGTCGGGATAATTTTACTATGATCAGTTTGATTGATGCAATTAATCAATCCTAAAAAACTATTGACACCAAAAAGTGCATGACATATCATACATTACATAAAATGTATGATATGTCATGCACTTTAAAATAAAAGGGGCTATTTGGCTAAGAAAGGGGTAAGAAATGAACATAAATGAGATTTTAGGAGAGTATAACACCAGGTATTTTGGGGCTGGACACAAGAATACAGGATACTTAATTAAAGATATTCGTGAAAAAGAAGATCACTCATATGAAGCTAATGCTACCGTAAATATTTCAAAAAAGAATTGGTCTATCAAGGACGGAAAAATTATGAAAGCTCATCTCAGTACTATTGACGCTTTAGTGTTGAGCTGCTTGATGGTAGAAAAGGCATTATCAGATGTTGATGTGAACAAATTTTATGTCCATAAATTTACGATTAAAGCTGGTAGCTCTGCTATTGAAAACTTAGATAAAATTCCGATAACGCTTAAAGAAATAACAATCAATGATAAACAAATAAACTGTCAAGTTGATGTAAACAAAATGAACGTAAAGCTATTACTCAAATTAAGGAACAACCTGCCTTCAGGTCAGTCAAACGGCGACAATTATATAAGCAATCACTTTAAAGATTCTGTGGTAGAAATTGATGATGTTCATTATATTAACCAATCTGCTTTAAGTACTAAAGTGACCAAAATGATTGAGCGAGATAGGAGTTATCAAGGGTTGGGAAGCTGTGATCAAAACAGGATATCAATTGTGGAGTGGCTAGTTGTTTTCTCTCAATTAGGAGAAGTAATGGCATACCATTTTGATGACTTAAAGAGATCTGAATCTGAAAACCTATGGATGAAAAGAGTGAAAGCGACTTTTAACGAAGGCACAAAGGAAGACCAACCTATTATAAATATTAGCGAGATTATTAATACTTCCTTGGTAAATATGAAGGGAAATAAGTGGCGGGTAATTAACGCTAAAGGATCAGATATTAATAATTCATTTTACATTGAAGCTAAAATAGCTCATCAATTACCTACGGAGGATAAATAGTATGGGAAAAAATAAAAAACGTTTAGTAATATCTGGCACATATTCGACGGGGAAAACTACTCTTACAACTGCTTTATCAAATTTAACCGGGATTCCTTTAATCAATGCTTTGTCAGCTAGGGAAATATTAACAGACCTATATCCAGGCAGACGTTTTCAAGATATGACTGCATCTGAACTTATGGCACTTGGGCTTAAAAGATTCGAGGAAAGAATACGTGCAGAGGAACAAGCTGTAGAACAAAAAAATGGATTTATTTCAGATGGTTCAGTATTAAATGAATGGATTTATGGAACAGTGCGAATGAAGGTTGGTATTAACCCAGGTTCTACATGGCCTCATAGAGTGGCTAAAGCAGTCACTGGAATTTCATCTAAGCCGTTCATGAAAAAATATTTAAATAGTTATGGAACGGTTGCTAAAGCGCACGCCAGAGAATGGTATACGGATATTATTCATTTACCAATAGAATTTCCGATGGATGCCGATGGTCACAGACCGGTATCTGAAAAGTACAGAATATTATCGGATCGAGAAATTATTAGTTCGTTTAAGGAATTAGGCTTTAATCCTTTTGTTGTTAAGGGTCCGGTTCAGCAACGTTTAGAAAAAATAGTCCAGCATTACGACCTACCAGTTGTCATGTCTGCCGATGAGGCAATTAAAAAGGCCCAGGAGCAAATAAAGACTAATCGTGAAGCAGTATCTAAAAGGATTATTGAGCAGTATCACGAGCCGACCCTAAAGGAAAAGATTAAGTTAATGACCGAATATTAAAAGGAAAGTTATTATGATTGAATTTGAAAAAATTGATAAGGAATATCAAGTTGGTGACCAATTAGTAAAGGCTCTCCATGATGTGAGCTTTGAGATAGAACAGGGAAAGTTAACAATAATTTTAGGGCCGTCTGGTTCGGGAAAAAGTACGTTATTGAATATTTTAGGTGGAATGGATAGACCTACCAGGGGAAAAGTGAAGTTCGATGATCAGTTAGTTTCTGAGCTGAATGATCATGGCCTGACGGACTATAGGAGAAAAGTAGTTGGTTTTGTTTTCCAATTTTATAATTTAATTCCGAGCTTAACCGCACTAGAAAATGTTGCAATTGCAGCGCAATTAAATGACAACAACCAACAGGCAGAAGATTATTTGCGCAAGGTCGGATTATCTGAGCGCTTAAATAATTTCCCTAATCAAATGTCTGGTGGTGAAATGCAGCGGGTTTCGATTGCGAGGGCTTTATCAAAAGAACCTAAATTACTGTTATGTGATGAACCTACTGGAGCACTCGACTCAAAAACTAGTATGAAAATAATGAAAATACTTCAAGACATTTCTAAATCTAGTGAAACTGCCGTAGTGATGGTGACACATAATCCTGAATTTGAACAGTATGCAGACCATGTTATTAGGTTAAACGACGGTCAAATAGAAAAGGCATATGATAATGAAAGTCCCAAAATTGTGGAGGGAGAAAGTTTAGCAAATGAAGATATTGAATCGTAAATTATTTCGAGATATAAGATATAATTGGACTCAATTTATGTCGGTCTTTTTAATGGCGGCACTCTCTATTATTGTATTTGTTGGCTTACAAGGAGCATGGCATGGGTTAAAAGATAGTTTAAATAATTATTTAGCAGAAAATCATCTGCCTAATTACTGGATTCAGGGAAGTTATGTTACTGAAGAAGATAAAAATAAGCTAATGGATATTTCAGGCATAAAAAAAGTAAGGTCTGGAACTAGACTACAAGTTAGGCAAGATGATCATCATCTAATTATTGATTCATTCCAAACCCCCTTAATTGATTTATATCAGGTAAAAGGGAATAAGTATAATAGTCAAAGCAGTAATGGAATATGGATTAATAAGGAATATGCTAAAGCTCATACTTTAAAGGTTGGCGATAATCTACCATTGACGTATGCCAATAAAAAAATAGTTTTAAAAGTAAAGGGTATTGTTCAAAGTCCTAGTCGGATCTACTTTACTGGCACACAAGAATTTATTGCTCCTAATTATTCTAATTATGGTTATGCTTACGTTTCACCTAAAACTTTAAGAAAATCATTCAATTATGTGGGCCCGCAAAACATTATTGAGATTGATGGAAAGCATAAGAATTTAAGAAAAGAAATAGAGAAAATATTTGGTGCTAGATTGTTAACATACTATAATCGGCAAACATTGCCAGACGTTTCTACAGCGACAGAACGAGTTGGGGAGATAAAGAACCTTTCGTATCTATTCTCTTTTATTTTCCTCTTGTTAGCAATTTTGGCGATGTACACAACGATTAGACGATTAATTACTAGTCAAACAGGTGAAATTGCCACTCTGAAAGCCCTAGGATTTTCGAATGCCAAAATTCAAGTCCATTATGCAAGTTTTGGACTATTAGTGGGTGGGCTTGGAACAACTGTTGGAACGATAGTAGCTCCACTAATTTCCTGGTATGTTTTATCAACCCAAAAGAGTATGTTTTCTCTTCCTAATTGGAATATATCATATGAATTTTCTGCGTATGTGGTAATTATTATTGTTATTTTGATCTGCGTTTTGTCGGCTTACTTAGCTGCTAGAAGTGGGTCAAAAGGGTTGCCGGCTGTATATTTAAGAGGTGCTGAAGAAACCACAGCAAGAAGGATTTGGCTTGAACATTGGCAAGGCTTGTGGAAACACCTGCCATATTCTAGTCGTTGGGCCATAAGAGATGCCTTTATCAATCGTACAAGAACGTTAATGGGAATTATTGGCGTGGCTGGCGGCATGATGTTAACAATTGCCGGAATCGGTATGCCACAGTCGATGACCCATTTAGTTGATAAGGCATATAATGATGACTTTTCATACCAAAAAAGGCTGTACGTTAATAATTCTGAAGCATATCGAAGAACTCATCCGCAAGCTAAACAGTGGGTTCAAATAAGCCAGGCACATTTTACCCCTGATGATGGCTATAACAGGTTACTAATTGTAGTCGACCATGGTGATCGCGTTAATATGAAGACAACGAAGGGTGGAACCATCCATAATGGAGGGTTGTATGTCACGCATGGCTTTGCCAAGAAAGCAGGAATCAAGGAAGGTGAACATTTAAAGGTTAGGACTTTTGGAAGCAGTAAGCAGCACTCTTTCAAGGTTAAGGGTATTATTGCCACCGAAACTAATCAGGGGGCTTACATAACCGCCCATACTTGGCAAAAAGCTGAGGGGTTCTATCAACCAACGACGTTATTAGTTGGCAAGAATTACCAATATCATAAAAATGATATTAATTCGACCATTAATATTAGTGAGCAAAAGAAAAATGCATATAACTTTGTAAATAGTCTAATGAGCATTTTTGCCTTAATTATTATGTTTGGTGCATTATTAATCATTATCGTTCTCTATAACCTAGGCTCATTGAGCTTTGTTGAAAGAATGAGAGATTATGCAACTTTGCGTGTGCTTGGAATACATAAGAACGAACTGCGTACATTAACGCTGGTTGAGAATTTAATTACTACCTTTATTGGTTGGTTAATAGGTATTCCAGCCGGAATATGGTTTTTGGGACAGTATGTTGATACATTTTCAACCATCAATTTAGAGTATATAAGATACTATAATTGGCAAACCATTTTAATTGCATCCCTGTTTGTATGGATTTGTTCGTTATCGACTACTTTATTTATTAGTCGTAGAATTAAAAATATTGATATGGTCCAGGCTTTAAAGGGCGTGGAATAAAGAAAATCACTTACTAGTCCTAAACAAGAAGACTAGTAAGTGATTTTTCACATTAATAAGCGATACATCTAGGAGTATGAAATTGCCCAGTTCACAGGTTATCTTAACCTAAGGACGTTTCCACAGATGGTAACCGACGTGATCTCAACTTGATGAAAAATATATTGGTTATTGATTGGCCATAGCTATGCAATCTTTCTATTAATGAAGACTAAATTTTAAAACGAGCTGGCAGACGGACCTTATAGGTAACGGAATGGTATACTGAACTTATCAATCAAAAAGGAGTACTGAACCATGAAAGCACTTGTCGTCAAGCGTCCAAACGATAAAATAATTGATCACCTGCAGATCATCGATGTTGCCAAACCCGTGCCTGCACCCAACCAGGTACTGATCCGCGTCCACGCGGTTGGGTTGAACCCGGTCGACTATAAGGTTGTCGAGAGCGGCGTACCTGCCTGGACCTACCCGCACACCCTCGGGCTGGATGTTGCTGGGGAGATTGCTGCGGTGGGGGCAAACGTTACCGACTGGCAGGTTGGAGAACGGGTATCTGGTCACGGTGATTTGGCAAAGAACGGCTGTTTCGCTGAATTTGTTACCGTGCCAACCTACCAACTGGCCCGGATTCCGGCCGAGGTCAGCTATGAAACGGCTGCCAGTCTGCTCTGTGGTGCCTTGACCGCGTATACCGCCGTGGAGCGCAAACCAAATCTGACGAACGTCAAGACGGTCCTGATTCACGCCGGTGCCGGCGGGGTCGGTAGCATCGCCATTCAACTGGCAAAGCTTCACGGTTTCAGGGTTTTTACTACAGTTTCCACTGGGAAGATCGAGTATGTCCGCCAGTTTCATCCGGATGTCATTATCGACTATCGTAAGGAGAATGTCGATGATCGTATTGAACAGCTGACCGGTGGATCGGGCGTTGACCTGATCATTGACACGGTTGGTAAGGCTGAGGCCGAACGTGACTTGCGTCGTCTTGCTTACAATGGAACCTTGGTGACGATCGTGGATGTGCCGGACTTGACGGGTGTCCCAATGTTTGATCGTGGGCTGAGTGTGGATGTTGTTAACCTCGGTGGCGCCCACCACAGCGGTAATCTAGCCCAGCAAGCAGATCTCGGAAAGATGAATGCCGAAATGCTGAATTTAGCTGCGGCCGGGAAGGTCGACCCACTGATTGAAAAGGTAATTTCTTTTGACCAGATCAAGGCTGGCCTGCAGGCAATCAAAGATCACCAGGTTGTCGGGAAGCTCGTGGCTAAGATTGGTTAAACAATATTGATGATCCCTGATACATCATTGTGGTGCAGCGGGGATTTTTTGATTCGTTTGCATTTTGAAATTGATAATTATCAATTTAATTTCAGTTCCTTCTCCCTATACTTTGAAGGTGAAGGAGGGGAAATTATGGTTAGAACTCAACATTTTTTTACGAAACACCGCCAAGCATTAGTCATTCTGATGACCAGCTTGCTGGTTTTGGCCGAGGCAGCGCGTTGGCTGGGGCAAATGACAACGGTGTACCAGGGTATCATGGCGGTGGCCGGTGTCATTGGCTTCTTGCCAATTCTGCTTACGGCAATCTCGTCACTCCAGGTGCGGCTGATTTCCATTGATGTCCTGGTCAGTACCGCCGTAATTGGGGCGTTTATTATTGGTGAGTATAACGAGGCGGCAATCGTCACCTGGCTATTTATGCTCGGTGAGGTCCTGGAAAATGTAACTCTGCAGAAGACACGATCAGCGGTTAAACAGCTTACTGACCTGGCACCCCAGACGGCCTGGGTGGTTACTCCGGCTGGTGCTGTTCACCAAGAAGATATCGACTTTCTGGATCCGGGTACCCATATTCTGATTAAAACCGGCAGCCAAATACCGGTTGATGGCAATGTTTTGAGTGGTAGCGCCCTGGTTAACGAGGCCAGCATCACGGGTGAGTCCCGTTTGGTTAGGAAGGGCGTAGGCAATACGGTCTTCGCTGGGACGATCTTGGAGAGCGGCACCCTCACCGTCGAGATGACTGCAGCGGGGGATGATACCACCTTTGGCAAAATTATTGAACTGGTGGAGGAGGCTCAGGATTCTCAAACGAAGGTACAGCGATTTATCGACCGTTTTGCCCAGTATTACACACCCTTTGTCCTGATTGTGGCGGTCGTGGTTGGTTTCCTTACCCAGGATATCAGGCTGGCGATCACCGTGATGGTTCTTGGTTGTCCGGGAGCACTGGTAATCGGAGTGCCGGCATCGACTGTGGCGGGGATTGGGAATGGTGCCCGTCGTGGAATCCTCTTCAAAGGTTCTGATGTGATGGATCGCCTGCGTCGTGTCGATACGATCGCTTTTGACAAGACCGGAACCCTGACCATTGGCAAGCCGACGGTCCAGACCCTATTAGTCTTGAAGGGCGACCGGCAGAAGATTATCGACCGGGCCGTAGCGATTGAGCGTCAGTCGGACCACCCGCTGGCTCGGGCAATCACTGCCCTGCCAACTCAGCAGTCACTGACACCGATTAATGTTCAGACACTTAAAGGGCAGGGAATTCGTGCCAAACTGATGGACCAGGAATATCTGCTGGGAAATCGATCTCTAGTGAAAGCAGTTGTTGGGAACAACACCGAACTAGATCAAGCTGTTAACCAACTTGTAGCGATCGGCGACTCCCTGGTGATTTTGGCTAGTACTGACCAGCGGGAATTAGCGATCTTTGGAATTAATGACCAGCTGCGCCCCCAGGCCAGCGTAGCTTTGCAGCACTTGAAGCGGTTGGGTGTCAAGCAACTGGTGATGCTGACCGGGGACAACGTAGGAACGGCTCGGGAAATTGCCGCTACCCTCCCCATCGATACGGTTCGCGCCGGAATGTTACCTCAGGATAAAGAACGCTTCGTTACCGATGAGCGGCGACGTGGGCATCGGGTCGCCTTCGTCGGGGACGGAATCAACGATAGTCCTGCCCTAGCCGCGGCTGATGTTGCCATCGCAATGGGCTCGGGGACAGATGTGGCGATGGATGTTGCCGACTTAGTTTTAGTAAAGTCCGACCTGACCAAACTGGTTACCGCCCGCCAGTTAGCCCAGCGGACCATTATGAACATGAATGAGAACATTATAATTGCCCTTCTGACCGTCCTCCTGCTGTTTATCGGTTTGTTTGCCGGCTATGTTGAGATGGCGTCGGGGATGCTGATTCACGAACTCAGTATCCTGGTTGTGATCCTGAACGGCATGCGGCTTATCAAATATTCACCCCAAAGTTGATATCTATCAAATCTTTATGGCAGAACTCTAGTTAGAATGAAACATGTAAGGAAGTGTTATCAATGGAAAAGGTAATGATGAAACTTGGTGGGCTAACCTGTCCATCATGCTTGACCAAAATTCAAAAGAGTGTTGAAACAGTGAATGGTACCGCAGATGTTAAGGTATTATTTAATGCTGGCAAGGTAAAGTTTAGTCTTGATCCGACTGTCACTTCGCCACAGGTGGTTCAAGATAATATTGAGAAAATGGGTTACACGATCCAAGGAATCAAGACAAAGGAGGTTTAACGATGACAAGCGCCGAACAATACAAACAGGAACTAAAGCAGAGCGACATTGATCATCATACCCCGACTGCGGGGGCAATGACCGGCCATATTATTGCCAATCTGCTAATTCACACCCTTAAGGTCAGTCAGGCTAAGCTATTCGTCCAGGGACCGACTGTCCTTTTTCTGATGCAGTACGGGAATCAGTGGATCAGCTACGAACAAGCCGTGTTTGCCAAACTTAACTGCCTACTGGTCAATAATGGGGAGAGTATCCCTACGACCACGGACCAGTTTAAGCAGTTTGCAATGTTGGAAGAGAACGGGGCTAGTAAGTACGATTCAGGTACCACCCAGCTGTTTGATCTCGTCAAGGACTTTGATACCCAGACCCTGTTTATCACCAAGGGTATTACCCTGGCCCAGCAGGCGGCCTGGCCGGAGCTGGTAACTGCCTTGAGTGATCTTTTAGCGTGGATTAAGGATCAGATTGCCTTGACCCAGCGCTTCCTGGGACATGACCTACGCACGGGGTTGTATACTGAAGAAGATGATGATGACTTTTAATAATTAAAGGAGGAATTCGATGGCTGAGGAAATGTGCGTTCAGCTGGTCCCGCTCTTTAACCATCTTGGCCTTGAACGGCAGCGCCAGGTGGAGCGACTGGTTCACCACCAGCATGTTCGCCGGGGGACGATCGTTGTCAGCCCGGCTGCCAGCGATCGGCTAGTGATTGTCAAGCAGGGGCGTGGCCGGATGTATCAGCTTAGCCCGGCCGGTGAGGAGCAAGTACAGCGGACTCTGACTACCGGAGATTATGTTGGGGAAACCTGGTTACTGGGAGTTGAGAATACCAGTAGCTACGTTGAAATGACAACAGATAGCGACATTTGTGTTCTAAACCGGACGGAGTTTATCCACCTGATCCAAGGTCAGCATGATATTGCCTTAAAGCTTTTGGCTGGTCAGGCGGTAACGATCAGTTGCCTTCGTCAACAGACTCAGCTGTTGGGATTGCCCAATGTCTCCAGGCGGCTGATTGCCTACTTCAACCAACTAGTGGTCCAGCAGGGAAGCACCACGGTGACTCTGCCGTTGAAGCTGAAAGATCTAGCCTCCTACCTGGGAACGACCCCGGAGACTCTATCGCGTCGACTGGCCAAACTACAGGAAAAGGGATGGATTAATCGTCATCAGCGCCGGGTACAAGTGCTAAGACAAGTGGAAAAATAAGTAATCCCCGAGATACTGACACATTGGTATCTCAGGGATTATTTTTAATTCAGAAAAAGCAAAATAATTTAATTTGGCCGTAAGCATCTGACTTTTACAATTATATTACTTCTCAAGCTGCTCAAGCAGATTCGCCGGTACGTGGCGTGGCCCCTGAACGGAAGTTACCCCGTGCTGCTTAATATAGGGGAAGGTGAACTGGTCATGAGCGTATTCCTTCTCCAGCTGGAGCTGCATTACCCGCTTGATCTTTAGCTCAGGGCTCTGGTAGTTGTAGGGTATATCCGTTGCCATAACCCGACAGCGGTAGATGATTGCCTTGACCGGGGCAGAGACATAGAGAAAGACGGTGTCACCGACCCGGACCGTGGTTGACTGCTTCCAGGTAATAGTATCATGGTCGACGAAGGCGTGCATGATATCGTAGTACTTGGGATTGGCAGGTACTAACCAGGCGTGGGATTTAGTTAGCAACTGCCGACTGGCTTGGACCAGCTGTTTGAGGTCTGCGTCAGTCAGGGTATCGTCGAGAGTCACGCAGATCCAATTCTTCCTGCTGAGGTGGTAGCCAGGGTAGATCCCGTCACACTGTAATAGGGCTGAGCGTTGTTTCGGCGGACACCGCAGTTCGATGACCTCGACTCGGTCCTTGCCGGTTGCCTGTTTGTTGGTCAGCCGAGCCCGGAGGATATTCATTACCAGTCCGTACCACTTCTGCGACTGAGGCTCACGGAAAACAGCATAATCTGGCAGCCTTTTGAAGACGAACGCGGGGTGGTCATGAAACTCCTGGTCAATCCAGGTGGCTAGCCGGTTGGCCTGATCTCCGTGGAAAGGAACACTGATGAAACTTTGATCGGCAATTCTGTGAAGGAGGTTTAGGTAGGCAGTTTTAACCCGGGCAGCGAAGGGACCGCAGTGGGCGGCGCGCAGGGGAAGATATTCCTCGCCTGTATTATTGTCAATGACGTTGCCACTGACCCGCCCGTCATGTTTGACTTGGACGACCGCACGGAACTGTCCACCCATGAAATCTTGCTCGTACTGGTAATTATGTTTGTATTGGGCGAACCCGGCGGCAGGAAGCTTAGCGAAGTTCGGACGCTTCTTATGAAAGGCTTCTTCTTCGATTGTCATGGTGGGCCTCCTTAGTTATTTTCTCCATTATAAGATATCTCATCCCATTGATAGAAATAAATAGTAACAGATATCTCATGTTTGGGCTGTTTGTCATGATGGTGATTGACTGTAACGCATCGTCATAGATTATATTGGCTATAAAGGATGAAAGGGGTTTTAATCATGTTAAAGGATACAATGCAAGCAATTCAACTTACTCGGCCATGTACTGCCGCTGAATTGACACCCACTGAAGTTAAAATTCCACAATTGAAGCCGGGGTACGCCCTGGTTAAGGTTAAAGCCTTTGGGGTCAACGAATCCGAAGTTACAAGCCGGAAGGGGGAATCATCACCTGACTTCAAGTTTCCCCGGATTCTTGGTATCGAGGGGGTCGGCGTTATTGACCGAGTCACCTCAGACTCTGCCTTCAAGCCAGGGCAAAAGGTCGCCGCGATGATGGGTGGCATGGGTCGGGCCATTGACGGTTCCTATGCTGAATACATGCTGATTAAGGAGCAGAACTTGATCCCGTTTGAGAGCAACCTGGACTGGTCAATCCTCGGGGCATTGCCAGAGATGCTGCAAACAGCCTATGGTTCCATCAGTCAGGGCCTTCATGTGCAGAAGGGTGAATTCCTCCTGATTCGGGGCGGCAGCTCGACGGTTGGCCTAATGGCAGGAGTCTTGGCCCATCACATGGGCGCTAAGGTAATTGCTACGACACGAAATGAGGGTAAGCTGGCCACGATGAAGAAGTTGGGGATTGACTACCCCATCTTAGACGATCAGGATTTTACCAACCGGGTTAAGACAATTGCCCCGGATAAGGTGGATAAGGTCCTAGAATTGGTCGGCTTCTCAACCCTTTTCCAAGATATGGGCCTAGTCAAGTCAGGCGGCCTGACTTGTTTCACCGGGGCCCTTGGCGGCCATTGGACATTGGACAACTTTTCCCCGTTTATGATTCCGACTGGGGTTTACCTAACCAGTTATGCCGGTGAGTCCAAGGACTTACCGACCAAGTATTTTAACCACGTTCTTAAGCTGATTGAGAATCACCAGCTGACCATACCGATCGCTAAGGTTTATCATGGCCTCGCTGAAGTTGGTCAGGCCCAAGCCAACTTGGAGTCCGGTAAGTTCAGTGGTAAGCACGTGGTAGTTCTTTAGGCGTAAAATGGAGGAAACCGGTATTAAAAGGGGAAGCAGAAGATGGATGATAAACAGTTAATGACCATTTCACAATTTGCCAAGGCGGTGGGAACGACCCGGCGAACCCTCATCTTTTACGACCAGAAGGGGGTCTTCAAACCGCAAAAGACGATGGCAAATGGTTATCGTTACTACAGCTATGAGCAGATCTACAAGATGAACTTCATCCTCGGCTTACGCGACCTGGGGCTGTCTGTAGAGAATATCAAGGACTATCTTAATGACAGCAGTTCGGAGACGCTGAATCAGAAACTCGGTGAGCTGAAGGAGAAGGTGCAGACCCGCATCAAGAACCTACAGGAAGTGTTGGCCATCCTGAATCAGAAGGAGGAACACAATACCCAGTTGACTGACGTGGACTTCTACGTGGTCAAGAAGGTCTTCCTGCCGCGTCGTGATTTCTGGTGTTCGGACTTCAAAGTGGACTGTTCGGAAAAGGAAATTGCTCAGGCATACAGCAACTTTTATCAGCGGCTGGGTGCGGGAATTATGGCGAATAATATGCTATCCGGTTTTCTGACCGATCTTCCCCAAGCCCATGCCAATTGCTATGCCGATGCTGGCTTTCGGATCATCAAGGAGAAGTCTTTTGATAACCAAGTGAATGTACCGATGTTGAGCCAGGCCACCGGTGAATATGTCGTGGTCAAAGTCAAGGATGACGGTGCCGGAATTGAAAAGGGACTGGCGGCCTTGCGGACGTTTGTGACCCAGCGAGGACTTAAGATTGGTAATAATCTCTGGCAGTTCAACATTGGGATGGACATCCAGCGACTGGGTCTGACCGAAAATAGTATCCTGGCTTACCGAATTGTTTAAGTGGGGTCATGGCTTAGAAAAACTAGTAAAACTTCCCATGGTTGGGTGGCAGCCATGGGAAGTTTGCTGTTTAAAGTCCTAAGTACTTGTCTTTGATCATTTCGGCCTTCTTGGCGTGGTCCTCGGGATAGATGAAGCTGTAGTCGATCCCCAGCTTGGCTAGCTCGTCTAGGATCGACCGTTTATACCGGGCGGGGATAATGTATTTTTCTTTTTCGTCCGGGTTTTCCACGTTGTAAAGGCTGAGGATATCGATCGCTAGCTGGGCCCGACGCTCAACCTCAGTGTAGTCAATGGTAACGGATTGATCGTATTCGTCACCGATGAAGGGTACGAAGAGGAAGAGCCCCTGCTGGTTCTCCATTCGCCGACTCATCCGCTTGATTGTAACGATTTTAGGTACGATCAGTTCAAGCGGATTCAGCTTGTTGGCAAAGCTGGGGATGTCGCGCTTGGCCTCCTCAAACAGGCGGAGGAAGGGCAGAGTCTGCAGGTCGTGTTTGAACTCGGCAAAGTAGTCAGAATCTTCACTATCGAAGTAATTCAGGTAATCATCGCTCCAAAGGCGGTGCTGCTGGGCGATGTAGCTGTTATCCAACTGGTAGAAGTTCTTGATAGCCTGGAAGAAGGAGCTTTTGTCGGCCATCGACTGTCGGGCCAGGGAGGACTCTAGCTGCATCTCATTGGAAAAGGCGTTCTTCTTAAAGTAGTTGTGATTGGTCCGGCCGCTCTTAAATCGGTACTCAGCAATCAGGTTGTCCCAACCACGCTGGTTGAGCATTCTAGCCAGCTTATCTGGATTGGGTTGGTCCTTGTAGACATAAACCTCGCCGTTACCCTGGCCACCCTTGACCGCAAAAAAGAGGGCAATTAAGGGGCTAGAACTGACATCCAGCAGCCGGGTTGGCAGGTGGTAATGTTCCATCAGTGCCATTCGCTCGAAGTTGGTCCGGCACTTCTCGAAGAGCTGGGGATCAGCCATTAGGAAGTCGTTGAAGAGATTATCCTCGTTGTCAAGTAGTTTCCGACTTCGGAAGATTGACGGCAAGGTATTGGAGAAGGCGTCGTCCTGCCCGCGAAAATAGTAGTTATGATCCTTATTGTTGATGAGTTGCTCGATCTCCTCAATATAGTTGGAGACCGTCGTGATGTTGTGAATCATCTGAACCGACCTGCCTTTTGATAATAATGAAATGACGTGTAGTTTTCTCAATAATATCCCGCACTGGCGACGAAGACAAGGACTGCCTATGAAAGGATGCCGACACATGAAAACACCCTTGGTATCACCATAATGAGATGCCAAGGGTGTTTTGGATTGTTAGGCGGCGTCGGTCTTTCGCTGCGCCGCAATTAATTCAAGTCGGCGAATCTTTCGGGGGAGAAACTGGCGAATGTCATCGATGTTGTAACCGATTTGGAGACGGCGGTCGTCGATAATCAGGGGCTGGCGCAGGAGGCCGGGGTGCTTACTGACCAGATCGTAAAGTTGCCGGAGGGAGAGTTCGTCATTCAGGACGGCTTGTAGCTGGTGGTAGGCCTTTGAGCGCGTAGAGATGATGTCGACAGTACCGTTTTCGGTCCGGGACAGAATCTGCTTAAAGGCCTGGTAGGATGGCGGCTTGACGAAGACGTTCTGCTCGACGAAGGGGATCTGGTACTTACGCAGCCAGGCTTTGGCTTTCCGTGAAGAATTGCTGTTGTGGGAGGTGTAGATGGTGATCATTGCTGGAACTCCTTTCCGTGATTTTACGATACTCAATGATTCTAGGTTAAACCCAGACGTAACGTCACAGTCAAGATCTTCTGATGAGTTGGTTTGCGGGTACCACTAACCAGTATTTAGGGGAGACTAAGATGCCTGAGAAAATCACATTGTTCAATCACGGTGATCAAGCTGATGGTCACTTCAAGCAACCAACCACTGGCGGATCGGATACGACCGCGGACGCTTGCGGAAATGGCCGGCTGGGAACATTTTCTTGCCTCTCCGGCAAATCTCTTTGGCAGATCATCGATTAGCATATTCCCATTCCACTGATTCTGTGGGAACCGGTAATACAATCCTGGCCCTATCTAGAAAATAGCCACGTCCTCTTAGTGGGTCGCTACTATTATGAGTCAGCCTCAAATCAGCATGAGCGGCAGCTATGCTACCAGCAGCAAAAGCTCTTCGAGTACATTTATCACGGCCGTTTAAGCCTAATCCAGATAGTAGTCACTTCGATCACGTAACCCTATCAGGATTAACGGTGGCAATGTGCTAGAATAGTAAATAGCATTACTAAGATTTATAAAAGGGAAGGGCGATGCGGTGTGGCAACAATCAAGAAAATTGCGGAAAAATCAGGGTTCTCCCCGGCAACGGTCTCGCGCCTGTTAAACAACGACCCCAACTTATCGATCGCTCCGGCCACGCGGAAGAAAATCATGATGGTGGCTAACGAATTGGGCTATTGGGCCGATCACCGTAAGCAGGAAGCCATCCGACCGACGATTGCGCTCCTTTATCGAGTTGACAGCAAAGAGCAGCTTCAGGATGAGTACTTCTCCTCACTGAAGGATGAGCTCCTGAAGGTTATCGATGCAGCGGGACTCCAGGTTCAGGTTTTTGAACACATTACCGACTTGGTAGTCAAAGCTGATGACTTTCAGGGCTTCATTGGGGTGGGACCCCACCGGTTGACCCGGAAGAAGTTAATGACCCTACACGCTGCCTTGCCCAATGGCGTCTTTGTCGACATCAATCCGGCCCCAGAGCTTTTTGATTCTGTCCGGCCTAACCTGACCCTGACCATTCGTGACGCCATCCAGCGCCTGATCGCGGCCGATGCTCACCGGATCGGCTTCATCGGTGGAGTGGGGCTCAACTTTGATCAAGTTCAGCAACCTGATATCCGGGAGACCGCCTTTCGGGAGTTTACCAGTATCAATCCTGGGGTCACCGAGGCCCCAATGTTTGTCGGCGGGCCCTTCAACATTGAGAATGGGTACACATTGGGGAAGCAGGCCATTGCAGAATGTGGTGATCACTTACCAGATGCCTTCATCGTGGCCTCCGATACCCTGAGCGTCGGGGTACTTCAGGCCTTCAACGAAGCGGGGATTATCGTTCCTCGGGATACTGCGGTGATTAGTGTCAATAACAGTGAGGTTGCTCGTTACGTTTCACCGCCCCTGTCCTCCTACAATATTAACCAGACCACCCTGGGACGGATGGCCATCAAATTGCTTCAGGATTTGATCATTCATCCGGCCCGGCCCCATGTCCATTTGACCGTTAACACTGACCTAGTTCTGCGCAAGAGCTTTGTAACCGAATAAATCGTTGGGTGTGGTAAATCACGGTTACCACACCCTTTTTTATTAGTTGATTAGTAAATTATTTATTTATTAAGATAAATGCTTTACTAAAATTAAATAAAGAATTATACTAATATTTGTAAACGGTTACAAGTATTTTAGTAAAGATAGCTTTAGGAGGTTTGGTTTTATGACACAGGGTCATAAGTTAACGGCTAAGCAGTGGATCTCACGAGCATCCTTCTGCTTTGGTAACGTTGGGCACTCGGCATTTTATGGGGTAATGAGCACCTATTTCATTATCTTCGTCACCGGGGGCATGTTTAATGGTTTGAAAACATCGGTTGCTGATAAGCTGATTGGCCTGATCACTGGGCTAATTGTCACTGTTCGGATTTTGGAGTTGGTCATTGACCCGCTTCTGGGGAACATTGTCGATAACACCAAGACCCGGTGGGGGAAGTTCAAACCCTGGATCATGATTGGGAACATTGTTAGTGTTGCCTTGCTGCTGATCCTGTTCACCGGGATTTTCGGCCTGGCCAAGGTTAACTGGGTGCTCTTTGCGATCCTGTTCGTGATCATCTTCATCCTCTTTGATATCTTCTACTCCTTCTCCGATGTTTCATACTGGGGTATGGTCCCAGCACTGAGTGAAGATTCCGAGGAGCGGGGGGTCTACACCTCACTCGGGGCCTTTGCAGGAACGATCGGCTGGAACGGGCTGACGATCATCGTGGTTCCGGTGGTCACCTTCTTCACCTACCTGGCCACGGGCCAGCACAAGGAAGGTCCGATTGGCTGGTTTGCCTTTGCGGCAATCGTCTCCATCATCGCTCTGCTGAGTGCGCTGGCAGTTTGCCTGGGTACCAAGGAAAAGCACAACATCATTCGGAATTCCGCTCAGGACAAGACAACTATCCGGGAAGTCTTCTCGGCCATTTTCCACAATGACCAGATTCTCTGGCCAAGCTTAGCCTACCTCCTGTACTCCTGTGCTTACGTCATCACCAATGGGGTGCTCTTCTATCTTTATAAGTTCGTTATTGGTAAGCCGAGCGAGTTCTGGATCGTGGGGGTCATTGCCACGATCATCGGTTTCTGCACCAGTCCACTCTTTCCCGTCTTAAACAAGTTTATTCCGCGGAAGTGGCTGTTCACGGCGGGCCAGATTTCAATGGCATTGGCGTACGTGATCTTTATCTTCTTCCGGTCCAACGTCTTCATGATGGACCTTGGTCTGGTACTTTTTAACATTAACTTTGCCCAACTGGTCACGGTTCTGACCCTGACGGACGCGATTGAATATGGTCAACTGAAGAATGGTCAGCGAAACGAAGCCGTTGTTCTGGCGGTGCGGCCAATGATCGATAAGCTGACCGGAGCCATCTCCAACGGACTGGTCGGTTACATCGCCATCGCGGCTGGGATGACTGGGACAGCGACTGCGGCTGACATGACAGCCCACGACATCCGGACCTTCGATAGCATGGCCTTTTACATCCCACTGGCCTTTGCCGTATTAGCGATCATCGTCTTTCTGACGAAGGTTACCCTGAGTGAAAAGAAGCACGCCGAAGTAGTTGAAAAGCTGAAGGACCAACTGGCGGCGGGGCATGACAACGTTAGTGCTTCGGTTGCTAAGAATACTGTAACAGCCACTGTTAAGGCCACGACGATCTATGCTCCGGTTGATGGTAAACTGGTACCGATGACGGATGTCGTTGACCATGATGGTCAGGTCTTCCCCGGCAAAGGCTTTGCAATCCAGCCAACCAGTAACCACATTTATGCGCCATTTGACGGCAAGGTTTGCTTTACCTTCGGCACTCGGCACGCCTTCGGGATTGTTTCCAAAGATGGTTTAGAGTTGCTGGTTCACATCGGGGTCGGCACCGTTAACATGCGTGGTGACGGCTTTATCAGTCACTACAACGATGGCCAGGTGGTCAAGAAGGGCGACTTGCTCTTCGACTTCAATCGGCAACTGATCAGGGAGTCTGGCTATCAGGATACGGTGATCACCTTCTTCACCCAGCCACATCGGGTCACGGATGTTTCACCAATTGCTTACGGCAGTACTATCAAGCATGGTGATCATGTCACCACGGTTAAGTTTAAGTAGAAAGGTCAATTAACATGAAAAAGAAAGTGCTGCCCCGCTTTCTCTATGGCGGGGACTACAACCCAGAACAGTGGCCGACCGATACTTGGCCTCATGATATCCGGGTCTTCAAACAGGCCGACATCAACTCGACCACGATCAACGTTTTCTCCTGGTCACTGCTGGAACCCCAAGAGGGCCAGTACGACTTCAGTCAGTTAGACCAGATCGTTGACGAACTAGGCAAGGCGGACTTCGACATAGTGATGGCGACGTCTACGGCTGCCATGCCAGCATGGATGTTCAAGAAATACCCTGGGGTTGCCCGGGTTGACTATCAGGGTCGACGCCACGTCTTCGGCCAGCGCCACAACTTCTGTCCAACCAGTCTGGACTACCAGCGGCTTGCCGGCGACTTGGTCACCCGGCTGGCCAAGCGTTACGGTGATAATCCCCACATCGTTGCCTGGCACGTTAACAACGAGTACGGTGGCAACTGTTACTGTAACCACTGCGCTGCGGCTTTCCGCAAGTGGCTACGGGATCGTTATCAGACCCTGGATAACTTGAATGCGGCCTGGAATATGAATGTTTGGAGTCACACCATCCATGATTGGAACGAAATCATGGTACCAAACGAGCTCGGTGACGCCTGGGGACCCGAGGGCACGGAGACGATTGTGGCTGGCCTATCGATTGACTACCTGCGTTTCCAGTCTGATGCGATGCTTGACCTCTTTAGAATGGAGAAGGGGATCATCGAGCGTTTCGCCCCGGATGTGCCGGTAACGACTAACTTCCACAGCCTGCCAAACAAAATGGTTGACTACCAGAAGTGGGCCCGCGATCAGGATATTATCTCCTACGATAGCTACCCGACTTATGACATGCCAACCTACCACCCGGCCTTCCTCTATGACCTGATGCGGACGCTGAAGCACCGGCCGTTCATGCTGATGGAGTCAACCCCGGCCCAGGTCAATTGGCAGCCTTACAGCCCCCTTAAGCGGCCCGGGCAGATGCGGGCGACTGAGTTGCAGGCGGTGGCCCACGGTGCCGATACCGTCCAGTTCTTCCAGCTGAAACAGGCGATCGGTGGGTCGGAGAAGTTTCACAGCGCAGTGATTGCCCATTCCGGCCGCACCGATACGCGGGCGTTCAGGGAGGTGGCCCGGCTGGAGCATGATCTGAAGAAGGTCGGACCGACCGTCAAGGATGCCAGTATCCACGCCAAGGTTGGGATCGTTTTCGATTGGAGTAACTTCTGGTCCCTCGAATATGTTGATGGGATTACCCAGGACCTCCAGTACGTGCCAATCATTCTGGACTATTACCGCCAGTTTTACGAGCGCAACATCCCGACTGACGTGATCAGTGTCGACGATGACTTCAGCCAATATGACCTTGTAGTGGCCCCGGTCCTCTACATGGTTAAACCCGGCCTGGGTGAGAAGGTCAGCCGCTACGTTGCAGCGGGTGGCCACTTTATGACCAGCTTCATGTCGGGGATGGTCAATGAATCCGACAACGTCTATCTGGGAGGATATCCCGGTCCCCTAAAGGAGGTCACCGGTGTTTGGGTCGAGGAAAGTGACGCCGTGGTACCGGGACACCGAACTACGGTCCGTATTAATGACCACCAGTACGATGCCCAACTGATCTGCGATCAAATTCATCTGACGGGTGCCAAAGCCGTGGCGACCTACGCTAACGAGTTCTACGCGGGCACTCCGGCGGTCACCGAGAATCGGTATGGCCGGGGAATGGCCTGGTACGTCGGTAGCCGCCTTGACCACGACGGGCTCTGGCATATTATTGACCGAGTTGTTAAGACCAGCGGGGTCCGTCCGCTGGTCGACGAGCAGACAAAATTGGAGATCACCGAGCGGACGACCACTGATGGTCAGCGGTTGTACTTCGTGCTGAACATGAGCAACGACCCGCAGAAACTGCCGATGAAGTTTCGTGGCTACCAGGACCTGCTGACCGATCGGGCGGCCTGTCCAACCCTGGCCGGTTGGGATGTTGAGATCCTGACTCGGCCGTGAAATCTTCGGACCAACGGCGAATTTCATAAGCTTTGATATAACACACATAACTGATTCCCAATTCGCCCTGGCCCGGGATCTTGGAAATGGTCCTCGACATCAAAAGCGTCTCTCCACTTCAAACCGCGGAGAGACGCTTTTTCGTTGCTTTTATTTAAATATTATTGCCGTGGCTCGTAGATCAAGTGCTCATTAACGAATTCGGTAAAGCCTAATTGACTCAGCTCACGTCCATAACCGGAGTTTTTAACGCCACCAAATGGCAGTTCAGGTAGTGATGCCCAACCGGAGTTGATCCATGACATTCCGGTCTCGATCTGAGCAGCAACCTGTTCAGCATGGGCTGAGTCGCTGCTGAAGATGGTGTTGCCAAGGCCATAGCTGGAATTATTGGCCAGTTCGATGGCCTCTTGATCATTGTTAACCTTATAAACGGATGCAACCGGTCCAAACATTTCGGTGTCGAAAATCGGGTTGTCTGGGGTAATGTCGGTTAAGATGGTTGGCATAAAGAACTGTCCCGTCAGATTATCGACTGGCTGGTTGCCGTAGTAAACCTTAGCACCGTTTGCAACGGCCATCGTGACCTGGGCCTGAAGCTTTTCTTTGGCCCGCTTAGAGTTCATTGGGGCCAAGGTGGTTGAACGGTCGAGTGGATCTCCCATTTTGACGTTGGCAAAGTGTTCTTTTAGCATTTCCAGGAAACGGTCGTAGAACTTGGCATTGACGATGAAGCGTTTGGAAGAAGTGCAGACTTGACCGGCATTATATAGACGGGCGGCAGGTGCCACCTTCACGAGCTGGTCCCAGTTGGCATCATCGAGAACAATGAAGGCGTCGTTGCCACCCAGTTCCATTGTATTTTTCTTCAGGTTTTTGCCGGCCTCGGTAGCTACGGAAGCCCCGCCACGTTCAGAACCGGTTAGGCAGACCCCGACAACACGGTTATCGGCGATTGCTTTCCCGACCTGATCGTAGTTGAGAAAGAGATTGGTAAGACTACCAATCGGTGCTCCAGCCTCAATTACTAGATCTGCAAAGGCTTGGGCCGAGGATGGGCAGTTGGAGGCGTCCTTAAGGATTATTGGATTGCCAACAATGAAGTTGGGGATGAAGATTCGGGCAATTTGGTAGAATGGGAAATTCCACGGCTCGACAGCTACTAGGACGCCGAGTGCCTGTTTCAAAACTTTGGCTCGGCCGGATGTAGTTGCGATTACCGTAGGTTGGAGAAATTGGTCGGCGTGGGCGACGTAGTAGTCACAAAAAGAGGCACAAAGTTCAACCTCGCCCTCAGCCTCTCCAATTAACTTCCCCATTTCCTTAGTCATAATCGTAGCCAAGGCTGTCTTGCGTTCGCGGAGTAGGGTCCCGAGACGGAGAATAACCTGTTTGCGTTTAGCTAAACAATCGTTTTTTCGCCACTCCTGATAAAGAGCATGGGCATTAGTCAAGGCTTCCTCAAGCTCAGCATCGCTGGTATTAGCAAATGTTTTTAAAGTTTCATTAGTATATGGGTTAATGGTTTGATAAGCCATAGGATTACCTCCTAATTGATTGAGTACAGTTTACGGAATTGCCTTCATTGTATAGTAGTTAGCTAGACCAATTCAATAGGAAAGTCTTTAAATTTAATGGCCATTTGAGGGTTGAAAAGTGCATTTCATAACAATATCACCGGCGATTACAATGATAAACGTTAACAATTTGATACAATTAGGAAAGGATTATTGCTCAATTAATTCACCTAGACCAATTTGTGAAGATAAAAATATAACGATAAAAAGCGGCTGAGAGAAAACAGAGCTTTCTATCAGCCGCAACATTATTTAAGCAGTATGACTGGCAGTCACCTTTTTTGGTACCTTCAGGAACATTCCGGTGATTACTGCAAGGATGGTGACCAAGAACGGGAAGAAGGCCCAGGGGATGAACTTCAATGGGTTGATCTGCAGGGCTCCGGCGATAAAAACACCAGAAACACTCCACGGAACGATAGCGTTGACTGCCGCACCAGCATCGTTCAGGATCCGGGTGAGGAACTTACGCTTGAGACCCAGTTGGTCAAATGATTTGAGGAAGGATTGCCCGGGCAGGATGATGGCGAGGTAGTGCTCACCGACGATCAAGTTGACTCCCACACAGGTAATAGCGGTAGCCAGGGTGAGCCGCCCTGGTGTCTGGATAGCGCTAGAAAGGTGGTCAATGATGGCACCGATAATGTTGAACTTGATCAGCAGGCCACCCAAGGCAAGGGCAAAGACGATCAGGGCCAATGATGTCAGCATACTAGCAATTCCGCCCTTGGAGAGGAGAGTATCGATGGTCTTATCTCCAGTATGAGAGACGAAACCCGTCATGATCGTTTTGGTGATCATACTGATACTGGTAGCAGGAGCGTGGATCCAGCCAAGCAGGGCAGCAAAGAGGGAGCCTAGTCCCAGGGATGGGATGGCTGGCACCTGTAGGATGGCTAGGATGATCAAGAGCAGGACAGGGAGCAGTGCCCAGCCAGAGATCCAGAAACCGCTGGCCAGACCGTGCATCATCTGGTGGACGGCGCCGAGACTGACATTCTTAGAATTCAAACCGAGAATGGTGTAGAGGACGACACAGATGGCCCAGGCGGGAATATCGGTGATCATCAGAGCCTTGATATGCTCGTAGATACTGATCTTACCAACGCTAGCGGCCAGGTTTGTAGTTCCAGACAGTGGTGAAATGTTGGAACCGCAGAAGGCTCCAGAGACGATTACCCCAGCGGTCAGACCTGGATTAATCTTTAGGGTGGCACCGATTCCGATAAAGGCGATCCCCATAGTGGAAACGGTGGTGAAGGAGCTTCCACAGGCTACCCCGACCAAGGTACAGACGATGAAGACGGTCGGCAGGAAAAATTTCACGGAGATGATTTCAAAACCGAAGTACATGATTGTCGGAATTGTTCCAGAGAAGATCCAAGTAGCGATCAGCACTCCGATGGATAGAAAAATGATCAGCGGGTCGACCCCGGCTCGCAGCCCACTCCGCATTCCGTCCATGACGTTGTCCCAGGAGAAGCCGCGTAACCGTCCGTAGATGGCTAGCAGGGTGAAGGCGATGAACAGCGGTGCTTGTGGTTCCTGCTGCCGGATGATGATCAGGTAGCCTAGGATACATAGGATAACAGTCAGGACAATCAGACTTTCACCAAAACCGAGGGTTGGCTCGGTGGTTTGACGATGTTTTTTAAAGAGACTCATTTATAATTTCCTCCTTATTACCAATAAAAAAACCAGCTAGATGCTTGAGACATTGCTCAATCTAGCTGGTGGCCGCGTAAGCGAATAGTATGATCCTGCCTGCCCAATTGCTAGATTGAAGACACCTAGCAAAATGGCATAGTAAACACAACCCTGCTTAGGTGCGAACGTCTCTGCCCGCACCTGTTGTGCAGACATTAATTACGATAAGCAGCGTTGTAATAATAATTGGTCGTGTTTAATACAAATTGAATCATTACTATCCGGTCCTTTCAATTGTTTGTTGGCATTATTAAAGCATTCTCATTTTAGTTTGTCAATTCCTAATTTTAAATTAATTTAGAACTAGTGATAGTCGAATTCCCTTGAGATACGGCGGGTTGTGCGATTGACGATAAATAAAATTATAGAAAAGTGTGCAGGGTGTAAAAAAGGGACTATAATAGACGGTGAAAGGAAGCATAATCATGGAAATTAATGAAGATGCTCTTAAGAACTTCCAGAACTCGAAGTTTGATTTTGTTGATGCTAAGGGTAACGATGTTGACTTCAGCAACCTTTCTGATGACGTAACGTACACGCTGCGGGACGGCAAGACTGTTGTTGAGGATGACATGAAGGCTCAAGACGTTGTTGATACAATCAACAACGAGTATGGCAAGACCATGAATGTCTGATTTAATAACTGAATATGCTAACTTCACTAATCTTCCCAGCCATTAATTGGGAAGATTTTTCATTTTAAACAATAATGGGCCGGGGCACTAATACCCTGACCCGTTGTTTAACTTTTACTCAAACTGCATTCCGCCATCGCAGAGGATCGTCTGTCCGGTAATGTAATCGGACTTATCACTGGCCAGAAATTCGACTACCTTAGCAACATCGTCTGGGTCAGATAGCTTGTCGAGAGCAATCAATGACTCGTAGTCACTCATCTTTAGGCCCTGGTCGTCGGCAATTTTCCGCATCATTGGCGTGTCAACAATTCCAGGAGCATAAGCGTTGACCGTGATTCCTTGCTTAGCCAGGTCTCGAGCTGCAACCTGCGTAATGCCACGAACCGCAAATTTAGTGCTGGAGTAGAGGAGCTCATTCTTGTTGCCTCGGACTCCGGCTTGTGAGGTGGCGTTGATGATCTTACCAATAACTTCTTTTCCCTGCCGAGGCTTCTTTTCAAACTGCTCAAGGGCTGCCTGAATTCCCCACATATCACCAGCAACGTTAACGTGCATAACCTTGTCGAACATTTCTGGGGTAACATCCTTGATCCTGGTGACGGGGCCTAGACCAGCATTATTGACGAGAACATCAAAGCCGCCAAAGTGGTCCGCTGTCTGCTGAACGGCTGAGAACATCTGGCCTCGGTCGGCGACGTTGACGGTAACAGCCAGTGCATCACCGCCACTAGCTTTGATTTCGCTAGCAACCCGTTGGGCGTTATCGCTATTTAGATCGGCAACTCCAACTGCAAAGTCCGCGTTGGCGAGTCGCTTGGCGATTGCTTCACCGATACCTTGTCCAGCACCTGTAACCATTGCAACCTTAGTCATAATGATAGCTTCCTTTCTTTAATATATAGATAATTAACACTTCCCTGAATTATTCACCAGAAACTCCAAAATCCCCATCAAACACATGATTCAAGTGCTTGATGGGGATTTTGCGTTTTCACCTTTTAAGTGCAGAAAAAGAGCCTCAGCTCTGGTATAGTTAACTCGACCAAAAGACACTATAAAAAAAAGAGGACTCTATAATGAAAACTGTACAGGAAATGGCATTTAGTTTCAATAAAAACATTCTAGCATCGCATACCGGCGGTCAATTATCTTCTGATGGTGGCCTAACCTTGTGTGTTGAACTGATGGCAAAGTTTCAGTTCACGAACTTAGCTGACAATCTATTGAAGTTCAACGACCATCGACAATACTGTCAGCATAGTAATTCAAGTATCTTGATGCAGTTGGTTCTGCAGATCATTGCCGGTTATAATACAGATTCTGCTGCAACCTCATTGGTTGCAGAACCACTGTTTAAACTTTTATTGGACAAACCAGCCTTAGCTTCACAAGCAACGATATCCCGTTTCTGGCAACGTATCGATACCGCAGGTGTGGACGCCTTCCAGACTTTAAATCAAGCTCTTATTGATCAAGCTCGACTGCTAACTAATCAGACGACCACCATTATTGATATTGATTCAACCCATTCTGACACTTATGGCAATCAAGAAGCTACTGACTATAACGCCCATTATGGCTCGGAGGGGTATCATCCATTACTAGCTATCGATAATGATGGTAACCTCCTGAAAGCCATCCTACGGCCTGGTAATGCCTATACCAGCACAGATATAAAAGCCTTTTTGGAACCGTTATTAAAACATTATCAAGACCAATTGCCAGAAACTGATATTTTGGTTCGCGGTGATAGCGGGTTCGCCACACCAGCTGTTTATGATACCTGCGAGGCCGATGATGTCTTTTACATTATTCGCCTCAAACGTAATAAGCGACTACACAACTTGGCAGAAGAGTTTGTACAGATAAGCGACACAACTGAGTGGCATGAAACCGAAACTCACTATTACTCAGCAACTTATCAGGCCACTTCGTGGCCTAAACCGCGTCAAGTATACGTTAAGTCAACTCGTGTAGCTGGCGAATTGATCTTTTCACATGAATTTATTGTGACTAATCTGACAAATTTAACCGCAGAAGCAGCATTTGAACTGTATCATAAGCGTGGTCAGATGGAGAATTATATCAAGGAAGCCAAAGAGGGCTTCTTCTTTGATAAGACTGATAGTTCAACGTTTACCGCCAACGCTGCCCGTATGATGGTTAGAGTATTAGCGTACAATATTATCAATTTTATGAAGCAAATAGCCCTACCTAAAACAGAGACCGGATTGCGTGTTAGTACATTACGAATCCGTTTATTCAAAGTCGCTGCCCGCGTTGTGTTTACCGGTCGACGAATCCAGTTACGACTGAGTTCTCATCACGTTTATCATCGACTCTTTTATCAGGTATTACAGCGTATTCAGGCTATTAAATAGCCCCAATTAAAAAAATTCTGTACGATCAAGGGATAAGTGCACCCAAAAATTCAAAAATGACTCACCGTTAGGTGATACCATCAAAATTTAGAGTCTCAATACATAGTAAGCAAGATCAAAAGCCGTCAGTTTTTGAAAAACATGAAAACTGACGACTTTTTTTGAAGGTATGAATAATTCAGGACTTCTAATGTTTAGTTTATTTCAACTTTGTGGTAATGTAAACGATTTCACCCTAGGGCTATTAGATTAACTATTGCAATTTAGTCACAAAGAGATTATAGTATTTAACTGTTGTGTTTCAGAGGCATGACAAAGTTAGCTATACCAAAACTATTTTTCACAAGCTGTCAAGGAATGAAACTTTACAGCTAGTAGTGAGAACTACATGAAAAATAATTCATATTTTTCTTGATAAAGTGTGTTGGTGATAGTACAATGGATATTGCTGTTGAGATAGATGCGTTGATGTTTATCTTAAATAGGTAAAATTAATCATTGACATCTTGGTAGTAATCAAGTATTATAAATAAGCTAGCTTGTATGAGACAGACACGATTACTTGCTTAATAAAATTAGCAAAAAGTGTTGACTTACTGTTAGCTAGATGATATAATAAATACGCTAAGTAAGCGGTGCTTGCTTAGCACGGTAGACCTTTGAAAACTGAACAAAGTTTTTGACGAACTAAATGTGTAGGGTCTTCAATCACTTCGGTGATTTGAAGCAAAACATTTGCGAAGTCAATTCGCTTAATTAATTTGATTTAGAGCTATTCAAGTTCTTATATTTTATATGAGAGTTTGATCCTGGCTCAGG
>NZ_PNFV01000011.1:0-43438 GCF_002940945.1 Limosilactobacillus pontis
CTAGAATGACTTAATTCGTTTAATATCGATAGCTTTTCTTCTGTACTATATTTTGAATTCCTATCCACAAAAAATGCCCTCCAAGTATATAAGATGAATTTTCTATTTCATCTGTATACTTAGAGGGCATTATAGCCCGTTTGTGCGCGACGGGGCTTTTGGTATTGCTTCTTAATCGATGAGGTTCAGTTGTGGCAACTGGTCAACAAAGGCCTGGTAGGCGGCCTGCTCGCCAGTGACAGTAACTTGACACTTATCGGCCTGAACCGTTGCCTGGTGGAGGGCCGCTTCATCTACTGTGATCTCGTGAGTAAAGGTGGCGTTGCCGATCAATTCGATCCAATATCCCTGATTTTGGTAGTGGACGATAGTACGAACCTTGCCTCCTGGGTTGAAAACGTCGATTGGTTGGTCGAAGTCGGTAGCATCGGGATGAAGAAGAACGAAGGCCAGACTGGTGGCCGACATTCCGGTTCCGCAGGCGTTGGTAAAGCCCACCCCGCGCTCATAGGTCCGGACAAAAAGCCGGTTATGACCAAGGATGTGGGCAAAGTTAACGTTAACCCCGTCGCCAAAATAAGGGTTCTTCTCGTTCAGACGGTGACCAAGTACGCCGAGGACATTATCCTGGAGGGCTGGTCGGTCGACAAAACTGATCAGGTGGGGGTTAGGAACCGCAATGGCACTGAATCGTAAGCGGGGCCATAATTCCGGTGCCGGAGTATCGAGCAGGCGGTCATGGCCCAGGTTACCAAAGGGCAAAGCATCCTTGGCAAAGCGGACGGGGGAGATTTCAACGGCAAAAGCGGGGACACCAGGAGCCAAGTTATCCTGTTTGCGGACTCGAAGACTGGTGTCCTTGGTGTCGACATTGAACTGATCAACGTGGTCCCGGTTGGCAACGTAGCGGGCCACTGTTCGCAAACCATTGCCGCACATTGTGGCCTCGCTACCGTCAGCGTTAATCACCCGCATTTGGGCCTGGGACCCCGGTCGAAACGGTTTATCGACCACCAGTACCCCGTCGGCACCGTCCAGTAGGCCGGTTTGGAGGTTAGTAAGCTGGCGGGTCAATTGGCGAAGCTCTGGATCTGTCAGCGGCTGGCTGAGGGTGGTCTGGTCAAGGATGAAGAACTGGTTCTGGGAACCATGGACTTTAAATAAGGTTGGCATGTGAATTCCTCCTTAGTTGGCGAAGAAGCGGTGATAGATGGCACGAACAGCGTCATCGGCATCATGATCGTTGGTGCCGATCATGATTGAGATGCGGGAGGCCCCTTGGTTGATCATTGGGACGGCGATGTGCTGGTGGGCCAGGGGTGCTAGGATATCGTTGATTACGCCAATCCGGTTACGCATCCCCTCACCGACGACCATGGTGATGGCGTAGTTATTGATCCACTCAAGACGGTCAGGGTTGACTGCTTCCTGAATCTCGTTGGAGATGGTATCAATCAATTGGTCATCGACCAGGTTACGGTCCAAGATGATAGTGATGTCGTCGATCCCGGACGGCATATGTTCGTATGAAACGTGATGTTTAGCCAGGATCTCCAGAATTCGCAGGGTAAAACCGGTCTGCTTGTTGAGCAGGTACTTGTGGAGGTAGAGGGCCGCAAAGTGCTTGCCACTGACGATTCCAGTGACGATATCACTTGGTTGGAAGTCTTTGTCGGGGACGATCAGGGTACCGGGTTTCTCGGGATGGTGGGTGTTCTTAACGTTGATTGGGATGTTACCCTCAATCGCTGGAATCAGCGCCTCGTCATGAAAGACCGAAAAACCGGCGTAGGAGAGTTCCCGCATCTCGCGGTAAGTCATCTTGCGGATCGGTTGTGGGGTATCAACTACACCGGGATTGGCTGCGTAAATGGCATCGACGTCAGTGAAGTTTTCGTACAAGTCGGCATGCAGTCCCCGGGCCAGGATTGCTCCCGTGATGTCAGATCCACCCCGGGAAAAGGTGGCTATGTGCCCGGCTAGGGTGATACCGTAAAAACCGGGAAAGACTAGGAGCTCATCATCTTGCTTGGCCGTGAATTGCTCGAGTAGGCTATAGGTCTCGGGGATCACATTGGCATTGTTCGGTGTTCCCGAAACTCGGATTCCCGCGGTTGTCGGGGTAACAAAACGGGCTGGATGCCCCAGATGATTAAGGACCAGGGCCATCAGCTGAGCATTAGAACGTTCACCGTGGGCCTTGAAGGCGGCCAGTAGGTAATGATCGTTTGGGTAATTTCCGTTGGGAAGGTTTTGCAAGCGGTCGACAATTGGTGTTAGCTGGCTATCTGGCAGGTGGAAATAGTTGGCAATGGCCTGGTAGCGATCAAGGATCTGCTGGAGGGTGGTATTGGTTGGTTGATCATTGATTACTTGTTTAGCATATTTGATCAGGAGGTCGGTCACCTTGATATCACCAGCCTGCCGCTTGCCGGGGGCAGAGGTGACAATCACCCGTCGCTCGGGATCGGACGTGATAATCTTAATTGCCTGGGCGAAACCGTTCCCGTCGGCTAGGGAGCTGCCGCCAAACTTAACTACTTTCATCTTTATCAAACTCCTTCGGGCGATAATTGGCAATTCTCATTATCGCCGACACATTTTAATCGAATTCTAACATGGAACTTAAAATAAGCAAGCATAATTATTCTTGCTTGACGTTATATTAACGTTTTACCTCATATAATGAATTAAATTAAACTGATAAAAATTAAATTAGCCTATTGACTTTCTAATGATTTGTTATAAGCTAGAAACATGAATCGAAGAGGCGCAGCCAACACTAGTAGCCGATCGGAGCAATGCCAAGCAGTGATGATCGGTGAACAGGGCGGCTGCCGAAGCGCTCAGTTAGGCACGACTGAGTTAGCTGGGGCGTGGTCGAACAGGTCACGGACTGTCGTGGGACAAATAAGAGCCTGCGTTGCGCTATCGACAGATTAGATGGATAACTAAATTGGATCCACTGTTTGTTTGCGCAGACAGTGGATTTTTTTATCAGTCGACTCCCCACCCATGAATAGAACTGGAGGGAACAAGATGAATGAGCAATTAACTGAGCAACAGATTAATGCCGCTGGCCACCTGACGATTGGTGGTTGTGACGCGGTTGAACTGGCTCATAAGTATGGGACACCACTGGTGGTCTACGATGTTAGCAGGATCCGCGAGCAGATCCGTCGCTTTAAGAAGGTCTTTGCGGTCAACCAGGTGGACTACGCAGTCAGTTACGCTAGCAAGGCCTTTGCTGCCATTGCTATGTACCAGGTAGCTGCAGTGGAAGGCGCCCACATTGATGTAGTTTCTGGTGGGGAACTCTATACGGCCATTCAGGCTGGCTTCCCGATGGACCGGGTTAGCTTCCATGGGAACAATAAGTCCGCCGCCGAGTTAGAAATGGCGATTCGCCATCATGTTGGAGTGATTATGCTGGATAATTTCCACGAGATTGCCCTTCTGTCTCAGCTCTTGGAAGAGAATGACGCCCAGATTAAGGTCATGCTTCGGATCACCCCGGGAATTTCTGCCCATACCAATAAGTACATCCAGACGGGCCAGGTCGATAGTAAATTTGGCTTTGACTTGGCATCTGGCCAGGCGGACAAGGCATTGGAGCAGGTCCTAGCTAATCCGCGGATGGAAATGTTGGGGCTACACGCCCATATCGGCTCACAGATTTTTGAATTGGCTGGTTTCGCGGGAGTTGCCGACAAGCTGGTTGAAGTTGCCAGCCATTGGCAGACCAAATATGGTTACGCTGCCCGGGTTATCAACGTCGGGGGCGGCTTTGGAATCCGCTACGTCAGCGCTGATCATCCCTTGATGCCAGAGGAGTTCGTTGATGCCATCATCAAGGCAATCAAGGCGGCAGTCGCTAAGACTAAGCTGGACCTGCCGGCCATTTGGATCGAACCGGGCCGATCGATTGTCGGTCCCGCGGGTTATAACCTCTACACGGTTGGTTCCCGCAAAGATGTACCGGGTCTGAAACCTTACGTGACCGTCGACGGGGGAATGGGCGATAACATTCGTCCTGCTCTCTACCAGGCCGAATACGAGACGGTATTGGCTAATGATCCTCACGCTCCAATTAAGGAACACGCTCGCCTGGCTGGCAAGTACTGCGAATCTGGTGACATCCTGAGCCAGGATCAAGGGCTGCCAGCTACTGAGCCGGGTGACGTGTTAGCAATGCTGGACACCGGGGCGTATGGTTACGCGATGGCCTCCAACTATAACCGTAATCCACGGCCAGCAGTAGTATTCGCCGAGGATGGTCACGACCAGCTGGTGATCGAACGCGAGAGCTATGCGGACCTGGTGCACCTAGACCACCCGTATGAACAGCAATAATGATTCCCTATCATATTATGTAGAAAGAGGTTAGCAACATGGCAAAATTAGACGCACAGACGATCATTAACTACATTGGCAACGCCCCCAAGAAGACTCCGGTCAAGGTTTACCTGCGCGGGGACCTGACCAGTTTGAAATTTCCAGAAGGGATTCAGCATTTTACTGAGACTCATAGTGGGGTAATCTTCGGTGATTGGTCGATAGTCAAGCCCTTCCTTGACCAGGCTGGAGATCGGATTGCTGATTTCCACGTTGAAAACGATGCCCGCAACTCTGCCGTTCCGTTGTTGGATCTGAAAGGAATCAATGCCCGGATCGAACCAGGCGCGATTATTCGTGACAAGGTCCTGATTGGCGATAATGCTGTCATCATGATGGGGGCTACGATCAACATCGGGGCTGAGATTGGTGCAGACTCAATGATCGACATGGGCGCTATCCTTGGTGGCCGGGCGATTGTTGGTAAACACTGCCACATTGGCGCCGGGACTGTCCTGGCTGGGGTGGTGGAGCCTGCCTCCGCTCAACCGGTTCGAATTGATGATAATGTTCTGATCGGAGCTAATGCCGTGGTAATTGAGGGGGTCCATGTCGGTGAGGGTGCCGTGGTTGCTGCCGGGGCAATCGTCACCCATGACGTGGCTCCCCATACCATGGTCGCCGGGGTTCCAGCCAAGTTCATTAAGAATGTTGACCAACAGACAGAAAGCAAGACCGGCTTAGAAGATGATCTCAGAAAGCTGTAGGTGAGCAGATGCTAACAGAAAAACAACTGATTCAAGTGCGACGTCACCTTCACGAGATTCCGGAGCTGGCCCTACACGAATATCAAACTCATGATTACCTATTAAAGGTGATTCACAAATTCAACCAGGCCAACCTGACAATCCGGGTACCGGAAGAATTACCGACAGCGATCCTGGTTTTAGTCCACGGTAGCTCGCCGACTCGGACAATCGGATACCGGACCGATATCGATGCATTGCCGGTGACGGAGCAGACGGGCCTGGCCTTTGCCTCTCGCCATCCCGGTGTCATGCATGCCTGTGGCCATGATATCCATATGACGGTAGCCCTGGGAGTATTGAGCTATTTCAGTGATCATCAGCCCAAGGATAACCTGCTCTTCTTCTTTCAACCGGCAGAGGAGAATGACTATGGCGGCAAGCGAGCCTATGAGGCTGGGATTTTCACTGGTCAATGGCGACCAGATGAATTTTACGGCCTTCATGACAACCCAGATCTGCCAGCTGGGGCGATCGGCTGCCGGATGGGGACCCTGTTTGCCGGGACAACCGAGGTTAACATCGATATTAATGGGAAGGGCGGTCACGCGGCTTATCCCCAGAATGCTAATGATACTGTTGTTGCTGCCGCTAATTTGATCATGCAGGTTCAGACAATCATTTCTCGTAGTATCGACCCGATCGCTAGTGGGGTAATTACCCTAGGCAAGATTCAAGGAGGAACGATCCGCAATGTCATCGCAGGACATACCCGCATTGAGGGAACGATCCGCGGTCTCACTCAGCAGATGATTGAACATATCGATCGTCGGCTGCAAGACGTGTGTGATGGGATTGCTGCCAGTTTTGGTCTAGACGTTGAACTTGAGCTCAACCAGGGAGGCTATTGGCCGGTTGAAAACAATCCATCCCTGACGCGGCGCTTTATTGACTATATGCAACGGGCTTCGGACGTTAACTTTATTGAAACTGCACCGGCAATGACTGGAGAAGATTTCGGCTACCTGCTGGCCCAATTCCCGGGTACGATGTTCTGGCTGGGGGTTGATGACAGCTCCCAGCTTCACTCCGCCACCCTGACTCCCAAAGAGGAGGCCATTCAAAAGGGTGTTGACGCCATTACCGGTTTCCTAAACTACCGGATGCAAGAATATTAATTGGAGGTTAAAAGGATGACAACATTACAAGACGCTGATTTATTGACTGCAATTGTGACCCCGTTCGACAGTGATAACCACATTAACATTGATAGCCTTAAGACTTTGACCGAACATCTCCTCGCTGGGGGTAGCAACGGTTTTGTCATTGGGGGGACCACGGGTGAGACGCCAACTCTTTCCCATGATGAGAAGCTTGCCCTTTATCAAGAATTTGGTCAGATCATTGCTGGCCGGGTACCGGTGATTGCTGGAACCGGGTCTAACAACACTCAGGAGACGATCGATTTCACTAATGAGGTTGCAGCTATTGATGGAATCGACTATGCACTGGTGGTGGTCCCACCGTACAATAAACCGAACCAGCGGGGGATGCTTGCCCACTTTACTGCCGTAGCCGATCAAGTCAAGATTCCAATCATTATCTATAACATCCCGGGCCGGACCGGGGTTAAGATGGACGCCCAGACTGTCGTAGAGCTGTCACAGCACCCGAACATCGCCGGGGTTAAGCAGTGTGCCTCGCTTGAAGAGATGCAGTACATCATCGACCATGCCGCTGATGACTTTGCTGTTTTCACTGGTGAGGACGCCCAAACCCTGACTGCTCGTGTTCTTGGGGCAAATGGGGTTATTTCTGTAGCCTCCCACTGCTATGTTAAGGAAATGCGGCAGATGTATGACCAGCTGTACGCTGGTAATTACCAAAAGGCTGGGCAGCTGCAGCGTCTACTGACGCCAAAGATGGCAGCCCTCTTCATGTACCCATCACCGTCACCTGTCAAGGCAGTCCTGAATGCTCAAGGTCTAGCCGCTGGTGGCTGCCGGTTGCCGATTCTTTCCTTAAATGATAAGGAGAAGCGGTCCCTGGAGACTGCTTTGGGCCTGCCTGCTAACTCTTTGAGTACTCAGGATCTGTCGATAGACTTATAAAAGGTGGTGACAAGCATGAGGAAGGTTTTAATTGCTGGTGCTGCTGGTGCGATGGGACAGAAGGCGGTTGAACTGGTTAACAGCTTGGCAGATTGCCAGCTAACTGCTGTTCTAGCTCCCCACTTAGCGACCGATCAGATAGCTCAATATCACCTGGCTTCGTCGGTCAAGGTCTACCACCAGTTGAGTGAAATTGAAGAAGGGATCGCCGATATTTGGATCGACTTTACCCTGCCGGCTGCCGTCTATGAAAACGTCAAGTTCGCCCTTCAACATGGGATGCGGCCAATTGTCGGTACGACTGGCTTAACAGAGGAACAGGAGGCTAAATTGGTCCAGCTCAGTCAGCAGGAGCAGCTTGGCGGTCTGATCGCGCCAAACTTTGGAATGTCGGCGGTTCTCTTAATGAAGTTTGCCAAGGAGGCAGCGGCCTACTTCCCGGACGTGGAGATCATTGAGATGCATCACGCTGATAAGCGAGATGCTCCATCTGGGACCGCACTGAGCACGGCTAAGCTGATTAACCAGGTTCGTGATCCTCACGAGACCAATCCAACTGAGCAAGAGAGCCTGTCCGGGGTCCGCGGCGGCGATTATCACGGCATTAAGATCCATTCCGTCCGCCTACCCGGATATATCGCCCATGAGCAGGTGCTCTTTGGGGGAGACGGTGAAGCACTGACTATCCGACAGGATTCATTTGACCGTCAGTCGTTTATGAGTGGAGTCAGGGTGGCCCTTGAAAAGATTGATCAATTGGATCACCTCGTAATCGGTTTAGAGAACATCCTTTAGTATTGACAGAAAGAAGAATCGTTATTATGGATAGAAAATACAATGTCGCAATCTTAGGGGCTACTGGCGCAGTTGGTACCCGGATGATCCAACAGCTTGAACAATCAACTATTCCGGTCAAGAATCTAAAACTTTTGGCCTCCAGCCGGTCTGCTGGCAAGCAGCTCCAGTTCAAGGGTCGGTCGATTACAGTTGAAGAGGCTACTCCAGAATCTTTTGACGGAGTCGACCTGGTACTTTCTTCGGCCGGGGGCAGCGTCTCTAAGAAGTTCCTGCCCGAGGCGGTTAAGCGCGGAGCAGTCTGTGTCGACAACACCAGCGCCTTTCGGATGGAACCGAACGTGCCACTCGTGGTTCCCGAGGTTAACGAGGATGCCTTGAAGAATCATCATGGGATCGTTGCCAATCCAAATTGTTCAACGATTCAGATGGTCGTTGCCTTGGAACCAATCCGCCAGGCATTTGGCCTCAAGCAGGTGATCGTTTCTACTTATCAGGCGGCGTCTGGGGCCGGTCAGTCTGCCTTAAATGAATTAAAGCGGGAAACTCAGGATTATCTGGATGGCAGAGATATTCGGGGGGATGCCCAGATCCTACCAACCAAGGGGGATAAGAAGCACTATCCGCTGGCCTTTAACCTCCTGCCGCAAATTGATGTCTTTGAGGATGACGGTTACTCTCACGAGGAATGGAAGATGATTCACGAGACTAAGAAGATCATGCTCAATGACATGAACGCTACGGATATCAAGGTCACCGCCACTTGTGTTCGGGTGCCGGTGCCAATCGCCCATGGTGAGTCGGTTTACTTCACAGTTGATGACCCAACTATTACCGTTGATCAGCTTCGGGAAGTGTTGCAGGGGGCACCGGGTGTCGTACTCCAGGATGACCCGGCTCATCAGATCTACCCCCAGCCCCTGAATGCCGTTGGCAAGCGTGATACCTTTGTCGGTCGGCTGCGAGCAGATGCGGAGAATCCGGGTTCCTTTAATATGTGGGTGGTTGCCGATAATCTTCTGAAGGGGGCTGCCTGGAATACAGTGGAGAACGCTGAGTGCCTGGTTAAGGATCACTTGATTTAATGAATAACAAATTTTAGGCGGAACAGCGGTTATGGTCGTCTCACAATGATGTGCTGGCTGTCTATACTGAATTTATAACTCAATTGTGTTTAAACGTTAGTTGTGGAAAGGTGTTTGCCGCTTTTTAAATGGACTCTAAAATGGTAATAGACCAGGTGTTCGCTATACTAATGGGCTAATTAATGCTACAGTAAACATTGTATGCTTAACTAATTTATTTATTTTTGTATAAAACCAATCTAAATCTAGGAAGGAAGTTTTGCTTATGGTAAAACGAGCACACCATCGTTCAGCGGTCCGTAGCGTGTTGGCCGGGACAATTGGTACTTTAGGCGCTTTGGCAGTATCTACCCAAGCTGCTAGTGCCAATCATGTCATCGTTAAGGCTGGGGATACTATCTGGAAGATTGCCCAACAGCATCAAACGACTGTTTCTGCCTTGGAAAACACTAATGCCAACACCATCCAAAAGGTCAGCGATAGTGTTGATCTGATTTACGCCGGTCAGCAGCTGACTTTACCTGACAGTGGTGCGACGATGCAGGCGGATGAATACGGCCGCTACACTGTGAAGCCCGGTGATACCCTGAGTAAAATTGCTCAGCACTTCCACACCTCCGTTACCAACCTGATGGCCCTGAACGGCTTGTCTGGTGACCAACTATACATTGGTCAGCACCTGGTCGTTAATGGTCGAGCGGTTTCAAATACTGTTGCAGTACCGACTGCCAATGCACAGCCGGTGACAACGAATGAAACACCAATGGCCAGCGCTACACCAGTTGTTAGTCAGGAAACGACAACTGCATCGACGAGCACCACGGCGCCGGTTCAGTCCGCTAGTGCAATTCAACAGCAACCGGTTAGTGCAGCTGATAGTACGGTGCCAAACACGTCATCGGCGAGTGCCACTTCTCCAGCACCAACAAGCGCTTCAGCAACTGATCAGATGGCGTTAGCAGCCGCAGTCAATAATGCTGATGCTAGCACGGCCACAAGTCAGGCTAGCTCAGAAGTAACGGGTAGCACTACCGCATCGACTTCCCAACCAATTTCTGTCACTAAGTCTGCGGCTACGCCAGCCGTTGTTAACGCCGCGTCAACGGCGGCTACGACCTCGACAGCTTCACAGACGGTTAATTCCAGCCAGCAGTCGGCACCACAGCCGGTGGCTTCCCAGGCACCCGTCAGTGCCAGTCAGCAAGCGGCACCACAAGCCAGTCAGGCTCCTGCCCAGTCTAGTCAGCCGGTAACTCCAGCTTCGGCTCAGCCGCAGGCTAACGCCAATCAGAATCTCAGCTCTGGATCTGTGGTTAGCCTGGCCACTAAGATTGCTAATACTAATAGTGTTCCTTACGTTTGGGGTGGCTCCTCATTGAGTGGAATGGACTGTTCCGGTTTAGTGAAATACGTTTATGCTAATGCCGAGGGCAAACAGCTGCCGCACAATACGGTAGCCTTGGAGAGTTGTGTCAGTCAGCACTCTGTCAGTGAAGCTCAAGCTGGGGATATTCTATTCTGGGGTCAGCATGGTGCAACTTACCACTGTGCGATCTACACTGGTAATAACCAATTTGTTGCGGCTGCTAAACCGGGGACCAACGTAGCCTCATACACGATCAGTCCATACTTCCAGCCGAGCTTTGCCGGAACGGTTAAGTAACATTAGAAAATTTTCACCATAAAGTAACAGAAGTGTAACGTCGCAAGGGTTAACTTTTTTGATCAGGCATGATATTTTATCTATATGCAATTTGTTGATTGCTTTAAATATTTACTAATTTAGATTGGAAGTGTTTAAAGTGAGTAATAAACATGAGATCGAAGAAGAATTGAATCAGGCTCAAGCACGGCTTGATGCCCTTTGTCAGAATGAAGGAACCGTCGATGATCACAGTGGTCAAACGGTAATCGTTCAGCCTACTCATGGAGATGAGATGCAGTCATTGCGCGAGGAGTGCAGTAATCTACAGATCATTCTCGAAGCGATGGAAGCCTCTGAAGACTAAAAAAGCATTTGGATTTTCCAAATGCTTTTTTTAGTCTTGTGATTGTTGGTAGAAGGGATAGCTGCTGGTGGAGATCAGAAGGTCCATAAACTGGTTGCCGACTTCCTCGCCGTCGACCTGGGCAAATTCTAATGAGGTGGTCGTACAGTGAAAGTCCCGGCCGCGGTAGTGAGTTGCAAAACGCGAGTCAGCCAGTTTGCCATGGGTAAACTTCCAGATCTGCCAGAAGGTGATCAGCCAGTTTTTCCGTTCAGCTACGATCAGGTCTAAAGATGATTCCGTCAGCTTGGCGGTCGGGGTAATCTGGAGATGGCCACTCATGTATGGGTGGTTAGCGATAATAACAATGTAGGCTTTTTTAAAGAACTCGCGGCTGCCCTGCCGTTGAACCATCAGGGTGAAGGACTGCTGCTGGTTATACAGGACACCGAGGGCGTGACGGAAGAAGCCGAACCGGCTGAGGGGCCGGCGTCGGCCAGATTGGCCATTTGCCCGGCTGATGATGGCAGCATCGAAACCAATTCCAAGATTATTGAGAAAGTATTGGTCTTGGTTCTTGATGGCATCATGGTAGTGACCAATGTTAATTCGGCGGGCCTGTTTAGCGTTGAGAATCTGTTGAAGAGCCTTAAGTGGATCTAAAGAGATGCCGTAACCTTTCGCAAAGTCGTTGTTAACCCCAACAGGAATATAGGCTAGAGGAACTTGGGCAGAGCTGTTCGGGGCAGCTTTAATAAGACCGTTTAAGACATCGTGTAGGGTACCATCGCCACCGATTACGATCACTGTCTGTGTTTGTACCTGCCGATTTTGACTGACCCGGCGGGAAAAGTACTCGGCGTCGCCGTTCTCTTTAGTCAGCTGATAGTCGTAGCAAATGTTTGCTCCATCGAGATGACTCTTGATGGTCTGCCAGACTTGTTTAGCGTCGCCATTACCGGCTCGGGGATTGATGATGATTGAATAATGCATTGTTGTTCTTCCTTTGGTTGAAAATAGAATTAAACAAAGAGGGTTGTGGCAAAACTATTTGCCACAACCCTCCTCAACGTCATTAATCAAATGTCGTAATCTTAAAGTTGGGATTTTGCTTTTCGTAAGCGAGGGCCTTGTCATCAAGTTGTTCAACGTACTCGATGCTGTAGTCAGTATTGTGCTCCACCATCAGTAGTGCTTCAGCTTCTGAGTCGGCTTCAATGTACAGGGATTGAGTATTCTCACGGACCGGCCGCTTTTTCTTATCCGGTTGGTAGTATACCTTAAAAGTCATACTGTAAAAACTCCTTATTTAAAGATATCGTTTACTGTAATTACTCTATCCATTTTAGCACAAGTAATCAATACTGTCTTAGAATTTACCGACATGGTATTATTAAGTCAAATAAAAAATTAAAATGAGGCGATAGTATGCGACTATTTTGGGTATGTTTGGTTGCAATTATCATTGTGATTGGTTTGTATGTGACTATTCACCGGGTCCTGATTAATCGGGCGACGATTATGCTGCGCAATCGAGCACAACAAACGACTGATGCAGCGGTCAACACAAGCTTAAAGCAGCTGCTGGGGTGGAATCAGACGTTGAGTTCTCAATTGGTGGCCGATGTTTGGGGCAAAGGCGTTTTGGCCTTTGAATATCACTTTGACGGCAAGAATGCCAATGATCGGTTGAATCGCAATCAGCTCAGTACGGCCCTGATAAATTACGCTGACCAGCATGACCTGGCAGCGGTTCGACCAGGGAACCCGGTCTTCGTGGTGACCGATTGGTGGGAATATGAAGGAATTCTTCATATTGATGTGGCCTACCTGCTGAATGAGTCAACGGTAGAGTATGTCAGAGACCTGAAGCGACTGGACCATCATGATAAACATTAAAAAAAGAAGCAGGTAAAACTGCTTCTTTTTTTGTATCATTAGCTAATCATGATCGTACCTTCGGGAGCTTCAAAGGGGTGATCCTTATTGATATGATCATAGAAGAGGACCCCATGCAGGTGGTCGATCTCATGCTGGCAAACAATAGCCGGGTAGTTCTTCAGTCGTACCTGGTGTTTTTCGCCCTTGACATCCTGATAGCGTAGGGTGATTCGGTCGTGACGGGGTACGTAGCCAGGTACGTCTTTATCGACGGACAGGCAGCCTTCCCCTTCAGTTAGGGCGCCATACTGTACGGATTCGCTAACAATCACCGGGTTAATGATGACGTCCTTAAACAGTGGCTTGGCCTCTTCGTCGTCACTTTCAAGCGGTGGGACCAAGACAGCGGCCATCTGTTTGGAAACCCCAACCTGTGGTGCGGCCAGCCCAACTCCAGCCCGCAGGTGGTACTTTTCGCACAGTTCGGGGTCCTGACTGACCTCTAAGTATTCCATCATCTTTTTTGCTAATTCTTGATCTTCCTTTGATAGTGGAAATTCAACTTTTGCTGCTCGCTTCCGTAAAACGGGGTTACCGTCACGAGTAATGTCCTTCATTAGGTACAAAAATATTCGCCTCCAAAATTTGCTCTATCTTATTAATAATATCATATTCACCAGGAATAGCTAATTAAATAAACTAGAATCGTAAAAAATACGCTAATCGCAAAGATAACCTTTTCACAATCTTTTTTAGTCATTTTTTCGGTAAAAAGTATATGAAAGCGCTTGTTTTGTATCGAAAAACAGTTATACTAGAAAATGTAAGTAGGCAATCGCTTACATGATGTTAATTGGATTTGGAAAGGGATGTTTTATAATGGCCAATGCTGTTGACTTTGCAAAGATTAAAGCCGATGAAGGCGCTGCATACGCAAAGCCTGTTCAAATTCTTGATAATGATGGGAACGTCGTTAACAAGGAATTAATGGCTAATTTCACTGATGACCAATTAGTAGATTTAATGAAGAAAATGGTTTGGGAACGTGCACTGCACGAACAAACCATGAGTTTCTCCCAACAAGGTCGTTTAGGCTTCTACGCTCCAACCTGGGGTGAGGAAGCTTCTGAAATGGGTACAGCATCAGCATTCAAGAAGCAGGACTTCCTTTGCCCTGCATACCGTGACTTACCACAATTGATTCAACACGGTGCAACTGTTGCTCAAATGTACCTGTGGTCCAAGGGTCACCTCAAGGGTAACCTGTTCGAAGCACGTGCCCTTCGTCCACAAATTATCATTGGTGCCCAGATGGTTGAAATGGCTGGTGCTGCTCTTGGTATCAAGAAGAACGGCGAAAAGGATACCGTTGCCTATGCCTACACTGGTGAAGGTGGCTCTTCACAGGGTGATACCTACGAAGGAATGAACTTTGCCGGTGTCTTCCAAGCACCTGCCGTATTTATTATTCAAAACAACGGTTGGGCAATTTCTTACCCACGTAAGCTGCAAACCGAAGCACAAACTATTGCACAAAAAGGTGTTGCTGCTGGTATCCCAGGCGTTCAAGTCGATGGGATGGATGTACTGGCATGTTACGAAGTTGCCAAGGAAGCACGTGAATTTGCTGCCGCTGGTAATGGTCCGGTTCTGATTGAAACCTTGACTTACCGGTTCGGCGCCCACAGTTCTGCTGGTGACGACCCTAGTCGGTACCGTACCAAGGAAGAAGAAAAGCCTTGGTTCGATAAGGACCCACTGATTCGGCTTCGTAAGTACTTAACTAAGAAGGGCCTCTGGTCTGAAGACGAAGAAAAGAAGTACGCAGATGAATGCAAGGATGACTTCAAGAAGGCTATCAAGGAAGCTGACTCTGTTGAACCAGAAAAGGTTTCTGACATGCTAAAGCGGACCTTCGAAGTACCAACCCCAGATATTAAGGAACAAATCAAAGAGTACGAAGCAAAGGAGTCGAAGTAATCATGGCTAAAAAGACATATATCAAAGCTATTACTGAAGGTATTGACATTGCTTTGGCTGAAGATCCCAAGACCTTGGTCTTCGGTGAAGATGTCGGTAAAAACGGTGGTGTCTTCCGTGCTACTAATGGTTTACAGACGAAGTACGGCAAAGATCGTGTATTCAGTACCCCGCTTGCTGAATCAGGTATTTTAGGGATGTCAATTGGTTTAGCTGCTACTGGCTGGCGTCCAGTTCCAGAAATTCAGTTCATGGGCTTCACATTTGAAGCGATGGACTCGATTGCCGGACAGATGTCACGTGTACGTTTCCAATATGATGGAACCAAGAATATGCCAATCACCATCCGGACTCCTTACGGTGGTGGTACCCACACTGCCGAGCTCCACGGGGACGATCTTGAAAACTTCTTCGTTGGTATCCCAGGGCTTCGGGTTGTTACCCCAAGTTCCGCTTATGATGCCAAGGGCCTGGTAATTTCCGCTATTGAAAATAATGACCCAGTTCTCTTCCTTGAAAACCTCCGTCTTTATCGTTCAGTTAAGGGTGAAGTTCCTGACGACAAGTACACTGTTCCGTTGGACAAGGCTAATGTTGTTCAAGAAGGGAACGATGTTACGATTGTTACCTATGGTGGGATGGTTCCTGAAGCTGTTAAGGCTGCTAAGAAGCTTGCTAAGGACAACATCTCTGCTGAAGTTATCGACCTTCGTTCACTTTACCCACTCGACACTGACACCATCTTTGAATCTGTAAAGAAGACGCACCACGTCGTTGTTGTTCAAGAATCACAAAAGATGGCCGGTGTTGGGGCCCAAGTTGCTTCCGCAATTTCCGAAGGTGCCATCATGTACCTGGATGCTCCAATTACCCGTGTTGCCGCACCTAACTCTGTTTACCCATTCCCAATGGCAGAAGACGTATGGCTTCCACGTGCTAAGGAAATTGAAGACGCAGCTCGTCAAGTAGTTAACTATTAATCACAGCCAATCGCTACGATTAATTAGAAAGGAAGTTAAATAAATATGGCTTACAAATTCAGACTGCCTGAAATGGGTGAAGGCCTTACCGAAGGTGACATCGCTTCATTCCTGGTTAAGGAAGGCGACCAAATTAAGGCCGATGATCCATTAGTAGAAATTCAGACCGATAAATCAACTACCCAATTGGTATCACCAGTTGATGGGACCGTTACTAAGCTGGATGCTAAGGAAGACGATCATGTCGAAAAGGGTGATAACCTAGTTGAAATTGATGATGGCAAGGACGGTGTAAGCACCAACGTGGAAGCCGAAGATGACGATGACGCTGATGATGAAGCACCAGCTGAGGAAGAGTCCTCTGCTCCAGCTGAAAGTGCTGCTCCGGCAAAGTCAGCTGCTCCTGCCAAGGGAGGAGCTGCACCACTGGCTGAGCCAAACAAGCTGGTTATGGCAATGCCGTCAGTTCGTCAATACGCTCGTGATAAGGGCGTTGACATCTCCTTGGTACAACCAAGTGGTAACCATGGTCAAGTACTGAAGGAAGATATCGATAACTTCAACGGTGCTGCCGCGAGTGCACCAGCTGCCAGTCCTGCAACTGCTGAAGCTGCTGCTCCAAAGGCTGGTAACACAATTAAGCCTTACACCGGTGCTGGTGAAGATGCTGAAACCCGTGAACCACTGTCCAATATGCGGAAGATCATTGCTAAGAACATGCGTGAATCTGCTGACATTAGTCCAATGGTTACGATTTTTGCTAACGCCGAAGTTTCCAAGATCATGGCTAACCGGAAGAAATACAAGCCAGTTGCTGCTGACCAAGGTATTCACCTGACCTTCCTGCCTTACGTTGTTAAGGCCCTCGTTGCTATGATGAAGAAGTACCCAGAATTCAACAGTTCAATTGATGACAGTACTCAGGAATTGGTTCAAAAGCATTACTACAACATTGGTATTGCTACCAGCACTGACCACGGTTTGTACAACCCGAACATCAAGAATGCTGACGCCAAGAGTATGTTTGAAATTGCTAAGGAAATTTCCGATAATGCTCAAGCTGCTGAAGATAACAAGCTTAGTCCAGCAAGCATGGCTCACGGTTGCATGACTATCTCCAATATTGGTTCTATGCGTGGTGGTTGGTTCACACCAATTATCAACCAACCAGAAGTTGCAATCCTTGGAATGGGGACTATTGCTACTGAACCAGTTGTTAATGCTGAAGGTGAGATTGTCGTTGGCCACAACATGAAGTTGTCACTGACTGTTGACCACCGTCTAATTGATGGTGCCTTAGCTACTGAAGCTTTGAATTACCTGAAGAAGCTTCTCGAAGATCCTGAATTGTTAATGATGGAGGGCTAATTAAATATGGCTGATGTTGAACAAAAAGATACGGTTATCGTCGGAGGAGGCCCTGGTGGTTACGTTGCCGCTATCCGTGCCTCTGAATTAGGACAAAAGGTTACTCTGATTGAAAAGGGTGATCCCGGTTTAGGCGGTGTCTGCCTGAACGTTGGTTGTGTGCCTTCTAAGGCTTTGATTGCGGCTGGTCACCGGCTTCGTGAAGCCCGTGATGCTTCAACTTATGGTATTTCCAAGACCGATGCAACGATCGACTTCAAGAAGACCCAAGACTGGAAGCAGCACAAAGTTGTTGACCGGATGACTCGTGGTGTCAAGATGTTGCTCAAGAAGCACAAGGTTGAAGTTATCGATGGTGTTGCCATGATGGATAACGACCACCAACTTCGGGTTCTCAAGTCTGGTCCAAAGCAGTTTATGGACTTTGACGGTGGTAAGAAGATTACTTGGAAGAACCTGATCCTGGCAACTGGTTCACGTCCAGTTGAAATTCCTAACTTCAAGTTTGAAGGACGGGTCATTGATTCAACTGGTGGCCTGAATCTGCCAGAAATCCCAAAGGAACTAGTTGTCATCGGTGGTGGTTACATCGGGACTGAATTGGCTGGTGCTTACGCTGATCTCGGTTCACACGTAACGATCATTGAAGGAACTGATAGCATCCTTGGTGGCTTTGACAAAGACATGGTAAGTGTAGTTGTTAAGAACCTGAAGAAGAAGGGGATTGACATTATTACCAAAGCCATGGCCAAGAACTCCACTCAAGATGATTCTTCTGTCACGGTTACCTATGAAGTTGACGGCAAGGAAAACAGTATCAAGGCAGACTACTGCATGGTTTCTGTTGGTCGGAAGCCAAATACTGATAACTTTGCCCTCGATATGACGAGTGTTAAGCTCAACGATCACCATCAAGTGATCGTTGACAAGCAGGGTCGGACTAACGTGCCAGGTATCTGGGCAATTGGTGATATTGTTCCAGGTCCTGCCTTAGCCCACAAGGCCTTCTTTGAGGGTAAGACTGCTGCTGGAGCGATTGCCGGTAAGAACACCGCTAATGACTGGGTAGGGGTACCTGCTGTTTGCTTCGCTGACCCTGAACTGGCCCAAGTAGGGATGACCGCTGACGAAGCTAAGGAGAAGGGGATTGAGGTTGCTACCGCTAAGTTCCCATTTGCCGGGAACGCTCGTGCGGTATCACTCGATCAGCCTGATGGGTTTGTCCGGTTCACCTACACCAAGGACAAGAAGAATGTTGTTGGTGCTGAGGTCGTTGGACCAGAAGCAAGTACGTTGGCTGGTGAATTATCATTGATCGTCAACTGCGGGATGAATGTTGAGGATGTTTCCTTAACGATTCACCCACACCCAACCCTTAATGAGCCAATTCAAGAGGCTACTGACGTTGCGATGGGCTTCCCAACCCATATTTAAATAAGTTACTAACATCTTAATCAAATCCAAAAACACGTTGTCGATCATGGCAACGTGTTTTTGGTTTTAAAGGTAACGCTTGCTTAAGGGGAATTGTATAATAGGAATAAACAATTGATGAGGAGTGGTTAAATGCAAAGTCAGAATTATTCTTACCCGTTGAATCCTAACTGGTCAACGGCTGAGATGGAAACCGTGATCGCAATGCTTCGGGCTGTTGAGGATGCTTATGAGGTTGGGATCAGTCGTGAAAAATTGCTGAAACGTTACCAGGCCTTCAAACAAATTGTCAATTCTAAGGCTGAAGAGAAGCAAATTGGCCGCGACTTTACGCGTGAGTCCGGTTACGTTCTCTACCGGGTAGTCAAGCAGGCTCAGAATAGTAATGCACAGCGACTTAAGATGGTTGGCGATTAGTAATGTTAGAAGAAATTGATTTAAGAGTACAGAAGCTTATGCGGATGGTTAACCAACAGACTCTCCGCCACCTGGACGGTTCTTCTTATCGGGTGGCCACCAAGAGCAGCTACAACGATTTGGTGACCACAATCGACCGCCAAAACGAGCAGGCGATTGACCGTCAGTTGCGAGAAATTGATCCCGGCTGCCGGATTTTGAGTGAAGAGGGGTTCGGTGACCAGCAGATTAATGACTTAGCCGGTCATGTCTGGATTGTCGACCCCCTAGATGGTACCCTTAATTTTGTCAAACAGCATAATCACTTTGGGATCATGTTAGCCCTTTACGTTGACGGCTACCCAACTCTGGCCTACATTATGGATGCGGTTAACCAGGACCTTTATCATGGAGGTAATGGCTGGGGTGTCTTCAAGAATGATCAACGGCTGGCAGGTCCGATTAATGCTAACCTGCACGATAGCCTGATTGCTATTAGTAGTTCGCTAGTCCTCGATGACGTGGCTAACCTGGCTCAAGTGGCCCGCCAAGCGAGTGGCCTGCGAATGTATGGTAGCGCGGCGATGGAAATGATCGGTGTCCTGAATGGTGAGTTGGGTGCTTACGTTTCGCACTTAAAGCCCTGGGACCTTGCCGCAGGACGGGTCCTGGCCGAAGAATTGGGATTGACCGTTAAATCAATTGACGATAATGGAATAAGTGTGCTATCATCTAATCTTGTATTAGTAGCAACGAAGCGCGCGGGTCAGGATATCCTGGATCGCACCGATTAGTTGTCGAAGCTGTGACCGGTTTGTCACAGTTTTTTTATGAAATCAGTCGCTAACCAGTGTATACTAGTTAGGATGAACAGATTGAAACGAAAGGAAGAATTACGCTTTGAAAACTCGTGAGGACATTCGTAACATTGCGATCATTGCCCACGTTGACCATGGTAAGACGACCCTGGTTAACGAAATGCTGAAGCAGTCAGATACTTTACCGGAACACTTCAGCATCCAGGACCGGGCCATGGATACCAACGCCATTGAACGGGAACGTGGGATCACTATCCTGTCCAAGAACACGGCTGTCAAGTACGGCAAGTACCAGATTAATATCCTGGATACCCCAGGACACGCTGACTTCGGTGGTGAAGTTGAGCGGGTTATGAAGATGGTTGACGGGGTATTGCTGGTTGTTGATGCCTTTGAAGGGACCATGCCGCAGACCCGCTTTGTGCTGAAGAAGGCACTAGAACAACACTTGACCCCAATCGTGGTCATCAATAAGGTTGACCGGAAGGGTGCCCGTCCGGAAGAAGTTGTTGACGAAGTATTGGACCTCTTTATCGAGCTGGGTGCCGACGAAGACCAGCTGGACTTCCCGGTTGTTTACACTTCAGCCATGAATGGGACTTCCAGTTATGATTCTGATATTTCGACTCAGGAACACACGATGAAGCCGCTGTTCGATACCATCATCAAGACCATTCCGGCTCCGGTTGACAACTCCGATGAACCGCTTCAGTTCCAAGTTGCTATTCTGGACTACAATGACTTTGTTGGCCGAATTGGAATTGGCCGGGTCTTCCGGGGGAAGATCAAGGTCGGCGACAATGTTACTCTGATGAAGCTTGACGGGACCAAGAAGAATTTCCGGGTTACTAAGCTGTTCGGTTTCTTCGGTTTGAAGCGGTTGGAAATCAAGGAAGCCAAAGCTGGTGACTTGATTGCCGTTTCCGGGATGGAAGACATCAACGTTGGTGAAACGGTTACCGACCCTGACCATCCGGAAGCCCTGACCCCACTGCGGATTGATCCGCCGACACTGCGGATGACTTTCCGGACCAACGATTCACCATTTGCTGGTCGGGAAGGTAAATTCGTGACGGCTCGTCAGCTGGAAGATCGCTTGAAGCGTGAAATGCAGACCGATGTATCTCTCAAGGTTGACGACACAGATGACCCTGGTGCCTGGACCGTTTCCGGTCGTGGTGAACTGCACTTGTCCATTCTGATCGAAACCCTGCGTCGTGAGGGCTACGAACTGTCTGTATCTCGGCCAGAAGTTATCTACCGGGAAATTGACGGGACAATGTGTGAACCGTTTGAAGAGGTTCAGATCGATACTCCTGATGAATATACCGGGGCCGTTATCGACAGTCTTTCCAAGCGGAAGGGTGAGATGAAGAACATGGAGCCTGGTGAAAACGGCCAGACCCGTTTGATCTTCCTCGCACCATCACGTGGTTTGATCGGTTACTCTACTGAGTTCATGACCCAGACCCGTGGCTATGGGATCATGAGTCACACCTTTGAAAAGTATGCTCCAGTAATTAAGAACTGGAACCCTGGTCGGCAAAAGGGAACCTTAGTATCTATGAATGCTGGTAAGGCAACGACTTATGCCATGATGGGAATCGAAAGTCGTGGTCAACTCCTGATCGACCCAGGTACGGAGGTTTACGAAGGGATGATCGTTGGTGAAAACAGCCGTGAGAACGACATCACAGTTAACATCACCAAGGGTAAGAACCTGACCAACGTCCGGGCAGCCGGTTCTGATGAAATGGCTCATATTAAGACACCAACTCACTTCTCTCTTGAAGAATCACTTGAGTTCCTGAACGAAGACGAATACTGTGAAGTTACGCCGGAGAATATCCGCCTGCGTAAGAAGATCCTGAACACGAACGCTCGTGAAAAGGAAGCTAAGCGCCGTCGTGCCGCTTCACGCAAGTAAATATATTTAAGAAAACCCGAAAGGCACTGTGATGTCTTTCGGGTTTTGGTCATTATAATGCTATAATGAAAAAGATACTTTTAATTGAAGTAGGTGTAACTTCGTGAAAAAGATAAAGTTTCGGCCCCGTCGTGGGCTAGCTACAATTAAACAAAACTTCCATTTTTGGGACTATTACTTGATGGTTCCGTATCTCATTTTGTGCTTGCTTGGGATCGTGATGGTCTATTCATCGAGTGCGGCAATTCAGATGCAGAACGGTGGGACTCCCCAGGCTTACTTGCTCAAACAGAGCATCTACGTCGTTTTAGGAATTGCTGTTCTCCTATTCTGTGCCAATTACCCGCTTGCTCACTACCGTCACCGTCGTTTCCTTGAGTATTCAACCATTGGTATGGGGATCATGCTGGTGGTGGTCTTAGTACTTGGTAAAGCGGTCAACGGGGCCAAAGGTTGGTTAAATTTGGGGCCGATCAACATTCAACCGGTAGAATTTTGTAAGCTCTACTTTATCCTTTACCTGGCCGACCGGATGGCTCGAGCACGACAGCAGGGACAGCATTTCCTGCTTTCCAAGTTGTCACGGGGCCCGTTAGTGCTAGCTGCGGTGTATCTTGGCTTGATTTTTATTCAGCCGGACACGGGGGGCTTCGCGATCAACGCTTGTATTATTGCCGTGATGATCCTTGCCTGTGATATTCGCTGGGGGAAGGCAATTACTGCGGTGATTGGCTTTCCACTGGTGATCTACTTTGGCCTTCAGCTGGCGATCATTAATGGTTGGCTGCATGGTGGCTACCGAATTCAGCGATTTATTGCCTTCATGAATCCCTTTGGCAATGCCAGCGGATCCGGGAGCCAGCTGGTCAACTCTTATTATGCCATTAGTAATGGTGGTATCTTTGGTGTTGGTTTGGGAAACAGTGTCCAGAAGATGGGGTATCTGCCCGAACCCAATACTGACTTCATTATGGCGATCACTAGCGAGGAGCTCGGCTTGGTTGGGGTAATGGCGATTTTGATTCTCCTGCTGGTACTGATCTGTCGGATGATCCAGTTGGGAGTCAAGAGCCAGTCCCTCTATCAGAGCTTGATCTGCTACGGGTCAGCCACTTTTTTCACGATTGAGACTTTCTTCAACATCGGTGGTGTTTTAGGCTTGCTGCCGATTACCGGTGTGACCTTCCCCTTCATCAGCTACGGTGGTTCCAGTATGGTGGTTCTTTCGGCAACGGTGGGAATAGTCATTAACATTAGTATTCGCCAGAACAAGGATCAGCTGGCAGTCGGCGAACCATTTTTACCAACAGATTAGTAAGGATATGATAGGATGTTTAAGTTAACTGCTCGTCGGGCCCTGGTGGTGTACATCAACGGTAACCGGGTTGTCCGGACCCTTCACCACTACGGGACTGTACGCTATTTTTCCCGACGGATGCATTACGTGATTTTATACGTTGATCAAGATCAGATTGATACGGTAAAAAATAAGATCAGTCACCTGCGGGCGGTCCGCAGGGTGGAGGAGTCGGTGCGTCCGGACCTTGATCCGACCCTGACTGACTTAGAGATGACCGGACTGTATAAACTACATGATGAGGATGATAAGTAATGAGAGTAGTATCTGGCAAGTTTCGTGGCCGTAAACTAAATGCCGTACCTGGCATGGCAACCCGGCCAACGACCGACAAGGTGAAGGAGGCCCTCTTCAACATCATTGGGCCGTATTTCGACGGTGGGCAGAGTTTAGACCTATTTGCTGGTAGTGGGGGACTTAGCATTGAGGGAGTTTCCCGTGGAATTGACCATGCGGTTTTGATTGACCGTCAATATCAGGCAATCAAGACAATTCATCACAATATTGAGGTGACTAAGAATCCCAAACAGTTCTCAGTCTATAAAATGGACGCTCGAAAGGCCCTGGGGATGCTCGGTAAGCATCAGACTAAGTTTGACCTGGTCTATTTGGACCCGCCTTATGCCAAGCAGCAGATCATGCGGGACCTCGACCGAATGGTGACTGATGACCTGCTCAATGATGGAGCAGTGATCGTCGCTGAGACCAATCAGGCAGCCGACCTGCCAACCGAAGACCAGCCGAACTTTGCGTTTATTCGCCGGCAGACATATGGTATAACAGTACTAACCATTTACCGTTTTCGAAAGGAGTAGTTTTTATGAAAGTTGCTGTATTTCCCGGGACTTTTGACCCCTTGACACTGGGGCACCTGGATCTGATCAAACGGGGAAGTGCTCTTTTTGACCAGCTGGCCGTTGCTGTGATGACCAACAGCAGTAAGCAGCCGTTATTTACGGTTGAAGAGCGAATTGCCCAGATCAAGGAGGCAGTTGCCGGATTAGACAACGTCTCGGTGATCACGGCATCCGGATTGACCGTTGATTTAATGAACCGGATTGGGGCCGATTACCTGATGCGGGGACTGCGAAACAACACCGACTTCCAGTATGAGCGTGATATTGCTGCTATGAACAACTTTCTAGATGACCAATGTGAGACGATTTTCTTCCTGGCTAAGCCGGAATATCAGCATCTGTCGAGCAGTCTACTGAAGGAGGTTACCTCCAATGGGGGTGATATCTCCGCCTACTTACCGGCCAACATTAACGTGGCCCTGAAGAAGCGATTGAAAGAACGTCAATTGATGCGGGTAAAAGAACAGAATGAAAAAACAAGATAAACAAGTTCTTCGTTGGATAGGAACCATCCTCGCCCTGACCCTTTTTCTGGGCTGGTTTCTGTTCTGGCCACTAAACTCTTATGTTGAAGCACCGGGAAACGCCACTAACCTGCGTTCCTTTGTTCAGGTCAAGGATCATCCGGATCCGGGAAAGGGGAGCTTCATGATTACTTCGGTGGCCCTGCAGCGTGCTCATCCGGTTACCTATTTGGCTGCCAAAGCTGTTCCCTACCTTTCAATTGAGAAGGCTGACGATGTTACAGGCGGTCAGAGTGGAGCTACCTTCGACCGAGTCCAGCACTTTTATATGCAGAGTTCAATTAATGAAGCCATCGCAGTTGCCTTTCGGGCAGCCAATCAGCCGGTCACTCGAAAATATCTCGGTATCTATGTTCTTCAGGTTGAACCCAATTCAAAGTTCAAACGAGCGATTAGGGTAGGAGATACTATCACTAAGGTAGATGGCCATCACTTTAATACCGCCCAAGGTTTCCAGAAGTATATCGGTAAGCAGAAGGTTGGCTCGCCGCTGACTGTAACCTATGAACGCAACGGACGCCAGCACCAGGCAACCCGTCGTTTAGTTAGACTAACTGCTCACCGGGCCGGCATTGGTATTCTATTGACTAATAATATGAAGGTTAAAACCAAGGTGCCGGTAAAGGTAAATCCGGGACAATTAGGTGGTCCATCTGGTGGATTAATGTTTACTCTGCAGATTTATGAACAGATCAGTGGCCATGATCTCCAACGAGGCCGTAAGATTGCTGGGACCGGAACGATTGCTCCGAATGGTAGCGTTGGCGAGATTGGCGGAATTGACAAGAAGGTCATTGCCGCCCACCGGGCCGGTGCAACCATCTTTCTGGCGCCTTACATCAAGCCGACTAAGCTGGTCTTGAAGTATGAGGATGGTCACCAGACTAATTACCAGTTGGCTAAGAAGACAGCCAAGCGGTATGCGCCGGGAATGAAGGTTGTACCTGTAACCTCGTTTAAACAGGCAGTTCGTTATCTTGAACAAAATTAATACTAAATAATTTGGCAGCGACTCGTTCGCTGCTTTTTTAATTATTATCATGGAGAATAATTCTTGAAGAAATCTTGAAAATTTGATTTACAATTTAATAAATTCGTGGTACTTTTTATTTGAAAGTTTGATAATCGTTTATCAATTGATTTAGGAGGGGAACACCTTGCATTATAAAGAACATAAGAAAATGTACAAAGCTGGTAAAAAATGGATAGTAGCTGCCTTAGTATCAGTCAGTATGCTGACATGGGGTGGTATAACAGCAAATGCTGATAGTTCTACGACTCCTGTAGATACTAATTCAGAAGGTTCATGGGCGCTCAATACTGAGCGGCAGGCTGCTGGACAAATTGGTAGTGATAGCAAAATTATTGGTACCGAGAACACGTCATCTACTACTAATGTAACTCCTGAAACGGCAAATAAAGCCACAGAAAATAAAAATATAACTGTAAAAAAGTCAAACGGACAGACTGAAAATAATTTAACAAAAGATCAAAATGCCACTGTATCAAATTCAGAAACAGCGGCAACTGAGACGTCAACTACTAGTAAAAATACTAATAATGAAACTTATGCCAAGAATGACAAGGCTAAAAGTGAACAACCAGCTACTGCGCAGAACACTCAGTCGGTTAAGTTAAATGCTAAGGCCGCGGCGGTTGTTAAGAATGCAGGTATTGATCCAAGTAGTTTAACCTCTCAGCAAATAAAAGAACTCAATAAAATTAATTTCTCTAAATCTGCTAAGTCTGGTGCAAAGATGACCTATAAAGATCTTCAGGGAATTGGTGAAGCACTTATCAAGCAGGATGCGCGGTACGCAGTTCCATATTTTAATGCTAAGCAGATTCAGAATATGCCAGCTGCTCATACTCGTGATGCTCAGACAGGTCAAATTGCTGATTTAGATATTTGGGATTCGTGGCCTGTTCAGGATGCGGTAACCGGTTATGTTTCTAACTATAAGGGATACCAATTGGTTATTGCCATGATGGGGATTCCAAACGAAAATGATAATCATATTTACTTACTCTATAATAAGTACGGCGATAACGATTTTTCTCATTGGCGGAATGCGGGGTCAATCTTTGGGTATCATGAAACTCCAGATATTCAAGAATGGTCTGGCTCAGCGATTGTTAATAACGATGGTTCCATTCAACTTTTCTACACACTAAATGATACGTCTAATGGTAAAGTCAACGATCAACAATTGGCAACAGCAACGTTGAATTTAAATGTTGATGATAATGGTGTCGCTATTAAGAATGTAGAGAATAACCATGTCCTTTTCCAAGGTGATGGGACTAACTACCAGACATACCAAGAATTTATTAATGGCAGTGGAATGAAAAATGATGATTATTGCCTACGCGATGGTCATGTTGTCCAACTTGACAATGGTGATCGCTATCTTGTCTTTGAAGGGAATACGGGTAGTAAAAATTACCAAAGCGCAGATCAAATCTATGATTGGAGCAACTATGGTGGCGATGATGCCTTTAATATCAAGAGTTTCTTCAACTTCCTTGATAATAAGGATTCCTACAAGTTAGCTAGTCTTGCTAATGGTGCCTTGGGTATTTTGAAGTTAACTAAAGATCAAAAGTATCCGAAGGTAGACACCGTCTATTCACCACTAGTAACGTCTCTGATGGTAAGTGATGAGCTCGAAAGACCGGATATTGTTAAACTTGGTGACAAGTACTATCTCTTCTCGGCTATGCGGATTAACCGAGGTACTAACTTAAGATTAACAGCAAAGGATAACCAAGCAGTTGGAGATAACGTTGCAATGATTGGGTATGTCGCAGATAATCTTATGGGCACCTATAAGCCTTTGAATGGATCGGGTGTTGTTTTGACGGCATCTGTTCCAGCTAACTGGCGGACATCAACTTATTCATACTACGCTGTTCCTGTAAAAGGACATTCAGATCAAGTCTTAGTTACCTCGTATATGACCAATCGTGGCTTCTTAGCTGGTCCAGGGGAATACTCAACCTGGGCACCAAGCTTTTTGGTGCAGATTAATCCTGATAACACCACGATGGTCTTGGCTCGGATGACTAACCAGGGTGATTGGATCTGGGACAACACCAGTGAAAACAATAATATGGCTGGAGTCCTGGACAGGAATGCTGCTAATAGTGCTGCCCTGCCTGGTGAGTGGGGCAAGAGGATTAACTGGAACCTGATTAATGGTTATGGTCTGCGTCCACATGAACCAGCTGAACCAGATACACCAAACGTTCCAAATACGCCAAATACACCGAACACACCAAACGTTCCAGATATTCCGAACATACCAAATGTTCCAAATACACCGAACACGCCAAATACTCCAAGCACACCAAATGTTCCGAATACGCCGAACATTCCGAACACACCAAATGTTCCAAATACACCGGACACGCCAAATACTCCAAGCACACCGAACGTTCCGAATACGCCAAACAAGCCTAAGACTGAGTTACCGCAAACTGGTAATCAAGCTAATCATGCAGTAGCAGGGCTTGGCTTTGCAACATTGTTGGTAATGTTTGGTTTGGCAGGCATTAATAAGCGTCGTTACTAATTGACTTAGTTCAAAATACTCTTGCAAATTTGCAGGGGTATTTTTTCGTACCAAAGTGGTGAGTTCCCGTATTTAGTATATAGGAGGGGAGCTTAATGGAACGATTGAAGGAGATCTGGGAAAGCTATCGTTATCAGTTAATGATCCTGGCGGCTGTTTTAAGTCTAGTGGGAGCATGGCTGGTTAAACGTCCGGCAGCCGTGCCCGCCCAAACGGATCAGGCTCTGGCGATGAGCGCAACCAGCAGTATTGCAAATACGTCATCTGTAACTCGCAGCCAAGTCTGTGTTGACGTGAAAGGTGCCGTTAAGCATCCCGGAATCTATAAGCTCAAGAGTGGTGCCCGGGTGAATGAGGCGGTGGCCGCGGCTGGTGGGATCGTCGATAATGCTGATATGCGACAGGTTAATCTGGCAAAGCAGGTGGCTGATGCTGAGGTCGTCTATGTGCCGGTGAACGGGGAAACAATACCAGGAACTAGTACCGCTAGAATTGCCAGCGGAGGCGACACCACTGCAACCGGTGACGATGGGACAGCAACAGTCAACCTCAACACGGCAACCAAGGAGCAGCTCTGTCAAATTACCGGGATTGGCGACAAAAAGGCTGACTTAATCCTGCAGTACCGGGAGCAGCACGGGCAGTTTAAGTCGATTGATGAATTGAAGCAGGTCAGCGGTTTTGGAGACAAGTCGGTTGATAAGATTAGGGACCAGTTAGCAGTCTAGTTTTTGGTTCAGGTGGATTTTTGCTATACTATATCAGATAAGGGAGTGATGAAAGAATGGTAAAAAAGCGAATTGATTGGGATCAGTACTTCATGATCCAGGCGGCCCTGTTAGCCTCACGTAGTACCTGTAATCGCTTGTCAGTTGGGGCGGTGCTGGTTCGCGACAAGCGGATTATTGCTGGTGGTTACAATGGATCGGTAGCTGGTGACGAGCACTGTATTGACGCTGGCTGCTACCTACGGGATGGTCACTGTATGCGGACAATCCATGCCGAGATGAATGCTATCCTTCAGTGCGCTAAGTTTGGTATCTCGATGGACGGGGCTAGTCTGTACGTTACTGACTTTCCATGTCTTCAGTGTACGAAGAGTCTTCTCCAGGCCGGAATAAAGGAGATCAACTATATTCGCAACTACCATAATGATGATTATGCCATGAGGCTACTTAAGCTTAAAAACATCCACCTCCACCAAATTAAACTCGACGACAATATTCTTGATGAGGTTCGCCTGGGCCAGTACATTCAGCCCGAGCAATAGGAACAATTCGTCATTACTGGATATTTCCGGCTCTGATTGCAGGGACGGTGACCGTCGCCATATTAGGTCCCCAGCCAATATTTTGGCTGTTTGCCGCCTATTTTCTGCTTCGGGTCTGTTGCTTACGACAACCAGTGGTTCTTGTAACCTGCTGCTTGAGTCTGATAGTTGCCAGCGGAGTTTGTTACGTTAATCAATGTCAGACCAGTCAACGGACCGTTCCGGATCGGCACCCGGTTGCCCAACTGGTCAAAGTGTTACCTGACGATGTTAGAGTTCAGGAGGGTCTTATTACGGCTGTAGGCACCGATATCCAATCGCATACCCGGGAATGCCTGATTTTTAGTGCTCGCGATACCCGTTTACTTAATCGGTATAAACGACTTGATCGACCGACCGTTTGGCGGGTGACTGGGATGATCCAGCCGGTGATGCCAGCCACTAACGAGAATGAGTTTGACCTGCGTCGCTACTACCAGCAGCGGCGGGTTTTCAATCAAGTGAAGATTGATCAGCCCCCAGTGATTACCCCGATGGTGGGATGGACCATACGCGATCAGTGTCATTGCTGGCGCTGGCAATTGAGTAACTATTTTAGGCATATGCCGGAACCACTTGCTGGTTATTGCCAGCAGCTGATTATCGGTCAGAACGATCCAGCTACTGCGGATACCATGGCTAGCGTCAAGCGGCTGGGGATTATCCATCTCTTTTGTATCTCAGGAATGCATGTTGTTCTGCTGGTTGCGATCCTACGCTGGTTGGGAGTATACCTGTGGCTAGATCGGGAAGTAATCGACGGGATGCTGTTTCTGGTTCTGCCGATTTATCTGATCATCGCTGGAGGCGCGCCGAGCCTGATTCGGGCGGTAATCATGGCTGAAGCGGGACTACTACGGAATCTTCTGCACTTTGACCGCCTCGACGGTTGGGCAGTGAGTCTGCTTGCTGGTATTATCTGGCAGCCAGCTGTATTGCTTAGCCTGGGTGGGCAATTAAGCTATCTCTTGTCCTTTTTACTGCAGGTGATGGACCGCCAGCTGACGGCCCTGCGACAGAGCTTCTTGCTGAGTGTAGCTAGTCTACCGGCGATTCTGAGTTATGTTTTCGAATTTCATTGGCTCAGTCTGGTGCTCAGCTATCCAATGATTCCACTGTTTTCTTTTATCCTCTATCCATTGGTTTTGATCAGTGCGGGAACTTACTGGTTATTGCCAGAACTTACTGATCTGGTGAACCAGCTTTTCTTAGTTTTTCAGCGGTTGGTGGGTTTAGCAGCTACGTTACCGGGAGAGGTTGTTTTCGGTAAGCCACCGCTTTGGATGGCGGTGGGCTTGTTTTTATTGACTCTTTGGGTGATCAGTAGTCATCGACAACTTCAGCGGTGGGGACTTTTAATTTTGGCTTACTTAGCCTGCTTTTTGGTGATCCACCTGCCACTCAATGGTGAGGTGACCTTCGTTGATATTGGCCAGGGAGACTGCATTCTTATTCGGGAACCGTTCAATCGACGAGTAATGATGATCGATACCGGGGGCAAGCTGAATTTTGGTTCCCGGCGACCGGTTCCGGAGCACAATGTTGCAACCCGGACCAGTGTTAACTACCTGAAGAGCCGTGGAATTAACCATATTGATACTATCTACCTCAGTCATCGTGATGCCGACCATATTGGATATTTGCCAACAGTTCTAAAAACCATGCGGGTCAAACGGGTTGTGGTACCAGCGGGGATGGAGAAGCAACCCATCCTGATCCGGAAGGTGAGGGGCGTCGATCAGCCCCGCGTTATCCCGGTTACGGATCAGTCCCCGAGTATTGATCCAGGCATTAAGGTTCTTCACCCGTTTATGCCTGGTGAAGCTAAAAATGAGGATTCGATGGTGCTGACAGGTTGTTTTGGCGGTAGTCAGTTTGTTTTTACGGGTGATCTAGACCGGGCCGGTGAGCGCGCGGTTCTCGATCACTATCCGCAGTTGCACGCCGATGTCTTGAAGCTGGGGCACCACGGTAGTCGGACGGCCAGCGATGATCGTTTTCTTGACCAACTCCGTCCGCAGTGGGGGATCATTTCAGCAGGGCGGTTTAATCGTTACCATCATCCTAACGATGAGGTGGTGACCAATCTTCACCAACGACAAATTAAGGTTCTATCTACTCAGCAATATGGGATGATCAGGTACGTATATACACAGCAACGTGGTCTCTGGCAGACCACCCTTAAAGGAGGAGAACTAAAGTGGACATTACCGAACTGTCTCAACAACTAAAAAATGCGAGCCCAGCGCCGATCTATTTGGTGCTAGGGACGCAGCAAGCTTTGCAGCAACAGGCACTCGATCAATTTCTGGCTTTGATTCCGGATGCCGAGCAGGTGATGAACGTTGGGCGTTATGATATGGAGACCACCCCGGTTGCTACGGCCTTAGACGACGCAATGTCGGCACCCTTCTTTGGGGAACGTCGGTTAGTTGTGATCAATAAGCCTTACTTCCTCACTGGGGAGAAAAAGAGGGGGAAGGTTGAGCACGATCTTGATTCATTCAAGCGCTACCTGGCTAATCCCGAACTGACTACTACCATGGTTATTCTGGCTCCCTATGAAAAACTGGATGGGCGCAAGGGGATCGTCAAAACCCTTAAGAAGACTGCGGTCACTGTCAATGCGGCCCCGTTAAACGAACAGCAGGCTCGCCAGCAGGTGGTCGGGAGCTTGATGAGCGCAGGCTTTCAAATCGACCAAGCGGCAGTTGATGAACTGGTGCGGCGGACAAATGCTGACTATGGCCTGATGATCGCTAACCTGGATAAGCTGAAGATCCTGGCATACCAGGATAAGCACATCACTCAGCAACAGGTAGCAGCCCTGGTGCCCCAGTCACTTGACGAGAATGTCTTTGACCTGGTGACGGCAGTATTGCGGCATGACCAAGTTCGGGCCCTCAAACTCTACCATCAGTTGCTAGCTGGCCAGCAGCAGCCTTTACGGATCAACGCGGTCCTGGTAGGGCAGTTCCGCCTGTTGATCCAGCTGAAAGTATTGAGTCGACGGGGACTCAGCCAGGGAAACCTGGCGAAGCAGTTGAATGTACATCCATACCGGGTCAAACTAGGATTACGGACCACCCGTGGCTTCTCTTTACTAGCCCTAGAGAATGCTTATCTTGGTCTAGTGCGGATTGAACGGGCACTTAAGACGACCCAGCGTGATCCTTCTCTGTTGTTTCAGCTGTTTATGCTTCAATATTCCCATCAAGCTAAGGTGGCTAATTAAAAAATCGGCGTTGTGGCTGTTGTGCCATAACGCCGATTTGTATTTTAAACCAAAAAAACAGGCAAACATTATGTTTGCCTGTTTTTTAATCAGCGTCATTACTTGTTGTAACGAGCTGATAAACGTGACTTGTCACGTGCTGCCTTGTTGGCCTTGATGAGGCCCTTGGAGTGTGCACGGTCAATTGCTGAGATAGCATCCTTGTATAACTTTTCAAGGTCATCTTCACCAGCAAGCTTTGCCTTGTCGAACTTCTTGATAGCAGTCCGCATGTGGCTTAATTGTGAAGCGTTCTTAGCTTCAGCCTTGGCACTAGTTTTAACACGCTTAATTGCTGACTTGATAATTGGCATGAGTTTCACCTCCATTACCCGGTTATTCAGTTGACCAGAATTTTCAACGTTTTTCATTATACAAAAGACTGACGGGCAATGCAATAGTTTCGCCGGCATTCAGGTGGGATTTTGTTGAGTACTTGCAAGTAATAGTGGAATCGGTTATAGTATTAAAGGTTAATAAACCATTGCCTCTTCTCAGTTTAGCGATCCTCACCGACGCTATACTTAGAACTAGGCGCATTAATACATTTGAAAGGTGGGAAAATAGCATGGCTATTTCAAAGGAACGCAAGGATCAAATCATTAAGCAATTCGCAACACACGAAGGTGACACGGGTTCTACCCAGGTTCAAGTTGCTGTCTTAACTGCCGACATCAATGAACTGAATGAACACCTTCGGACTCACAAGCATGACTACCACTCACAACGTGGCCTGATGAAGAAGATTGGTCACCGTCGTAACCTTCTGGCTTACCTTCGGCGGACCGACCTTCCAGCTTACCGTGAATTAATTAAGGAACTGGGCCTTCGTCGTTAATTTCATTGTTATTCTGCGTCCTGACACCATTATGGTGTCGGGGCGTTTTTTATTATCATTCTATTCGGATTAGTTCCAATGACAACTTTGATTGTGGTAAGATATGAATAGCTAATCATGAACGAAATTAAAAACCTCGTCATTTAATTTGAATGATGGGTAGTTCAAAACTAAATAAAAGGAGATTACTCAATGAGTAACAGCATTAAGATTATTCCGTTTGGCGGGGTCCGCGAAAACGGTAAGAATATGTACGCAATTGAAGTTGACAAGCAGATCTTTATCCTGGATTGTGGGTTGAAATATCCAGAAAATGAACTGATGGGGATCGACGTGGTGATTCCAGATTGGGAATACCTCCGCGAACACAAGGACCGGATTGTGGGTGTCTTCTTAACCCACGGACACGCCGATTCAATAGGGGCACTTCCATATTTCTTGATGGACTTTAATGTGCCAGTCTTCGGAAGTGAAATGACGATTGCCCTGGCTAAGTTGGCTGTGAAGGGACACAAGGAGGTTAAAAAGTTCAACGACTTCCACGTGGTTGACGGCGCTACTGCCATTGACTTCAATGACGTTACAGTTTCTTTCTTTCAGACAACCCACACGATTCCTGAGACACTGGGCGTAGTGATTGAAACCGATGACGGCAACATTGTCTACACTGGAGACTTTAAGTTTGATCAGACAGCTACGAAAGGTTATCAGACTGATCTGGCCCGGCTTGCCGAAATCGGCTCTCAGGGGGTCCTTGCCTTGCTGAGTGACTCGGCAGGGGCTGGTATTACCGGGATCTCAGCCCGTGAGAAGGATATTGGTGAATACATCAAGGAAACTTTCAAGTACCAGGACGGGCGGATTATTGTGGCTAGTGTGGCCTCTAATATCATGCGGGTTCAACAGATTATCAATGCTGCTGTGGCGGTTGACCGCAAGCTGGTTTTGTCTGGCAAAGATATTGAGCAGATTATTAACACGGCGATGAGCCTGGGTAAATTAAAGCTGCCGAAGGGCCTCTTGATCAGTATGAAGGAGGCTGATAAACTGGATCCTAACCAGGTTATCATTCTTGAAACCGGGAAGATGGGAGAACCAATCAAGTCCCTTCAGCAAATTGCTAGTGGTGACAATCCAAAGCTGCATTTAACCGATAGTGACTTGGTCTTTGTCACTACGACCCCGTCCTATGCTCAGGAGACCGAGGTTCAAAAGACTAAGGACATGATCTACCGGACCGGTGCCGAAGTTAAGTTTATCTCAGATGATCTTAATCCATCTGGTCACGCCAATCAAAATGACGAGCAGTTAATGCTCAACTTCATGAAACCGCAGTACTTCATCCCAATTCAAGGGGAGTACCGCCTACTTGACCGTCATGCTGAGTTAGCTGAAGAGGTTGGTATTCCAGCAGACCATATTTTTATTGCTAATAAGGGAGATGTCCTTACCTATAAGAATGGCGAGTTCCATGTCGGCGAACACATCGACGTTGGCAACACGATGATTGATGGAACTGGAATTGGGGACATTGGCAACATTGTTCTCCGTGACCGGCGGGTTCTGTCCGAGGATGGAATCTTCGTGGTGGTTGCCACCATTGATCGGAAGAAAAAGAAGATTGTAGCCCAACCACAGATTACCTCACGGGGCTTTGTTTTCGTTAAGACCAATCGTCAGCTGATGAAGCAGAGTGCCGAACTGGTTGAAAAAGTTGTTCAAGAGAATTTGGACCAGAAGGAGTTTGACTGGAGTCACCTCAAGCAGGACGTCCGTGAAAAGCTGAACCGTTTCCTATTTGACCAAACCAAGCGTCATCCGGTTATTTTACCGGTGATCATGGAGATCAACCAGCACGCCAAGCGAAAGAGCAAGGGCAATGGCGAAGCCAAGAAGGGGACTAACCAAAAGGAAAAGAACCAGGGCCACCATCGTAGTGGCCGGGGTCGTGGTCGCAAGCATGAGAAGCAGGCTGCCAAGGCTAAGAAATAATACAATCACAGAAGTGCTCGTCAGGAGCGCTTTTTTGTTTACGAGGAGGCATGAATGATGAATGAACAACAAGTCAAGCGTTATCGCCAAGCTATGGAACTGATAAGGCAGGAGAAGTGGGGAGCGGCGGCTGAAGTTTTAAATGCCCTAGCTGAGGAGACCGCAGATCCGGCGGTAGCCCGTCAATTGGTTCGGGCTCTTGCTGCGGATCATCAGTACGTGCAGGCCCTGAGCAATGTTCTGGAGGCACCCGACCGTTTTGGCAACGACGTGGAAAGTGCCAAACTGGCGGTGCGGTTGTTGGTTCAGAACCAGCGCTTCATGTTGGCCCGACTCTTTATCGCCGACTGTTCAGCAGAATGGCAATCAGATCTGATGGTAATTGTTGTGGATGGTGAACACACAGCGCAAATTAAGTATCATCAGACTATTCACCAGCGACTGAAGGATTTCTACCATCTCGGTGATGGCAGTTTGATGGAACAGCGGCAGCGTCTGATGGAGGCATATGACCTCCCATTGACCAGCTTCCTTTTGGGGACCCGTTTTGTTCTCCGTGATCCTTTCGCTCATTACCTGATTAAGGCTGACATCATCGAAAGTCTGCGCCGAATTGAGGCTGACGTCCAGTTGAGTTACCTTTGGATCGATAACCAGGAATACCAGGTTAACCCGGCCAAACTGGTGGATCAGGATGAGTTAACGGCGATCAAAGCGGTTCGACAAGCAATTACAGAACAACTGGGCGACACTGACGCGATCCGTTATCAGATGGCTAATCAGCAGTTGGATCTGCAGTTGATGTTTCTATACCCACGGGCTGGGCAGGTGATCACCGATCCAGACAAGTGGGCAAGGGTTCTGATGGCAACCCTTGATGGTCAGCAGCTAGGGGATTCAACCCCCACAGAAAAGTGGCAGCGTTGCCTGATGACGCAGATTGCGACCCTGACACAAAATGAGCGGTAAAGTTTTTCTAATTTAAAAGAAAAACATCGGTAAATTTATTTACAAACGAGGGGATAGTTGATATTATATTTAAGAATTCTTCTTCAAGCCTTTGATATAAAGCTTTCAATTGGCGAAAAGAAGTAGTACAATATTCCCAAGGGTGTGTCAGTTGTTTTTCTGAAATAACTGACATTATACTTGTAAATTAACAGGAGGTTTTCATTAATGGCTGAAAAAGAACATTATGAACGTACAAAGCCCCATGTAAACATTGGTACTATTGGCCACGTTGACCATGGGAAGACTACTTTGACTGCTGCTATCACCAAGGTACTGGCAGCTAAGGGTCTGGCAAAGGAAGAAGACTACGCTGATATCGATGCCGCTCCAGAAGAAAAGGAACGTGGTATCACTATCAACACTGCCCACGTTGAATACGAAACTGAAAAGCGTCACTACGCACACATCGATGCGCCAGGTCACGCCGACTACGTTAAGAACATGATCACTGGTGCTGCACAAATGGATGGTGCTATCCTGGTTGTTGCTGCTACCGATGGTCCTATGCCACAAACTCGTGAACACATTCTTCTTGCTCGTCAGGTTGGTGTTAAGTACATCGTTGTATTCCTTAACAAGACCGACTTGGTTGACGATGATGAATTGGTTGACTTGGTTGAAATGGAAGTTCGTGACCTTCTGAACGAATACGATTTCCCTGGTGATGATGTTCCAGTTATCCGTGGTTCCGCTCTGAAGGCCCTTGAAGGTGACCCAGAACAAGAAAAGGTTATCCTTCACCTGATGGACGTTATCGATGACTACATCCCAACTCCAAAGCGTCCTACTGACAAGCCATTCATGATGCCTGTCGAAGACGTCTTCACTATTACTGGTCGTGGTACTGTTGCTTCTGGTCGTATCGACCGTGGTACTGTTAAGATCGGTGACGAAGTTGAAATCGTTGGTTTGACTGAAGATGTTCTGAAGTCAACGGTTACTGGTTTGGAAATGTTCCACAAGACGCTTGACCTTGGTGAAGCCGGGGATAACGTTGGTATCTTGCTTCGTGGTATTTCTCATGACCAAGTACAACGTGGTCAAGTTCTTGCAGAACCAGGTTCCATCCAAACTCACAAGAACTTCAAGGGTGAAGTTTATGTTATGACCAAGGAAGAAGGGGGCCGTCACACGCCATTCTTCTCCAACTACCGTCCACAATTCTACTTCCACACTACTGATGTTACTGGTACTATTGAATTGCCAGATGGTGTAGAAATGGTTATGCCAGGTGATAACGTAACGTTCACTGTTAACCTGCAAAAGCCAGTTGCCCTTGAAAAGGGTCTGAAGTTCACTATTCGTGAAGGTGGACACACTGTTGGTGCCGGTGTGGTATCAGAAGTGCTGGACTAATTTTCAATTAGGCTTTAGCAAAAGGAATTCGGCTTGCCGGATTCCTTTTTTGCTTTAAAAATTAATGATAAACCGTCCACGATACCAGGCAATTGGTTGCAATTGCGTGATAGCTACGGTAAACTAATAAAGTATGTAAAGACCAGCCTATTTAGCATGGGTTTGGCCTAAATTGATTTGTTATTGGAGGAAATAAAATGTCAGCAAAATGGGAACGCGATAGCGACGCCAGCAAAGGTACATTGACATTTGATATCGATGTCGACACTATTAAGAAGGGAATCGACGAAGCCTTCGTTGAAACCCGGAAGAAGATCACGGTACCCGGTTTCCGTAAGGGCCGTGTTCCACGCCAAATCTTCAACCAAATGTACGGTGAAGAATCTCTCTACCAAGACGCCTTGAACAAGGTTCTGCCCGATGCATATAGCGCTGCAGTTAAGGAAACGAAGATCCAACCGGTTGCTCAACCACAGATCGAAATTAAGAGCATGGAAAAGGGTCAACCTTGGACGCTGACCGCAACGGTTGACGTAATGCCAGAAGTAAAGCTGGGTGACTACAAGGGTATGGAAGTTCCTGAACAGGACACCACGGTTTCTGATGCTGACGTTGATTCAGAATTGGAAAAGAAGCGTCAACAACAAGCTGAACTGGTTCTTAAAGAAGACAAGCCAGCTGAAAAGGGTGACACGGTTGTTATCGACTACGAAGGTAGCGTTGATGGCAAGAAGTTCGACGGTGGCTCCGCTGATAATTACTCCCTTGAATTGGGCTCCGGTTCATTCATTCCTGGGTTTGAAGACCAACTAATCGGCCATAATTCTGGTGATGATGTTGATGTTAAGGTTACCTTCCCAGAGGATTACCATGCTAAGAACCTGGCTGGTAAGGACGCCGACTTCAAGGTTAAGATTCATGAAATCAAGGAAAAGCAACTGCCAGAATTGGATGATGACTTTGCCAAGGACGTTGACGAAGACGTTGATACCCTTGACGAATTGAAGGACAAGACTAAGAAGCAGCTGCAAGAGGATAAGGATAATCAAGCTAAGGCGGCTATTGAAGATGCTGCGATCGAAAAGGCAGTTGCTAATGCTGAAATCCAGGCTATTCCACAGGCAATGCTGGATGATGATACTAATCGTCAGATGCAACAATACCTTGCTGGTATGCAACAACAGGGGATCAGTCCACAAATGTACTTCCAAATCACTGGTACCAAGGAAGACGATTTGAAGAAGCAATTCGCTAACGATGCTGAGCAACGGGTTAAGACTAACCTGGTTCTGGAAGCCATCGTTGACGATGCAAAGCTGGAGGCCACTGACGACGAGATCAAGAAAGAAATCGCCGACTTGGCAAAGCAATACGGTATGAAGGAAGATGCCGTTGAAAAGGCACTGTCCAAGGACATGCTTTCTCATGACATCAAGATTAAGAAGGCCGTTGACTTAGTTGCTGATTCAGCAAAGCAGGTCAAGAAGGACGATAAGAAGTCTGATAAGTAAATTCTTGGTTTGCGTCACAGCTGAAGTGTCCAATCAATCGTGATTGATTGGACACTTTTTATTTGGCTGGGAACCACTTTATTCGAAATTAATGACTAATTTTGTTATGATTGTTTCAGAACTTTAGAGGAGGTTTCTTAATGTTTGAAGATACCAGTGGAATGGACTCAATTCACTGCTCGTTTTGTGGCAAGTCCCAAAACGAAGTGAAGAAGATCGTTGCCGGCCCAGGCGTGTACATCTGTAATGAATGTGTCGACCTCTGCAAACAGATTATTGACCAAGAACTGGCCGATGATCAGGCCGACGCGGAATTCCGGGTCCCAACCCCGGAGGAGATTGTCAAGGAACTGGACGACTATGTCATCGGCCAGAGCGACGCCAAGAAGACGCTGGCGGTAGCTGTCTACAATCATTACAAACGGGTCAATGCCATGATGAATGGTGACAACAATGACACTGAGCTGCAGAAGAGTAACATCGCGGTGATTGGGCCAACCGGATCTGGGAAGACCTACCTGGCCCAGTCACTGGCGCGGATTTTAAACGTGCCGTTTGCAATTGCTGACGCCACAACCCTTACTGAGGCCGGTTACGTCGGTGAAGACGTGGAAAATATCATCCTGAAGCTCCTGCAGGCTGCCAACTTCGATGTTGAGCGGGCTGAAAAGGGGATTATCTACATCGATGAAATCGATAAAATTGCCAAAAAGGCGGAGAACGTCTCAATCACCCGAGATGTCTCCGGTGAAGGGGTCCAACAGGCTCTGTTGAAGATCCTGGAGGGGACAATTGCCAACGTACCACCACAGGGCGGCCGGAAACATCCGCAACAGGAATTCATCCAGGTGGATACCAGCAATATCTTGTTTATTGTCGGTGGGGCCTTTGACGGGATTGAGACGATTGTCAAGGAGCGACTTGGCGAGAAGACGATTGGCTTCGGGACTGATTCCAATGAGGCCAATGACATCACCGAGAAGAATATCCTGCAGCATGTCATTCCTGAGGATCTACTTAAGTTTGGATTGATCCCTGAATTCATCGGTCGGTTACCTGTTATGACTGCCCTAGAGAAGCTAGATGAGCATGACCTGGTCCGGATCTTGACCGAGCCAAAGAACGCCCTGGTTAAGCAGTATCAGGAGCTGATTCGTCTGGATGGTAGCAAATTGACATTTACTGATGGCGCACTGCAGGCAATGGCCCAACAAGCGATTGCTCGCAATACCGGGGCTCGTGGTCTGCGCTCCATCATTGAAGGGGTCATGCGCGATGTTATGTTCGACCTGCCAAGCCGTGAGGACGTAGCTGAAGTAGTCATTGATAAGCGTTGTGTTACTAACCATAAGGAACCGCGCTACGTCATGAAGTCGGCCAAGATGGCAAAGTGAGGGCTGTCAGATGGAAGTTCATAATGTTAACCTGACTATCAGTGCGGTGGCCGCTGACCAGTACCCGAAGACCGATTACCCAGAAATCGCTCTGGTAGGTCGATCCAACGTTGGCAAGTCTTCACTGACCAATGTTCTGATCAACCGGCGAAACTTTGCCCATACCTCCAGTCAGCCGGGCAAGACCCAGACTCTGAACTTTTATGATGTCGAAGATCAGCTCTACTTTGTCGATGTGCCGGGTTATGGCTATGCCAAGGTCTCCAAGAAAGAGCGGGAACGATTCGGGCAGATGATTGAGCAGTACCTCACCCAACGTGACCAGCTGCGCGGGGTTATTCAGCTGGTCGATGCCCGCCATGTGCCGACGGCTGATGACGTTTCGATGTATGAATGGCTAGCTTATTACCGGATCCCAACTCTAGTGGTCGCAACTAAGTGTGACAAGGTTAAGTCCAATGTTTGGAATCGTCAGGAGAGCCAGATTCGCAAACGTCTGGGAATGACGGCCGATGATCCGCTCATCCTCTTCTCGGCGACTACCAAGCATGGTAAGGATCAGGTATGGCAATGGATTGAGAAACAGACGGGGATGAATTAAGTGGAGTTTAATGATTATCAAAAGGCGGCGAAGCGAACCCTTTACGGGAACGAACAGGTTTTAACCAATTGTGCGCTGGGTCTGGCCGGTGAGGCGGGCCAGGTGGTCGACTTGGTGAAGAATTATACCTTTCGTAGCAAGCAATTGGATCAACAGGAACTGATCCATGAGATGGGAGATGTTCTGTGGTACCTGTCGCAGATTGCGGAATGGGCTGACATCCCCTTCGATGAGGTTGCCAAGGCCAACATTGATGAGTTGAACCGGCGTTACCTAACCGGGTTCAAAAAGCAGAAATAAAAAATGCGGAAACGACCGCGCAATTTGCGCTGGCACTAGTGCCTGTCAAGTATACAGTTTAAATAGAAAAATAGTTTATGCGGCTTGAGCGCGGAATTTTTCCGCGGTCAAGCCGTTTTTGGATGTATAAGCTCGTTGAGTGTTGAAATATTTAATAGCTTCCTTTACTGATTGTTCTAATTCCGTCAATGTTTTAGGCCGCGAACGTTTGGCTAACCAAATAAGCTTAAAATCATTCCACCAGCGTTCCATCGGCGAGTTCTCCCAAGGATGGCCTGGGTGTGACATGCTGTGAATACAGTTTTGATCGGCTAAATAGTTATTGAAAGCCATTGAACAATATGCTGATCCGCGATCCGTATGGATCAGTGGATGGGCATCTGGTTCCACTTTGAAGGCACGCTCAAATACTTCAATTGCTGACATTGCTGTTTCTGTGGGTGAGATATTGTAGCTCAAAGCATAACGTCCATACAGGTCCAAAACCACATGCACGCGAGCCTTCTTTACCTGATCTATCCCGTACAGAACCTCTGTAGTATCGGTTACCCAAACTTCGTTCTTACTCTGACGATCGAATTGTTCATTGAGTAAATTGTCATTGATATATTCTTCATGGCGCTTAACGTGATTATGTTTCTTCTTCCGGACATTAGCTCTGATTCCATGGTTTCTCATACAATTAGTTACCCGCTTTAGTCCCGCCTTGAAACTTAGCTTATTTTCGAAAACTAACTGTGTTGTCATCGCTAGGTAGCCCAGTGTCCATTTGTGTTTCTCTTCTAGTTCTAAAATGGCCCTAAGTAGCTCTGACTGCTCGGCTTTATAGTTACTTGGTTTTCTGTAAAGCCACTTGTAATAGGCATCTCTAGTTATACCAGCGATCTGACACAAGGTACTAATTGGCCAGTCATGTTCTTGATTTAGTTCTTTGATGGCTTGTTGTTTGAGGAACCGTTCACCTCCCGATTGCGTATTTCCATTACTTTTTTTGAATAGGCATCTTCCATTTCTTTACGAAGAAGTTGGGCCTTTAATAATCGATTTTCGGCTTTTAGTCGATCAACTTCCGTCCATGCTTCCTTCGGCTTGGCTTTACCCCGCCGATCACGAAGTGATTGCGGGTCGTTACCACTTTTACGGTATTTTTGATACCAACCATAGACCTGTTGGTAACTAACATGATATTTATCCACTGCCCAGTTATAGTTAATATCATGTTTAATCAGTTCCTCAATTATCGATAATCGTTCTTCAAAAGTAGTTTTCCGTCCTGGCATAATTGAATCTCGCTTTCTTGGCGTATAAGCCTTCAGTTTTGATTCATTATACTGGATAATCCAACTTGATAGTTGCCAATCAGATTTTAAACCGTGTTTTAAGGCAAAATTTTCTAAAGAGTCCATTGATTGCTCAAATTCGACAACCAATTGTCGTTTGAATTCGATAGAATAATTCTTATTATGATGGGTATTTTCAAGCCCACCAATTCCTTGATATTGAAAGATTCGTTGCCATCTTCTGATGGTGTGAGCGTCCATACCAAATTTCTTAGCTACTTTTTCGGCAGACACTGCTTTAGTTTCATTGATAATACTTAATTTTTGCTGGAGTGAAAATTTTGATCTTCTTCCCATATAAAAATACCCTCTAAGTACAAGATGAGTTTTCTATTTCATCTGTATACTTAGAGGG
>NZ_PNFV01000011.1:43447-44275 GCF_002940945.1 Limosilactobacillus pontis
TCTCTAGTTATACCAGCGATCTGACACAAGGTACTAATTGGCCAGTCATGTTCTTTGATGGCTTGTTGCTTGAGGAACCGTTCACCTCCCGATTGCGTATTTCCATTACTTTTTTTGAGTAGGCATCTTCCATTTCTTTACGAAGCAGTTGGGCCTTTAATAATCGATTTTCAGCTTTTAGCTGATCAAGTTCTGTCCATACTTCCTTCGGCTTGGCTTTACCCCGCCGATCACGAAGTGATTGCGGGTCATTGCCACTTTTACGGTATTTTTGATACCAACCATAGACCTGTTGGTAACTAACATGATATTTATCCACTGCCCAGTTATAGTTAATATCATGTTTAATCAGTTCCTCAATTATCGATAATCGTTCTTCAAAAGTAGTTTTCCGTCCTGGCATAATTGAATCTCGCTTTCTTGGCGTATAAGCCTTCAGTTTTGATTCATTATACTGGATAATCCAACTTGATAGTTGCCAATCAGATTTTAAACCGTGTTTTAAGGCAAAATTTTCTAAAGAGTCCATTGATTGCTCAAATTCGACAACCAATTGTCGTTTGAATTCGATAGAATAATTCTTATTATGATGGGTATTTTCAAGCCCACCAATTCCTTGATATTGAAAGATTCGTTGCCATCTTCTGATGGTGTGAGCGTCCATACCAAATTTCTTAGCTACTTTTTCGGCAGACACTGCTTTAGTTTCATTGATAATACTTAATTTTTGCTGGAGTGAAAATTTTGATCTTCTTCCCATATAAAAATACCCTCTAAGTACAAGATGAGTTTTCTATTTCATCTGTATACTTAGAGGGCATTATAGCC
>NZ_PNFV01000012.1 GCF_002940945.1 Limosilactobacillus pontis
CGCGGCCTAAAACATTGACGGAATTAGAACAATCAGTAAAGGAAGCTATTAAATATTTCAACACTCAACGAGCTTATACATCCAAAAACGGCTTGACCGCGGAAAAATTCCGCGCTCAAGCCGCATAAACTATTTTTCTATTTGAACTGTATACTTGACAGGCGCTAGTGCCACGTGACGGGGCTTTTCTAGTTAATGTTATTATTTGCGATTAAACAGAGTGTCGATGGATTGGTGATTGTGAATACGGACCATCGCCTCGGCCAACAGGTCAGCTACCGATAGCCGGACCAATTTGTCAAAGCACTTCTCTTCTGGCAACTGGATCGTGTCCGTGACGATCATCTTCTCCAGGTCGGAATTTTCCAGGGTATTGGCGGCATCTCCAGAGAGGACTGCATGAGTAGCAATCCCGAAGATCCGTTTAGCACCGAACTTCTGCAAAGCAGCAGCGGACAGCTTCATCCGGATACCGGTATCAACGATATCGTCAACGACCACTGCCGTCCGATCCTTAACATCCCCGATGACGTATTCAGGGACCTCCTGACTAGTCCGTTCCCGTACCTCATCCGCGCGGTTGTCAACAATGGCAATTGGAGCCTTAATGTGTTCAGCAAACTTCCGGGCCAGACTGACCCCAGCATGATCAGGAGAAACAACAACGATGTCATCGCCAGTCAAGCCGTGCTGTTCACAGTAGCTGGCAAACAGGCTGGTGGCCTGAAGGTGATCCACTGGGATGTCGAAGAAACCTTGAACCTGGGCAGCATGAAGATCAATGGTGACTAGCCGGTCGATCTGGTCCATTTCCAGGAGGTTGGCAATCAACTTAGCGGTGATTGGTTCCCGACTCCGGGCCTTACGATCCTGACGGGCATAACCGTAGTATGGCATTACCACATTGATCTTCGCCGCACTAGCCCGACGTAAAGCGTCGACCATGATCAAGAGTTCCATCAGGTTAGTATTGACCGGGTCTGAAACGGACTGAAACGGACTGAATCACATAGACCTTCACAGCCCCGGACACTTTCATCAATCGTGATCTTAATCTCCCCGTCAGCGAAGTGGCTGATGGAGGCCTTGCTCAGCGGCAAGCCAATCCGGTGGGCAATGTTTTCTGCCAGCGGCCGGTTTGAGTTTAAGGCAAACAGGCGGACATTCTCAGCGTTTTTAATCTGCGTCATGTTTCTGTGCTCCTTTTAAGTCAATGCAAAAATCCACCTTCATTATCGCAACAAATGAATGGTTGTTCAAGCAAAATTTACGTTACTAGCAGTTATAGGGGGTGAGTCCCGCCATTCCAATCATGGGATCAACTTCCTGGTTTGCAACCATCGCTGCCGTCAATACGGTTGACTGGTCGTTGGATTCCGGCTCCTTTGAGGCATTAGACAGCGGCACGGCTTGAGAAGAACTAGTCTGTGGGGTTGCCGACGATTCCCGGGATCGTTCATTAACATTAGACTTGTCCAACGGTGACTTCAGATGGTCATGACGTTGCCAGACCGTCGCCAGGCGCTGAGGTAAGGATGTCTGCCGATTCTCACCGGTGTGTTGAGTGGCCATTACTAAAGCAGCCGGTTCACCAATCAAGACCAGCTTCTCAGCTGCCCGAGTCACCGCCGTGTAGACCAAGTTTCGCTGGAGCATCCGGCTGAATTGATGAACCAGGGGCAGGAGAACCATCTTGAACTGGCTCCCCTGGGCCTTGTGAATTGAGATGCAATAGGCCAAACGGATCTGAGTCCATTCCTGACGACCATAGTTGACCTCGTTACCATCAAAGTCAATCGTGATCGTATCGGTTCGTTTGCCGCCCTTCTTGGCACCAGTCTCTACAGCTGTGATCTGCCCGATATCACCGTTAAAAACATTATTCTCTGGACTATTGACCAGCTGAAGAACCTTATCTCCGACCCGAAAGGTCTGCCCACGGAATTCAACTTCTTGTTTACCCTTGGCCGGTGGATTGTAGGCCTGCTGCGCCAGTTGGTTGAGGTTATCAATCCCCGCCTGACCGCGATACATTGGTGCCAGAATCTGCACATCAGCGGCAGTGTAACCCCGCTTAGCTGATAAGTTGATAATCTGGTTGATAATGCTTGGTACCTGTGGAGCGTGGCACTTAATAAAAGAACGGTCCGGCAAGCGGTTCGTCAGATCAGCTGGCAGGTGTCCTTCCTTGATAGCATGGGCCAGTGGGATGATGGTTGAGTCGGCCGCTTGCCGATGGATATTAGTCAATTCCACCCGGGGGATCTCCGAGAAGCTGAGTAAGTCATGAAAAACCTGACCAGGACTGACCGAAGGCAACTGGTCCTTATCGCCGACTAGTACAACATGCATTGAAGTTGGGATCGCCTGAACAAGGGTCTTGAAAAGGAGCGTGTCAACCATTGACATCTCGTCGATGATTAGCAGGGACCCCTTGATATCCCGGGCGTTCATATCGGTTGGTACCTCCCGGCCATTCAACCCCAGCATTCGGTGAATGGTACTAGCCGGCAGGTCAGTAGCTTCACTCATCCGCTTGGCCGCCCGACCAGTTGGAGCAGCTAGCAGGACTGGAAAGGCATTATCCTTGTACTCATCCAGATCCAAGGAAATCTGATGAAGACGAGCATAAGCCGCCACAATTCCCTTAATAATCGTGGTCTTTCCAGTCCCTGGGCCCCCGGTCAACAGCATTACCTTGTGGTTGAGAGCCATCTTGATCGCTTCCTCTTGGACTGAGTCGTACTTGATCCCAGTCTGAATACTAACCTTGCGGACGGTCTGAGCAACTGTTGCCTGATCGATTTTCTCTTCTGGAGCATTCATCAGCCGATGCAAGTGATCAGCAATCTGCCATTCCGCCTTATAGAGAGACGCCGGATAAATTCGCTGGTCCTCATAATTAATGGCGTCCTTTTTTTCCAGGGCAACGATCTGATCTGAGATGGCATTCACCGCAACCTGCCCTGCCCCATTCTCATTAAGCAGGCGGACGGCCTGAGCAAGAAGAGGTGGAGTACTGGTATAAGTATCACCGGTAGTCATCGTTAGATCATCGAGGCTCTGAAAGATCGCTGCCGTGATCCGTCGCGGGTCCTCAGGAGCAATCTTAAGCTGTGCCGCCACCTGGTCAGCCCGCTTAAAACTTATTCCGTCGATATCCTGGGCAAGCTTGTAAGGATTCTCCCGAATCACGTGGAGGGTCTCGTCACCGTACTTATCAAAGATTGTGCTGCTTAGGTTGCTACCAAAACCCAGATCATTCAAGCCAATGATGATCTGATCCATTCCTTGGCTAGCCTGGAGATTCTCGACAATCGATTGCTTGACTCCATGACGGAGCGGAATGTCATCCAGCACGTGGGGGTCGCGGTTGATCTTGGCAATAGCGTCTGTGCCCAGGATGTCGACGATCTTTTCGGCCGTCTTCTTACCTACCCCGCTGAATTGCTTACCAGATAGGAAGTCAATCAGCCCCTCCCGGCTGGACGGTTGGTTGACGTGGTAGGACTGAGCCTGAAACTGGCGGCCATAGCGCGGATGATCGACCAGTTGCCCCTCAAAACGGTAGGTCTGATCATCGCTGAGATCACCAAAGCTCCCAGTGACGGTAATCTCAGTTTCATTCCAATCAAAATTGGCTTCCTCTACCGAAACAATCAGTACTTTGTAAAAAGAGTCCGGACTGGTGAATATCTCCGACTGAACCTGGCCAATAAAAAAAGACGGCTCCGTCGGCGTCTTAAATAAATCCATTTCAACAGCCATTGAAGTCATCCTTTCTAAACGGTATTAATTATTTTTACCCTGAGTCTTTCGCAGGGTCTTCTCGATGTCGGCTAAGCGCTGTTCACTCTTCTGGTAGTAGTTAGGGTCTAACTGCTTGGCCTGGGCAAGGTAGTCCTTGTAGGGCTCATTGAAGACCATAGCGACGATTCCGCGGTTAAACTGGGTGTCAGCCCGACCCGGATGTCGCTTAAGGATCGCATCATAGTATTCCTTGGCCTTGGTAAACTCGCCGAGGGCCAAGAGGGAATCCCCGATCACCTGGTTGATCGCCGGGTCCTCACGACGCAATTCGTGGGCGGTCAGACCATATGCAACCGCCTGCTTGTGCTGTCCCTTCTTCATATAACTCTGGGCCAGCATCAGATAGGAATCCGCCTTGAGCTTATCATCTTCAATCTTGTTATAGAGTTCGATAGCCCGGTTAACCTTTCCGACCTCGTAGTAGAGGTTCCCCAGTCCATAATTCAGCAGGTCCTGGGCATCCCGATCGTTCTTAGCCTCGAAAATTCCTAGTGCCTTCATATATAATTCCTCGGCTTGGGTGTAGTCGTTTAACCGAGTTAAAAGGGATCCCAAATCATAGTAGTTGTTGACCTTATCGGGATGCTCATCAATTGCCTGAATCAGTTTATGTACCAGCTTTTCCGTTTCCTTTTTCTTTTCTTCACGAAAATCTTTTTCTGCCATTGTATTACCCCCTTTATATTATGTCCGTCGGGTCAACCTTAGTCTTGTGCAAGTATGAAGTATCGTTCCACTGGTTAAGTACAAAGTGCTCAGCATCGTCAGTTTCCAAGATCGTAGTTGAAGTATTGCTTAACCCACCCCGGTCCTTTAAATGGGCCATTGGCGTCCCCACCAACGCGTTGATAGTAGCATTGAGGGCCGCCCCGTGGGAGACAACTACGATGTTCTTACCGGGATTGTACCGGCAGAACTCCTTGATGGCGGTACCAACTCGGTTAATAACCTCCTCGAAGCTCTCACTCTCAACCAGCTGGGCGTCGTACTTGTCGGGATGGTGACGGAAGTTATGAAGGGCTTCCGGCCACTTGGCTGCCACGTCAGCAAAGTGCATTCCCTCCATTTTCCCCAGGTTGAATTCGCGAAGACGGCTGTCAATTGTCAATGGGATCGGCCGGTCAAGATGGTCGATCAGCTTCTGGGCTGTTACCCGCGCCCGCTTCAGAGGACTGGCGTAGACGTGTGCAATTGGCACCTCCTCCAAAGACTTGGCAAGCTGAGCAATCTCATGATAGCTACTAGTCAAGAGTGGCGAGTCACCGTGGGCACCCTGATAGCGGGATTGCAGATTCCATTCAGTTTTACCATGACGAATTAAATAAACTTTTGTCATTACTTATCGCAGACCTTTTTAATTTATATTTTACCAAAAAAACGGCCGCTTGTTCATTCTGACTTAAAAAAATAAATGAAGCCAGTCGAAACTGACTTCATCTTCTTGCCTAAACGTATTGTAATTGTCGATCCTTGTTATAGGCCCGGTCAATAATAGCACTACCAAGACACTCGTCACCATCGTAAAAGACCACTGCTTGACCTGGTGTGATGGCACGAGCTGGATCATCGAACTCAACTGTGACCTGGCGACCATCTTCAGAGATATGCGTTGTCACGCCAACGTCCTTCTGACGGTAGCGGAACTTAGCAGTACAATGGAAATCACGACCATAACGGCTGATCACGTCGTCAACCCAGTGAATGTCACTAGCTTCCAGGTGGGTGGCGTAGAGGTGCGGGTTGTGGTAGCCCTGGCCAACGTAAAGGACGTTCTTAGCGATATCCTTGCCAACCACGAACCAAGGCTCGTTGCTCTCCTTGTTGCCACCAAGGCCCAGGCCACGCCGCTGACCAATCGTGTAGTACATCAACCCCATGTGCTGACCGACTACCTTGCCGTCGACGGTCTCCATATTCCCAGGCTGAGCGGGGATGTACTGACTGAGAAATTCTCGGAAGTGACCGTCCTCACCAATAAAGCAGATACCAACGGAATCCTTCTTGTCTGCCGTGGCCAAACCAGCTTCTGAGGCAATCTGCCGGATCTGCGGCTTAGTGTAGTGGGCAAGTGGAAACATGACCTTATCCAGCTGGTGGTAGTCCAGCTGGCTCAAAAAGTAGGTCTGGTCCTTGTGCTGGTCGGCAGCCCGCATCAAGTGCATCCGGCCGCCTTCGTCCCGCTTAAGGTCTGCGTAGTGTCCAGTAGCCACATAATCAGCCCCCAGCTGGTTGGCATAATCAATGAAAGCCTTGAACTTAATTTCCTTGTTACAGATGACATCCGGGTTCGGTGTCCGCCCCTTCTTATACTCAGCGATAAAGTATTTAAAGACCCGGTCCCAGTACTCCTTCTCGAAGTTAACCGAGTAATAAGGGATTCCAATCTTAGCAGCTACCTTGGCCACATCCTTGTAGTCCTCGGTGGCGGTACAAACCCCGTTCTCGTCGGTGTCGTCCCAGTTCTTCATGAAAACCCCAACAACGTCATATCCCTGCCGTTTCAAGAGCAAGGCAGTTACAGAGGAGTCAACTCCCCCGCTCATTCCAACAACAACACGTGTGTGACTGTGATCAGTCATTTTTTACATCACCATCATTTCAAATAGATTCTGGAATAATCTACGATTGAAGGTCGCATGCATCCAGTACGAACCATTGTACCAAATGATCCCCGGCCCTGCACAGATTTAATCCTTCACTAGGATGTGGCGATCAAGCATCTCGTTTAGGATGTAATGATACTGCTCAACGAATTCGGCTGCCCGGGGATGGGTGAAGATATTGACCTTCCGCATCCCGTTACCAGAGAGGGTCTCCATCTTAAAGCCAGTCAGGTCGGCAGCAATCAGGATTCGCAATCGAGCCACCGGATTGAAGGGGTTATCAGTGTCAAGGCTTCCCTTGTACTCGAAGTTTCCCCGCCGCGTCTGCTCGAAGCCCAAGTCCAGGAGGGCATACTTCTTGATATCAGTGCTGATGGAGTAAGTATCGGCATCACCTGGTATTTGAACACTCTTGGTAAACTGCATTAATCTTCCTCCACTTTCTTAACCTGCTTGAGCTTAGCCACAATCTTGACGACGGCAGCGATCAGTTTATCGATGTCTTCATCGGTGTTCATCGCCCCAAAACTAATCCGAATAGACTGGCTGATCCGCGGACTGTCTGGCCCGTACATTGCTGTCAGGACGTGAGACGGCTCAATGCTGCCGGCCGTACATGCCGACCCTCCAGAAACGGCAATCCCGGCCAGGTCAAGGTCGGTCTGCATAACATAAGTTGAGATTCCCTTGAACCAGATATTAAGAACGTGGTTCAGGCCATTTGGATCGATCTTGCCGTTGACCGCAAAATCGATATGGTTATCACGCAGGCCCTGAACAATCTTCTCTTTAAAGTGGTAGTAGCGCTCCTGACGCTGCTGCTTCTCAGCCGGCGAATCAAGCTCGACTGCCTTGGCAAAAGCTGCAATGGCAGGAACGTTTTCGGTACCGGCCCGACGCTTAGTCTCTTGGTCACCGCCCTTGATGAAGCTCGGAAAACTAATCCCATCACGTCGGTAGAGGAAGCCGATCATCTTAGGCCCGTTGAGCTTGTGGGCCGAAGTCGATAGCAGGTCAATATGATCACGCTTAACATCGATTGGCAACAAGCCATACGCCTGGACGGCATCGGTATGAAACCAGGCCTGATGGTCCTTCAAGATTTCCCCGATCTCGTGAATCGGCATCCGACTACCGACCTCATTATTTCCGGTCATGATGGTAACCAGGATGGTATCGTCACGTAGGGCGGATTTGAAATCATCTAATGAAATCTCACCGTTCTCATCCACCGGCAGGTAGGTGACATCAAAACCACGCTGCTCCAAATAGTGCAACGGCTTTAAGACCGCCTCGTGCTCAATCGCCGTGGTGATAATGTGTTTGCCGAGCTGTTGACGAGTCAGGGCCGTCTGAATAATGGCAGTGTTATCACTCTCAGTCCCTCCACTGGTGAAGATGATTTCATTATCATCAGCGTTGATGCTCTGGGCAATCAGGTGACGACTATTCTCCATCACTAGCTTAGCATGGCGTCCGTAGGAATAGCCAGTTGAGGCGTTCCCCCAGGAGTCTTCCATCTCCTTGGTCATCGTGGCAATTACCTCCGGGGCCATCGGGGTGGTGGCCGCGTTATCTAAGTAAACCTCACTCACTACAATTCATCCTTTCAATTACTTATTCAGGTCGTCAAATAGCTGTAGAAGCATGTTGGCGGACTGTTTACCGGCCTCGATGATAAACTCGTCGAAACTGACACCGGCATCTTCGTTCCCGGTGTCAGACATTGCCCGCACCACAACGTACGGTACGTCATGATCAGTAGCTACCTGGCCAACTGCGGCCCCTTCCATCTCACTCGACAGGGCCTCGGGGAAGTAATGAAGAATCTGGTCGATAGCGTCTTGACTGGCAATAAATTGGTCCCCGGAGACGATCAGGCCCCGCTTGATATTCAACCCTGTCTGTTCACCAGCCTTCTCCAAAGCCTTCCCCCACTTCTCGGAAGCTTTGAAGCGGGGCTGCTTACCCGGCAGCTGGCCGTAAACATAGTCGAAAGCCCGGGCATCGACATCATGGTAGGCCGTCTCACTGGAGATAACCACATCCCCAACATGCAAACCCTGGCCAATTCCACCGGCAGAACCAGAATTAATCACTACATCGACGTTAAAGTCAGTGATCAAGTGCTCTGTAGTGATCCCTGCCTCAACCTTGCCAATCCCGGATTCTACCAGAACGACCTGCTGGTTGCTGATCTTACCTTGGAGATAGTCCTTACCACCGATCGTCTCCACCTGCTTGTCAGAGAGCTGGGCGGTTAATTCCTTAATTTCTTCTGGCATTGCACAAATAATTCCAAATTTCATTTTCACTTCTCCTTATCCAACATAAAAGAGGATCAAATACACCACAATAATCGCTGCAACAAGAGCCGCAATGACAATATTCAAGCGGCGTTTCAGACGACGAACCCTTTCCTCTCGGTCCTGGTCCGCCCGTTCATCCGCAAAAGCACGTCGACGCATCTCTGGCGGCGTAGTCGTGTCTTCGGCCGATTGTGCAGGACGCTGCTGGGACTGAGCTGCCTGCTGCTGACGGTACTGCCGACGGGACAGGAAAGGTTCGTCTGCAGCCCGATCATCTTGTGGGCTGGTCGGTTGATTATTCATAATTCTTCATTCCCCGCCAGTAGTAGATAGCCATAATCGTCTTGGCGTCCTCAATCTCACCACGATCGATCATTGCCAGAGCCTGGTCCAAGCTGACCGTCTGCAGGGCCAGTTGTTCATCTTGATCCTGGGGCAGCTCGTGGTCAACCCGCTCCAGGCCCCGGGCTAGGTAGAGAGTCATATACTCATCCATACACCCCACCGAGGTGTAGAAAGACGAGATTTTCTCTAGTTCTGTAGCCTGGTAGCGGGTCTCCTCATTCAGCTCCCGCTTGGCGGCATGAACCGCGTTATCTGCGTCACGGTCATCCAGTTTGCCGGCCGGAATCTCCAGGGTGGTCTTAGCGATTGGCGCGCGCCACTGCTTCTCCAGGATCATCTTGTTATCACTCGTCAACGCTAGGATTGCGATGGCTGGTGCATGGTGGACAATCTCCCGCTGGGCCACATTTCCCTGAGGGGTCTTGACCTGCTGAACCTCGACGTCAATCAGATGACCGTGAAAAACCGTCTTACTCTCGATTGGTTGCTCTTCAAAATCCACTAAAATCCCTCCTTGGCTAAGATTCGAACGTGAGCAGCCTGGGGGCCCTTCTTGCCCTGGACAATTACCATAGAAACCCGCTGACCCGGGTGCAGGACCCGACGGTGAGTCCCCTCAATGCCGCTGTAATGGACGAAAATCTCGCCCTCGTGGGGAACCATGATGAATCCCCACCCCTTCTGCTCATCAAAACTTTTTACTTTGCCTTCAAGCATTTTTTCACCTACTAATTTTATCAAACTAAAAATACCAAGCGACACAGTCACTTGGTATTTTACACCGCTCATAAATAATTGTCATGAATCGGCAATCAGCGGCTGAATTTTACATGTTTCTTTACTTTTCTAGACCTTCATCAACCGTTTCAGGGAAATTATCCCGCACGATCTTAGCACACCGTGCACAGAGAGTTGGGTATGCGCTGTCACTGCCAACGTCTTCCTTGACCATCCGGCAGCGGGCACAGGTCTCACCAACAGCCGGACTAACCTTGACTGCCACCCCATCATTGAACTTATCAGCATCGGCTGGTGCCTCATCCAATGGGTGAACGTGAAGGTCGGAAACCCCAAGCAGGAGTTGAACATTAGCGTCCAAGCTATCCAACAAGGCCGCCTGTTGATCGTTCAGGTAGAGATCAGCTTGGGCCTCCAGGGACTTCCCAATCATCTTAGCATTGCGGGCCTCTTCCAGACTCTTCAGGACATGGGAACGAACTTCCATGAAGTCGTGCCACTTATCCAGGAGATCCCCTTCGTTGGCGAAGGACTCAACATCCGGGATTTCAGTCAGTTGGACAAAATCTTCCGGTTCATCCATATAGCCCCAGACCTCTTCCGTGGTGTGTGGCAGGATTGGCGTCAGCAGCTTAACCAGCGTCAGCAGGATCTGGTAAAAGACCGTCTGCATCGACCGCCGAACATGGGAATCAGCAGGTTCAATATAAAGAACGTCCTTAGCCACGTTCATGTAGAAGGCGGACAAGTCATTGTTGACAAAGTTGATCAAGAGCTTGTAGGCATCCAAGAAGTCGTACTGGTCGAAATCATCCCGCATCTGCTTGAGGAAATGGTTCAGTTTAACCAGCATGTACTGGTCAACAGCCGTCAGCTTTTCATAGGAAACTGTGTTCTCAGCAGGCTTGAAGTCAGCAGTGTTGGCCAGCAGGAAACGGAAGGTGTTCCGTAGCTTCCGGTAGGCCTCGGAAATCTGTTGGAAGGTTCCCATAGAAACCCGAACGTCAGCCGAGGTGTCGGCGGACATTACCCAGAGACGGATAATTTCGGCACCCATCTGCTTGACCACCTTGTTAGGATCGATGACGTTTCCCATCGACTTACTCATCTTCTTGCCCTTCTTATCCAGGGTAAATCCTTGGGAGATGATGCTCTTGTATGGCGCATGACCGGAGCAGACCACACTGGTAATCAAGCTGGAATTGAACCAGCCGCGGTACTGGTCAGAACCTTCCAGGTACATATCAGCCGGGTAGGTCAGGTAGTCCCGCTCAGCTAAGACACCCTGATGGGAGGAACCAGAGTCGAACCAGACATCCATGATGTCGGTCTCCTTGGTGAATTTTCCGTGTGGTGAGTGCTCATTGGTGTAGCCCTCTGGCAGAAGGTCCTTAGCGTCCCGGTCAAACCAGACGTTGGAACCATACTTAGCAAACAGATCAGCAACGTGGTTGATCGTTGCTTCTTCCATAATTGGCGTGCCATCCTCAGCATAGAAGATTGGCAGCGGTACACCCCAGACCCGCTGCCGGGAGATAACCCAATCACCACGGTCCTTGATCATGTTGCGCAGACGAACTTTCCCCCATGCCGGGTGGTACTCAACATTTTCCAGAGCATCCAAGATATCCTGACGCATCTTCTCGATAGAAACAAACCACTGGTCGGTAGCCCGGAAGATGATCGGCTTCTTGGTCCGCCAGTCAAATGGGTAGGAGTGCTTAAGCGGTTCTTCCAGCAAAAGGGCATGGTTGTCTTCCAGCTTTTGCAGGGAGATATCGTCAGCCTTCTGGTAGAAGACCCCGTCAAAGTCGGCCCCATTCTCCTTGGTCAAGACCCCCTGGTCATTGATTGGCGCAAAGATCGGCAAGTCGTACTTCTTACCAAAGTTGTAGTCATCGTCACCGTAGCCTGGTGCGGTGTGTACCAAGCCGGTCCCGGTGTCGGCGGTAACGTAGTCGGCATTACCGACCAGCAGTTCCCGGTCGAGGTATGGGTGCTGGGTAGTCATCCCTTCCATATCAGCGCCGGAAAGATGGTCAACCACCTCATAATCGTCCCAGCCCAGCTTTTCCGCTAGGTTGCCCAGCAACTCCGTACCAACAACGTACTTGCGGTCATCACCAGCTGGTTTAACAACGGAGTAATCAAACTTCGGGTTAACGGCTACGGCTTCAGATGCGGGTACCGTCCACGGAGTCGTCGTCCAGACTACCAGGTAGGTGTTACTGTCGAGGCGGTCCTTGCCGTCCTTTACCTGTTCGACGAAGAAAGCCGTCTTTGCTACAACGTCGTGGTATTCAACCTCAGCCTCGGCCAGGGCAGACTCCGATGACCATGACCAGTAAACCGGCTTCTTGGCCTGGTAGAGCAACCCCTTCTTGGCAAATTCGCCAAAGACCCGAATCTGAGCCGCTTCAAATTCCTTGTCCAGCGTCAGATATGGATGATCCCATTCCCCACTGACACCCAGACGTTTGAAGTCGGTCCGCTGCTTGTCAACCTGCTCCAGGGCATACTTACGACAAAGATCCCGGAATTCTGAGGTAGACATCTTCTTACGGTCGTACCCGGACTTAGTCAGTTGGTGTTCGATCGGCAGGCCGTGGGTATCCCAGCCAGGAACGTATGGAGCCCGGTAGCCGGTCATTGACTTATAACGAACAATGAAGTCCTTAGAGATCTTGTTCATGGCGTGACCAATGTGAATGTTTCCGTTAGCGTATGGGGGCCCATCATGAAGAACAAATGACGGCTTGCCCTCATTCAATTTTTGCCGCAATTGATAAACTTTATTCTCTTCCCAAAGTTGTTCACGTTGGGCTTCGGTAACCGGTAGCTTCCCGCGCATTGGGAACTTGGTCCGGCCGATGTTTAGTGTGTCTTTCACACGCATCGCAATTACCCCTTTCTGTTATGCAAATTGGTCGCCTTAATAAAAAAAGCCTCATCCCGATTGGGACGAAGCTAAACGTGGTACCACCCAGATTCAAGGTCAGATATGACCTCCTCAAATCATTGGGTAACGGTAATGAACCGAACGAGGCTAATACATTCACCCCGTTGCTCAGAGATGATCAGCAATCGCTGTCAAATACCAATCTCACACCACTCATTGGCTCGCTAAATTCAACAATTACGATTGCAATTCTCTTCAACGTTTTATTAAAGCGCCTGTGATTCAAACACGAGCTACTTATCAGCATCGCTGTCGTCATCCGGGAAGACAACGACTGTCTGCCCCGCATCGCTGGCCTGGCTATCAACTGCTGATGATTCACTACCAGCATCTGTCGGCTCAACGGCTGGCTGATCACCAGCTACCGGCTGCGTGTCTGAACTAGTTGTTGATGATTCTACACTGTCGTCAGAATGCTTGTCAAGCGATGCTCCCAAGATCTTTTGGATTTCATCGTACTTATCGGTATTGTCAGTGGCCAACAACTTATCCCACTCGTCACTCTTGACAACCTCAAGCTGAGATTCCAGCATCACCTGAAGCCGTTGCCGGAAGATCCGGGTCTGCTTCTTGAGGTCGTTAGTCTCCGTGGTCAGTTTCCGGGTGTCTTCCGCACTCGTCTCGATAACCTGGTTGGACTTTTCGTTGGCTTCAGAAACAATATCAGTAGCCTGCTTTTGGGCCTCACGGATCATAATGTCCGCCTCACGTTTAGCATTTGTTTTGACCTTATCCGCGGCTTCTTGGGCAACCAGGATCGACTTGTTCAATGAATCCTTAAGCTCCGTGAAATACTTCAGTTTCTCCTCATCGGCCTTGATGGCTTCCTGAAGAGCATTATTCTTTTCGGTTAGTTCCTGAACTGTCTGAGAGACTTCTTGAATGAAGGCCTTCACCTCATCCTGATTGTATCCCCGCATCTTAGTCGAAAAATCTTGATTGTTAATTTGATCAATTGTTAACCCCATGTTATTCCCTCCAATTAAATTCATGCCCGGACAACGGACATCCTTATTCGTTCCTTTTGCTTCCTGGTCTTGCCACCAATCACATCGATCCGCACCCGACCCGCATGGCGCACCGACAGGAGGTCATGGGCAACGATCGGATAATCTGGCCGGGCCATTACCTCCCAATTCAGACGAACCAGTCCGTGCTCAATCAGCTGTTTGGCACGATTACGAGAATAGTTAAAGCTAGCTGCTACAACATTGTCAAGGCGTAGTGATGAAACGGTGGTGGTCACTTGCTCCCAATCCTCAACTGGGGTCAGTGCCGCCGTTAACTCACTAGCCAGCCACTTCACCTTCACCCGGCCAACATGGTGGACCTCCTGACGCAGAAACTGCGCCATCGCCTCGGTTACTACCACTTGCCAACGCTGGCCATCTGTGATGATATCACCGAACGACTCCCTCGTGAGGCCCTCTCCAAGCAGGGTTCCCATAATCTGCCGATGATGAAGTGTGGCAAACTTAGTCGGGTAATCAATCGTCAGCAGCTGTAAGTCAAAGTCATCTACCGTTGGTTGATAGTAGGCTGGATAAAATAGCAGTCGTTGCATTTCTGCTCCTGTCCAGCCGCCTTCACTGGCTACCTTGACCTCATCCGTCCGGTTGGCAATTGTCTGGGCAATGTAGCGCTGCCGTGGATTTAAGAAAGCAGTCAAGACGGGGCGGTACTGCCCAGCTGCGGTAGCTACCCAGTCATTGATCTGGTCGATCAGTGGGGCCTCTTCTGGGCGAAAGTGCTGTTTAATACTCTCACTATCCATGGTTATCATTACCCGCTAAATCAAATGCGCCAGGAAGGCCAGCCCGTCTTGCACCAGGTACAAGACGATAATGGCCACCACCGGAGAAAAGCTGATACCGCCCAGCGGTGGAATGAAATCAAACCAGTGCATGTAAGGCTCAACCAGGCGATCAATAATCTCACCCAGCCGGGTACCCCGAGAAATCGGAAACCACGACAAAAGGCACCAGACCACAATCACCAAGATATAGGCGTTAATTAGCCAGTTTAGGCACCAAAATATGTATCCTAACATCGATTTGCTCCTTAATTTGGCAGATTGCCGCTATCCATCTTCATGTCAGATAGGCTACCGGAAACCTCATAGTTCTTTGGTGTACATAGGAAAATCTCCTTGCCGATCCGCTTGATGCCACCATCAATAGCAAAGGTAGCTCCGTTTAGGAAGTCAACCACTCGCTTGGCGTTATCATTATCCATCTGCATGAAGTTGACGATCACCGCCCGGCCGTCAAGCAACTGGGTTGCGATCTGGCGAACATCAGCGTACAGCCGGGGTTCGTACAGAGAAATCTGACTAAGTCGTTTTTCCTGCTTGGCCTGATGAATCGAAACGACATTATTGTGCCGACCAGACTGCTGAGATGGGGTTTCATCATCGTAATATTCGTCCTGGGCAACATCATCATCACCAAACAGGCTCTTAAAAAGTGCCATACTAATTCCCTCCTTAATACACAGAAGATACTAAAACGGGTGCAATTAAATCGCCCCCGTTAATTCTTATTTGCGCCGGTTCTTAAAGAAAGGTGGGGTCGACAGGTTGTCGTCATCACTATCATCAGAGCTGGCAGTATCATCATTAAATACATTGAATTCTGGCTTATCAACGTGTGTAAAATCGCTACCCGCTGCTGAATCCGGTTGTACGGTGGAGTTGCCTGCCGTCGGATCACTCCAATTGTCAAACGGATCCTTCTCCTTGGCCGCCGTCGTCGGTTGTGACTGGGCAGCACTCTGTGGAGCCGCACTCCCCGCCGTATTTACTTGTGGTTGAGCCGGGGTAGCCGCCTTCTTCTTGTCAATTCCCGTGGCAATCACGGTTACCCGAACCTCGTCACCCATCTTTTCATTGAGAGACATCCCAAAGGCAATATCAACATCTGTCCCGGCAGCCTGCCGAATAACATCAGATGCCTCTTGAGCCTCAAACATGGACAGATCTTTGCCCCCAGTAATATCCATTAAGACGTGCTGGGCACCGTTGATGGAAACCTCCAGCAATGGTGAAGAAATAGCCTTCTTAGTGGCCTCAGTGGCCCGATTTTCACCAGTAGAGTTACCAACACCCATCAAGGCTGCTCCCTGGTTAGACATCAGGGTCTTGATATCAGCAAAGTCCAGATTGATGTACCCTGGTGTCACAATCAAATCAGAGATTCCCTGAACACCTTGACGCAGGACATTGTCAGCCTCCTTAAAGGCTTCCATCATCGGCGTCTTCTTATCAATCATTTCAAGTAGGCGGTTATTAGCCACAATGATCAGCGTATCCACGTTGGACTTGAATTTTTCAAGTCCTTCCGTAGCAAACTTTGAACGACGTGGTCCTTCAAAAGAGAATGGCCGGGTAACTACCCCCACCGTTAGAGCACCGCTATCCTTAGCGATCTTGGCAATAACCGGTGCTGCACCTGTACCGGTTCCACCACCCATTCCGGCGGTGATGAAGACCATGTCGGCACCCTCTAAGGCTTTTTGGATCTGTTCTTCACTTTCCTGGGCAGCCTTGTCACCCACTTCTGGGTTGGAGCCAGCACCCAGTCCCTTAGTCAGCTTAGGGCCCAATTGGATCTTGGTAGGGGCCTGAGAAGCATTCAAGGCCTGCAGGTCAGTGTTGGCCACGATGAAGTCAACTCCCTGAACCTTTTCACTGATCATCCGGTTGACGGCATTTCCGCCACCGCCACCGACACCAATTACCTTAATTCGTGCACCGGCAAATTCATTTTCCATTGCGTTTGTTTCGTTGTTGTCCATACAGCTGTTCCTCCGTGAATATTAATCGAATAAGTTATTAAACATACTCTTAAAGCGGTTGCCAATCGAGTGGCTCTTATTCTTCTTGGTGCGTGTCGGCTTCTTTTCTGTCGACTGTTCATCTGTAGTTGACTGAGTAGGTGTAGTAGTCCACTGCCCCCTACTCTCCTGTGCTGGGCGTGGCGTATTCAGCGACTCATGAGGTCTAGTGATCAGGTCCGCCTGCTGCAGGGTCTGCTTGATTAAACGGTCAACATCTGTCAACTGACTCTCGTACATAGTCAGTGCCAGGGCCAATGAGTAGCGCGGATAGCGAACTCCCATCTGCTCAGGCTGGTAGACATTAATGCGCTCCTTGAAGTACTGTTGAGCCAACTGGCTGATGCCAGGCAGCGAAGCGCCGCCACCCACCAGAACTACTCCGCCGGGCAGCCGAGGTGCATGAATGGCATGCAAGCGCTGAACACTCCGCTGGAAGATCTGGCGAACCCGCGCCTCAATAATTTCTGCTAAATACTCCTCGGAGAATTGCTGGGGGGTATTCTCGCCAACTACTGGGACATCCACCTGGGCATCAGCCTTAGTCAAGGAGGCCATTGCATATCCATGATCGAGCTTCAGCCGTTCAGCATTACGCAGGGAAGTGTTAAGCACCGTTGAGATGTCCCGGGTAACATACTGACCACCCTCGGGATCAACGAAAGTGTACTTGAGCTGGTGATCATGAATAATGCTAGTTGTCGTCTGGCCACCGCCAAGGTCAATTACTACAGTCCCAAAGTCCTGCTCACCATCGTTAAGAAGGGTGAATCCGGTAGCAATCGGTGCGATCACAAAGTCGCGAATACCGTAACCTGCCTGCTGTACAGCCTTTTTCGTATTGTGAATAATAGTTTTAGGTCCGGTGTACAAAGTCCCTTTCATTTCAAGGCGAACGCCAACCATTCCCCGAGGATCCTTAATTGCGTCGAATCCGTCCACTGTAAACTCGGTTGGAATTAGGTCAAGAACGGCTAACTCCGGCGAAATGCTCTGGGTCAGTGTCTCCTTGGCTACATCAATCACATCGCGATCGGTAATCTCATGTGACTGGCCCTGTGAAGCAATCGTAATTGAGCCGTGGACCCGTTGCATATGCAAATAATTAGCTGGTAACCCCACGATAACATTCTTAATATCGATATTGGACTTTGCCTCGGCCTTCTTAACAGCTTGGGAAATTGCACGAGCGGTTTTATCGATATCAACAATCACACCACGATTTAAACCGGCTGAAGGTACAACACCAACGCTGATAACCTTCAGCTGTCCCTTTACATTTTCACAGACCATTGCCTTGATCGAGGTGGTTCCAATATCTAATCCAACATAAACTTCTGAATTATTCATCTGGTCGGAACCCTCCTAAAACTATTATACTAAATTATTTTTTTCGTAATTTAATATTGATCTAATAAAGATTTTACCACAGTTAAACTTACTCTCAAATGGATTGATGCAAGCTTTTTCAAAATTTGTCACTTATCTTTAGCACCATAATCATATGAAAAGGCTCCAACCTGCAAGTCAACAACCCCGTTTTGCTTCATATTTGCCACAATCCCAGGATAATAAGCCATTTTCTTGCCTACCGTATTCTTATCAGCAAGAACCGTGTTCCCATCACGCATGTACAGGATAATTCGGTTTGGCATCTGCTTGGTTGGCTGATAAACAATTGCTGAGATCCCGGTGCGGATTGCTGGCTTCAGCTTGCCCACCTGACGGGCAATTAGCTGAAGATCAGCACGATGGCCATCAAATTGACGGTAGTCGATTCCGGTGCTGTCCATTGTAGTCACCTGCAGACGGCCATCAGCTAAAACCGCATATTCCTGTTTGCCGAGCCGGGCGGTCCCAAGCAATGGATTCTCCCGAACCGTGACCGTCATACTCCGCAGCCCGGTCACCTTGACCTTGGCACTGGTAATGCGGGGCTGACGCACTCGAGCCTGCTGACAGAGCTTATCCCGGGTCAGGTAGACACCCCAGATAAAGCGCCCCGGATAAACCTTTACCGCGTCCTCAACGTTTGCGGCCGTCAGTTCCCTATTACCAACCACCTTTACGGACGAAAGCTTGCTTAATGGCGAAATGATGTAAACCATCAGTAGGAGAACAAGGCCGAATAGCAGGACCAGCTTAAATACCCGTTCACCATTCTTACGGTAGTGGTGGTGGCGCAGTCGCGGTAGTCGTTTGCCAATGTGCTTCTTGACTGGCCGCTGACGCCGCTGATGGGCACGACGGCTTCGCTCTTCCAGTTCTGCCAACCGTTTGGCATAGCGCTGGTGTTCAGAGACATAGTGATCCCTTGTCATCTTCAGCCGTCCTCCTTACTTCTTACTTAATGTTCATCAATCGCCTTATGTAGGACTTTAATCAGCCGGTCCGCCGCATCGGGCCGGCCCACCTTCTTAGACGCTGCCGACATGTTAGCCCGCAGGTCATCATTTTCCATGATCCGGTCCGCCTGCAGCAGGAGCGTCTTGGCATCCAGCTTGTCTTCGGTAATCATGACCGCCGCATTGTTCTTGACCAAGGCCTGAGCATTCTTTACCTGGTGGTTAGCCGTGACGTACGGACTTGGAATCAGGATAGTCGGTACCCCCAGTGCGGTCACCTCAGCAATTGTCGTGGCCCCTGCCCGAGAAACTAAGGCCGCTACCCGGGGCATCTTGGCCGGCATATCTTTGATGTACGGTACCACTTTAACATTGGCACCGATCTTAATGTCCTTCAACTGCTCCTTGACATGATCATAGCGCTTCTGACCGGTCGCAAAGAGCACCTGGTAATCACGTTTATTAAACTCGGGAATTGCATCGATAACTGCCTGGTTGATCTTTGGTGCCCCCTGACTGCCGCCAAAGATCATCAAAGTCGCTACGTCATCCTTAAGCCCATAACTAGTCCAGGAAAAGTCACTGTCGGCCTGGGCCGCAACCTGTTGGGCCCGTGGGTTCCCGACCATCGTCACCTTAGCAGCCGGGAATTGGTCACGAGCCGCTTCAAAGGCAATCGCAATCTGATCAACATAACGACTGAGAAACTTGTTGGTAACCCCGACCACACTGTTCTGCTCATGAATGACCGTCGGAACATGATGTTTAGCCGCCGCATATAGAACAGCTCCACTGACGTAGCCACCCGTGCCTAATACCACATCAGGTTTAAAGTCCCGAATAATCTTCTTAGCATGGTGAACCGAATGCAGGAATAGATAGATAGTCTTGAAGTTATCCAGGGATAGGGACCGCTTGAAACCTTGCATATGCATAGTTTCCAGCTTGATACCCGCATCGGGGACGATCTTGTTCTCTAAGCCCCGGGTGGTCCCGACGTAAAGAACCTCCGTATCAGGTTCAACCTGTTTCAACCGTTCAATTAGGGCCAGTGCCGGATAGATATGACCACCGGTGCCCCCGCCAGATACAAGTAACCGCATTTTTACTTCTCCTTTTGATTCGTTAACTTTTCAACTGCTTCGATGAACCGGTCACCACGTACCTCAAAACTTGGAAACTGATCCCAGCTGGCGTTGGCTGGCGATAGCAAGATTACGTCGCCAGGAGCACTGATCTTCCAGGCTTCTGGTACTGCCGTGACGGCGTTCTCACTCTCGAGAATTGTTGGAATACCGGCCTGTTCAGCGGCATCCTTCATTTTATCCTTGCACTGCCCGAAGACAATGATCGCCTTAACATGCTTCTTGAAGTACGGAACCAGGCGTTCAAAGGTATATCCTCGATCCAAGCCGCCAGCCAAGAGGATCACCGGCCGGTCAAATCCCTGCAGGGCAACCTCGGTAGCCTCGATATCAGTCGACTTGGAGTCATTATAGAACAGCCGATCCTGGTATTCCGTGACATACTGAAGACGGTGCCGGACTCCGCCAAAGGTCGTCAGAACACTGATAATATCCTCATTTGCTACTCCGCTAAGCTTAGCGGCAGCGATGGCAGCCAGGGCATTCTCGACATTTTGAGGCCCGATCAGGCGAATGTCGCTGGCCTTCATGATTTGTTCACCGCGCCAGCAAATCATACCGTCTTCCTCGTAGGCACCCGCATGACTCTTGTTGAGCCGTGAGAAGGGAACAATTGTCGCTTGGGAACGCTGAGCAATTGACTGCCATTCATCACGGTCCCAATTCATGATCAAGAAGTCATCTCTGGTCTGGTTACGGGTAATGTTGAGTTTGGCGTTAATGTAATTCTCCCGGGTCTTATGATAGTCCAAATGATTGGAGAAGATGTTGGTGATGATAGCAATGTGTGGGTGAATGGTTGGACACCCAAGCAGTTGGAAGCTGGAGAGTTCGGTGACCAAGGTGTCATCAGGACCTAACCCCTCGGCAACTTTGCTAAAGGATACCCCAATATTGCCCGCATATTTGACATTGTGACTAGAACTTTTAGCCAGCATCAACTGGGTCAGAGTTGTTGTGGTCGTCTTCCCGTTACTACCGGTAACGCTGACCAGGTGCCCGTCGAAAATCTCCCAACCGAGTTCGGCCTCGGTGATAATCGGCGTCTGCTGCTCAACGAACTTGGCAACCAGTGGGTTATCGTACGGGATGCCTGGATTCTTAACAACAATGTCAAAACCCTCATCGGCTAAGCTAAGCGGATTGGAACCGGTAATGACCTTGATGCCATCGCTCTCCAGACCGGCAACTACCTGTGGGTCTTTAGGCGTCTTCATGTCGTTAGCCGTTACCATGGCCCCCAGCTTGACAAGCAGGTGGGCCGCATTAATACCACTGATCCCAAAGCCCATTACTAGAACCTTCTTGCCTTGATACTTACTAATCTTCTTCATAGGATATTTCCTTCTCTCAATCTGTAATTATTAACCTGCAATCAAAATCCAACTTACGGCAATGAGAGCACCAATCAAACCGACGAGCCAGAAGACGATGTCGATCTTCCATTCGCTCCAGCCACATAACTCAAAGTGATGATGAATTGGACTCATCTTGAAGATCCGTTTCCCAGTTAGCTTAAACGATGCCACTTGCAACATGACACTGGCTGTTTCACAGACGTAGACAATCCCCACGATCAACAGGGACCATTCATGGTGCAGCAGTAGGGAAACCGCCGCTAGTGAAGCACCAATAGCCAGCGACCCCATGTCACCCATGAAAATCTTAGCTGGCTTATGGTTATATGGGAAAAAGCCAACTAGCGTCCCAATCATAGCCAGACAGAACAGCGCAATCTCAGGATAGCCTGGTTGATTGAGGTTAACCAGGGCAACGATTAGGTAGGCAATAAATGAAATAATGGACAGACCGCTGACCAGACCATCAAGGCCATCGGTCAGATTAACCGCATTGGAGAATCCGACAATCCAGAAGATGATGAATAGGCCATACCACCAACCAATTTGACTGGTCCCAAAGCCCATCTGGAAACCTTCGTTCTGATAGATCACCGTGAAAATCATTGCCGCAATGACCTGACAAAGAGCTTTCTGCCATGCTTTAAAACCTTCATTCTGATGGTGGAAGATTTTAATGCTGTCATCCCACATCCCGATCAAGCCATAGACAACCAGGATGAAGAGCAAGGCCCAGAGGGTGTTGGTGATTAACCCCCGCCAGGCTGCAACCCAGAGAATGGTAACGACCGCTGAAACAATGAAAAGCAATCCTCCCATTGTCGGAGTTCCAGCCTTCTTGGCGTGCCAGGTAGGTCCCTCCTTGCGAATCTGTTGGCCCTCCTTTTTAGCCCGGAAATAGCGGATTAGTGATGGCATCAGGAAGAAGGTAATCGCAAATGCACTAATTACCGTTAGAATAGCTGTCAATAAATTCATAGTGTCCTCCAATTAGTTCTTAGATTTATATTTAACAACCAGGGTTTGGTTATTGTTGATGACCGTATTGGCCTTGATGCTCTGGGCGTCTACATAACCGTCACCCTGTTCGCTGAGCTGTAAGTGTAGCAACTGAGCAAGTTCGTTAACATCGGCAGCACTCCAGCCCGTCAAGTCTGGCATCTTAGCATGACCACCAGTGTACAGAATGATCCGCTGATTGGCTAGTACCTGTTGCCCGGGTGTAAGCGACTGCTGTTTAACCTTCTTGCCACTGCCGACCAGCACCGGTTGCAAGTGACGACCACTCAATTCATCGCTGGCTGCATGCCCGCTGTGGCCAATCACTGATGGTACAGTAACCATGCTATGAGCAGCGTTCTTGGTGGCACGCCGCCGATTAAGCAACATTTTCATCGTCGGGTTGAAGACCTCGGCAATCTGATCAGCTGGCTGCGGATTAATGTTCTGCGGCTGCCGCAGGGTGATATAAATGATGTATTGGGGATTCTTGGCTGGCGCCATCCCCACCATTGAGTAAAGGTAGTTAGTATCACCGTTGCTATAGCCGTTGGCCCCACCAATCTGAGCCGTCCCGGTCTTAGCGGCGATCCGATAACCCTTAATCTGGTAAGCATGACCGAGACCCTTTTGGTCATAAACGACCCCTTGCATCAGCTTAAGTACCTTATGGGCAGTCTGAGCTTTGATCGGGTGCCCGACCACCGTTGGCTTGACTCGCTTGACAACTTTGCCAGAGCTGTCAGTCACCTTGGAAACGAAGAATGGCCGCATCATTTCACCATGGTTGGCAACCGCCGTAAACGCCTGCATCATCTGCATTACATTTACTGTGATCCCCTGGCCAAAGGCGGTATTAGCCTGCTCCAAGATCCCCTTGAACTGGGTAAAGCCTGTAACCTCATTACCCATTCCAACCACGTTGACCCGTTTCAGCAAGCCAAAGCGTTTAATGTACTTGTACCAAGTATCGGCTCCCATATCCTGTTCCAGGTGGGCAAAGCCGACGTTACTGGATAAGTCAAAGGCATCCTTGTAGGTAATCACACCCCAGCCACCAGACGACCAGTCGGTAATCTTGCCACCCCCCATCGCCCAGGTACCAGAGTTAAAGGTGCCATTGGGATCAAAGTGCCCAGAATCAATAGCCGCACTGAGGGCTAGGACTTTCATCGTCGATCCAGGTTCATAGGCATCCTGGACCAGCATATTGCGCCAAACTGGATTCTTCTTGGAACGCAGCGTCGGTCGCTGGGTAGCCGCGATAATCTTACCTGTCTTGGCCTCCATCACGACAGCCGTCATTGCATTAGCCCGTGAGTGTTCATAAACCTTGTTGACCTTGTTTTCCAAGAAGTGTTGGGTTTGCGGATCTAGGGTAGTCTGAACATTATCACCGTTGACAGCTTTCTTTGTCTTTGACTTGGAGTTCGCTAGCTGGTAACCGTAAACGTCCTGCTTATCTTGACGGATTCCATTAATCCCCGTCAATTGCTTATTAAAGTAACCCTCCAGACCGAGCTGTCCCACCAAGGTTGTTCCCCCCGGGGTCTTAGGGTCGGTCTTAGGATTGGCCATCCCAATCAATTGGGAGGCAAACTCACCCTCCGGATATTGTCGGGCCGGGGTCGCCACAAAGTTGATCCCCGGCAAGTGATGACTCTTGATCTTCTGCATCGTCGCTACAGATAGGTGGCTACCGGCTGCTCCAAACTCGACCTGATAGGTCTGGTGGTTAGTCGTCAAGATCTTCTCAATCTTGGCAGGCGTAAGGTCAATGTAGCGTGCCAAAATCTTGGCGGTCTTCTTCTTATTCGTTACGTAGAGCGGCTTACCCGTGTTCGAACGCTGATTCCGGTCAACCACGGCGTAGAGAGTGTACTTACTGGTATCACTTGCCAGCTGGTTTCCCTGGGCATCATATATTGTCCCCCGCTTAGCCTGAATCACCTGACGCTGGGTATATATTTGCTCAGCTTTCGATTGCAGGTTGACATGCTGAACATCTTTATTAATCGCAATATATGCAAAACGAACGATAAACAAGACGAATAACGCAACCGTAATCATGAACAGCCATTTACCGAATGTTCCGCGATTTTTATTATTCAGCTTATTTTTCGTTCGTCGTGGCATCTTACTCATTATTTATTAACGTTCCTTACGTTTGAAATTTTATCAGACAGGCCATACTTGTGTGCCGCGGCCTTGAGATGGGACTGACTAGTCAGCTCGGCGATCTCCTGATGAGTACTGGTATTAGAATTTTTTACACGGGTAATTTGATTCTGCAGGTCTTGCAGGTGGTGTTGCCGACTATTTGTTGTCACCTTCGTCGATAATAAGGTTATGACTAAAAAAAGGGTCACAATACTGCCAACAAGCATTAACAAACGTTCAAAAGGCGACCAAGCTACCTTGGTCACACTGACCGTGCGCACCTGTTGAACCGGTGTCGTCTCTTGCTCCTTTGATAATTCTCGTGCAGTATTTGAAACCACTTTAATCACTCTTTCCTTTATTTGATTTTCTCGATAATTCGCAACTTTGCGCTATGTGCTCGATGATTAGCGGCTAATTCGTGAGCACTAGGAAGAATTGGCTTCTTATTTACTAATTTAAAATGGGGCTCCATCCCAGCCGGAATCACCGGTAGTCCCTGAGGCAAGTCAGCACTCAGTGAGGTCTTTTCCCGAAACATTGTCTTCACCAACCGGTCTTCTAAAGACTGGAAAGTAATCACGCTGATCCGGCCATGGACACTTAGGATATCTAGCGCCTGTTCCAGAGACTCCTCAAGGGCACCCAGTTCGTCATTGACCGCAATTCGGATCGCTTGAAAACTCTTTTTCGCTGGATGCCCCCCGTGACGTCGAGCTGCCGCCGGAATTGCTTCTTTGATGACATCCACCAATTCAAAGGTGGTCCGGATCGGCTGGTGTGTTCGACGTTGCTCGATCTTGCGGGCAATCTGCTTTGCAAAGTGCTCCTCGCCATAACGATAAAGGATCTTGACCAGGCGCTCATATGGCCATTCATTGACAACTTCCATTGCCGATAACGATTGTTCCTGGTTCATCCGCATGTCTAAAGGCGCATCGTGCTGGTAGCTAAAGCCCCGGGCGCCATCATCAAATTGCGGCGAAGAAACCCCGAGGTCATAGACGATTCCATCAATTGTCGTAACTCCATGCATGGCCAATGCATGCTTGAGGTGGCGGAAGTTATCCTCCACCAAGGTCAGCCGTCCATTCGCCAGGGCAGCAGCTAGATGATCCTGATTATAGGCAATGGCTGTCTTATCTTGATCAAATGAATAAAGGTGACCGGTGGTCAACTGCTTTAAGATTTCGCCAGAATGACCACCACCACCAAGGGTTGCATCAACATAGGTACCAGTTGGTTGCAGATTTAGTCCTGCCACGGCCTCATGGAGCAAAACCGTCACGTGCTTAAACTCTGCCATCAACTTTCCCTCCTTTTAGAAATCAATGTTTAAATCCTCAGCAATCTCATCAAAGTTATCCGCGGTATCAGTATTGTATTCGTCCCAACGGTCACGATCCCAGATTTCTAGACGATTGGAAACCCCGACCACCATGCACTTCTTACTCAGCTTGGCATACTGGCAAAGCGGGTCTGGAATATTGATTCGCCCCTGCTTATCAATCATACAAACAGTAGCGGCGGAATAGAGAAAGCGGACAAATGCCCGGGCGTCCCGCTTGGTCAGCGGTAACGTCTTCAATTTTTCCTCTAGTAACCGCCATTCAGCCATTGGGTACCCGAAAAGACACCCATCTAAGCCCCGGGTAACCACAAACTGACTACCAAGCTGGTCACGGAATTTAGCTGGGATGATCAGCCGCTGTTTGGTGTCAAGCGTATGCTGATATTCACCCATCAACAAGCCACTCATCCCCTTTACCACTTTATAGGACAAGTCTACCACAATCCCCCACTTCTCACCACGGTATTTCAGGATTTTATTATAATAAAAAAGTAACGAAAATCGTCCAATTTCCGTTACCTTACTTAATAAATATTAATTATTAATTTATTATACCAATGGTAATTTCCCACTAAACAGCGAGACGATAAACACCACCACCGCATACAACAAAGACCAGTGCCAGAAAACTGGCCAGTAACGCCGATAGATGAACTCGTGGTTATGCAATAGCTGAATGAAGATCAGTACTAGGGCAAGCAGCATCCAGAGAGCTACTGGATAGGCAAACCAATACGGTCCCAAATTAACAATGCTCATGCCCCAGAGGACTAGCACCCAGCCGTAACGACAGTACCGGCGTATCAACAGTCCGCGATTAAATCGCTTTAATAAGCTGGTCGCTATTGCCAATAAGAGAACGATCGTCAACTGTATTAAGATACGATGATAATCAACCAACACTTTTTTAGCCACCTTAAAATTCATTGTTTTAAGTAGTCTACCATAAATTTAGCATTCCGTTTGAAAGCTGGCGACAAAATGCGGTACACTACTATAAGTTACCAATCGTGAAAGGTGGTTAAGGATTATGCAACGGAAGAAGAAGACACGTTTCCAAAAGATCACCATGGTCGCCATCTGGTTAATGCTGATTGCGATGCTCGGATCACTCATCTTCAGTGCGGTCGCCGCATTGAATCTTATCTAAGCCCGAACGCAAGAAGCGGTCATGCAACGAGTTTGCATGACCGCTTCTTTTATTTTTGTTCCGGTTGGTCGGTTTTTTTATAAACCTCACGCGGCTTTGAACCATTAGCTGGACTAATATAGCCCCGCTGAGCCATGTCATCAACAATCCGGGCCGCTCGATTATAACCAATCCTAAAGCGACGTTGGATAAGTGATGTAGAAGCTCGCTGTTCCTGAACCACAAAATCAAGGGCCTCTTGAAAGAGCGGATCCTCATCCTCTTTCTCGGCTTCCGCAGCCATCTCAGAGTCGCTGACCACCATCTGTTTATCGTACTCGGCTGGCCGCTCCTGTTTGATAAAGTCAACCACTGCTTCTACATCCCGGTCGGCAATAAACGCTCCCTGAACCCGAACCGGCTTATTCTGGTCAATCGGTTCAAACAGCATATCCCCACGACCGAGCAACTTTTCAGCCCCGTTGGCATCCAGGATAGTTCGCGAATCAACCCCACTAGAAACTGCAAAAGCAATCCGCGACGGAACATTGGCCTTGATCAAACCGGTAATGACGTCGACGGATGGCCGCTGGGTCGCCAGAATCATATGGATTCCAGCGGCTCGTCCCATCTGAGCGATCCGAACGATGGCATCCTCGACATCATTGGAGACCGTCATCATCAGATCTGCCAATTCATCAACGACTACCAGAATCAACGGTAGCGAGGGCTGCTGCTGTTCAGGGTGAGCACTGTTCTGCTGTTGAACTAGGTGATTGTACCCCTTGAGGTTGCGAACTCCAAACTTAGCAAACAGTTCGTAGCGCCGTTCCATCTCTGCTACTACCTTTCCTAATGCCCGGGCCGCTTTCTTGGGCTCGGAAACCACCGGGCTAAGCAAGTGGGGAATATCATTATAGACGCTCAGCTCGACCTTCTTCGGATCAATTAAAAGCATCTTCACCTGGTGGGGCTTAGCCTTGAGTAAAATGCTAGTCAGAATAACGTTGATTGCTACCGACTTCCCACTCCCGGTCGCTCCGGCGATCAGAAGATGGGGCATCTTAGTCAAGTCCGCCATTTCAACATCCCCAGTAACAGTCCTCCCAAGTGGAACATCCATCGGGTTGTCATCCTGGGGTGCCGCCTCAAACATGTTGCGGAAGCCCACGGTGGCTACCTGTTGGTTTGGCACCTCGATCCCAATCAGCGACTTGCCAGGAATTGGCGCCTCAATCCGGATATCCTTGGCGGCCAGAGCCAGGGCTAAATCATCTGCCAAGTGGGTAATCCGGCTGACCTTGACCCCAACGGCTGGCCGCAGTTCATACTTGGTAACAGACGGTCCTAAATTGACGTTCTCAACCGTTGCATTAACATTGAAGGACTTCAGGGTCTTCTGTAACAACTGGGTATTTTTCTTAATGTTCTTCAAGTCAGCCTGCTGATCAGTCGGCTTAACCTTGCTCAACAAGGTCAATGGCGGCAACTGGTAATCCTTGTCCGCCTGAGCCGAAACTCCAGCCAGGGAAAGTTCAGACTGTTCATCACTTGAGACATCGCTCTTTGGAGTTGTTTTCTCCTGTTGGTCACTAGCCACTGTGATTCTTGGCTCGGCCACCGGGGTTGTGGGTTGCGGCGCTGGAGCTTCTGATGGTGTTGCCGCCTCTTCGTTATCATCCTTGAAGAAGTCCTGAACCTTCCGACTCAGTGATGGTTCCGGAGCCGTCGAAGCCGGGGCAGTCACCCCCGGCTGCTTCATCTTGGCTGATAGTTCTTGACCACCGGTGTGGAGCGCCCCCGCCAGACGCTGAACCAGCTGACCACAAAGCCGGAGAAAATCCCGCCAAGGCAGGGCAAAGAAGATTACCATACCACAAATCATCAGGAGCCAGGACAAAATAGCCGTCCCAACCCGGTCGACCAGGACATCACAGGCGGTATAGAGATAGGCCCCCAGCATCCCCCCACCGATTGGCAGGGTGCTATCCCCGTTAAGCACGGCTTTGCTCAGGTTGCTCCAAGTGACTACCGGAATCTTGGCGTGCACGTTCAATTGATCCATCATCAAAACATGCAACCAAATCAAGAGTCCCAGATAGCAGACCACCGCCCCCGTGATTCGGCGCGGACCAAAGTGCAGCCAGCGAGCATAGAGGGCAAAGCCAAGCCCGTAGAGCAGGACAACTAGCATTAAGATCGGATAGCCCGCTCCAACCAAGAGCTTAAAAATTCCCTGAATCACTGCCCCTAAGGCTCCCAGTTTGAATAGTCCCACCAGCATCAGCAGGACAACAATAATCCCGGCCAGGTTATTGATAAGACGGTGTTGCTTAGCATTTGAACTCCGGCGTGGGCGGCGCCGCTTATTTGTTTTCTTTCGCTGTGCCATACGCCCTCCCTTCGCTACTTCAGCTTGTCAAAGTGATAGGTGTGCACCCGGGCTAATCCCGGGAAACTCTGCTGACGCAGGGCCTCATAGATGACGATGGCCGCACTATTCGAGAGGTTGAGTGCCCGAATATTATCATCGTTTTGTGGAATTCGGATAGCATTCTCTGGGTAGCGGCGCATAAACTGTTCAGGCAGACCGGTCGTCTCCTTGCCAAACAGAAAGTAATGGTCACCTTCACTAGTGTAGTCCACGTCAGTATAATCGCGGCTGGCAAACTTGGAAACTAAATACAGCTTGCTGATGTCTGGTACACTGGCAACAAACTGCTGAAGATCATCATGATAGGTAATTTTGACCTTATCCCAGTAATCCAACCCGGCCCGCTTCATGTGCTTATCATCAGTAGAGAAACCCAGAGGACGGATCAGGTGCAGTTCCGTATTGGTTCCCGCACAGGTCCGGGCAATGTTGCCCGTATTGGCGGGGAAAAGTGGTTCAAACAGTACAATATGATTAGTCATTGTTAAACTCCTCAGAAATAAAAAAAGCAGGGTCTCGGTGTGGGCACGGCGAAACGCTGCTTTAATGAAGTACTCTTTGGCAGTTACCAACGAATCGGTTCGATGTCAACTGCCAAACGATTTCTTTATAATACTTTAGCATCATTTCTTTGCTTGTGCAAACATTTTATTAAGATTTTTTAGCAATCAGCAGACTAACATCGACGGTCACTGCCTGCAGATTTGCTAACTCGGTAGCAGTTAGCTGCTTAACACCACGTCCCCAATGAAGGGGCGTCATTTCAACTAGAGCTGCCTGCATCCCTGCTGGCAACTCAAACCGGTAGCGAACCCGTTGAACCCGACCGTTTGGGTAGTGCTGTGCAAACAGCTCCTTGACCCGGGAATTATCATAGTGAGCGTGCTGGTCACCTTCAGCATAAAGGAGGTGACGCAGTTCGGTTAAGTAGTCAGCGTTGGGGATCACCTTGATCAGGGTACCACCGGGCATTAGAACCCGGTTGAATTCTGCGTAATCTGAAGGCGAAAACAATTCAATGATTGCATCGAAAGACTGATCGTTGAATGGCAATTGACGAAGATCCGCCACGCAGAAAAAGGCTTTCATGTCTAACTGAGTAGCCAATGTCACACCGGCCTTAGAAATATCAAAACCTACTAGACAGTCGTCCTGCCCGGCTCGCAACTCGCTCAACTGGTAGAACGGCGTCCCCTCCCCCGTACCGACGTCCAGGATATTCAGGGGCTGTGACGGCAGAGCTTTGGCAATTTCTTCAACGATTGGCTTGAACAGCCCCGCATTTAAGAGTTCACGGCGGGCCAGAAACATTTTCCGCCCATATTCCGTATCTGCGGCCCCCCGTAAGAAATGGAGGTAGCCATGCTTATTGAAGTCAATCCGATGTCCCCGCCCACAAACAATACTGTTCTCCGTCAGCTGGACAAAGGGCTCCTGACAGGTCGGACACCGAAAGAGGTCGAGATGTCGTTTTACGAACTGCCGTTGCTTTTCGATTTTCTTCACATTGATCTGACCTTTCCTTTTTTCTCAATATTAATAGTTTACCATAGCCATAATTTTGCTATCATATAAGTAAGCATTTTCAAAGGAGGAATTCCATCGTGGAAGAGAATTTTTTAATTGGAACCTATACCAAAAAGGACAGTAAAGGTGTCTACGCCGTCACCCTTGATGATGACGCTGGCAAGCTAACCAACGTCCGCCTGGCCATCCCATCCCAGAAACCAGCCTATCTGCAAGTTGGCAACAACGACCGGGTCTATGCCATCAAGCAGATCGGTGACCAAGGAGGCGTGGCATCTTACTCCCTGAAGGACGACAACGCAAAGATGCTCAGCAAGGTCCTCGCCGCAGGTGCCCCACCAGCCTACGTCGGTCTTGATAAAAAGCGCCACCTGCTCTACAGTGCTAATTACCACACCGCCAAGGTTGACGTCTTCAAGATCAACGAAGACGGAACACTGACCCAGACCGATTCCGTTACCCATCAGGGAGCAACCGGTCCCCAGCCAGAACAGGAGGCCCCCCACGTTCACTTTGCCGACCTGACTCCAGACCAACGCCTGGTCGTTTGTGACCTAGGGATGGACTTGATCGTGGTCTACGATGTCTCCGCCGATGGCAAGCTAACCGCTGTCTCCCGTTATAAGTGTGAAGACGGCTTTGGGACCCGTCACATTGCCTTCCATCCAAATGGCAAGTACGCCTATGTTCTCGGTGAACTGTCTAGTAAGCTTGAAGTTCTGAAGTACAATGCCACCGATGCCAGTTTCACCCATGTCCAGACGATCAAGACAATTCCAGATGACTGGACAGCCCACAACGGGGCAGCCGCTATCCGCTTCTCCAGCGATGGTAAATTCATTTACACCTCCAACCGTGGTGAAAATACGATCGCTGTCTTTGCGGTCCAGCCGGACTTCACGGTTAAGCATATCCAGTCCATCTCAACCGAAGGAGACTTTCCACGGGATTTCAACCTCAGCCAGGATGAATCCTACCTGCTTGCCTCTAACCAGAATTCCGATAACCTTACCCTCTACAAACGGGATGCCGATACCGGCAAGCTAACCCTCCTGCAGAAGGACGTTGCCTGCCCAGAACCAGTTTGCGTCATGAAGTGGAAGTAAGTTTTATATATCAAAAGGTCGATGACAAAAAACGTCATCGACCTTTTTTATGGCTGACTTAAACCCACAGCCGTGATAGCTGTCCGCATGTCGGTCGGCAGTGGGGCGGTTACCGTAATATTCTCACCCTTAAACGGACTATAGAACTGCAACCAATAACAATGCAGGGCCTGACGGGCAATCAGCGACGATTTCTGCCCGTACATATCATCCCCCAGAAGTGAATGCCCCAGATAACTGAAGTGAACTCGAATCTGGTGAGTCCGGCCAGTGTGCAGACGAACCTTGACCAGCGATCCAGATGCGCTACGCCCCTGAACCCAATACTCGGTCACCGAGGCCTTGCCACCATTCCCGACCATCCGTTGGACAAACGATTCGGGATCCCGCATAATTGGGGCATCGACATAGCCATGGTCAGCTGATACTCGTCCCCGAACCAGGGCCAGGTAATTTTTCTTGACCTGGTGATGCTTTAGCTGACGGTCGAGAACAGCGTGGGCAAAGCGGTGTTTTGGAAAGATCACCAGTCCACTGGTGTCCTTGTCCAGTCTGGTAGCCACGTGAATCACTTGGTTCTCGTAACCCTGCTGCTGATAATAGGACTTGACCCGATTAACCAGGCTGTCGGGAACTGCTACATGGTGAGCCGGAACGGTGGCCACCCCAGCCGGTTTATTCAGAACCAAGAAATCTTGATCTTCATAGACAATCTGAAGTGGCGCTGGATAGGCTACCACATGCTCATTACCGGCTTCAGGGGGCAAGACCAGAGTGAAGCTATCTCCGGGGTGAACCATGTCAACTGCCCACTTCTCCTCACCGTTGATCAACATCTTACCGCCATGGTAGATTGCAACCTTCATCAGTGAACTAGTTACCCCTTTCATTCTGAGGGCCGACCGCAGTCGCCGTGGGACCGCCTGCTGATATTTCCACGTAAACTCCATTACTTGGTCCCACCAATAAAGGAATCTTTGACTCGGTTCCAGAAATTATTGTGGCGGTAGCGGGCAAAGTTAATCTTTTGATCCGAAACCTGATAGGCTAATTCCATCAGATAACGCTGGCCCTTCTTGTTCTTCAACATGAGCTGATCACGATCGCAGGTCAGCACATGGCCGTTTGCGTCTCGCAGGCGCAACATCAGCTTAGCATCAGCACCAAAAATGATTGGTGAGCCTAGCGTCCGAAAGACCCGGTTGTTTAAAGATGCCATCTCAGCAAGCTGGAAGCCGACACTGTGCGGATCCATAATTGCCCCACCAACTGATTTGTTATAAGCGGTAGATCCGGTTGGTGTTGAGATGCACAGGCCATCGCCCCGAAAATTCTCGAAGAGCTGATTATTGATGTAAACATCGCAGACCATCGTCTTGGTGATGTTGCGAATCGTCGACTCATTAAGGGCAATGAAGTGATCGACTAACCCGTCCGAGTAAATCGCCTTCATATCCAGCAGGGGGTAAGCAACTGACTGGCCGCTATCCCGGACCAGGCTGTCGACCAGGTCGTCAATCTCAAAATTACGCCAATCGGTATAAAAACCTAGGTGCCCAGTGTGGATCCCCACAAAGCGTACCCGGTCAAGTTGGTGTTGATAATGATGAAAGGCAGACAGCAGAGTCCCATCCCCACCGATTGTGACGACAACCTCGGGCTTCTGCTGGTCGTATACCAGTCCAGCCTTCTCCATATCTACACGCAGCAACTTGGTGACTCGCTGCGACTCGGCCGTTTCGTTGTTATATATCGCTACTCTCATTACGTTGTCCCTTCTCTTTATCCTGCTCAGCATCCTTGGTCAGCGTCCGCTGTGAAAAGAGGGTCTGGGCCTCCTTGATCTCCTCGCGAATCTCCGACATCTCATTATCCAAACGGAAGGCCGCCTCGGCCGCCCGCTGTAGCCGAGCCGATAGTTCTTCAGGAAAGGCCCCCTGGTACTTATAGTTCAGAGAATGCTCAATTGTGGCCCAAAAGTTCATTGCCAGGGTTCGCACCTGGATCTCGGCCAAAATCTTTTTTTCTCCGGTCACCAGCTGAACCGGATACTCGATTACAATGTGATAGGATCGATAACCGCTGGGCTTAACGTTAGTGACATAATCCCGCTCCTCTAGGATAGTCATATCGCTACGCTGCCGCAACAGATCGACGACTACATAGATGTCTTCAACAAACTGACACATGATCCGCAGGCCAGCAATATCCTGCATATCCTGCTCCAACCGGTCTTCTTGGACGTGGCGCCGCACCATCTTCTCCTTGATGCTATCAACGGGTTTAACCCGTCCGGTAACAAACTCGATCGGCGAGTGCTCTCCTTGCTCCTGGTATTGTTTACGCATCCCGCGTAGTTTTACCTTTAATTCATTGACGGCCTGTTGATATGGCAATAAAAAGTGCTGCCAATTTTCAATCATGTTAAAGCCTCCCATTAAATCTGCATATTATTTTAGCATACTTTAGTTAACTGGTGGACCCGATACGGTTTACTTTACAAGCAGCACTTTTTTTGCCACAATTGAAAATGTTCACAAAACAAATTAAGGCTATTATTGATCGGAGGAGCAGTTGATGCTTGAGATTCATTTATTTGTAAACCCCTTGGGGATGCGTTGTTTCCGCTGTGAAAATGACGTCTTACGGGTGGATCATGAACTGAATACCAAAATTAATTATCAATTTGTCCCGCTGTTTAACATGCAGACAATTAGCGATACCATACGCCTATATGGGCTCAGCCGTTGCGATCTGACGGTTCGCCAGCACGTTTCTAACACTATCTTCCAGGTTATCTTGGATTATAAGGCAGCACTTTTCCAGGGTCGTAAGCGAGGACGCTGTTATCTTCTGCGGCTCCAGGATGCCATTGTCAAGGGGCAGGTTGGTTATTCACGTCAGTTGGCCGAACAAGTTGCCAAGGAAGCTGGTTTGGATCTGGAGATGTTCATGGAGGACCGTCAGTCCAAGCTTGCCCGTCAGGCCTTTCAAGAGGACCAGCGAATGGCCGCCGAACTAGGAGTTACTCAGACGGCGACAGCGGTGGTTTTTGATACCGACCAAACAGACTATGGCTATCTCATTGCTAATTTCGACTATGAGACCCTTATCCAGGCCTTCCGTGAAAATAAAATTGACCATCGGCAGAGTGCGGCCCAGTTTGCGGCCCAGTTCCATCGGCCAGCCCTCAAAACTATTCAAAAATGAACCGATAAAAAAAGTGATCAGGAAAATCCTGGTCATTTTTTTGGTTAGTTTATCTTAATATTGCAGTTTGGCATCACCAAAAGCAATCTTGACCAGCTTGCCCAACAGGACGGTGGCCTCCTTCATGGCGATCGTCGCCATCTGTTCATTTGCCTGGTCTAGCTGGTGCTGTGGGTCCGCCAGGTCTACTTGCTGATCCGTCACCCGTTGGATATGTCGGCCAGCAGCGACTACCTTTTGTTCATAGGCTTCAACTGCTGACTGTGCCTTAGCGTAATGAGCATCCCCAATCGCCGCAATGGTATGGGTCAGCCAATACATACTCCCAGCATCATAGTTGATAGGTGTGTCTCGATAACTCGCCGGCGTATCGGTAATATTGGCATAGAATGGTACCACTGTGTTAAACGCGTTCGGACCAAAGGCAAGCCAGTGAATTCCAGCAATAGCAGCAGGAACGTTGTTACGGATCTGCAGAATATGCAATTCTAAATTACGGTTAAGGGCGATTGACCGGTAGGGAGCCTGGTCATGCTCATAAGGATCAAACGATGTACCCTGATAATGCGAACTCATTACCTGCTTGATCTCCTCAATGGCGAGCTTATGACGCGGCCGGCAAATAAATGGGAGATCCTGATCCGTCGGCTGACCGGTCGGCTTAGTACTCAGTTGTTGCTGAACATACCATGCTCGCGGATTATTGTAACGCGTATCGGTAACCGTCTGACTGCCAAATATCTGTCGCAGGTTATAATGCCCGTCAAGCGCCGGATTAAGTCGGTTGTCATCAATCAGGCCCTTCAAATCAGCCGAACAGCAGGTATCAGCAGACGTAAAGTCGAAATCATCGATATTCAACCGATTAGGGGCGATCACAAAGGCATCATCCGGGATCCGAACGGCAGCCCAGTGATGACCACCGATTGTTTCCATGTACCAGACCTCATCATGATCACCAAATGAGATAGCGTTGGACTCATAGGTCCCATAGCGTTCGAGCAGGTGACCCAGTCGTTCGACCCCTTCTCGTGCCGTCCTGATATACGGCAGGACCAGGGTCACGAAATCCTCTTCGCCAATCCCATCGGTAGCGTTAAAGGGATCAATCCCTAGTATCCGTGAATTAGTCGTGATCGTTTCGGTCCCGGTCATGGCAACGTTATGCTGGTTGATCCCGCCAGCCGCAAAGATCCCCGCGGAACTATCAGCATCCGGCGTCGAGGTGTATCCAACGGGCGTATCCGGGAGGTCGATGGTAAAATCCGTTGTCTTGCTTTGGTAGTGGCGAGGCTGGTCAGTAGGCTTAACGTAGGTAAAGCGCTGCGGGTCGAAAGCGTTGCCATAGTCTTCCTCCCGACAAACAATCGTTGAACCGTCTAGGGTAGCCTTCTTCCCCACCAAGAGTGTCGTACAGGTATGTTTTTTCACAATTTTCATCCCCTTTTCTTCTATTTTAATGCACTTATCCGTGAAAACCCACCCCGTTCCAGATACTTTAACTTCTCCGGAACGCTGGTAAACCAGACAGGGTGCTGAAAGAGGATGTAACCATCCGGGCAGGCGATGAGAACCCGTTCCCGCAATAGTTCTTGAGTAAAGATGACCAGCAGGTTGTCACGTAGGCTCCGACCATCCAAGCAGCCAAAATTCAACCAGTGATCTGCTGCCATTACCGCTAACCATTCCCGCCAATTTGCCTGGGACCAGAATGTAAAGACCGGTTGATGAATAAGCGCCATAACGACCCGAATGCGCCACATGATGACCGGCTCGTCCAATACCGGCCAGGTAGGAACAGTATCATGACAGACCAGCGGACATGCTGCTAAGGGATAGTGGCCTGGCAGACTAGTCAACATCTGGCGTACGATCACACCGCCTCCACGGCCATACTGAATTCCATTGAGGTGGTGGATCTGAGCCCTAATCATCATTACCGGTCCCATCTCCGTCCCGTGAACAAAAGAACACTGCAATAGATCTCGCTGAACCAGCAGACGACCAACCCGGGTGTCCCAAAAGAGTAAAACGGGACGCCCAGCAACCTCCTGGGTAAACTGAGCCACCTTTGCCACCTGAAGTCGACGTTTCTGATAGGGCGCACCGAGCAGCCAATGAAAAGAAATACCGCACTGACGATACCCTGCATTGCGTTCCCGAAGACGTTCTAGACTCAGTGGACTACACTGAAATTCGATTGCCACCCGACGGTCCTTTTCTGTCAATAAAAGATCCGGACGCTGGGCAATCTGTGGCAGGTAAGCCTCTAATTTCACCTGATACCCTTGCTGGCGATACCACTGCAGCAATTGACGCTTACCAAGTAAGTGTTCCGATGTCTCACCCTCGCCGAGCCGGCACTTGCTCCCCGGTCGATGGGCAAAGTGTGCGATCTTGTGCCGTCCCCGCCGCAGAATCACCAATTCATTGCAACCCGGACAGCGGTAACCTGTCTTCTCCTGTGCATTGCCTGCTAAAACCAATCGTCCTGCCTTTACTGCAACAAGCATCTTTTTCACCCCCATATGATATATACGGATGATAAAAGAAAAAGCGCGAGATACAATCTCACGCTTATCCTTAGTTAAAGTAGTGACGAACAGTATGTAAGGCCGACACTGTCATTAGCTTCTTGCCGTGCTCACTCAAGTAATCCGGAGTCATTGCCGTCCGGTTCCCATATTCGTAGGCTAGTGCCAGACTATCCTCCACTAGGCTTTTATTTTCAACTGGTTGGAAGTATTGGAGAACCAAATAATACTTATCGTTATACTTATAAAGGTCGCTCACGATGTCATCATCCTCGGCAATCCGAGCGAAGTCAATCAGATTCTCGAAAACATCAAAAACCACCACTCGCCAGCTATTTGCTTGGTGAGGTTCGGCCGCATTTAGTTGCTGTGACTGCACCGGTTGAACTGGAGTATTATTCTTCTGATTGGCAGCAGAGCGGGCTAGGTTATTTTTGATATACCGCGCAATCTGGGCATTATTATCGGCGTTAGGGTCATTGGGATCGTTCTTACTGATGAACAACTCAAGACCCCTTTCCGTTGGCATCACCTGAAAGGTTACCGCATCATTGTCCTGAAACTGGTGGTCGGTATCAACCTCGCGCAAGATGCTGTAAAAGAAATCCTCAATCTGCTGGTGGTCGCCCAGGAGGTCGAGGATAGTAATACCTCGGGCGTTCAGATCATCATTGTCGATTAAGACGCGAATCGTATTTTTATTAATGTGTTCCATCTCCATTGGCAGCACCCCCTAGATCCGCAATTTAAATCATTAACTACTATTCTAAAGCCTTTCTCATAAAAGTAAAGAAAAAGGAAGTGGCTACCTCCCCTGGCAACTAATGGTAATCCAACCTTTATTTATCACCATGCTGATAATATAAAACTAGCTCATTAGCTTGTTTGAAACTACACTGCAATTATCAAAAAATAAAGTGGCCAGAGAAGACTTTGCTTTCTCCCAGCCACGTGAAGATTAAATCAAGTTTGCCTTACGTTGGGCCTCCGCCAGCTCGAATGCCCGAACCTTTCGTGGTAGAAAACGGCGGATCTCGTCCTCGTTATAACCCACCTGCAGCCGCTTATCATCCATAATGATTGGCCGCCGTAACAGGCCCGGATTCTCACTGATCAAGGCGAAGAGTTGCTTCATTGGCAGCTCATTTAGGTCCAGCTTTAGTTTCTTATAAGCCTTGGACCGTTTAGAAATAATATCCTCAGTCCCATTTTCTGTCATCCGTAAGATGTTTTTTATCTCATCAAGTGATAACGGTTCAGAAAAAATATTTCGTTCCTTAAATGGAATGTTGTGTTCTTGCAACCAGGCGCGTGCCTTGCGACAAGAGGTACAACTTGGAGACGTGAAAAGAGTAACCATTAAATAAAAGCCTCCTTAAAGATTAGTAACGACAACATTCATTAATACAACTAATATTATACTATCTTATAGCAGGTGATAAAAGGGGATTCGATAAATTTATTAACTTTTTGTAAGTAAATTTACCTTTATTTAATTATTGACTACTTCCATCCATCTTTTATGCTAATCTGTACTATAATAATAGAGTATACATTAAATAGGAGGGATCTTCGTGTTAACTAAAGTTAGTTTTACATTTGGCTCACACCAAATCTTAGAAGATATCATTAAAGAAAACCCTGATCGCCAGTTTAAGTTGATGCAGGCTTCCACACACAGCAATAAGCTTGCCCTGTTTGACTTGTCCGGCAAGGATCCGATATTCAAGTCTCCAGTTACTCTGACCGTCCTAGAGTCATCATTAAATGCTAATCTGACTGGTGTCTTATACTACCAGTCCTTCCAGGTCAACGGCGATCGCCAGAAACTGCTTTACAACAGTTTAGAAAAGATTGTTGACGATGCACCAAGTACTGCTAACGGTGTCCTGATGACCTCGGTCGCCAACCATAATGAAAGTTCTACCCTAGTTCTCTTGACAGCGTGGAATGACTTCGAAGACCTAACAGCTTGGCGGGAAAGTGACTCCTTCAAGTCATTGACTAACTTTACTACCATGGGGTCGGACAACTATTATTACGATGAAATCTACCGTCCAGTACGTTAATTTCATCCAACCTTAATCAGCAAACGATCAAGTTTCTTGATCGTTTTTTATTTAAAAGAAAAAAAGCTAAGTGCACAATGCACTTAGCTTACTTAACGGTCCGTACGAGACTCGAACTCGTGATCTCATCCGTGACAGGGATGCGTCCTAAACCAACTAGACCAACGGACCAAAATTGCGGGGGCTGGATTTGAACCAACGACCTCCGGGTTATGAGCCCGACGAGCTACCAGACTGCTCTACCCCGCGATAATAAAAGTGACCCGTGCGGGATTTGAACCCACGATACCAGCGTGAAAGGCTGGTGTCTTAACCACTTGACTAACGGGTCATTAACGGAGAATGAGGGATTCGAACCCTCGCGCCGCTTTCGCGACCTACACCCTTAGCAGGGGCGCCTCTTCAGCCAACTTGAGTAATTCTCCAATGGGCCTAAATGGACTTGAACCATCGACCTCACGCTTATCAGGCGTGCGCTCTAAACCAACTGAGCTATAGGCCCATAAAAGCGGGTAACGAGAATCGAACTCGCGACAACAGCTTGGAAGGCTGTGGTTTTACCACTAAACTATACCCGCAATATAAATAATAATGGACAATGGCGCGGGACGGAATCGAACCGCCGACACACGGAGCTTCAATCCGTTGCTCTACCAACTGAGCTACCGAGCCAAACTGAAGCGGTCCGTACGAGACTCGAACTCGTGATCTCATCCGTGACAGGGATGCGTCCTAAACCAACTAGACCAACGGACCAAAATTGCGGGGGCTGGATTTGAACCAACGACCTCCGGGTTATGAGCCCGACGAGCTACCAGACTGCTCTACCCCGCGATAATAAAAGAGGAGGATGAGGGATTCGAACCCTCGCGTCGCTCTCACGGCCTAGCGGTTTTCAAGACCGCCCCCTTCAGCCACTTGGGTAATCCTCCATAATATGGATATATTCACCAAAACAATTGATGGACCTTGTAGGACTCGAACCTACGACCGGGCGGTTATGAGCCGCTTGCTCTAACCAACTGAGCTAAAGGTCCAAAACAGCCAGGTAAATCGCGGCGGGGGGGATCGAACCCTCGACCTCCCGGGTATGAACCGGACGCTCTAGCCAGCTGAGCTACACCGCGAAAACTAATATTAAATTAGCAAGTCGGGAAAACAGGATTCGAACCTGCGACCCCCTGGTCCCAAACCAGGTGCTCTACCAAGCTGAGCTATTTCCCGAAAAATGCACCCAGAAGGAGTCGAACCTTCAACCTTCTGATTCGTAGTCAGACACTCTATCCAATTGCGCTATGGGTGCATGAAGTGCCGAGGACCGGGATCGAACCGGTACGGTTATCACTAACCGCGGGATTTTAAGTCCCGTGCGTCTGCCAATTCCGCCACCCCGGCATTATAGAATTGACAAAGCGGAAGACGGGATTCGAACCCGCGACCCCCACCATGGCAAGGTGATGTTCTACCACTGAACTACTTCCGCATATTTAGTGCCGACTAGAGGATTCGAACCTCCGACCCCCTGTTTACAAGACAGATGCTCTGCCAACTGAGCTAAGTCGGCATGGACAACACTTTTATTATACCAAACCGATAGCTGTTTGGCAATGAGCCGTGTGGGGATCGAACCCACGACCCTCTGATTAAAAGTCAGATGCTCTACCAACTGAGCTAACGGCTCGATGGAGGATACAGGGCTCGAACCTGTGACCCTCTGCTTGTAAGGCAGACGCTCTCCCAACTGAGCTAATCCTCCAAAATCGCGTGGCAACGTCCTATCCTCGCAGGGAGCGATCCCCCAACTACTTTCGGCGTGTTGAAGCTTAACTACTGTGTTCGGCATGGGAACAGGTGTATCCTTCAAGCCATCATCACCACACTACCCTCTTCGGGTGAGAGCTTGTGCTCTCAAAACTAAACAATATCCAATCTCACCAACAAACCTAA
>NZ_PNFV01000013.1 GCF_002940945.1 Limosilactobacillus pontis
CATTGATAATACTTAATTTTTGCTGGAGTGAAAATTTTGATCTTCTTCCCATATAAAAATACCCTCTAAGTACAAGATGAGTTTTCTATTTCATCTGTATACTTAGAGGGCATTATAGCCAAGTTCATCTGATGCTTAGGGCATTTTTAAATATTGTTTATAAATAGGATGCCATTCGCTGATTTCCGCGGGATGCCTCGGCAGCGATGAAGTTATGCCACTTCTTAGCAACGTTTTCAAAGGAGTACTTGGCCGCGGCTGACTGGGCGTGGTTAGCGTAGGATTTCAGTATTTCTGGATGACTGAGCAGGTCGTCGAGCACCGTATAGAGGGCGTGAACGTCACCTGCTGGTAGGAGACGGCCACTAACCTGGTCTTCGATAATCTCGTTGGGGCCGTAGTTAATATTATAGCTAACCGCTGGGCAACCGTGCCCCTGGGCCTCCAGCAGGGCCATTGCAAACCCCTCGTAGGAGCTGGTGAGCACCTCGACCTGCGCCGTTTCATATACGGTGGTCAGGTCGTGCTGGTAGCCGCAGAAGTGGATATAGTCACCGGCCTGCTTATCCCGGACCAGCTTCTTCAGTGCGTGAGAAGTGGCGTAGTTGTTCCATTCGTCATCGTAACCGTAGATTTTTAGGTCAACGGCGGGATGCTTCTTGCGCAATAGGATTACGGTGTTGATCAGGTGGTCGAGACGTTTGACGTTGGTAAGCCGGGCAACGGCGATTAATTGGCCAGGTTTACGCTGGTCAAACGGGATCTTCTTCTGCAGTAGCTTGTCAGGAATATAGGTGACCGGGATGGCATAGCTGGCCGGTGTAGCAAAGCGTTTCCCGGCATCAGCGGACTCTTGTTGGGTGGACGAGATCAGTCCGGTGAGGTGATCGTCTTGTAGAGCTTGTTTTATCGGTTCATAGACCGTAAAGAGCTTGCCGTTGGGCCGGCCGTCCTCGGTGAAGGCGGAATGAAAGACCTGATAGCGTGGCAGCACCTCATGCATCAAGGCGAATTCCTTCATCGTGTAGTCGGACCGGTCACTGATGAAGACGGCCTGGGGATCTGCCTTGGCAAGCCCATCCAGGAAATAGGCCCGCAGCTCGGCTTCATTGTCGAATGTCCACCAGTTGCCCTGGTCGAATAGCTGGATCAGGCAGAGGACGGGGGTATTACCCTCACCACCGCGGTAGTGGTAGATGATCTTGGGGTGGCCCTGGCCGTCATAGTATTGGCGGGTGACCACCCGCGACCGGTCCTCGAAGAACTCGGTATAGGTCAGGCAGCCGTTATCATAGAAGTCCCGCCGATCGGTGAAACCGAACCGGTCGCGGTAGTCGACGTAGTAGAGGTGCTGGCCGTTCAGGTGGGCGATGATTCGTTGCTTACCGTCCCGGCTGGCGACGAGCCCGGCAACTTGGTAGCCGGGCTGGTTGAGAAGCCGATCAATTAGGGACTGGTCGTCATTGGTGTAGTGGTAGGGCAGCTGCTGGAAGTATTGAAAGAGGTTGACGACCCGGTTGGTGACGCCGAGTTTCTTCTCCACCTGGGAATGGGCCCAGTTGTATTGGAGGGTCACAATCTGGGAGTCGATTTTTAGGGAGTCGAAGATGTGCATGCGTTTGACCTGGGCCAGCTCGATGGCTGATGTCAGGAGGTCTTCACGACTGGTAATAAAGTAGGACATTGGTTTTTCCTTCTTTGACGCAAATTACTGGTATCACTAAAATTATAATCGATTTGGGATAACTTTGAAAAGCCGCGGGGTTGACAAAGCTCAAATTACTGTTAAATTAAGAATAATTACATAGTGAGGGGAGCTTGCAGACAGGCTGAGAGGAGACTGAGCGTCTCGACCCGATGAACCTGATTTGGATAATGCCAACGTAGGAATTAATAGTGCGACCAGGATCATTAATTGTTTCTGGTCGCTTTTTTACGTTAGCCACATCTGACAAATAAAAAAAGGATGGCGGTAACAATGCAACGACAAACGACACTGATGGAAAATGGCCTGATCTGGTGCGGGGCCGGAATCTCGATTGCGGAGATCTTAACGGGAACCTATCTGGCACCACTAGGACTATGGCGCGGGCTGATGGTGATCCTGCTGGGCCACCTACTGGGCTGCCTGCTGCTCTTCCTTTCTGGGGTGATTGGCGGCCAGCAGCGATTGAGTGCGATGAATGCCGTCCAGCTTAGCTTTGGCCGGCAAGGAAGCAAGTTCTTCGCCGGACTCAACGTTCTGCAGCTGGTCGGTTGGACGGGAATCATGATCTACGATGGCGCGGTTGCAGCCAACGGGATCTGGCAGTTTGGCCAGCAACTGTGGGCCGTCGTCATCGGGGCATTGATTGTGGTCTGGTTATTAGTTGGGATTCGTCACCTGCGTTGGTTTAACCTGGTGACAATCGGTGTCTTACTGATCCTGACGGCAATTCTCTGCGGGGTTATTTTCAACCACCACCAGGTCATGCCGGTTAGCGGTCGCTTGACTAGCGCGCAGGGGATGGAGCTGGTGATTGCTATGCCGCTGTCCTGGCTGCCACTGATTAGTGACTACACGAGTGCTGCCCAGCGCCCGGTTGCCGCCAGTGCGGTTGGGTCCCTGGTTTATGGGGTGACGAGCTGTTGGATGGCCTTTATTGGCCTCGGCGCGGCTTTGCTAACCCATGACATCAACATTGCCACGATCATCCTACGAGCGGGCCTTGGCAGTGCTGGCCTGATCATTGTGATTTTTTCGACGGTGACCACTACCTTTATGGATGCTTATTCTGCGGGAGTATCCACGCAGACAATTATCCCTCACTGGTCGGGCACGAGCGCAGCGATTATCGCGACGGTTATTGGGACGGTTGGTGTCTTGACCTTGCCAATGGATAATTTCAGTGACTTTCTCTACCTGATTGGCTCGGTATTTGCACCGATGATTGCGATCCAGCTAACCGATTATTTTATCTTGCATGTTGACCGGCGACAACAAGACTGCTCCTGGGGAAACCTCGTGATTTGGCTGATCGGCTTTATCCTCTATCGCTGGTTAATGACCTTAAATTGGGTACTGGGCAGTACTGTGCCGACGATTATTATCGTAATCTTAATGACGTGGCTGGTGCAGGTATTTGTCAGTCACCATAGTGGTGGTGATCACTCACCCATGAGGACTCGGTAGTAAACATATAAATACGTTTAGACAGCTTGATTCTGGTGCTTAACAAGGGTCAAGCTGTTTAATTTTCTCTTGATAACACTGATATCGGGGAGTTTAGATTATTTTCGTTTTTACTTCAAAATATAAATGGAAAACTGAAGAGCCAAAGCTTCTAATTTAGGTCAGTGGAGCGGAAAATAATTGATTGTTTGATAAACTAAAATATTTGAAGTAGTAAAATATCATAATATACATAATCGCTAATTGTGTTGATGATTTCATTTTTAAAAATGATTAAATTCAAACTATTTATATCATACTAATAAGTGTGTTATACTTAAAATTGTAAAATGATGACTGGTAATGGGTGGCCTATTCTTGAGGGGATTAATTTGAGAATAGGCTATTTTTTATAATTTGAATAGCCGCAATAGGCTTTTGTTTAGGTCAACATCACTGATTGATTCGACTGATTTTTAGAAGATGTTAATGTTTAAATACTAATCGAATTATAAGTAAAATTAACAGTAAGTGATTGAATGGGTTTATAATTAAGGATAGAAATAAATTACGCGATTTAATGCGAAGAGGGGGAGAAAAATGGGTAAAAATAATCAGCAACGGACAATGATGCCTGAAAGAAAAAATTATAAACTTTACAAGGCGAAAAAGCAGTGGATTACGGCTTGCGCGACTATTTTACTGGGCCTTGGCGCAACTGCGATGACGAATGTTAGTGCCAATGCTAACCCTAATTCTGAGCCTAACGGCAGAGAAGAGACCGAGGAGGTAGTAACAACACAAACGCAGCATAGTAGTGAGCCGCAGTCATCATCTCCTGCATCAAGTAATAACGGGACCACTCCTACGCAGGATAGCAATATACCCAGTCAGGCTCAAACTTCCACAATCAGTCAAAACTCAGTAAGTGGTAAAGAAAATTCATTTTCTGAGCAAGCACAGGTTCCAACAACTAATGCTACCCCAGTTTCTCAAACCTCTTCTAATGAGAAAAAACAACCTGGGATAGAAACAACGAACTTAAAAACTGATGCTAACAGGCAAAATGCCGCAAACTTAGCTGAATCAAAGGTGGCTGTTGAGCTTCCAGAAAACTCAATTTCACCTGCAGACAATCCTCTTATGGATCTGGTTATGCCAGGAACTCAGTTGACTGATGCCGATGCTAGTCGCTTCTTTAGCAATGGAGAGGCTTTGGTTAAAGCTGGAGCAACTTTCTCCTGGGTTGGTGGAGCACCAGCTGTTACGGAAGAAGACGCTAGCAACTCAATTCCAATTTCAGGCACAATTAAAGTTACTCTGAAAGATGGCAGCAGCAAGGATTATGATGTCTACTTTACGGCTGAACCGCAAGTTACTGCGCAGCCTAACAGGTTCTACTATGTCGCAGAGCAAAATGAAAAAGTTACAGGTGAAGACGTCAATCCGTACCTTTATCATACCGATGGAACAAGTGGCATTCTAGGTAGTACCTTAATTATGCAGAAGCAGAATATTTCAGCTAAATTGGCTGCCCCACTTGATACTAGTGAAATTGGTATTCACTGGGGGACTGCAATTGTTACTGATACTGGTGCTGCTATGGATATTAATGGTCACCCAACTCCTTATCAAAGAATCGGTAAGGATACTTACACTGTTAAGTTTCCATATGTGGTTAAAACGCTGCATTTGCGTACAGATATTCCTACAGATGCCGATGGTAATCCGGTAATTAATGCCCAATTAAATATGCATTCAAATCAATCACTTCCGGGAGGAGCTCCAAATACGCCACAAGTGGCTTTTGATGCAACGCAATTGCCACCTTCTGCTGTAGCCGAGTTTTTTAATAAAGACGAATGGGAAGAAGCCCAGAAGTTAGGAATTTCGGCTGAATATGGTGATTGGACTGCGCCAACATTGCCAGCATCAGCAAGTGATGAGAATGGAGAAAAACTTTTTGATAAGATAAAATCAAATCATTTTAGCATTACCTTCACATATAATAAGGTCAACACAGACAATGGTAGTGCAACCTCAGAAAAATTTAGTAGCTCACAGACAGTAGATGTTAACTACGTTCAACCACCAGAAATTGATAAAATTTTTATTTACAACAATAATGGTGATCCAAATTCGGTTCCTGCTTATGCTTTTTCGGCTCAGCAAAATAAAGGATTCTTCAATAGCTTAATAAATAACGGTGACGAAAAAAATAATCTATATGCGATTCTCCCTGATGGTACTCGCGTATCTGCAACAAAATTGACCGCCAATCAGGTAAAAATAGCTGATGGAGCTGGCTCAGGAAGATTTGATATTATCTTGACGGCGGAATTTGGCGGTAAGAATAAGGCAGGGCAACCAATTATTTGGGCAACAAACTCTAGTGGTATTAGTACACCATCATGGAATAATATTCAGACTAAAGGGATTGTTCTTTTACCAACCAAGAAAAATGATAATCAGCCACCAGTTGATTTAACCGATGGTCCAAAAGATTATTCTGGAAATGATGGTAGAGGATTATCTGAATTTGTTCATAATCCAAATACGGGTCTTGGTAACCCAATCTTAAATAAAAATAAAGAATGGCCTGAAGGTACTAAATTTGAATGGATCGGCAAAGACGGAGTTCATGAATTAAAACTCGATAAAGCCGGTGAAAGTAAAACTGGTGATATTAAGATAACTTTACCAACTGGTTCAAGCTACACCGTAAAGGACATTACTGTTACTAGTAAGGCAAATGTCAAAGCCGAAAATAAAACGATTGATTATGGCACAGTTTTGACTGCTGCAGATCTTGTTGCTAACAAGAATGTTTTCCCAAAAGGTACTACTTACCAATTTGCTGGTAATGAACCTAATTGGAAAAAAGCGGGCTCATATAGTGAAGTAAAAATTACTGCTACTTATAATGCACAATCAACTGATTCTCAAGGCAAGATAACTACTCACCAAGTTACTACTCCAGTAGCTACCTGTGCTGTGGCTATTAACGATATTCGCCAAATTACGGTCTTGGAGGGTAGTAAGACTCCAGATGTTAATAGCGTGTTAAATTTCCCTGACACTTGGGAAGCACACACTGCTGAATATTCAACAGATATTAATACTAACGAGACTAACCAAGGTGTAATTACTGTTCATTACCCTGCAAGTAATTTGGATCAGACTATCAAGGTTTATGTCACAGTTATTCCTAAGACGACTGCAGTTGATGGCTTGAACTTTAAGACTGATGGTAGCCAAATCGGTGGGAATAACAAGCTTATTGATAGCGATGGTGCTTTCTTAACCACAGCTGGCAATAATGACATTGCTTACCAAGGTTATGACATTACTACTCAACCTGGTGTTGCTTCAAACGTTACTCCAGCTTCTAAGGACTATAAACCAAGCTATAGTTTAATTGGTTTGAAAAAGAATGGTGATGCTTTAGTCAGTGGATCACAAACTGTAACAGTCCGTGTTTCATTACCGAAGGGTACTTTGGGTTCAGTTGATAAGGACGGTAATCCTCTTGTTGATGAAAAAGGTAATCCTTACTATGAAGTAACAGCGAAAGTTAATATTGCACAACCTGTTCATTTTGAATTTGTCGATGATGATAATAATGATACAGTTGTAGGTAAAGTTCAGACACAAGAATTTCTTAAAGGTGATAAGACAAATATTGCACCTGTTCTTAGTCTTCCAGAAAACTATCAATTAGCTAAGAACCAAAGTATTCCAACTACTTATACTTTGAAAAACTATAGTACAACTGACCCTGTTGTTCAGATTCATGTGGTACATGCTACTGAAAAAATCACGAACACTGATACTAGAAAAGCCACTGTTCAATACATTTATGCTAATGGTGATAAGGCAGGTCAAGAGGCTCACGACGATGCCGTTCTTGAAATTGCTTATAAGCAAACTAATATCAAAGATCTCGTTACTGGTAAAGCAAAGAATGGTAATTGGCTTTGGGATCAAAGTAAAAATGATGATGGTTTCACTAATGGTTACAAAGTAGTTTCTGGTGACTGGACATTACCACAAAATTGGGCTCCTGTTTCAGTTAAGAATCCAGAGGTTGCAGGCTATAAGGCTTTTGATAAAGGTGACTGGGAAGCAAATAAAGACGGTCAAGTATCTAGTGTACCTGCTAACGAATTTACCTTCCCAACTTACACTGGTGATAAAACTTCCATAGATGGGAAGAATCAAGTTGCCTACACTAATGATTCTCCTGTTTATGAAGGAACAGCTACACACACTGTCTACTATGCTCAAATACAACAAGAACCACAGACTGTTACTGAACACTTCAAGAAGTACGTGCCAAGTACTGGTGGATATGAAGATGCTGATGTTGTAACTCTTCCAGATGGAACTAAGCAATCATATGCTCAAATTAAAGTTTGGTATCAAAAAGCACCAATTACTTTTGCAACGAACGGGAGCACTGATCCTAAGAAGTGGACTGTAACTTACGGTGGTTTAACTTGGGATAGATCAGCGGGTAATAAGGCAACTCCAGGCTACACTGTGATTTCAGGTCAAGATTTATGGAATGGTATTACATCAGATGGTACATGGGGAATTGATATTCCTAATCTTTCTGGATATACACCTGTTAGATTAAATAGTGCAACTCAATATAATGCTAATGTGTTTGGTAGTCCTTTACAGGGAGATTTTGAAAATGATACTAACCCAACATGGTTTTGGAGAAATAATTTAACCGTCTTCTATGTACCAACTTCAGAGTTACAAAAGACTATTACTCGGACAATCGAAATTCATGATCCATCTGGTCAAGTGGTGAAAGTTCCACAAACTGTGACCTTCAACCGTGACGTGCGAGTTTATACTGGTACAAATAAAGATGGTGATTATGGTGACGATAAGATCGTCTTTGGTGCATTGACTGGTAATGATGCCTATACCTTTAAGATGGGTGACGATATTTGGAACCATAATGTTGGTGAAACTAATGCACAGGAAACTTTCCCAGAATTCACTAAGTCATGGCAATCTGATTCCAACATTGTAAAGCCAGGCTACACAGCTATCGTTGATGGTAAAGCCATTACTAGCATCCCTTCACTAACAGTTACTCCAGATGATAAAGATTCAACTGTTGATGTAACTTACATCAAGAACGCTGGTACAATCACCATCGCTCACGATCCATTTAACAATGATTACACTGCAGGTCCACAAGCAATCCCTGCTGGTATTACTCATGCTGTTGCATCAAACGACAGTAGAATTCCTTTGCCAACAGGCAGTGATCAAGTTCAATTAACAACTAATGACTTTTCATTTGCTAATGAAGATGGCACTATCATTGATGCGCCAACTAATGTTGGTACTTACCACATTGTTTTGAATGATCGTGGTCTTGCCAAGTTTACGAAGCTTGATCCTAACTTTACTTGGAATTATGATCCAAAGACTTCGTACGTTGTTTATAACGTAGATCCTGCTGCAGCTACTGCAACATTAAGTGGTAAAAATTCACGTGACTACAACGGTAGTGGAATTTCACTTGATAATATCAATGCTGATGGTAAGATTTCCGTTTCATTGAACTTCCCAGGTAAGAATCAATCTAATGATAAGTACACATTAACAGCTGGTGATTACTACTTCACTAATGTAGCTGGTGATACAGTTACTGATACTGTCAATGCTGGTACTTACACCATTCATTTAACGACTGATGGTGTCACTAATATTGAAAATGCTATTAAGGCTGCAACTAATAACGGTGATCCTAACTTAGTTAACGTTAAGTTTGCTGACAACGCCGTTACTGGTACTGCAACTTACACGATTAACAAGATCGGTGCTACTGCTACTTTAGGTGGTAACCAAGAAGAGAAATATAAGGGTTCAGCTTATACTGATACTGAAATTGCTCCAAGTGATTACACCATCACTTTAAGTAACGGTAAAAAGTATCAATTGCAAGCAGGCGACTTGAAGTTTGTTCCAGGAGAAGATCCAACTAATGTCGGTACTTACCATGTTGAATTAACTGATCAAGGTCAAAAGAATATTGCTGCTGTAGATGCAACTAACTACAACTATAACTTCGATAATGTTGGTCAAGGCACATTCACTATTGCTAAGGCAAATGGTTCAGTTAAATTCAGTGGTCAATTTACAACTGATTACACTGGCAGTGCAGCAAGTGGTTTTGCACCAAGTTATACTGCTGTTTTAACTGCTCCTGGTGTTGCAAGTGATGCCTTCCACTTAAAAGACGATGATCTTGAATTCAGCACTGATGGTAGAAACTGGACTGACGATGTTCCCATTAATGCCGGCACTTACCAAGTTAAGTTAAGTGCTCAAGGCTGGGCAGATTTGAAGCAAATCAACGGCAACAACGTTAACTGGCAAGCAACTAGCTTCACAGTTGATCCTGAAAAAGGTGCTACTTACGTTGTTAATAAAGTTGCTCCTAAGATCACTCTTAATGGTACTGGTGAGAAGACCTACAACGGTTCTGCAATTTCTAGCTACGGTGTAACTGTTGACTTCGGCACAACCCCAGGCAACAACTCCGTAACTTTGACTGTCGGTACTGATTACGAATGGCAAAAAGGTACTAATACATATAAGACCGCTCCAGTTGATGCAGGCAATTACACTATTGCTTTGACTGATGCCGGTAAAACTAAACTTGATGCTGTAAACAGTCAAAACCTTGACTGGGCTAAGGCACAAATTACTAATGACGCTTCATACAAGATTAATAAGGCAGATGCTACAGTAAGCTTTATTAACGGTACTCAATCTGTTCAATATGACAAAGATGGCGGGCAATTCGATATCGATGACTTCAAGCCACAAATTGCTACTAACAATAGTCAAACATTGACTATTCCAAGTGGTGTAACTCTTACTAAGGGTGATTACGAATTTAGTAGTGATAATGGTGCAAACTGGTCAGCAGCTGAACCAACTGCTTTAGGTACTTACCAAGTTCGTTTGACTGATACTGGCTTTGACAAACTTAAGTCAGCAACTAACAACTACAACTGGATTAATGGTACTAGTGGTTCTTACACAATTTCCAAGGCTGAAGGCGTTAAGGTAACCTTGAATGATGTTAACGGCGGTCAAAGCGTTGTCTACAAGGGCAGTGCTTACACTGATGCAAACATCGCTCCTGGCGACTACTCAATTACTTTAGCTAATGGTGATCAATATGCTTTGCAAGCTGGCGACTTGGAATTTGTTCCAGGTAAGACGCCAACTGATGTTGATACTTACGAAGTTCGTTTAAGTGATGATGGTCGTACTCACATTTCAGCTGTAGATAGTGAACACTACACTTACAACTTCGATAATGCTGGCACTGGTACATTTACTATTACTCAAGCAACGCCAACTGCAACAATTAATGGCAGTGGTCAAAAGACTTACGATGGTTCACCGATTGCCAATTATGGTGTAACTGTTAACTTTGGTACTACTCCAGGCAACAATTCCGTAACTTTGGATGCAGGTACTGATTATGTTTGGAAGAAAGATGATCAAACATTCACTTCTGCTCCAGTAGATGCCGGTAATTACACTGTTGCTTTAACTGATGCTGGTAAGGCCAAGCTTGAAGCTGTCAACAGCCAAAACCTTGACTGGGCTAAGGGTACGATTGATGTTAGGGCAACTTACGACATTACTAAGGCAGATGCTAGTGCAACCTTGTCTGGTTCTAACCACAAGACTTTTGACGGCAGTTCAGTAACTACTGCTGAAGTTCTTAACGATAATGGTGACATCAAGGTTGTCTTGAGTTACCCAGGTGCTGAAAACACTACTTACACTTTGACTGATAAGGACTACACTTGGAGCACTGCTGATGGAAAAGCTCCAACTAATGCTGGTACTTACACGATTACTTTGACTCAGGATGGTGTAACTGACATTCAGAACGCAATTATTGCCGCAACCAACAATGGTGAAGCCGGTGTAGTTAATGTTCAGTTTGCTAAGAATGCAATTAATGGCAGTGCAACTTATACGATTGATAAAGCCACTGCTAAAGCTACCTTAGAAGGTAATGGCAGTCACGAATACACTGGTAATCAATTTACCAGTCAAGATCTTCCATTAAGTGGCTACTCAGTAACTTTGTCAAATGGTCAACAATATGACCTTAAGAATGGCGATATTCAATTTGCACCAGGACAAAATCCTGTAGATGTTGCTACTTATAATGTTGAGTTAACTGCTCAAGCTAAGAATGTAATTCAAAAACTTGATGCTAATAACTACAACTATGAATTTGAAACACCAACTGCTCACTTTGACATTACTAAGGCAGAAGCTAAGGCTGTCTTTGCTGGACAAGGTGAGAAGACTTACAATGGTCAGCCTATTACGCATTACACAACTCCAATTAGCGTAACGATCACTGCTCCAGGCAATCCAACGGTTGATTTGACTGCAGGTACTGACTACGTTTGGAAGAAGAATGGTCAGACATTTACTTCTGCACCAAGTGATGCTGGTACTTACACTATTGAATTAACTACTGCCGGAATTACTAAGATTAAAGGTGTCAACAGTCAAAACTTAGACTGGAAAGATGCTGATATCACTGGTCAAGGCAGCTATGTCATTAACCAAGCTAACGCAACGATTAGCTTAAGTGGTGGTCAAACCATTACTTGGAATGGTAGTGCTGCAACAATTGATCCAGCTAAATTTACGCCAGCAATTTCAACTGATAATACTAATGAGCCAGCTATTGCAGTGCCAAGTGGTCTTAACTTGACTGCAGGTGATTACCAATTTGTTAATAGCGATGGGGATGCAATTGCTGCTCCGACAGCTCCAGGCCATTACTTGGTAAGCTTGACCGAAGATGGTTGGAAGAAGATCGAAAACAAGGTTAACAACAATAACTACAAGTGGACTTATGACAACAGCACTGGTACTTACACAATTAATCAGGCTGATGCTCATATTAAATTAAGCGGTAGTGACTCAGTAATTTACTCAGGCTCAAATGCTCAATTCCCAGTTGATCAAGATGGTAATGTCAATGGCATTACAGTTACTCTTGATCACGGTATGAGTTACGACTTGAAGCCGGGCGATCTTGAATTTATCAATCCAGATCATACTAATGTTGGCTCTTACCAAGTTAAGCTTTCAGCAGTCGGAATTAATCACATCGAAGCTCTTAACTCTACTGACTACAAGTGGTCGTATGATGATAGTGAAGCTACTTTGAATATCACACCAGCGACGGCAAGTTATGATTTGACTGGTAATCAAAACAAGACCTACGATGGTCAAGCTGGTAGTTTAGTTGCAAAAGATCATTACACAATTACGATTAAGACTAATAATCATCAAACTTTGACTTACACTTTGACTAATGACGATTTAGCCTTTGCCGATGGTCAAGCTCCAATTAATCGCGGTTCATACAAGATTGTTCTTTCAGAAACTGGATTACAACATTTGCATGCTTTGAATATTAACTATGAATGGAACGCTGCGGCTTCTGGTTCAACTGCTAGATTCATTATTTCTCCAGCCGAAATGTATGTTGGTGTCAGTGGTGAAGCCAATACTGTTTATAACGGTCAAGTTCAACCAATGACTCAAAACCAAGTAAATGAGTTAACTACTACTTGGGGTGGTGAAACTACGGCTCCTAATGGTGTCTCATTCAACTTAACTCCAGCTGACTTTGAATATGTTCAAAAAGATGCTCAAGGTCAATGGCAAGTTGTTCAGCCTAAGGAACACGGTACTTACGGTGCTCGTTTAACTGAAGCTGCAATTAAACGTTTGAACGATCAATATGCAGATGGTAACTACAAGTTCTTGCGTGGCGATAGTGTTGATGTAACTTACATCATCAACCAGCGTCAAGCTCAAGTAACTTTACATGGTTCCCAAATTGCACCATATACTCAAAATACGGCGTTAGATAATAAGAACTTTACAGTTCAATTGACTAACACTGCTAGTGGTGAGCCTGTTACTGTAACTCTTCAAGGTGGCGATTTGGCGATTAAGGGTTACCAAAGTGATTATCCAAAGAACGTTGGTACTTATGATGTTGAAATCCGTCAGCAATTAATTAATCGTCTAGAAAAAGAGTATCCAGATTATCGTTTCACTGCAAACGAGAGAATGCCTCGTTCAATCAGTAACTCAATCAATGCGGGTGTTACTAATAGTGACAACACTGATATCGCTGAAAAGAACAACGATGGTAAATATATCATTACGCCAATTGATGCTCATATTACTTTATCTGGTAGTCAAACAATCAAGTTTGGTGAAGATCATACGATTGTGCCAGGTAAGTACACTTTGACTTTGGATGACATTTACGGCAAGCCAGTTGTAGATGCTACTACAGGTCAAGTTGTGTCAATCACTTTAGATGCAAATGACTTGAAGTTTGATGGCGCAACACCTAATGACGTTGGCACTTACCATGTAACTTTGACTGATAAGGCTTTGCAAAAGATCGATGCCATTGGTAAGAACAGTCTTGGCAACATGAACTACCAATGGATTAATGAATTTACTCCAGCAGACTTCATCGTTGAAAAGATGCCAGTCACGATTACCATTGCTGATAAGAATTCACAAAACATCCCAAGTTCAACTTATGGTCAACCAGTTAACTTGAATGATAATGATTACACCATTAACGTGAAGACCGAAAATGGTACTGTTCTTAACTACACATTGCAAGCAGGCGATCTTGAATTTACCAACGGTACTCCAGTTAATGCTGGTAGTCATGAAGTTCGTTTGTCAGCTGCTGGTCTTGCTAATGTTGAAAAGGCCTTTGGTACTAAGAACTATACTTACACTCAAGGTGGTATTGGACATTACGTAATCAATGCGGCAGAAGCAAGTGCTAAGTTATCTGGGTCAAGCAAAAAGGTATATGACGGAATCCCAGTCACAACAGCAGAAGTTAATAAAGACCACAAGGTTATCGTTAACTTGACCTTCCCTAACAGTGCTCAATCCAACGACACTTATGAATTGAAGCAGGGTGATTACTACTTCACCGATGCTGCTGGTAATACGCTTGATCCAGTAAATGGTGGTACTTACACAATTCACTTAACTGACCAAGGTATTGCCAATATTAAGAAGGCAATCACTGGTGTTACTGGTGAAGAGAACGTAACGTTTGCTAAGAATGCCATTGCTGGTACAGCAACCTTTACCATTACGCAAGCACAAGCCACTGCAACTTTAAGTGATGTGGATGGTGGTCAATTTGAAACTTACACTGGCGACAAGTTTACTAACACGGCAATCAAGCCAGGAAAGTTCAGCGTGACCTTGTCAAACGGTCAAACTTACGAACTGAAGCAAGGTGATTTGGAGTTTGCTCCAAACCAAGACCCAACTAATGTTGATCCTTACCAAGTTCAATTGAGTGACCAAGGTAAGCAAAACATCGCTAAGATTGTTGGTAATGATTACACTTATGACTTTACGGGTAGCGGGACCTTCACAATCACTAAGGCAACGCCAAGTGCAATATTTGAAGGTGTTGCTGGGCCTAAGACCTACAATGGCAGCCCAATTACTGACTACACAACGCCAATTGGTGTAACTATTACTGCTCCAGGTAATCCGAGTGTTAACTTAGTTGCTGGTACCGACTATGTTTGGACTAAGGATGGTCAGACTTACACTGAAGCGCCATCCAATGCTGGTACTTATGCAATTGAGTTAACCACTGCTGGTAGAAACAAGATTAAGGGTGTTAACGCTCAAAACCTTGATTGGACTAACGTTGTAATTACCGGTCAAGGTAGTTACCAAATTGATAAGGCAACTGCAACTGTTGGCTTCTCTAAGGCACGTCATACTCAAAATGTGTATTACTCACCGGTTGGTGGACAATTTAAGTCGGCTGACTTTGTTCCAGTCGTTAAGACTAATAATGGATTAGATATTTCTCTTCCAAGCAATTTGACTGTTGGTGATTATGAATTCAGCAACGATAACGGCGCAAAATGGTTATCGACGGAACCACTTGCTGTCGGACAATATCAAGTTCGTTTAACTCCAGCAGGGTTAGAGAAGATTCAATCACAAACTCATAATTATGATTGGATAAATGAAACAGCTGGTACTTACACCATTAATAAGAAAGATGTTGCAGTAACGATTGCAACTGTTGCTGGTGGACAGCAAGAAACTTATGCTGCTAAGAAGTTCACCAATGATGATATTAATGTTGGTGATTACAAAGTAACTCTTGCTAATGGATTGACTTACAAGCTTCAATCAGGTGATCTTGAATTTGTTCCTGGTCAAACCGTTGAAGATGCAGATACTTACAAAGTTCAATTAAGTAAACAAGGTCAGCAAAATATTGCTAAAGTTCAGGGTGATAATTACACTTATAACTTCACTGATGAAGGTGCTGGTAAGTTTGTAATTATCCCAGCAATTCCAAGCGCTACAGTTGAAGCTAATGGTCATAAGACCTACGATGGTTCACCAATTAATGGTTATGCTGTAACTGTTGACTTCGGTAATACGCCAGGTGCTGAGTCAATCACTTTAACTGCTGGTAAGGATTATACTTGGCAGTTGGGTGATAAGAGTTACACTGAAGCTCCATCTGATGTTGGTAACTACAAGATTGTTTTGACCACAGATGGTGAAGCTAAGATTAAAGGTGTTAACAGCAAGAACCTTAACTGGAATGAGGGTACTATCAAGGCAAACACTACTTATGATATTGCTCAAGCGCCAGCTACAGTAGCTGTTTCAGGTAGCGATAGTAATACCATTGCTGAACTTGATCCGGGCAAGTATACTGTAACTGTAGATTTGAACGGAACCCAAGTTACAAAGAAATTTACTGCTGATGACTTCATCTTTACCAAGAATGGTAATCAAGTAAGTCCAACTGAATTGGGTGAATACGGTGTTCAACTTAGTGGTACGGTTTTGAACAAGCTTTATGGTGAGAATCCAAACTACAAGTTTGCTTCGTCATCCACGGCTATATTTACTTTGACTTCAGTAACTGTTGATCCGAATGATCCTAATACTAATCCTGATCCAAAGAATGAGGATTGGTTCAAGAAACATGATTTGGTCAAGGATGTAACTCGGACGATCAATTATGAAGGTTTGAATAAGGATCAATTAGCTCAAATTCCTGAAGATCAAAAGAGCCAAATTGTTGAGCTTACTAGAACTGTTAAGTATAACAAGGTAACTGGTAAAATTGTTGAGGGTAGTGAAGGTGCTTGGACTACTAGTGATAAATTTGCTGGATTTACGCCAAAGGAATTTGCAGGTTACACCGCTGATAAGACTGTCCCAGAAGTGGTTGTAAATGGTAAGACTCCAGATAAAACGAGTTTAACTATTACTTATACAGCTAATGCTCAAAGTACACATATTCAATATGTTGATGACGATAACCATGGAGCTCAAGTTGGCGATTTAGTTCCAGTAACTGGGAAGACTGATCAAACAGTTGATTTAACCTACAAGATTCCAGCTGGATATAAAGAAGTTGGTAATCAAAACGTGCCAACTAGCTACACATTTAAGGCTAGTGATAATAAGCCAATTGTTGTTCATCTGATTCACATTAAGAATACAGTTGAACACACTGATCCAATTCCAAAAGATGGCGAGACACCGACAGGTAAGCCAATTGACGGTGCACATGAGGATGATTTGAACCAAACCATTACTCGTACCATTAATGTAACTGATCCAGATGGTAAGGTTGCAACCACTCCACAAGTCGCCAAGATTTATCGTGACGCAACTTACGATGATGTCACTGGTGAAGTAACTTATGGCGACTGGTCAACTGGTAACTGGGGTCCATTCACTACTCCAACAATTGCTGGTTACACTCCAACTCAAGATAGTGTTGCTGCTGAAACTGTAACTGATAAGACGAAGTCAGTGACTATTAATATTTCTTACACTGCCAATGATCAATTAGTTGCGATCAAGTTCGTCGATGATGATCAGAATGGTAAACAGGTTGGTGAGGTTGTTACTAAGTCTGGCAAGACTGGGCAAACAATTACTGATCTTAATTTATCAGTTCCAAATCACTATGAACTAGCTAAGAACCAAACATTACCAACTAGCTACAAATTTACAGCTGATAAAGATCAAACGATTACGATTCACTTGGTTGAAAAGAAAGTAACTGTTGATCCACGAACCCCTAATACCAATCCAGATCCAAAAGACAAGAATTGGTTTAAGGAACATGATTTGGTCAAGAATGTCACTCGGACAATTGAGTACAAGGGCTTAAGCAATGCTCAATTAGCTCAAATTTCTGAAGATCAAAAGAGTCAAACAGTTGAGCTTACTAGAACTGTTGAGTATAACGAGGTAACTGGTGAGATTGTTAAAGGCAGTGAAGGTGATTGGACGACTGGTAAATTTGGCGGATTTACACCGAAGAAATTTGCTGGTTATACTGCTGATAAGACTGTGCCAGAAGCTACAGCAGTTAAGGATATAAGCATTACTGTAACTTACACGCCGACGCACTCGAAGAATCCGACTGCCCCGACAAATCCGACGAGTCCAACGAGTCCGACAACGCCGACGAATCCAACGAATCCGACGATGCCGACGAGTCCAACGACGCCAACGAGTCCAACGAGTCCGACGAATCCGACGAGTCCAACGAGTCCAACGAGTCCAACGAATCCGACGAATCCGACGAGCCCAACGAGTCCAACGAGTCCAACGACGCCAACAAGTCCAACGACGCCAACAAGTCCAACGAGTCCAACAAGTCCAACGAGTTCGACGAATCCAACGAGTCCAACAAATCCGACGAGTCCGACGAATCCGACGAGTCCAACGACGCCAACGAATCCGACGAGTCCAACGAGTCCAACGAGTCCAACGAGTCCGACGAATCCGACGAGTCCAACGAGTCCAACAAGTCCAACGAGTCCGACGAATCCGACGAGCCCAACGAGTCCAACGAATCCAACGACGCCGACGAGTCCAACGAGTCCAACAAGTCCAACGAGTCCGACGAATCCAACAGCGCCGACGAGTCCAACGAGTCCAACGAATCCGACGAATCCGACGAGCCCAACGAATCCAACGAGTCCAACGAATCCAACGACGCCAACAAGTCCAACGAATCCGACGAGTCCAACGAATCCGACGAGCCCGACGAGTCCAACGAATCCGACGAGTCCAACAACGCCGACGAGTCCGACGAGTCCAACAAGTCCAACGTCCCCAACGAGTTCAGTTATTCCTAGTCGGACAGGTGGTTTTGGTCAATATCAAGATAGCGATATGATGGATGCTGGGCACATTTCTTATGAAAATAAGGTTTCTTCTCAATTATCGCAGCATACTAATGGTACGCAGAAGAAGGCTAACCAGTTGCCACAGACTGGAAATGGCGAACATAAGAACGCTTCTGTTTTCGGCTTCGTCTTTGCGGCCCTTGCAAGCTTCCTTAGTCTAGCTGGCTTCAAAAAGAAGAAAACTGATAAGTAAACATACCCAGGATTAGTGAATGAGTTATCGCTGCATGACAATGCCAGAGCTCCGTATCTACGAAATTTATTTCGTAGTGCGGGGCTTTTGGTGTAATAAGCATCCAAATACTAAAAGAAGGCGTGAGCCACTGAAGTTTCAGGGATCATGCCTTTTGTTTATGGTGACCTAGTTATTAGGGTTGATTAGCAAACAGCCATAGCGATTCGAAAGATGGCATAAATATTATGAATCCCGTAAGTTCCCTTCAGATTGCGGACTTTGATTATTGCTCTCAGTTATAATTGTCTTAACGACAACACAAAAGCCAAGCAGAAGAGCGGAGAATTAATTATGGAAACAGTAGTAATCACTGGAGCAACTTCCGGAATTGGGCTGAGCACGACACGGTTATTTCTTAATAAGGGGTGGGGAGTGATGATGGCCTCCAACCAGCGGGAGCAGGGAGAAAAGCTCTGTGCAAAATTTGCTGAGCAGTTCGGCAATGATCGGGTGGCCTTCACCTGCACTGACGTCAGCGATGCGGCTAGTGTGGCGGCTCTGCATGACGCGACTTTCACTAAGTTTTCATCAGTAACTTCCTTGGTAAACGATGCCGGAATTGTAATCTCTGGGAAGCTACATGAAGTTGCGGAAGAAGACTGGAACCGGGTCTTTGCGGTTAACGTTACCGGTACCTACCTGGTCAGCAAGGCCTTTCTGCCAGCAATGATCGCTCAGCACCGGGGGACAATCGTCAATATTTCCTCGATCTCGGGACTGGCAGGGGATTTCAACATGGTTGCCTATAACGCTACCAAGGGAGCAATCGTTAACATGACTAGGGCGATGGCAATGGACTATGGCCCAGATGGAATTCGGGTCAATAGTATTGCTCCCGGCCCAACTGAAACGCCGCTGTTCCCAGCTGACCAAATTGATCGGTTCAGTAAGCACAGTCCCCTGGGCCGGATTGTCCAACCCGAGGAGATCGCTCAGGCGGTTTATTTTGCGGCTACCCCGGCTTCCAGCGCAATGACTGGGGAGAACATTCCGATCACGGCTGGTTTCGAGATTGGAACGGGACAGCCGGCCAAGTAACCACAGCAATTACCGGGGCGGTCCGTATACTTATATCCGGCCCGCCTTATCAAAGGAGGGATACATCATGGCAACCTACATTCGCCGGGCGACTAAGGACGACCTGTCTGCCATCATGGCGATTATCGCTCAGGCAAAGGAATTCTTGAAAGACAATGATAACCCGCAGTGGCAAGACGGTCATCCCAGTGCAGAAATGATCACTGCTGATATCGATCACGGCTACAGCTGGGTTCTGATCGACGGCGACCAGGTGGTGGGGACTGCTGATCTCCAGCTGGCGGCAGAGGCCAATTACGAAGCAATTCAGGACGGGGAGTGGGCCCGGCCTGACGAACCCTATGCGATCATTCACCGGGTTGCCATCGGTGCCGCAGCCAGTGGCCGCAATCTTGGGCAGCTGTTTTTCTCCAACCTGATCACTGTTGGTCGCCTGCAAGGGATCCGCAATTTCCGCTACGATACCCACCACAAGAACGTTCCAATGCAAAAGCTGGGGAAGAGCCTGGGCTTCGTCGAGCGGGGGACCGTCTATATTAAAGATGAGACCGATGCCGAACACCTAGGCTTTGAGCTGAACATTCAAAATAAGGAGGAATATTATTATGACAATCCGTAAGAAAATCGTGCGCACAGCTGTAGTGTTTATTGCTCAGACCGTTGTTACCAAGCTGGTTTACCGACTGATGAAGGACCCGGGTGCCCGGAAGCGTTAATTTCGGGAATTTAGCCGTGCAGGGTAGCACGGTTATGGTATAGTTAAGGTAATTCTTTAAGCAAAGTGAGGGAGAAAAATGGCTAAGTACACGGTTGAATTAAGCGAAGAAGACCTGCAGATGATCAAGGACTGTCACTCCAAGAACCCTTCCATCATGAAGGCCATGGAGGAAGCCAAGAAGGTTGAAGACTAATCCTTCGGTAGACAAAATAAAGGACTCGCTTTCTTGGGCGGGTCTTTTTTTATAAAGGACGCGGAACGTGTTATAGTCGATTACGTTTTTTGTGGGGGATTTGACACAGCTATCGGCGAAGAATATCGCCACCGTTTAGACCGATAAGGGCGTTTATCTAAACATTAGTTGCAATCGAATGTAGAAAGTTCGCTAAATGCGGCCGATTATTTCCTGATAGGTACACAACATCCGTGCTCAGTGTAGTATAATCAAAAGAGAGCAACGATGGTTTGAATCGAGGAGGAATGCCAACATGGAATACGCAGGGAAATCACCAGCACTCTGGGCAGCGATTGCCAAGGAGGAACAGCGGCAGCAGGATACGATCGAGCTGATTGCATCTGAGAACATCGTATCGAAGGAAGTTCGGGAAGCCCAAGGCTCTGTCTTAACTAACAAGTACGCGGAGGGTTATCCGGGCAAGCGCTACTACGGTGGCTGCCAGTACATCGACCAGGTCGAGCAACTGGCGATTGACTATGCCAAGCAGCTTTTTGGTGCAGAATACGTCAATGTCCAGCCGCACTCTGGTTCTCAGGCCAACATGGCTGTCTACCAGGCCCTTCTCAAGCCTGGTGACCGGATCCTGGGGATGGGGATGGATGCTGGTGGTCACCTGACCCACGGTGCCAAGGTCAACTTTAGTGGGAAGGTCTACCAGTCCTTTAGCTACGGCCTCGATCCCGAAACCGAGCTGCTTGATTATGATCATATTCGGGCAATTGCTGAGGAGGTCCAGCCTAAGCTGATTGTGGCTGGTGCCTCGGCCTATAGCAAGATTATCGACTGGCAGCAGTTCCGTCAGATTGCCGATGAGGTTGGTGCCTACCTAATGGTTGACATGGCCCATATCGCTGGACTTGTGGCCACTGGGGCCCACCCAAGTCCGGTACCGGTGGCTGACGTGGTGACGACCACCACCCACAAGACCCTGCGTGGGCCACGGGGTGGGATGATCCTCTCCAAGTCCGCCGAGCTGGGTAAGAAGATTAATTCAGCACTCTTCCCGGGGACCCAGGGCGGCCCGCTGGAACACGTGATTGCGGGAAAGGCCCAGGCGTTTTACGAGGACTTGCAGCCGCAGTTTACCGACTATATCAACCAGGTCGTGAAGAATGCAGCGGCAATGGCTGACGAGTTTGCCAAGTCTGACAAGGTCCGGGTGGTTTCCGGCGGGACTGAAAACCACCTGATGATCATCGATATCACCAAGACCGGGATCACCGGTAAGGATGCCCAGAACATGCTGGATACCGTTCATATCACTACCAACAAGGAGTCGATCCCGGGTGATCCGCGGAGCCCATTTGTTACCAGCGGACTGCGAATCGGGACACCAGCAATCACCAGTCGTGGCTTTGATGAGGAGGATTCTCGACAGGTAGCCGACCTAATTGTTAAGCTTCTGAGCCACCCTGAAGATCAGGAGGTAATTGAAGCCGTCAAGGACGGGGTTCGTAAGCTAACTGCCAAGCACCCGATTGAAGAATAATTTAATTGATAAATGAAAATGACCAGCTGGGTGAACCCCGGTTGGTCATTTTCAGTCTGTGTACTCTTTGTGGTTAAGGTAGTAAGCAGCGACGAGGGCAATAATGATAGCGATGATGAAGATCATCCAGAAACCATAGGGATCATTTTTCCAGGGGAGGCCACCGACGTTCATCCCCATTAGTCCCGAAACGAGGGCAGGGATAGCGATTACCAGGGCGGCAGAGTCGAGGAATTTCATCAAGTGGTTCAGGTTATTATCCATCATCGAGGTAAAGAGGCCACTGACCGAATCGAGCAGGTCACGGAAGATGTGGATGGCCTTATTTAACCGGCGCTGTTTAGTCTGAATATCCAAGATTATTTGATGATCGATCTCTTCAACGTCTGAGGATGCTAGAAAGGATGAGAGGGTATCATTCTGGTCGTTCATCGTGTGTTCAAAGAAGACTAACTTACGGATCAGGTTAGTCAGGTGCCGGAGCTCATCATTTTCAATTGTCTTACGTGCCCCGCGGTCGAGCTTATCGATCTGGGACTTATATTTCATCAAGGCCATCATTAGACGATCTTGCCAGTGGCTGATCAGGGGTAGCATTATTTTGACCGGGGACGTAGTTTTTTTGACTGTCTCTTGGAGGAGTGAATAGCAGTCCATAACCGCTACGGTAGAGATGATAAGGTGTTGGTCGTCCCAGATGAAAATAGCCGGTGCGAGCTGTTCTTCAATGCGTTTGCATTCGGCGTTGAAGTCATAAAGTACCAAAAGGCTGGGTTGGTTGAGGACGGTACTCGGTGTCGGGTGGAAGCGGGCCACCTCCTCGGGGGAATTACAGAACTGGAAGGTCAGTGGGTCCAGGTCGAACTGTTGACAGATGGCTTCCTGTTCGTCCTGATGGGGGCTAGCCGTGATGATGATATCAGCATCCGTTAGTGGACCGTCGTGTGGGTGGAGCTGATGATCAGTAATGTAGTAACTCTTAAGCATTGTTTCACCTCTCATTCCTAGTTATCTGTTGTATATAATTATATTGGATCGTAACCGAGCCTAGGAGCTTTTGGGATAGATTTAGGGAAAGTTTACGGGAAATTAAGAGAAAGCTAATTGAGTGAACGGCGTTTTTTGACTGATAACGCCACGCTCTAGCCCTATGATGTGATACAATAACAATGAATGCTGTAAAACGTCAGCAGATCTAATTAGGCTTGGTGCGGCCGTAGCGGTTGATCGCCTGACCGCTTAAGTTCCGGATCGGGATGGCACCGAGATAAGATACAAAGGAGAGTTTTGACATGATTCAAACAATTGATTTGAAAAAGGGTATGGTCTTTGAACGTGATGGCAAGCTGTTAAAGGTTCTGCAAATCAACCACCACAAGCCAGGTAAGGGTAACACCCTGATGCAGATGGACATCCAAGACCTGCGTTCCGGCTCCATTGTCCACACCACGATGCGTCCTTCCGAAAAGGTTGAACAGGTTAACGTTGACAAGCGTTCTGCTCAATACCTGTACGACGAGGGTGACGACGCTGTATTCATGGACCTGGAGACCTACGACCAATACACGCTGAGTCATGACCTGCTCGGTGACGACAAGAACTACCTGGTTGAGAACATGAAGGTAACCCTGAACTTTGTCAACGGCGACATCATCGGGGTTGAACTGCCAACCACGGTTGAACTGACCGTTGCCCACACGGAACCAATGATCAAGGGTGCAACCATCGACGGCGGTGGTAAGCCAGCCACGATGAACACTGGCCTGGTTGTTAACGTTCCTGCCTTCATCAAAGACGGCGACAAGCTGATTATCAACACCACGGATGGCAGCTACAAGTCACGTGCTTAATCTGATATTGATATTTTGATGGCTCTGGTGAAAAAATCGCCGGGGCTTTTTTATTTTCAGTAAAATTATCGGTGAAAATTAGTCTTTGGCGGGCGGATCTGGTAAAATGTTCTTCCACAAGGAGTGATTTTTGTTTGGATTTAGACATACAGCCCGTCAGAGCGGGCCGAGATAACTATCGACGTGTAAAACAGCTCTACCGCCGGGCGTTCCCAAAGTACGAGCAGGAACCATGGAGTTGGCTGATGCTAAAGAGCTACTTTCAACGAGCCGATTTCATGGCCTTTTATGACGAGGAACAGTTTGTGGGCTTTGCCTATGTGATCCATAGTCAGGGTTGTCACTACATTCTTTTCCTGGCCGTCGATGACCAAGTGCGGTCACAGGGTTATGGCAGTCGGATCATCCACCAGTTGCGGTGCCATTATGGGAAGGATTCCCTCTTGCTCGACGTCGAAGAACCAGATGACCGCGCTGCCAATAACCAGCAGCGGCTGCGGCGGGTAGCATTTTACCGGCGCAACGGCTTCTATCCGACGGCCAAACGCTTTCCAGAGGAGCACGTCACCTTCCGGGTCCTGGCTACCAAGCGCCATATCAGTGGCCAACGAGTAGACCGCATCTTTGACTGGTTTGCCTGGCCCCTAGGCTGGTTAATTCAATAACGATTGATGTTAGGTAGGGGTAACACCTTGCCTATTTTAGTTACTGGTAAATTTAGCAGATTCGGCAGATAATACAGGAAAAGGGAGGAAATCACCATGCAGGAAGCACTTGACTTTTTGACGATCACGGACCGAAGAACAATTGACCGTTTGACGACGGACCTGTTTAACCACCATCTGTTGATCGTGGGGCAGACGGGTAGTGGCAAGACGACCACCACCTTGTCGTTGTTGGGGCAGCTCCAACAGCTGAGCCAGACGGCGATTATCCTTGATCCGACTGGCGAGTATACTAAGCTTCCTAACGCCATTACCTACCGGCTGGGGGACAACTGCTATTTTGAGGCGGGAAAGCTGACGGTTGACCAGTTGTTGACTACCCTTCAGCTTCAGTTCGACCCTGCCTTGCAGACCAAGCTGCGCCAGGCGGTCACTGACCTGCAGATTCAGCATAACATTCAGGGGGAGCCAGGACCTTACCGGCGTTTAGGCCGAACCTTGGCTGATTATCAAGATGCCGAGAATCAGTTGGGAGGATGGGCCAGTGACTTTCCTGCCCAGGAACTCTTTGCCCAGCTGATTGAGGAGTTCGTGGTTCCATACCCGGATAACCGGGCTGATTATACTCGGCTGGGGCAGCAGTATGATCGGGTAGGGATTAATCACAATTGGCCATTGCTGACGGCACTTCACGACCAGCTGGCTAGCCCGACTTTCCGGGCGCTTTTCGACACCGACCATCACACCGGGACGATGAAGAGTGAACTCAACTTTATCCTCAAGATGTTTCTCCATCACCGGAGCAGTCACCGTACCCTGGTGATTGACCTGTCATTACTGAAGGATTACGAGGAAAGTCAGCGGCTGATCATCTCGCTGCTGCTCAAGGAGATTCTTCGCTTGCGTCTTCACGATAATGTTGGTTTTCCAGTCAACGTCATCATCGACGAGGCACACCGTTATCTCCCCAAGGATGAACGCAATTTGGCGGATAATGGTATCTTTCAGTTGGTCCGGGAGGGGCGGAAGTTGAACCTTAAGTTGGTTTTGACGACCCAGTCCCCGCTGGACCTGCCTGCCCGCTTACGGTCCCAGTTCAGCAACCTGCTGGTGCACCGTCTTCTAGACCAAGCTGAGGTAACCAGTTTACCTAGGGCCGGTTTGAACCTCCAGGATACCAATACGCTCCCGGTTGGCCAAGCAGACCTCTGTATGTTTGGCGAGGCACCAGTCCTTGTGAAGGTAAATCTGCCGGTGTGGTGGAAGGCTGGTGATTATCGTGACTAAGGGGATTAAGTTAGCCCTGTGCTGCCTGCTGATGGCCGGGGCGACGGTTGCTGGAACGGTCCAGCAGAACTGGATGGCATTAAAATCCCCGAACGCCCCCAGCGCTGACACCCCGACGATCTTCGTTCATGGGATGCCAAGCAGCTACCATGCCGAGGTCAAGATGGTGCAAAACTTAATTGATGCTGGGATTACGACACCAGATAACGTTGTTCTAGCAACTGTTTCGCCCCAGGGTCAGGTAAGCTTTAACCATCGCCTGCCGAGTCATCCCCATAATCCGATCGTCGAGGTCAATCTGGAGAATAGCCGTGAGCGTGACAACCATGTTTCGGCGGCCTGGATCAAGAACGTTGTGGTTGCTCTTGAACAGCAGTATCACTTCAAAAAAGTTAATTTTGTCGGTCACTCCAGCGGTCCATTACTGATCCTCTGCTATATTATGGACAATGCTAACGATCGTCACTTACCCCGGGTTGCTCGTCTTGTCTCACTCGGTGGTGCCTTTAATGGGGCTTTAGGCAAACGGGACCGGCCCAACGCAATGGAGCTGGCACCTGATGGGTTGCCGACGACCCGTCAGGTTAAGGAATATCGGGAACTCTTGCCACTGCACGAAAGTTTTCCGCACCACACCCGGGTCCTCAACCTCTTTGGTGACCTCCAGGACGGCAGCAATTCAGACGGTCGGGTCGCTAATAACTCCTCCCGTTCGATGCGTTACCTGGTGGCTGCTCGGGCGCAATCATACCAGGAGGTAAAGATAACGGGGATCAACGCGGATCACAGTGGGTTGCATAATAATAAAAAGGTTGATTTTTACCTGATCCGCTTCCTATACGGTCAGAACTGTTAGGCTAATTCTTAAATCATTGCTGATCATCGATTCACAATGCATAATATACGGTAGATTGGGAGAATATTAATGCTGGCGTAATAAAATTATATAAAATAAATTGAAAAAATTTCAATTGTGTGCTTTACTTCACAATATTTAGCGCCTATAATATTTTTAAGCAAATGAATGATTTGCTCTTATTTTAAGAATAATTGCGTCTTTAGTATTAGGATGAACCGCGCATCCCTTTTATATCCAATTAACATCAACAGCTGAGTGTGGTTCATATTAAAAACGCATCAAATAAAAAGATAACCTGTGTTGTGGTAAGCGCAGGTTATCTTTTTTTACTTTGTTAAAGCAGATGTTGCTGTTTCATCAATTCACCGATCCAGTTGTTCTCCAGCTTTTTGAGGAGTGGTTTCTCGACCAGTTTTGGAATCGGCAGGTCGATATCTTTTAGCGGCTTCTTATCATTCATGTAATACATTGCCCGCATCAGGGTTCGGATATCGTAAATTGAGTTGAAGACTTCCGGCACACCACGATCAACGTTCATCAAGGTGTAGACAGCTTCCATTGCGGTCCGGACTGAGTACTCGGTGGTGAAGACGGTGTCACGGGTCGGGGACTCGGCAAAGTTACCGATGAAGGCCAGGTTGGCAGATCCGGTTGGGACCACGGCCGGCCGATCCCCCTTGACCCGAGGCATGAAGTAGGAGGTGACAAACGGCATGTAGACCGGTACGGTGTTGATTGAGGATTCGTCAGCCAGCTTGTCGATCAGGGCCGTTGGGACCCCGAGGTGGTAGAGCCATTCCTTAGTAATTTCTTCACCGGTGCAGTCGACAATCCGCTTCTTGATGTAGTTTCCTTTGGTATCAGAGTAAAGGCCATAAATCCAGACGATCGTCTCATTTGACTTTTGCTTCTTGAAGTGAGGTTGGCGATGAATCGTCCAGGAGAGCATCCAGTTGGAGTCGGTGACGGTGATGATGCCACCAGTGTTAACTTTGCCGTCATGAAGATCTCGCTTGGTTAGGCGTTCAATGTAAGGCTCAACCTGTGGGTTTTTGACGGTTGCCGTGGCTGAGATGAACCAAGACCGTTCCGGCAAATTCTTGCAGAAGACGTCAGGATGTCCAAAGGCTGGTGACTGTTTGGCGATATTTTCCCAGAGTTTCCAGCTGCCACCTAGATCCCGGGTCGGTTTGGCGACCTTGTGGTGACTGCCATAGTTGGAGCTCTCAGTGATTGAACCGTTGGTAACGAAGACCAGATCGTCATCGGTCAGGTCGATCTCCTTATGGGCACCTTCCTGGGTCATGACGATTTTCTTGGCGTGCTTCTCACCGTCCTTGGTGTCCACAATTACGTTCTCCACCTGGGTATCATAATCAAAGTGGACGCCGTGACCCTTGAGATAGGCCAAGAGTGGTTTGGTCATCGACTCATACTGGTTGTATTTGTTGAACTTCAAGGCGGTGAAATCCGGCAGGCCGTCGATGTGATGGATGAACCGCATCATATAACGGCGCATCTCGGCCAGGGAGTGCCATTTCTCGAAGGCAAACATGGTAGCCCAGTAAGTCCAGAAGTTGCTTTCAAAGAACTCGTCGGAGAAGTATTCCCCGATAGTCTGGTCGCCGAGTTGGTCTTCAGGGGTCAGAACTAGCTTGGTCAGCTCTTTGATGGCCTTCTTGGATAGGAGGTACTTGCCGTCTGACGGCACCTCGTTACCGCGGTTGTAGGTCAGCCGACAGTTGGAACTGTTCGGGTCATCCTTGTCGAGCCAGTAGTATTCGTCCAGGTAGGAGGCACCCGGAATTTCCAGGGATGGGATGGATCGGTACATGTCCCACATACACTCGAAGTGGTTTTCCATCTCCCGGCCACCCCGGGTTACGAAGCCGATGTCCGGCCGGTCCTGGCCATCCAGGGAGCCACCGGCGACTGGCAGTTCCTCAAAGATGTGGATCTGCTTGCCCGGTACCTGACCGTCACGGATTAGAAAAACAGCGGCAGACAGGCCGGCAAGCCCTGCACCAACAATATAGGCGTGCTTCTTATCCGCGTTCGCAGGCTTGCGTGGCCGGGCGAAGGCTTCGTAGTTTCCATTAGAATAATACATTAAAAATTACCCCTTTCTATTGATCCACAGCAGCTGACAACTTAATTGTATGGGAAGCGCTTTCGAGTGTCAATTTATTGACTAGAAAGGAAGCAATTAGCAGCCAAAACGCTTATAATTAATGATGACTAAGATGGGTGGGTGAAATTATGATTGAGATCAATGGACGAAAATATTCGTTTCCCAAGATTTTAACATTTGGCTTCCTGCTGGTGATTATGCTGGGGACCATCATGCTCTTGCTGCCGTTTGCAACACGGCCTGGTCTCCACACCAGCTTCATGACTGCTTTCTTCACGTCGACCAGCGCTACCTGTGTGACGGGACTGACCTTGGTTAGTACCGCCACTCACTGGACGCCCTTTGGTCAAGTGGTGATTGCTGTGTTGATGGAGGTCGGCGGCCTGGGCTTCATGACCTTTGCTGTCATGATGTCACTGATGATTCGCCGGCGGATGCGGATGTCAACCCGCCTGCTGACTCAGGAGGCACTAAATCTTGACCACCTCTCACAACTGAGCGTGGTCTACCTGATCATCCGGTTGTCAATTTTGATCCAGCTGGTTGGCGCTGTTTTCCTCTTTTTCGACTTCTACCCGCGTTATGGTCTATTGAAGGGACTCTGGTACAGCGTCTTCCACGCGATTTCAGCTTTCTGCAACGCTGGTTTTGACCTGTTTGGCAATAGTATGGAGAACTACGTCAACGATCCCTACATGCTTTGTGTACTAATGGTTCTGATTGTGGCCGGATCTTTTGGCTTTTTGGTTTGGAAAGACATCCTAGGCTATCACCGTTACCACCACTTGTCCCTGCATACCCAGTTGGCGCTGCGAACTGGTGCTGTCCTGTTCGTCCTCTCGTTTCTGGTTTACCTGCTCACGGAGCATAATTTAGCCCAACTGAGCAGCACACTGTCCAGTCCCCAGCGGCTGCTGAATACGATCTTCATGGCGGTGACACCGCGGACAGCTGGACTGATTACCTTTCCATACACGAAGTTGAGTGCGGCGGGGCTGAGTTTCACGATCATCCTGATGTTTATCGGGGGGACGCCCGGATCGACAGCCGGTGGGGTCAAGACAACGACGGTCGGCTTGCTGGCCATCCAGAGTATTGCTACCTTGCGGGGACAGAAGGATACCGAGTTTGCCCACCGTCGTTTCACCCAGGAGAACATCTACCGAGCCCTGACCCTCCTGTTCGTGGCCCTGGTGATCTTACTAGTGGCGATCCTGCTGCTGGTTGAGACCCAGACTTTGCCTAAACATGACTCGTTGGCCTACGTGACCTTCGAGGCTGTGGCGGCTTTTGGTACAACCGGAATTTCGCTGGGAATCACCACCCAGCTGAACTTTATTGGTCAAGTTATCATCATGGTGCTGATGTTTATCGGTCGGGTCGGGATCTATACGGTCATGTTCTCGATCTTTAATGCCCAGCCGAAGACGAAGAGTTACCATTATCCAGAGGAGAGTGTTTTAATTGGCTAAAAAAGAAAGTTATGCCGTGATTGGGATTGGTCAGTTTGGGGCCTCCATCTGTGAGTCCCTGGTCCGCGCTGGTCAGGAGGTCCTGGCGATTGATATTAACGAAGACGTCATCAACGAGCTAGCTAACTCGGTCATGCGGGCGGTAGTCGCTGATGCTCAGGATGAGGACACCCTGCGGGAGCTCGACATCGGCAGTTTTGACCATGTCTACATTTCGATTGGAAAAAATATTGAGGCCAGCATTATGGCTACACTGATTGCCAAGGATCTTGGTGCCACGGATGTGACCTGTCGGGCAGAGAACGCCAATCATGCCCGAGTCCTGGAAAGGGTCGGGGCTGATCGGGTTGTCCGACCGGAGCATGACTTGGCTAAGCGGCTCATCTTCCAGCAGCTCAACCCCAGTGTCGTTGATTATGTTACCTTGAGCAAGGAGACGACCCTGGCTGAGATCATCATCGACAATCCCAAGTTTGTGGGAAAGACATTGGACGAACTCGACTTTCGGAACAAGTACAACGTCAACGTGATTATCATTGTCAGTGCCGATGACCAGGTTAATCAGATGCCGCAGGCCAATGATGTGATCCAGCTGCACGATAAGGTTACGGTAGTCGGCCAGCTCAAAGATATTCAGAAACTCAACGATATTGTTAACTAGGGGAAAATAAAATGAAATTACGGGGAATTAATATTGTAACCATCTTAGCGGTGGTCTTCTTTGTTGTTGTGTTCGGTCTAATTGGCACTTTTGCCAGTCACCGCTACTGGAACCTGATTTGGCTGGTCCTATTGATCGTCTGGGCAGGGATCCTGATCCATACCATGACGACAGGCCATCTGAAAATCTGGCAAGAATTGGTGAATCGGATGGAATTCGGGGATCACGACCAGGTTCTAGACCTCAGCGCCGGCCGATTAAACGACTTGCTTCTTTTGGCCAAGAACCTTCAAGCCCCCGCTAAGGTGACTGGAACTGGGGACTGGCGTCAGGACCAGCAAGCGGTCCAGGCTCGGGTTAACGCAGCCAAAGTTGCTGATCGGGTTCAACTGGTGGACACAGACGTTTTCAACATGACCTTCCCGGATCGTAGGTTCGATAAAGTTCTGGTCGACCTAGCTTTTCATAATATTACTCCAGCCCTGAAACGTAACCGGGCAGTTCAAGAGGCGGCTCGGGTTCTCAAGGCTGACGGGACGATGGCGATTGCCGACTTTAGCCACGTTGACGAGTATCAGCAGATGCTGGCTAACCTGGGATTTGATGATATCCGGGTAGTCAACACCGGTTTCAACGGCTGGTGGGGCGGCCCCTGGACGACAACTAAACTGATTGTTGCACGGCATTTTCGGCAAAGGAAGTAATTGAAATGAAGTATGTAACAATGAATGGTGAACGCTTGAGTCAGATTGGAATTGGCGGAGCAGACCTCGGCCGGCGCCCCTTCAAGGAGGCCGAGGCGATCCATTATGGATTGGAGCACGGTATTAATGTGGTCGACACCGCGGAGAGTTACCCAGGCAGCGAGGAGCTGATTAAATGGGGAATGACTGATATTGACCGGCAGCGGGTCTTTCTGATTTCCAAGGTTCTGCCCAGCCACGCCACCCCGGACCAGGAGCGGCGGAGTCTAGAGGGCAGTCTAAAACGTCTTGGGGTTGACTACTTGGACCTTTATCTCCTCCACTGGCGAGGCGGAGCGAACCTTGCCCAGGCTGTTGCTGGATTAGAACAACTCAAGCAGGAGGGGCTAATCCGGCACTGGGGTGTTTCCAACTTCGATGTTAAGGACATGGAGGATCTTCTCAAGGTTCCCCATGGTGACCAGTGCTTCGCCAACGAGGATCTCTATAACCTGACCAGTCGGGGTGTCGAGTTTGATCTTCTGCCATGGCAGGCCAAACACCAGGTGGGCTTTCTTGGTTATTCGCCATTCCACGCGGTTGGTTGGAACTATTTACACCCGACTAAGGTTCTCCGTGACATTGCAACGGCCCACAATACCGACCCCTACCCGGTCATGCTAGCTTGGATCACCAGAAACAATAACCTGGTGACCCTACCTAAGGCGGCTACCGTCGATCATGTTAAGGCCAATATTGCGGCGATGGACCTCAAATTGACAGAAGAGGAACTGGCAATGATTGACCGGGAATATCCGGCCCCGACTAAGAAAGTCCCGTTAGAGAAGATTTAAAACAAGAAAACGGCAAGATCGCCCGGCCCAATTGGCCACGGTCTTGCCGTTTGTTGTTACGGTTAAATTTAGAAAAACAACTTGCTCATGATGATCATGAAGATCAGCAAACAGGTGGAACTGATGATAGCAGCACCAAAGACTGCGCCACCGCGTTTGAAGATCACTTTGAAGTTGACGGACAACCCTAAGGCGGCCATTGCCATTCCTAAGAAGATGTAGGCTGCCTGTACTAAAGCATCCAGTAAGGTCGCGGAGAACGGCAGGAAAGTCCCAAGAATACTAGTCAGGATAAAACCGCCGAGGAACCATGGAATTGGCAGCTTTTTCGGGGCTGTTGTGTGTTCCTCTTCACTTTCCTTGACCAGACGGTGCTGGTACCAGTAACCAACGATTAGAGCCACTGGCGCCAGCAAGAGGACCCGGGATAATTTCATGATCAAGGCGTTATCCAGGCTACCTTCACCGAAGGCCCCACCGGCTGCAACCGCGTGGGCAATTTCGTGAAGGGATCCGCCAGCAACGATGCCGAACTGTGGATCAGTCAGATGCAGGAGGGGCTTGATTCCGATCTCGATCAGAGTAAAGACGGTTCCCATTACGCAGACTACTGCGACGGCAAGCACCTCGTCCTCGCGTTTGCGTTCTTCGTCGGTGGTCTCCAATTGCGGTGAAACCCCCATGACGGCGGCAGCTCCGCAGATTCCGCACCCGCAGGCGCTGAGGATTGCTAGCTCGTCGCTGGCCCCAAATTTCCGGCTGAGGTAATAGGTTAGACAGATTGTCCCGGTAACAGCTACGGCGGCTACTAGGATAGTCTTAACCCCGGCTTCAGCTAAGGTCTGCAAGTTTAGCCGGAAACCGAGTAGGATGATTCCCAGACGCAGAAATTTATTAGAGATGAAACCAACCCCTGGCTTGGCTTCCTTGCGCATGTTGACTGGCGTTAGCTGCATGGCAATTCCTAGCAACAGGGCAAGAACCAGTGCCCCAATCAGGTTAACGTAGGGCAGTTTGGCCAGTAGCACCCCTGCCACAGAACAGATCAGCGTCATTACGGCAGCCAGCCAGAATGACTTAGTCTTCATAATTGACATTGTTTTTTCAAATACCTCCTCAAAAAATGACAGTACCTGTCTAACTGTACCAGAGCTCCCCGCATTAGCAAGGGTAAATTGGTTGAAATTGCCATGTAACCCCTTTCGGACAGGCATTTTTGTCGGACCAGGGGTAGAATAGGGAGTAATAATCTAATGAGGGGGATATCACTATGCAGATTAGTAACGTCAAACTTGCCCAGGCCCATTCATCCCTGGATATTTACCACAGTGCAAGCGATGTGGCCTTGCCGGCAGTCGTGATCGTACCGGGTGGCAGCTATCAGCAGATCAAGGAGCGCGATTCCGAGCGGGTGGCCTTGACCTTTGCAACTCATGCCTTCCAGAGTTTCGTCGTTCGCTATCCAGTCTTGGAGTACCGGGGCTACCAGGAGGCTAAGGAAGCCCTTGTCCAAGCCTTTGACTACATCGTGACTCACGCAGCGGAATTGAATGTTGACCCGGAACGGCTGGGTGTCATTGGCTTCTCGGCTGGTGGCCAGCTAGCGGCAGCCTACAGTAACCGGTCAGATACCAAGGCTCAATTTGCCGCCCTTGGCTACCCGGTGATAAAACCGACAATTGACGACCGGATGGGAGTAACTACCGAGGACGTCAGCCAGCTAGTAACGGACCGAACTCCAGCAACCTTCGTCTGGGGATCAGTCAACGACGGTCTGACCCCCTATCTGGATCACGTTAATGCCTACGTGATGGCTCTGGCCCAACATAGAGTACCATTTGAACTCCACGAGTTTGGGACGGGCAACCACGGGATCGCCCTGGCCAATAAGTATACCGGAATTGTTAATCAGGATCGTGTCGACCGCCACATGAGCCGGTGGTTTCCACTCTTTCTGGAATGGTTTACGGAAGTTATTAAGTAAAGAAAAAGATCGATCAATGCTTTGGCTGGTCGATCTTTTGGTGTTTATAGGGCCGCGTGGACCATTTTAATATGAGGTGTCGAGGCGTGAATGTAAGGTTCACCTTCACTGTGGAAACCAAACTTCTGGTAGTATCCTTCCACTTGTACTTGGGCGTCGATCTCAATTTTATTTCCCGGGAAATAATCCCGGATAGTATCCATAATCTGGTGGAGGAGTTCATTACCCAATCCACGGCCGCGGAAGTTCGGGGCGGTGACTACCCGGCCGAAGGTGACCAGACCGGGCTGCTTCAGGTAGACCCGGGAGTAGGCTGCAATCTGGCCGTCCAGTTCGTCATAGACGTGGATTGCCTTAAGGTCGTTATCATCAATATCATTATGGATCCGTTGCTGCTCGACGGTGAATACCTCATCGCGAAGCTTATAGATCTCGAATAGTTTCATAGTTGATAGGTCATCGAATGCGCGTCTTTGCCACATATTTACTGCCTTCTTTTCGTAGATTACTTAAATTGTAACGCTTTTTGTCACGACCTCGTTAATAAAGTGCTGGTTGTGTCTAGTGGTACAACGGGCGTTTTGTGATACAGACAAAAAAGGATCTACCTTCTGGTCAGATCCTTTGAAAATGGTAAATTATATTATCTATGCTTTTGCAGTTAATAGCTTGGAAAAATTCTTAAAGAACTACTTGCTTAATTCACCGTCGGCAATCTTATCAAGCAGTGGCCGAGACGGGATGAAGAAGAGCTGGCCGGTTAGAATGTCGGAGAAGGAGAGGAGGTAGTCGTGCTTTTCAACCATGTTCTCCAGCATCTTCTTGGTGACGGTCCAGTGTCGAGCATAGCCGATGAAGTAGGTTCCGGTAATTCCGGAGGCTGGGTCGGAGTATGGGACATTCATCCGGACGATCTTTTGCTCAACCCCGTTGATCTTGGCCTGGGAGGCAACGTTGTGGGCATTCTTGAACTTCTCCTGGTCTTCCAGTTCTAGGTCACTGAACTTCTTGCGGCCGACTGCCTTCTCCTGGTCCTCGGTAGTCAGCTTGTTCCAGATGTCCATGTGGTGACGCCATTTCTGGGCAAAGGCGTAGGAACCATTTTCAAAGAATGGATCCTCATCACCGACGATGGCGTAGTCGGCGGCGTCTTCGACCTGTGGAGCCTCGGTCCCGTCGATAAAGCCGATAATCGCCCGGCCTTCAAAGTAACGGAAGCCCTTGGTTTCATCAACAACGGTGGTGTAGTCCCTTAGGAAGAGCATACATTGGGTGATCAGTTCGTAGACCGCAGCCTCGTCGTTGGCCCGGATATGGAGGAAGATGTCCCCCTCGGTGGCCGGCATGGCGTACTTATCACCGCTGATCGTCTTATAGGTCTCCAGTTCCTTAGGCTTCGGTGCGTTGGGGAAGAGGTAGTCCCAGGCCGCATTGCTAAAGCCCAGGGAAGCCTTCAGATTACCCTTATTGTCACGAATACGGAGGGAACGGATGATGGCCTGGTAGCGATCAACAAATTCCTCGATGGCTGCCTGTTCCTTGGCTTGATCCTCCCGCTTTAGTTCCAGTACGGTAAACTGCACGTGTTCACCGGCGTCTTTCCAAACATCTTGTGCCTGATTCGGGTTCATCGTCATGAAAAGATCTCCTCTCAAAAAGCAAAATTTATCAACAATTTTATTATAACATTTGTAAACTAATCCTACTGAATTAGATTTTGCAATCTGTCTATTTAATATTGAAGCCGTTTACAAATAAGTCTACAATGAAAATGTGTAATATTTTACGTTTTTTAACCGTATTGAACTCTTTTATTTTGATTTGGGGTGAAGAATTTGCAAGAAGCAAAGAAAAAGCATCGGTTTCATATGCCGTCTGCTTATACGATCTTGTTCATCATTATTGTAATTATTGCCATCCTGACCTGGATTATTCCAGCCGGGACCTACGCTACTGATAAGGCAGGCAATATCATCTCCGGGACCTACAAGGCGGTTTCCAGCAAGCCGCAGGGGATCTGGGACGTCTTTATGGCACCCGTCATTGGGATGGTTGGGGACAAGAAGACGGAGGGAGCAATCTCCGTCTCCCTGTTTATCCTGGTAATTGGGGGCTTCTTGGGAGTCGTCAATAAGACTGACGCCCTCAACGAAGGGATCAGCTCGATTGTCCGTCGCTACAAGGGACGAGAGAAACAGCTGATTCCAATTCTGATGATCCTGTTTGCCATCGGTGGTTCCACCTATGGCATGGGCGAGGAGACGATTGCCTTCTACCCATTACTGATTCCAGTCATGATGGGGGTCGGATTTGACTCGCTGGTCGCCGTGGCGATTGCCCTGGTCGGAACCCAGGTTGGGTGCTTGGCATCAACCGTTAACCCGTTTGCCACTGGGGTTGCATCACAGACTTTGAATATTTCACCCGGTGATGGCCTTGGTTCACGGCTGCTATTGTTAATCATCACGACTGCCGTCAGCATCATCTACGTCTATCACTACGCCTCTGTTATTCAGAAGGACCCGACCAAGTCACTGATCTATGACCAGCGGGCCGAGGATGAGAAACGCTTTGCCATCAAGACCCGAACCGATGATGACCATCAGATGACTGGTCGGCAAAAGGCCGTCATCTGGCTCTTCGGATTGACTTTTGTCATCATGATTCTTGGGCTGATCCCATGGACCAACTTAAACAGTCACTGGACCTTCTTTGACACCTTTACCAAGTGGCTCACTGGGATTCCATTCCTGGGTAACTTCTTGGGGCACGATATGGCGCCGCTGGGGACCTGGTACTTCAATGAAATCACGATGCTATTCCTTTTCATGTCTGTTGTTATCATGTGGGTTTACCACATGAAGGAGGGCGAATTTATGGACGCCTTTATGAAGGGAATGGCTGATTTCCTGAGTGTTGCCATCATTGTGGCCGTTGCTCGTGGGATTCAAGTAGTTATGAATAACGGGATGATTACTGGGACCGTCCTGCATTGGGGAGAAGTAGGCCTGCATGGACTCTCCCAGAGTGTCTTCATTATCCTGACCTACATCTTCTATATCCCAATGTCATTCTTGATTCCATCGACCTCTGGATTAGCCGCTGCTACCATGGGAATCATTGGTCCGCTGGGACACTTCGCTCACGTTTCTGGCAGCCTGGTCATCACGGCCTACCAAGCGGCTTCTGGTTGGGTTAACCTGATCACGCCAACCTCCGGGATCGTAATGGGGGCTCTGGCCATTGCCCACGTCAACGTCAGTGTTTGGTGGAAGTGGATGCTCAAGTTGATGATCTATCTGTTTATTGTTACCTGTGTATTCTTAGGTGTTGCTGCCGTATTGTAAAAGGGATGAGTATTTATGGCACAATTAGTAAACGAGAAGGAACAACAAGAAGCTGTTAAAACATTGGAACGGTTGATTTCGGTACCATCATACAATCAGCCGGCTGAGGAAGGAGCGCCGTTTGGCCGCAAGATTCGTAACGCTCTGGACGAAATGATGAAGATCTGTGATGAGCTGGGCTTTAAGACCTATGAAGATCCAGATGGCTACTATGGTTATGCCGAAGTTGGCGAGGGTGACAAGGTTTTTGGGGTAATCTGTCACCTTGACACAGTCCCAGCTGGGGATCTAAAGAACTGGGAACATGATCCCTTCAAGGGTACCGTCATTAATAATGCTGTCTACGGACGGGGCGCCCAGGACGACAAAGGGCCTGGAATTGCCGCCTTGTACGCGGTTAAGGCTCTGATGTACGCCGGCTACCACTTCAATCAGCGGATTCGTTTTATCTACGGGACCGACGAGGAAATTCTCTGGCGGGGAATTGCCCAGTACAACAAGAAGGAGTCCCAAATTGACAGTGGGATTTCACCAGACGCTGAGTTTCCACTGATTTATGCCGAAAAGGGACTGGAGCAGGCTTACCTGGTCGGCCCTGGCACGGACAAGCTAAATATTAGTCTAAAGAATGCCTTCAATGCCGTTCCTGACAAGGCTGTTTATGATGGGCCAAAGCAGGAGGAGGTCAAGGCTGCCCTTGACAAGCATGGCTTCAAGTACACTAGCGATGAACACTCAATTACTGTCTTGGGAAAGTCGGTTCACGCCATGTTGGCACCACAGGGCACCAATGCAGTCTTGCGTCTGGCAATCGCCCTTGACGATGTTTTTGATTTCAAGCCATTAGACTTTATTGGCAAGCTTTTCAAGGAGGATGCCACCGGAGCTAACGTGCTCGGTGATGTTGCGGACGAGTCCGGTCACTTGACCTTCAACATCTCTAGTTTGGAGATTAATGCAAAGGAGACCCGGATGCAAATTGATCTGCGGATTCCGGTTACCGTTGACCGGGACAAGCTATTAAAGAAGTTGGACAAGAACGTTGCCCCTTACGACCTTAAGTATGCTCCATTTGACTATGTTGCGCCGCTCTATGTTCCAAAGGACAGCAAGCTGATTCAGACACTGATGGCTGTCTACAAGGAACAGACAGGTGACACCAAGGCCACACCGCAGATCTCTGGTGGAGCTACCTTTGCCCGGACCATGAATAACTGCGTGGCCTTCGGAGGGATGTTACCAACCACGCCAGATTACATGCACCAAGCCAACGAACAATGGCCGCTGCCAGATATGTTTAAGGCGATGGAGATCTATGCTCAGGCCATTAAAAAGCTCTGTGTTGATGGTGAATAATCAAAAAATTAGCTGAACGTGAAAACGCCGGTCAGAATCATGAGGCACTAGCGCCTGTCAAGTATACAGTTCAAATAGAAAAATAGTTTATGCGGCTTGAGCGTGGAATTTTTCCGCGGTCAAGCCGTTTTTGGATGTATAAGCTCGTTGAGTGTTGAAATATTTAATAGCTTCCTTTACTGATTGTTCTAATTCCGTCAATGTTTTAGGCCGCGAGCGTTTGGCTAACCAAATGAGCTTAAAATCATTCCACCAGCGTTCCATCGGCGAGTTCTCCCA
>NZ_PNFV01000014.1 GCF_002940945.1 Limosilactobacillus pontis
AATAATATTCCTCGTAAGTCACTCAATTATCGCACGCCACTTGAAGTATTCTTAAGCTATGTCACAGATGAACAACTTTCAGCTTTTTTCTAATTTAAATTGACATTTCGGGACTTATTAAGTTTATTTACTAATGCAACACGATCGGATGTTATTCTAATTAATAAAATATTATGAATGTTTTGTTAGGTGTGACCCTATAAATAATTATAGAGTGTTCGGCATGGATATGATATAAAACATGATATACACAAAAGTAGCTATTTCTAAGTAATAGGAACAGTAAAAAATTTAGCTATCAAATAGTGATGTTTCATTACTTAAGTGAGGTTAAAGTAATATGAAGAAAAAACGTGAAAAAATATTATATTTTCTTGTATTAATGTGGGTGGGGATTAGTCAGCTATATTGGCAACTAGTTCCTCGATTTATGGATTATCAAGAGCAAAGTTTGAAAAACAGTTTTATTCAGATTGTTAAGGGCTTGACCGCAATTGGGCCTAATGTCCTCATTCTTTTATTAGGAGCTTGCTTGTCATGGCGATTAAAGAATGTCGAATCTCAACTAATAAAAGTTTGGCTCAATACTTTTGTTGTTGGTAGTCTTCTTTGCTTGACTTTGGCCATTTTTAGTACTGAAAACCTTACACAACCAATTTATGATGCAATATTGCCGATTGCACGCAATTCGTACCCAATTATTAGTGGTGTTTTACTAGGAATGATTATTGGTCCAGCGACTGATCAACTTAGTATACGATGGCAGCGTATTACTTTGTGGCTAATCTTAAGTATAATTACAATTGGAACTTTATTTACTCCAAGCATATATGGATGGTCAGAAAATAATCTCAGTATTTTTTATTCGCTGATTTTTGTATTGGGATGGTTAACTAAGCAAAATGGGTTAGTTACGTGGAATAAGAAAATATGGCTATTAGTAGGACTTGTAGCTTTTATTTTGAACCTTTGCTTAGAAGCTATAATGCCATGGCTTAGCCTTGATGGGACCACCGTTAGTCGCTATTCAACAAGTACAGATATTTTAATTGTCATTGTTGCAATGGCAATTGTGAGACTTTTGCCAGAGATTTTAGATTTATCATTAGTAATTACTTTTACATTTCTTACGCTTAGTGAAGCTACAGGGATTTCAGTTTTCCTAAATAATACTGTAGTAAGAGCAATGAATGGGGCAGCAACTAAGGTTGGGATATTAGTCCTTCTTACTTTATTAATTATCTTAGTACTATCTTACCTATGGCAATATATCTTAAGAATTCCTAAATTACAGTGTCTTAATGAAAAGATAACTAATTTTACCGAGCACTCCTTCACTAAGCAAGTTGTGATAGTAAAAATAACCGTATATGGTTTATTACCTAATATTTTAGCCTTTGGTGTAAGTTACTTAATTGCATTAATTTCTATGTTAATGGTTAATGACAGTTTTACCGTGTGGGCTGGCGGTACAAATGGGGATTATAATATTTTTGCTTATGCATTGGGAAAACGTGAACTTCTGTTATTGTTGACAGCTATCATTGTGTTTTCAGCAATTAAATTTATTCAAGCTATTATTAATCGTTATTGGGTGAGTTTGGCTATAGTTGTTATTTTCAATATTATTTTTATAATAGGGAATTATATTAAAATACAGGCCAGATTTGAACCCGTATTGCCGGCAGACTTGTCCGCAATTAATACTGAATTATTGAAAATGGTTGATCGACGTGTCTATATGATTGCATTGATAGCAATTATAATTATTATATTTTTTGTAGTATTTTTAGAGCTTCATCATCCAGTTAAAATTCGATGGAGTTGGCCCTACCGTTTTATTTATATTATTGGGCTACCTATTCTTTTAACTACAAGTTTCTTTTGGAATCAACCAGGGCCAATTTTCAATTTGTTAAGAGCAATTGATGATGAGCCAACTTTTTACAGTCAGCTTGATGGTGCTAAAAGAAATGGTCCTACACTACAATTTCTTAATAATGTGGATCTAGAAGTGATGACTAAGCCGATGGGATATTCAGCTGAGACGATGAAGCAGTTGGTTTATCGCTATCAGAGTCATGCAAATCAACTTAACCGGATACGATCTAATAATTTAGGTGAGCAAACGATTATTTTTAATCTTAGTGAAAGCTTTGCTAATCCAGAGCGTGTACCGGGAATAAAATTAACCCATAACCCAATTCCGTACATTACTAAAATGACTCACCATACTACTGGCGGCTTGATGTTAAGCTCTGGTTATGGTGGTGGGACTGCTAATATGGAATATATGACTCTAACAGGTTATAGCTTAAGTAATTTTTTGCCAATGTTGTCAGTTCCGTATACCCAACTTGTGACAAAACTTGAAACCGATCCATCGATTATTGATAATTTTAAATATGCAGTATCTATTCATCCATACTATGGGGTTTTTTATAGTCGAATTGCTGTTTATAAGAAATTTGGCTTTAATAGGTTTATGTACCTTGGTGGGAAAGATAAAATTAAGCATTTGCACTATATTGATCGTAGCCCCTATTTATCTGATCGGACGGCTTATGAGAATACACTTGACCAAATTAAAGACCATCAAAAGGGGCAGTTTATTAATTTGATTACCATGCAAAATCACTTACCTTTTGATCAAAACTACTATAATAACTCTTCAAAATATCGGGCAGCCAAGGTATCGAAGGGAACGGACAAAGCCTCAGTCGATGACTATATTACCGGTATTCATTACACTGATAAATATGTTGAGCAGTTTATTAAGCAAATTGATCAGCTCCAGAAGCCAATTACTATTGTCTTCTACGGAGATCATTTACCTGGTATCTATGGTAATAGTATGAAGAAGGATGGACAAGAACTCCATGAAACGGATTACTTCATCTATTCTAACCGTTATGCTCGTCAGCATGGTGCTAAACCGCTGAAGCAAAATGTCAACTATACGGATCCTAATAACTTTATCGCAATGGTGGCTAAGCAAACCAATTCTAAGGTAAATTGGTATCAGGCCTTGTTAACTGATGTCTACGAAAAACTGCCAGCTGTTACTGTAAACTTCACTCAATCTGATGACAGCAAGAAAGATCGAAATGAATTTATCAATCAAAAGGGGAAAATTGTAAGCGTAAAGAGCTTCACCAAGAAACAACGTCAGATATGGCATGATTACCAGTTAGTTCAGTATGATGTCACTGCTGGTCACCACTATGTTCTGAAATATCTTAAATAACGAGATACGAAAGGGAGAGTCGGATTTGACTCTCCTTTTAAATCAATGGTATTGTAAAAACAAAAAACGGTAAAGATAAGACGTTATCTTATCCTTACCGAATATCATAGAACTGCTTTTAATACGTATGCTTATCCTTATCTGGATATTAGCTGTCTTTTTTGTATATGATACGAATTGAAAAACAGCCACTATTGTACAGCTGCTTTACTTTCTGGCTCACAATAAGTTTATTGAATTTTAGTTGCTATACCAGTTTGATCGTTATATTGGTAAATTCCTACCATGTTAGCAACAGTGTTATCTTGGTTGTTTTGCCGAACCTCAAAACGGTAACTGTTACCATTCTTAGTAGTAGGTGTAATTTGATAACCATTACCATGGAAGCCCATCTTGTTAGCAAAGTTGTTAACGGCGTTGGAACTATTTTGATCTGAGACTACTTGACTGGATGCTGAGCTGGAGCTTGCTGATGAACTAGTTACATTATTTGAACCTGAACTGACCACACCAGAGCTTGACATCTTCTTAGCATTCGTAATTTTGTTTTGCAATGCTGTATAAGCATTCTTCATTGCTGGACTACTTGACTTTAAGTTGGTTAGTTTACTTGCGGCTTGGTCATAATTACCGTTACTGTATTGTTCCTTGGCGTCTAGATAACCAGCCAGGTCTGTACTAAGGTTGTTTACCTGTTGGGAACGGTGACTGACGTTGTTAAGCTTGTTATAAGCAGCTTGATAATGATCTTGCTTGATTAACTTGTTTGCTGAATGGTAAGCCTTTGATGATTCACTTTCGGCAGAAGGCGTGGCGGAAGATGAATGACGGCTTGCTGACTGGCTGCTTGTCGTTTGCTGACCACATGCGGCCAATAATACGGAAGCAGACAATGTCGCTGCCCCAAGAACAACTTTTTTGAATGTTCTGTTCATGAAATATCCTCCCTAAGTTTAATAATAAACATAGCTTATTTATGCCTAATCCTAACATGGAACGTCTGTGCATTCAAGAAGGCATTTTACCGTTTCATGTTACTTGAAATATCGATCAAATAATATTTAACGGCAATGATATCATATTGGATCAACGTAGTAGGTATGCAAAATTTGTGTTTGTTTCTTAAATAAGTGAGCCCTCTTAATGATATTCCCCTTTAAGAAGGTAATTTGGTTAGGAAAATATTTTATTTTTAAAAGATATCTAGTAGAGGATAGGTATTCTTAAGAATCGAGAACAGTGAATAAATCGTAAGTTGCAGATGATGGGGTGTAATGGGTACTGGATATTAGGATTAAACTAAGATAAAGATATTGAGAACTGTGGACAGGCACAGTAGTTAAGAACCCTAGAACAATCGATCAATAGTGGTTGTCGTCAATAGTAAAGCTGGTTAATACCGACCTATAATAGTATGGTTAGGGTAAAGGCTTTTTTGATTGATACACAACTATTATGAAGTTTCCTAATTATTATATATATACTGAAAGCCGATCCCACTTACTATATGGTGAGGATCGGCTTTTTAACATTAGTGGGTACTGCGGTAATTACCTGAGTACGCCGGTGTAGATCGGTGGTAGTATGTGTGCGGTACCTGGTAAGAACCTGTACTGTAGCCGCTATGGTAGCGGGAGTAGATTCTGGGTGTCTGACTTTGAGAGGGGACGCTCTGGGTTACATTCTCATTAGTTGAGGTGACTGTTTCTGTATTGCCTGCGGCTGAATTTCTGCTACGGGAAGTATGATGGTTGCCAATAACTTCGTCACTGCCGTTGCCGCTACCCGGGTTATTGTAGGAGGCACCGCCAGGCAGTATAAAGTCTGTGTTACTGTAGCCATTGTAAGTTGGTTGTGACTTGTACATTCTCGTCTCGTGGTTAACAACTTTCTTAGGCTTAAGGCCGAGCTGCTTGCGGATTAGCTTGGAAATCCGGTTAATCTCCTTTGGACTAGCAATCTGGAAGGAAACACCTTCGATTGTCGCATCTTGTCCTTGGAAGTGGTAGGTCTTGACGTTTTCCATGGCTCCGTGGTAGTTACCATAGAGGGTAGCAATGTCATCAACCGGAATATTGGTTTTGACCCCATCACCGACTGCGCTCAAGATCTTGTTGGCGGCGCTAATAGAACCGGATGTCTTAAATTTCTGAATGACGTTGCGCAGAATCTGTTGTTGACGCTTTTGCCGGCCGTAGTCATTATTTGGATCGTCATACCGCATTCGCGAATATTTGAGGGCGTTGGCACCGTTCAAATGCTGCTTACCTTTTTTGAAGTGGTGACCCTCGTAATCGAAGGCGAAGGGGTTATCAACCTCAACACCACCGACAGAATTAACAACTTTTTCGAGGACCCCCATGTTGATGACGGCATAGTAGTCAATTGGTACGTCGAGGAGTTCCTTAACCTGCTTGACCGATTGCTTTGGCCCACCGATTGCATAGGCGGCGTTTAACTTAACATAGTCGGGACCGTCATCTGTATTGACTCGGACTAGGATATCACGTGGAATACTGGTCATCGTGATTGTCTTAGTCTTCGGATTAATGGTGAAAAGCTCCATCGAGTCAGTATTCCCACCTTTATTACCACGGTTGAGAGCCCCAACATCGGTTCCCATCGCAAGGACGGATACTGGTTCCCCCTTTTGGAGCTTTTTACTGATCTTTCCGTCGCCGTTAGTGAATATTCCGTTGGTAGCAGAGTGGATCTTGTGATATTCGTAAAAGCCACCTAGGGTAACCAAGATAACCAGGACCCAGATAAGAATTCGCATCCACTTTGGCATCTTGTAGTGGTGCTTTGTCGGCGGCTGTGGTTCAACACTTGATGTCTGATGGACATACTGTTCGTTGAGCTGCTCTTCGCGTTCACGCTGGCGGTTTTCGTTAACCTGTTTGCGAATCCGCCTTTCCATCCGTTCCCGGTACTCCTCACGAGATTCGCGGTGATTTTTGTTATCCATAAAGATTAATACCTCGACCAAATTAATTCTAACATTACAAATATAGCAAAATTAGTGCTACAAATTCAACGCAATACTTAAAGTTTAACCCTTCTGTAACCTTTTGGGAAGTTAGACTTTACTGAAAAATTATATTAATATAGTAGAGATATTTCGCGAATACAATTATGAAAGGATTTTATCGATGAAATCAACTAAAGAACTCGCTGAAGCAGTAAATAAGCGACGAACCTTTGCGATCATCTCCCACCCTGATGCCGGGAAGACCACAATTACCGAGCAGCTTCTCCTATTTGGGGGCGTCGTTCGGGAGGCCGGAACGGTCAAGGCACGGAAGACTGGGAATTTCGCTAAGTCCGATTGGATGGAGATCGAAAAGAAGCGGGGGATTTCTGTCACGTCATCCGTCATGCAGTTCGATTTTCAGGGTAAGCGGATCAATATCCTGGATACCCCGGGGCACGAAGATTTCTCTGAAGATACTTATCGGACCCTGATGGCGGTCGACTCCGCGGTTATGGTGATTGATTCCGCCAAGGGGATTGAGCCCCAGACCAAGAAACTTTTCCAGATCTGTAAGATGCGGGGGATCCCGATCTTTACCTTTATGAACAAGTTTGATCGGGATGCTCGGGAGCCGTTGGACCTGCTGAATGAAGTTGAAGACGTATTGGGTATCGAGACTTACCCGATGAACTGGCCGATCGGTTCCGGACACCAATTCAAGGGACTCTATGACCGCTTCAACCACCGAGTAGCCTTAACTCACCCAGCAGATCCGGATAATCCGTATCTTCCGTTGGGTGACGATGGCAAGGTCAAGGGGGACAACCCACTGGAAGGTTCCGGTGAGTGGCAGGATGCTCTCGACGGAATGGAATTGGTCGAGGTGGCCGGTAACAAACTTGACCGTAACAAGATCGCCCGTGGTGACCAAACTCCCGTCTTCTTCGGCTCCGCACTGACCAACTTTGGGGTCCAGACTTTTCTGGAGAATTACCTGCAGTTTGCCCCAGCGCCGGGCGACCACAAAACCGAGGACGGTGAGGTTGTCAAGCCGCTTGACAAGGAGTTCTCCGGCTTCGTCTTCAAGATCCAGGCCAACATGAACCCTCGACACCGGGACCGGATCGCCTTTGTCCGGATCTGCTCCGGGGAATTCGACCGGGGGATGGACGTCACGCTGGCTCGGACACAGAAGCCGCTTCGTCTATCCAACGTCACTGAGTTTATGGCTGACACTCGGGAAAATGTCGAAACGGCGGTCGCTGGAGATATTATCGGTCTGTACGATACCGGGAATTTCCAGATTGGTGACTCGATCTACACTGGTAAGAAAAATATCCAGTTTGAGAAGCTGCCGCAGTTTACTCCTGAACTCTTTGTCCGTGTATCTGCCAAGAACGTTATGAAGCAAAAGTCCTTCCACAAGGGAATTAACCAGTTGGTTCAAGAAGGGGCGGTCCAGCTCTACAAGAGCTACACTTCCAACGATTATATTCTAGGAGCCGTTGGTCAGCTACAATTTGAAGTCTTCAAGTTCCGAATGAAGAACGAGTACAACTCAGACGTTATCATGGAGCCAATGGGGCATAAGACGGCCCGGTGGATCGATCCAGAACAGTTGGACGAGAAGATGTCCTCATCCCGGAACATTCTGGTTAAAGATATCCATGATCAGCCGCTCTTCCTATTTGAGAACCAGTTTGCTGAGAATTGGTTCAAGCAGAAGTACCCGGATGTTAAGCTGACGGCGAAGTTGTAAGAATATATTAGGAGAGAAAAATGAATCTTAAAATAAAGAAAAGAATATTTATTACATACATTTTAGCCGTTTTTGTAGGGATGTTAGTATGGAATCTCAAGACTCCACTCATGAACGACGATTTATATGCTGCTTGCCACTCCTTTATAACAACACTTAAAGATGGTTTTAGTGATTATTTTTATTGGAGTGGTAGATTTTGGGGGCAGAGCTTTTTTAGATTAACTTTGATAAAAGGGCAAGGCCTGTCAAGCGTCATCAATGCGGCTTTATTCTCTGTATTTCTTGTAGAATTACTCTATATCACAAATAGTTTTGGAAGAAAGTATTATTCATTTACAAGGATTTTTGGAGTTAGTTTTTTTGCTTTAGTATTTATTCCAGGATTTGTTAGTGTTTTTATTTGGCGTGCGGGGGCAGGTAATTATATGGATCCCATGATATTTTATCTGGCCTTTTTAATTTTATTACTTAAAGGAAGATTCAAAAATAACAAAATCTTATATTATACTTTGCTGGTGCTAACTGGTTTTATTGCTGGCTGGGGGAATGAGAACACTTCTGGGGGGCTTATTTTAATTTCCATTTTATTATTAGTGAAAGACTATCTTAAGAATGGTAAAATTAGCAAGTCTAAGGTAACAGGAGTCTTATTTGCAGTATTTGGCTACTTATTACTAATTTTTTCACCTGGTAATCAGGTGCGCTTAAGGAGTGCAGATCCTGAGTATTTAAAGGAGCCCTTTCTTGTCAAAATTATTAATGGCAGTAAAATGTTTATTCATTTTATGTTTCACAATCCATTTATGGTAGCAATGATTGTTATTGATATACTTATTGCTTATTTTGCATACACTTACTGGAAAAAATCGGTGGACTATTGGCTAGGTATAATATTCATTTTAGGTGGTCTTGCAAGTATATTAGTAATGATTGTATCTCCTGAGGGTGTTAATGAATCACGAACATATGCAGGAGGATACCTATTCTTAATTATTGGTATGTGGTATTTGGTACCAATTAATTGGACAATATTTAAGATGAATAAAGTATGGTTAATATTACTAACATTATGTATCGTGCTATGTTTAGGTAAAGTCTCCGTGGACATACATAAGGGATTTCAGTTTAGTAATCTTCTAAATGACAGATATACTTATATTGAACATAAGAAAAAGGACGGAAGAGACATTGTACGAGTAGAACCAATTCACTCCAATCCTTATAATAACTATTCTTTAGAGAATTCCTATATTGATTTAACTAATAGTTCTCAAAGCTTCCCTAATATTGGTTATGAGAGGTACTTTAACATAGGTAAAGTATCTTTGCGTTAAAAACGCATATAGGATCATATAGTCTATTCTGATATGTAAATATAGAAGAGGTAAAAAATGAAGCGGGAAAAGATAGCCGTATTGAGTGTATCGATAATTATTTTCACCTTGTCCTTTGTATATTTTGCTTTAATTACTCCAACAGTACCATTTGATGGAGATGATTGGAGATATATTGGGACAATGCGTTTGCCTATACCCCTATGGGGAGCTTGGAATCCAACAAGGGTGCTCCCTGAGGTATTAATGCCTATATGTGGATATATCGCTGCCTTTATATTTTATCCTTTTAGTGGAAATTATATTGGTGCAATAACTGTAGCCACTGCATTAGTTATTTCGCTTTTTGTAATGGGGATGTTTTATTGCTTTTATTTATTTACGAGGAGACATCTTAAGTTAACCTGGAGAGAAGCATTACTTACACAAATATTATTCTTCCTGTCTTTTTTCTTATTATATAAAAAAATTAGTCAAGAAAGCTACAGTATGTTTTGGACGGGTGACCTTGCGTGCGATTTTTATTATCTCATCCCTGGGCTGCTAAACGCTAGTGTAATCTTGATTATTTTACAAACTCCTAATTTTACAGTTACTTTTTCTAAATTAAATAATTTGAAAAAAGGCTTCTTTTTAGTTGCACTATATTTTGCGATTTTTTCAAATACTCAGTTAAATATTATTTTAGCTACAGTGTGTTTCACTAAACTGGTTGAGATTTTCTGGAACATAGCTAAGAATAGAGAAATTCTAAGTTATCAAGTATGGCGGAAAATATGGTTTTACGTGGTTATATTAATTCTCTGGCTTTTAACCATTGCTTTTGATTTAAATGGAGCGAGGGCTCAAAGGGTTCAGGATGCTACCCAGGGCTCACTAAAAGCTAGATTCTTTTCGACTCTTAATCAGATCCAGCAATTTGTTTTCTTGCAAAACAAATTATTTTTGTTTATTTTTATAATTCTTATATTAGTAGCGGTTATTTTTGGTATCCTTAAAAAGGAATCAAATATATTAGAAGCGGTTGTTATTAGTATTGTCTCTATGCTTATTTCGTTAATTTACCTTTTGCTTGCATACATGCAAGCAGGTGGGACTTATGCCGCTAGGCCTGATGCAATGTGGGCAGTAGCATTCTTTTTTCTCTTAGCTGCTAATATTGGATTAGCCTATCTAATTAAGTATTTAAGCATCTTGAAATTGGGAGGAATATGGCCACTGGTCATTGTGTTACTATCGCTAGTTGCATTTAATTTTAATTACCAACCACTTCCACCAAGTAATGCACAAGTGGACTCTAAAACAAAAGTTGCAGTAAATAACTATATTATTAATCAGATAGTGGAAGCGGATAAAAGCGGTAAGGCCTCTGTGGTAGTAAAGGTTCCACAAGATCAAGATAATATAAATCGTAAGATGACAGAAACAAATTGGCCGCATTCCTATGATATGGAGAAATGGCTGCAAAATACTCTGTATATTCATCATATTATCAGGTCACGAATTAGAATTGTTTTTAAGCCAGAGCGAAAAATTACCACAAGGTTCTATGAGAATAAAAAAGAACAACAGCCAATTTATCCTGCGGAATAGGCTTTGCTTGTATCCGAGGCGACGGGGAGGAAAACAATTAATGCAAGATAATATTTTGACAATAGTTATCCCTTGCTTTAATGAGCAAGAGGTTTTACCTGAAACTGTCAAAGAACTAGGGAACATACTAAAAGGTTTAATACAACAAGAAAAAATTTCCTCAAATAGTAAGTTACTTTTTGTTAATGATGGAAGTAGAGATAGGACCTGGCAGCTTATATCAAAATACACAGGCGAATATTCATATGTTACTGGTATTAAATTCAGCCGTAACTATGGGCACCAGAATGCTCTGTTAGCTGGCATGACGGTAGCGGTCAAGTATTCTGATATGATTATTACCATTGATGCTGACCTTCAGGATGATGTAACTGCAATTCCTAAGATGGTTGATAAGTACTTAGAAGGCTACGATGTCGTTTATGGGGTTCGTAATAGTCGGGAGACGGATACCTTTTTCAAGCGTCGAACAGCTTTAGCGTTTTATAGTCTAATGCGTAAACTGGGTGTTAATTTGGTACCTGACTCTGCCGACTATCGGTTGCTGAGTAAGCGGGCTACTGAAGGATTGTTGGCCTTTAAGGAGCGGAATTTATTCTTGCGTGGAATGGTACCATTAGTCGGTTACAAGTCAGCTAAAGTCTATTATGCACGGAAAGAGCGTTTTGCTGGTAAATCGAAGTATCCAATTAGCAAGATGCTACATTTTGCTTTAGATGGTGTTACATCATTTTCCATCGCTCCCATTCATTTGATCCTATATTTAGGACTTATTACTGTTTTAATTAGCATTATTTGCATGATCTATACGATTATTGAAAAGTGCTTGGGACATGTTGTGAGCGGATGGTCATCGCTGATGATCTCAATTTGGCTACTTGGTGGTATTCAGCTGATTTCTATCAGTGTAATTGGTGAATATATAGGTAAAATTTTCTCAGAAGTTAAGAGACGCCCCAGATATACTATTGAGAGCGAAACCTTTACACAGAAGATGGCTAATAGTGAGCTATAAATATAACTTATATTATTCTCGAATGGGAAAATGAGGGATATATATGACGCTACGAGAGAGAAAAATAGTAACCTTTTTGCTTAAGCACAAAGAAATAATAATGCTTATGCTAATTTCTTTGCTTGCTCTGTCTATACGGATTGTGTTAATAGAATTTAGGTCCTATGACTATAACTTTTTTCTAGATCCTTGGTATCAACAAATAAGTGAGGGGGGGAGAATAGCTGCTTTAAGGAAACAAGTAGGTAATTACGGAATACCATATCAGTTCATAATTACACTTTTTACTTATTTACCTGGTAAAAATATTTTTTGGTATAAAGGCCTTTCGATATTTTTTGACTATATACTTGCAATTGTAGGGGCTTATATATTGAACAAAATTATAAGTAATCCAAGTAAAAATACATTTGTAATTACATATTCGGTTATATTGTTTGTACCTACGATTATTATGGATTCTGGACTTTGGGGGCAGTGTGATTCCATTTATGTTTCATTCATCCTTCTGTCCCTACTTAGCCTATTATATGAAAAAGATTTACTAGCTTTTATTTCTTTAGGAATTGCTTTTGCATTTAAATTACAGACAGTTTTCATTCTTCCGTTATATTTGTTGCTTTATATAAAGCAACGGAGATTTAGCATTTTGTATTTTGGAGTTTCGTTACTAGCATTCTATATTTGTTCGTTGCCCGGGATAGTTATGGGGAGAAAATGGTATGAGCCATTCACCATATATTTTATGCAAACTAGTGAGACGCATATAAATATGTATTATCCGAATCTTTCAGGAATAATATATAAGGTTTCCCAGCATAATTTACCGCTATATATTATGCTTAAGTACTTTTTTATTTTACTGACAATAGGAGCATTACTTATAGGTTGTTACTTCATAATAAGTTATGCAGGGGCAACTCTAACTGGTAAGGACCTACTTTTTTATGCGGTATGGATTAGTTGGACATGTGTTATGTTCTTACCAAGTATGCATGATCGATATGGTTATTTAACAGAAGTACTATTGGTGATTTTATCAATCGCGGTACCAAAATACTGGGTGAATACCTTTATAGCATTAATTAGTAGTTTCATTTTTTATTCACATGCGATGTTTGGAATGTCTGTTAATCTTACTTTATTTTCTGATATAGCAGTTATTAATTATTGTGTATTTACTTTATTGGTATTTAGAGACTCAAGTAAAAGACATATAAAAATGAGAGAAGATATCAATATTTAGATTAATTATTTATAAAACATGCATTATGTCAGGGACAGTTTAAGAATGTCAAAAAAGGGCGGAATAAAATTGTATAATTTTAGCGGTTTAGGAATTGACAGATGCTAGTCGATATAATTTGCCTTTAATTTTAATCATATGTGGAGTGATAGACAAGGCGGTTTAAAATGGCCTTTGTCGTTGCCTAATCATGTAGTACCGTTCCCCAACTAGATAATGTGACACTGGTCGTTATGATCATTAATTTACGTTCATAACGATCAGGGTAAGTAATCAACAATAACGTAAGCAGTCAATAGCGATACGTATTGAAAACGAATAGAAGGGCGTGATCCGCTGGCTTTTTGCGGTCCACGCCCTTTCTCTAGTTATGACATTCTTGTTGCACTTCTTCTGCCCATGGTAAAAAAGCCTCAATGTCGCTACTTTTTTGATTAGGTAGTCGATCAAACAGGTATTTGAAATATTTATATACATCTAGTTTGTTAACTTTGGCTGTCGCCACTAACGTGTAGTAAATCGCGTTGGCCTCAGCTCCACGAATGCTTTTCGCAAACAAACAGTTCTTACGAACCAAGGTTGTAAAACGGATCTCTCCTTCCAGGGAGTTATTACTTAGGGGGGATTTGTCCATTTTCAAAAATTCAATATATTCTTGTGCGAAGCTTTAATGCATTCTTGATGGCTGTACACAGGCGGCCCTGTGGTGAAGTGATACTTTCCAAGTACTGGTAAAACTTGTCAAGCAACGGTTTCGCATGAGTAATTCTTTGTTGCCGCTTTTCCTCCACTGCTTGATATACTAGGGTGGCTGGGAAAAAACTACTACGGCTGTTATGTTAATATAAAGGGTTCAAAATCATCGAAAAGCATATGATACCAGATCATGTACGCCTGTTATTAAACATTCCGCCAAGCTAAGCGTATCGTAATTTTAGAAATATTTGACGATAATTACAGGAAATGAAATATCTTGCATTTGCAATAAAAATTTTTTAACACCTCAGATTATAATATTGATCAAACAAACACCTATAGTAAAATATAAAATTGTTTTTATTGTTGCTGATTATGACTTGGTAAACTAGAGAGATATTTGTTCGTATAGTACTAGGACATACTAGAGTGCTTTGTGAAAAAGATTAATCAATTGTTAATTTACCTGGTATAATTAAAGCATTAACACTAACTAAAACGTTCAAGGGAGGATAAACATATTATGATGAGCAAGCTTCATTATAAGATGTACAAAAGTGGAAAACAGTGGTGTTATGTAGCGTTGGCAACAGTATCAGCAGTTGTCGGCTTAGCAACAGCTAATATCACCGCTTTTGCTGATACCAACGATACTCAAAGCACTTCAGTCACGACGGTATCGATTCAGCCCGCTGGCAACCAAACGTCAGCTAATTCGGACGCCGGGACTCTGGTGGCATCTACTAACTCTACTAGTAAGGGTGCGGTAACTGTCACTGCAAAAGCAACAAACGGCAATGAACAGAATAAGAGTACAGCGGTGGAGGAAAATGCAGATGTTACCCCACGAGCAAATTATTCGTTAGCTGCTAAGGCTGCCAAAGATAATGATCAAACTGACGAAAAGTTAAATGGGGTTCATTTGACCAATGGTAACTATTATTACTACAAGAATGGGGTTAAGCAGACTAATTACTATTATACCGATTCTCAGAATAATCAGACTTATTACTTTGGCAATGACGGTGTCCGTTGGAACAATCGTTTTATGAATGCATGGGGTAGCACCTACTACTTTGGCAATGACGGTGCCCGTTGGGATAATCGTTTCATGGTGAAGTGGGGCAATGCCTATTACTTTACTAATGATGGCTCCTTGATGAAAAATCAAACGCGCAACGTCAAGGGCGTTCGCTACACGGCCAACCATGATGGGGTCATTGCCCTGCGGAATCAATTCCTGAATGCTAATGAAAATCAGTTGTTCTATTTCGATAGCAATGGCCATCTAACTGTCAACAAGTTCTACCACAACTGGGGTAACACTTACTACTTCGGCAATGATGGTGCGCGTTACACCAACCAATTCTTGAATAAGGATGGTAAGACTTACTACTTCGACAATCAAGGGATCATGTATCGTGACCAGTATTACAAGAACTGGGGCCACACCTATTACTTTGGACAAAATGGTGCGCGTTATACTAATCAGTTCCTGAATAAGAATGGTAAGGTCTACTATTTTGATGATCAGGGGATCATGGCCCAAAACCAGTATTACAAGAATTGGGGCCATACCTACTACTTTGGCCAAGATGGTGCCCGTTACACTAATCAGTTCCTGAACAAGAATGGTAAGGTCTACTACTTTGATGGCCAAGGAGTTATGTATCAAAACCAGTGGTACCGCAACTGGGGAAACGGCTACTACTTCAAGGCCGATGGTGCTCATGCCACCAATGAAATTGTCAAGGTTGGCAACGATTATTACTACTTCAATGATCAGGGTGCTATGAAGACTAACTACTTCTTAACGAAGGATGGCCATACGTATTACTTTGATCAGGACGGTAAAGAGTACCGGAACAAGTTCTACACCAACTGGGGCCAGACCTACTACTTCGGCGATGATGGTGCCCGTTGGGATAATAAGTGGATGGATGCTTGGGGCCACCATTACTACTTTAAAGCCAATGGTGCTCGGGCTACTAACGAAACATTATCGATCAATGGCTTTGATGTAACCTTTGATAAGGATGGAATTGCTACTAAAGGCTATGTCTTCGACTCGATCCGTAACTATGTTGCTAATCAGATTGCAGATACATTAAGGCAACAACGAAATGCTAATGTCCTTTATGATTGGACAAGTCAGGATCATAATTATCAAGAATTAGCTGCCCATGATATGGCTCAGTTGATTGCTCAGGGTGATGTTAATAATGACCCAGTTGTAATTGCTTCATTACTGCAGAAAAACGACCTGTTACAAGGCAAGGTAATTTCGACTAAGGTTGTTAACCTAGCTAGCCAATCAGCTACGATTGACAACTTCGTTAACGATTTTGTAAATAGTATCAATAAATCAGTTGACGTTAATAATAGTATTGTTGGTGTCGGTTATGATTCCAAGAACAATAAGTTAGCTGCTTTGCTGTTTAAGCCCGAAAAAGTAACCACGCCGAGTAAAGTAAGTTCAGATTTACAGGCTAATATTAGCAAGGTATATCCAGCTAGTAATTCCAAGGTGACTGTCAAATATCCATTGACGGTAAACACCACGTTACCAATGAATGCGGTTGTTGGCGGTTTAAATCAATTTAGCAGTAGTTTGCTGAGTGGCAAACAGAATACGCCGATCAGTGAAGACGTCCTTAAGACAATCTTTGCCGGATTAGGTGGTAATGCCACAGCACTTGATGGCACACAAACTTATTATGCTGCTAATGGTGATCCATACCACTATGAATTCTGGCTTGATGGTAAAAATGCTGACGAAAAGTTAAATAATTTCTTGGCGCTTAATCATGAGGTTAAGTATGGCGATCCGATCAAGGTCAACTATACGGCTACTCTAACATGGGGGGGTGCTAAGAAAGCAGTTGCTGACCATACTCCAGCAAGTGCTAAGACTAAGGATCAAATTGACCTTGCGTACCAAACGGGAGCAGAAACAGGCTTACAGTATGATCAGGTTAATGTTGAAAAGCTCCCCGGAATGACGGATGATATGATTCGTGGGGTTGATGTTTCGAGCTACCAAGCATTGCTTAACGCCGGGGTTAAATTCTACGATTTTAATGGTCATGAGGCAGATCTTTTCCAAGTATTGCATGACGCCGGTGTCAACTGGATTCGGCTACGGATTTGGAACGATCCATATAACGCTGCAGGTCTAGGTTACGGCGGCGGTAATAACGATGAAGAATCATTGCTTAAAATGGCTCAAGATGCAAGTAAGCATGGAATGAAGGTATTGGTTGACTTCCACTATTCTGATTTCTGGGCTGATCCTGCTAAGCAACCATTACCGAAAGCGTGGAAGAACCTTTCTAGCACGGATTTGAACCAAGAGATTTACCTTTACACTAATAAGGTCTTAAAAGATCTGGAAAAGGCCGGAGTCAACATTGGCATGGTCCAAGTCGGTAACGAGGTTACGAACGGTGTATTTGGCATATGGACGGATCGTGATCATGGTGGCAATTGGGCAACCACTTGGGAAAGTGCAGATGGTAACAAGATTGCAAAATATCTTGCAACTGCTGCATCTGCAGTTCGGAATGCTGCTCCTAGTGCTAAAATTGCAATTCAATTAGAAACGCCAAACATCAATAAGTATCGTAGTATCATGACGGTGCTTAAGAATAATCACGTCGATTATGATTATCTAGGAACCTCGTATTACCCATTCTGGTCTACTCATGATGGCAATGGTTGGTATGACAATGTTGATCTTGGCTGGGGAGCAAGCACACCGATTAGTCTTGAAGGAATCGAAAAGATGGCTTGGCGTGAATTCGGTAAGAAGACGGTTGTCCTCGAAACCGGTTGGATTAATAACGTTAATGATGCTGATGGCACTGGTAACTCAATTGGTGCCGATAGTGAGATTCAAGCCTATAGTCATGATCCCCAGGGTCAGGTTGATGCACTAACCGATATGTACAAGGCATTAATTGCTCAAGGTGGCGTCGGTGGTTTCTACTGGGAGCCAGCTTGGATTCCTGATAAGGCTGGTTGGCAGAACTGGGACTATAATAAAAAGATGTCTGACGTTTATGGTACCGGTTGGGCCAACAAGAATGCAGTTGGATATGCACCAGATTCAGTAATGTTCTGGAATGGCCAACCAACATGGGGCGGTACAACCTGGGACAATGTTACCCTCTTTGATGATAATGGTCATCCGCTACAATCATTGAACGTTTATAAGGGATTACTTGAAGGTTACAAGAGTCCCGATAATAAACAATCCAAGCTTAATGTGACAGTTACAAAAATATGGAATTCAACAGATGTGAAGCCTAATGATGGCCTAGCCACAGGTAGCTCAATCAACAGTGACCAGTTTACTAATGATGCCGTTAAGGGCCTGCTTGAAGGCCAAGATGGTCAACCGATTGACAATGCGATTTTAACCCAAATTGCTGAACAATTGGGTAATGGTGTTAGTTCAAGAATCTATACGGCGGCTAATGGGGCCAAGTATCACTATGTTTACTGGTTGACGGGTGATGCTAATAAGGTCAGCACTTTTGTCAATGCTAATAAAGACGCTAAATATGGGCAACCATTGAAGGCTACCTACTCAGCAACGGTCGTCGTGGACGCTGAGCCTGATGTTGTGATTGCTACTTCTCCAATTAAGCTTCGTGTTTCCAAAATCTGGAATACCGTAGCTGGTAAAGAGGTTGATATAAATAATCCGCTGACTACCGGAAGTTGGCTCAATGGGAACGATGTTGATCTTTCAAGCGTAAATTCAACAGCTGTCACAAATAAGCTGACCAGTGCTAAGGGAAGAGATATTTCTTCAGCTACGTTGGATGCCGTTAAGGGGCTCTTGCCGCAGGAGCTTACTGGTAAAAAGGACTATCGGACGGCTGATGGGAATCATTATTACTATGATTTCTGGATTCAATCGGTTGACGGAAATGCTAAGTATGGCGATCCAGTAACGGTTAACTATAGTGCCTCTCTGAAGTGGAGTAAGAAAGACGCCTAAAAGAGAATCAGGATTAAGATATGGCAATTGGTGGTTTAAGTGCCGTTATCTATAAAGTATATAGTCTTTTAGACAGCTTGATGTCGGTATTATGCCGGGATCAAGCTGTTTAGGTTTGATTGAGTACTTGAACTAATAGTGTGGGTAACCTTAATCACTTGGTTTTAAGTGAACGGCAAGTATTTTTATACAATAAAAAGCTTGGTATCATAATTATCCTTGCCTTTACCTGGATTGTATATTATGATTAAAATTATTATAACGGTGCTAGATTTTGAGGAGGTTGAATTATGAACACGGGGATGTTCAAACTTACTGCATTAGCAGCGTTATCGACAGCTTTCGGGATCGGTTTAACGGTCAACAATGCGAACGCCGATGATACTAGCAATGCGGCATCAACTAGCAGCACGACAGAACAGGTCGTTACGTCGTATAGTCAGAGCAAACAGGCGTTAGACCAGATGACGGTAACGGTGCCGACATCTAATGCTGCCCAGCAGAATGGTGAGGCTACACCGGTTAGAAATACAAGTAATGCGCAACAGATTAACTACCCAGCTAATTACAATTTAGATCAGCTGCGCAATGTTAGTCAGAGTAATCCGGCTTCTGTTAATAACTTTGACCAGGTTGCTAAACCGGGCCTTACTTTAAATAACTATCAGTCAGATCCAGCTTCAGCAAAGCAAGAGGTCAATGTAACTGATCTTAGTGACCAGCAGACAACGGATATTAATCATTATGCTCTCGACTTGGTCAATCAAGCACGGGCCCATTTTGGTGAAGGTCCGTTCATTCAGAATCAAGGTTCAATTAACACGGTCAAAGGGATGGCTTTGCAGTACCAAGATAAGAAGGAGTCATTGCTGAAGGAGTCCCGTGATAAGTGACATGACCAGAGTATCCTAAACGGTGATAGCGAAAACGTGACCGCCATGGAGGTTTACGCTGATAATAATCCTAGATTAAATAGTGTTGTACGGCCGTTTGCTACCGCCAAAGGTATCGATTTTGTCAATGATCGTATGCCGTTATTCAGTATCAGTAACATGGATGACCTCAGAGCAATGGTTTTCTATGGTGTTACCATGATGTTGTTTAAGGATAAGGATGATTATTACAGCCATGCACAGAATTTCTTGACCGCTCATCAGCCGATTATGTCGATGGCAGTTTATCCGTCAGTGATTGATGGTTTAGAAACAGCAAATGTTAGTGATGGTTCACATTTTACCTATCATGTTCACGTTGTGGATATGCACTATATCTGGGCTAGTGGACTAAATAGTGTCATTGGCTTCTTTGGTCGGCCAGACTCATTTGTCAACTATAGTAATCATGTTTACTACTATGGTCACGATGGTCGGCTGTATCAGAATCGTTTCTACACTAATTGGGGTCATAGTTATTACTTTAGTGATGATGGTGTAAGGGCAACCTCTGAGGTCGTCAAGGTTGGTAACGACTATTACTACTTTGATAATCAGGGGATTATGAAGACCAACTACTTTTTGAACCAAGGCGGGAAGGTCTACTACTTTGGCAACGATGGTAAGGAATATCGTGACCGCTTTTACAATAATTGGGGTCATACCTATTACTTCGGTGCAGATGGTGCCCGCTACACCAATCAGTTTTACAACAACTGGGGTCATACCTACTACTTTGGTAATGATGGTGCCAGGTGGGACAATCGTTTCTACAACAACTGGGGTCACACTTATTACTTTGGTAACGATGGAGCTCGTTGGGATAATTGCTGGATGAATGCTTGGGGTCACTGGTATTATTTCAAAGGCGACGGTGTCCGAGCTACCTCGGAAATTGCTAAGGTTGGCAACGATTACTATTACTTCGATAACCGGGGGATCATGAAGACCAACTTTTTCTTGAATCAAGATAGGAAGGTTTACTACTTCGGTAACGATGGTAAGGAATATCGTGATCGCTTCTATACCAATTGGGAACATACCTATTACTTTGGTGCGGATGGTGCTCGCTACACCAATCAGTTTTATAACAACTGGGGTCATACTTACTATTTCGGTGCAGATGGTGCCCGTTGGGATAACCGTTGGATGAACGCTTGGGGTCACCGTTACTACTTTAAGTGGGATGGTTCCCGGGCCACAGCCGAGTACTTCCCAGTAAATGGTGAAACTTACTACTTTGATAATCAAGGGATTGCGCACGACGATCCATTAGTCACTCAGTGGAAGAACCTGCTCAATGGTTATCACGGGCATAATGCCATGATCGCTATTCAATCCCAAAAGGACGGGATTGTTCGTGAGTACAACAATAACCCGGGTCACCGATACACAATGGCTAGCACGGTCAAAGTTGCAGTTTTGGCCCAGTTATTGCACAACACTAACGGTAACCTTAATGGATACCAGCAGAGTTTGGCAGCGCGGATGATCCGTAATAGCGATAACGCCGCCACAACGGAAATTGTTCGCAACTACCTCGGTGGGGTTAGTCGAATGCAGGACCTGTACAACGCTCTAGGAATGAGCGAGACTACGCCAGGTCCGGGAACCTCATGGGGATTGACAACAACGACAGCCACTGATCAATTAAAACTCTTAAATGAGATTTACATGAAACCACACTCCAACTACTTGAATGATCAATCACGGAATTACATCAAGTCACTGATGGGTTCTGTTAGTGGTGACCAACGTTGGGGAATTTCAGCCGGTAGCAGTCAGTACTACATTAAAAATGGTTGGCTGGCTTTGAGTGCACCATGGCCATGGTATGTTGACAGTATCGGCTTTATTCCGCAAGATAATAACAATGGTTACACGATTGCAGTATACACCGATAACAACATCCCAATGCAGGTGGGTGTAAATATGATCGAATCACTGGCTCGTGCAACTAAGAATATATTTAATACATTATAATTAACAGGGAAGGGCAACCATTGTATGATTGAGTGGTTGCCCTTTTATCTGGTATTATTAATAGTTAGTGAATTAAAGTTTAAGGTTGGTTTTATATGTCTAGTCAAAAATTCTACCATTGGTTGTTCTGGCCGTTGTTTTTCCTCATTATTGCAACGCTGATCTTTGTCTGTACCAAGATTCAATTTATCTTCAAGCCCTTTTTGACTTTTATCTCAGTAGTATTCGTGCCACTGATTCTGTCAGGCTTTCTCTACTATATGTTGAACCCGATCCTTAAGATAATGATGAAGATTAGGATCGGTCGTTTCCATTTCAACAAGGGAATCGCCAGCCTTTTGCTGGTAGTTCTGCTGATCCTGATCATTGCCGGGGGACTAGCCGCCTTGATTCCACCGGTGCTCAAGGAAGTTACCAGCCTGGTGACTCACCTGCCACAGACTGCTACAGGAATCCAACACTTGTTGAACAACACGATTCAACACTCGCCATTCAAGAATATTGATCTTAATTCTTATTATCGGCAGTTTGATAGTCAACTGGCCAAGTACGCTCAGCTGATCCTGAAAGGGTTGTCCTCACGGGTCGGCGACATCATCGGGATGGTCACCAATGTCACGGTTGTTACCATCACTGTACCGGTCATGCTCTTCTATATGCTCAAGGATGGTTCTAAGCTTGGTCCTAGTGTTCAGAAGTGGCTGTCACCGCATCATGCCAAGGAGGTTGACCAGCTACTGACCAAGATGAACGACACCCTATCCTCCTACATTTCCGGGCAGGTGATCGAGTGTCTCTTCGTTGGTGTCTTTACCTCGATTGGGTACCTAATCATTCATCAGCCTTTGGCCCTTGTTCTCGGGATTGTTGCCGGTCTGTGTAACATCATCCCCTACATTGGACCCTACATTGGAATCGCTCCGGCCCTGTTCGTTTCACTGACGATGGCGCCAAAGAAGTTGATTCCAGTGATCATTGTTGTCCTGATTGTCCAGCAGATTGACGGGAACATCGTCTACCCGAACATTATTGGGCGCAGTCTCAAGATTCACCCGCTGACGATTATTCTGCTCCTGTTGGCAGCGGGGCACATCGCGGGAATTGCGGGGATGATCCTCTGCATTCCAGCCTACGCGGTGGTCAAAACTGTCTGCGAATACTTCTTTGATATTTACCGGATCGAGCACCCGGTGGAGGAGAAACCAATAGAAAAATAGACAAATGGCGCTGACGGATTGCTAACAAAACTAGTAATTGGTCAGCGCCATTTTAATAATTAGATGGGAAAAAACAATTATTCCTCTTCTTCAATCTTCACATAGTTCCCCGAGACGTACTTCTTTGGCCCGATCTCATACCAGGTCAGCTGATCATTGTCACTCAGCTTACCGATGAGGGTCACTGACTGGCCATCGGCAACCTTGTCGACTGGGTTGCCATAAGGTGCGTCATAGACATCAACCGACTTACCAGGGATGTAGTCAATGGTGGCCTTAACGTTGTTGAGTCGAAGGACGGTCAGCTGGTTCGCCAGTCGTGAGGGGATCTTTTCCTTGTTGCCGAAGGGATTGTCGACGACGTGCATCTTCTCGTACTTGATCCACTGGTCGGAACCGATCTCATACCAGAACTCGCCATCCTTAGTGGCAACCCGCTGGAAGGCTTTAATGGTGATGCCCTGTGGCAGTGGCTGGCCGACTGGCATCCCCGCGACCGTATCATAAATTACGGTTGGCGCATCTAAGGCTAGGTACATATCGATGTCTTGAACCTCACCCCAAGAATGCTTCCGGTAGAATAGCTTGACGTTGCGCTGGGTCATATCAAAGGTTCCGCTGAGCTCACCCGTGGACTTGACAAAATCATAGTTGGGGAACTTCTTCTGGTCAACCTGGTACTCTTCGCCGAGCCGTCCCCGTAGTAATTGGGGAACGATCAGGTTTGCGTCCGAATCGATATCGACATAGTAAACCCAAATCGGGTTACCGGTTTTAAACTGTTCAAACATATTTCCACCCCATAAAAAATAATATTTTCTTTATTATACCGCTTTTTCCAAATTGACACTCGTCCGGCCAACTTTTTAATATCATGTTAAGACTTACAAATAGTCAAGACTGTGGCGATCTGTTAAAATTTAGCTATTCTAAGTGAAATGAGGGTAGGTAATGACACGACACCAGCGGATCCGGCGTAACACGACCCGGGCAATTTTCATGGCAATCATCATTCTCCAGGACCTAGTCCCGTTTTTCGGCAACATTCCCCTCGGCCCCTTGAGTATTACTACCCTCCACGTCACGGTTATCCTGGCGGCGATCATTCTTGGGCCAGGGGAGGGGGCCATCATTGGCGGCACCTGGGGTCTATTGACCTGGGTGCGAGCCTTTGTGGCACCGTCCAGTCCATTGGCCCCATTGGTCTTTACTAATCCGCTGGTAGCGATTTTGCCCCGGATAATGATCGGTGTGGTAGCTGGTTGCCTCTTCCGTTTCGTGCAACATTATTATCATTCGGAACGGCTGGCGGCGATCTTGGCGGCAGTTGCCGGAACGGTCACCAATACTGGCCTTGTCCTGGGGCTGATCTATCTTTTCTACCGGACCCCAGTCGTCGCCCAGGCCTATGGGGTCGACGTCAGCCATCTTTTGCCCGCCCTGTTGACGATCATGGCCACCAATGGTCTAGCAGAACTGATCTTAGCTGTTATTGTAGTGCCCCTAGTAGCTCTGCCCGTCCTGGAGGTGCGACGGCGATTATTATAAACAAAAGGCGTCCTTGCCGATAATTCGGCAGGGGCGCTTACTAGTTTAAATGGTTATTCAGCATGATCATCGCTGGCGTTGGTAGTTACCGGCATAGTAGCCGCCGTGACGGTGATATTACCATCCTCGTCGAGCTTAGCCGCCAGTTGCTTGACGTCACTGTGGTCAAGGACGTAATCGGCGATCCGGTCCTCAATTTGTTCTTGGATGACCCGCCGTAGCGGCCGGGCACCCATCTTCGGATCGAAACCAAGGTCAACCAGCTTGGCCTCAACGTCTTTCGGCACATCGATGTGGAGACCGCGATCGGCCAGCATTGTGTTGACGTCCGTGATCATCAGGTTCACGATCTTCATCAGGTCGTCTTTGGTCAGGGCGTTAAACTGAACAATGTCGTCGAACCGGTTTAGGAACTCTGGCTTGAAGTAGTTGGTCAGTTGGTCGATGATCGAGTGGGTGTTGCCCGTAGCCTCGGCACCGAAGCCGACGCTGGCTACCGCGTCCCCGGTTCCGGCATTAGACGTCATGATAATAATAGTATCCTTGAAGGAAACCGTTCGGCCTTGAGAATCGGTCAGGCGACCATCATCGAGGATCTGCAGGAACATGTGCATAACATCAGGGTGAGCCTTTTCAACCTCGTCGAGTAGGATCAGGCTGTATGGGTGCCGGCGAACCTGTTCAGTCAGCTGACCCGCTTCCTCATAGCCGACGTATCCTGGTGCAGCACCAATCAGCTTAGAAGTCGATGTCTTGTCCATGTATTCGGACATGTCGAACCGGATCATTGCATCCTTGGAACCAAAGAGTTGTTTAGCCAGCTGCTTAGCGGTTTCCGTCTTACCGACTCCAGTTGGGCCGACGAAGAGGAAGGAGCCGATCGGCCGACCAGACTTGTTCAAGCCAATCCGATTCCGCCGGATGGCGCGGGCGATCTTGTCCACGGCCTCGTTCTGGCCAATAACGTGTTCTTCCAGCTTCTTATCAAGGTCGCGGAGCTGGTTTTCTTCTTGCTTCTGCAGGTCGCCAACAGGGATGTTGGTCTTCTCCTCGACGATCTTCTGCATGTCGGCAACATTAACCGTTGCTGAGTCCTCGGTGTGGTTTTCTTCAGCAGCCTTCTTGGCCTTTTCCAGTTTAGTAACTTGGTCCCGATAGAAGGCAGCCTTTTCGTAGTCCTGGTTGTCGACAGCCTGTTGCTTATGGGCCTCGGCGGTGTGGATCTCGTTTTCAATCGTGTTTGGATCAGCCGTCTTCAAGGTCAGGTTCTTGCGGGAACCGGCCTCATCGAGCAAGTCGATCGCCTTGTCAGGCAGGAACCGGTCCTGAATGTAACGGTCAGAAAGCTTGGCAGCGGCGACGATTGCGTCGTCGGTGTACTTGACGTGGTGGTAGTCCTGATATCGACCCTTGATTCCGTTCAGAATCTTGATCGTTTCTTCGACGGATGGTTCGTCGACCTCAACTGGTTGGAACCGCCGGGCGAGGGCGGCATCCTTTTCGATCTTCCGGTATTCGTTGAGCGTTGTGGCCCCGATTAATTGGAAGTCACCACGGGCGAGGGCAGGCTTCAAGACGTTGCCGGCGTCCATGCCTCCTTCGGCATTACCGGCTCCCATGATCTCATGGATTTCGTCAATGAAGAGGATGATGTTCTTATTCTTCTGGACTTCTTGCATCAGCTGCTGCATCCGCTTCTCAAATTGACCCCGAATCCCGGTTCCCTGAACCAGGGAGACGACGTCGAGCCGGATAATCTCCTTGTTGGCCAGCTTCTCCGGTACCTCACCGGAGACGATTGACTGGGCAAGGCCCTCAACAACAGCAGTCTTACCGACACCGGCTTCCCCAATCAGGACCGGGTTGTTCTTGGTCCGCCGGTTGAGGATCTCAATGACCCGTTTGATTTCGTTATCCCGACCGATTACCGGGTCGATCTTGCCTTGCCGGGCCATATCGGTGAGGTTGATTCCGTACTGACCGAGGATGCCTTTGCCACCGCGGCGGCCACCTTGGCGTTGTCCTTGGGCACCAGCCGCCTGACCATTGGCACCAGCGGCTTGGCTTTGCATGTTATTCATCGCATTCATGAAGTCTTCGAGGCTTCCAAAATTGAAGTTATTCATTCCGTTCCCCCCGTTCATCATATTGGTTTGCAGGTTTTGTAGTTTTTGATAGCAATTTTGGCAGAGGTCAATTTGAACCCGCTGACCATTGAAATTCATTTGTAGGTGAATCGTCGCGGGATTTTGATGACAATTTTGACAGAGCATCTAATAAATACCTCCTTGAAAAGTATGGGTAAAGGTTCAACAAATCTTTTGACCTTTCTTGACCATTGATTTAATTATACTTACTTTTAGTCGTAACGCAAGTCAGAAGTCCTAACTTAAGAAAATCGCTAATGCTTGCCCACGTAAGTACTGGCTTATGACTACCTAAAAGTTTAGCACTCTTTCCTTTAGAATGCTAAAATGGGTACTGGTAAAAATGGTAATTATATATGGTAGAATTTTATGGGAGGTGATGATAATGGCAAATTTTGAACAGCAACTCGATGACCTGCGCGCCGGTAAGATCGATCATTTTGAGATCACACCGGAGGACTTTCAGGCCTTCCAGCGGGTCTACCATGCCTACCCATACCGGACCCAAATCGAAGGGAAGGCTAACATAGGCGGTAAGATTACCTATCACCTGCGTCAGCGTTGATGAATTTAATCTCCCGTGATCTTGTATTTAACGCTTACAATTGCTAAAATATACGTATCGAGGTGTATCAGAGGTGTATGCCGCTGATAATTAAGTAAAGCTCGAAGGAGACTGATTAAGTATGGAAAAACGTGATTTTACGATTACTGCTGAGACTGGTATTCACGCACGTCCAGCAACGATTTTGGTACAAACTGCATCTAAGTATGGTTCAGATGTAACCCTGTCCTACGAGGGCAAGAGCGTTAACCTGAAGTCCATCATGGGGGTTATGTCCCTTGGTGTTGGTCAAAACGCTGACGTTACCATCACGGCAAACGGTGACGATGAAAAGGAAGCCTTAGATGCCGTTGCTGAAACGATGAAGAAGGAAGGATTGACCGACTAATGTCTTTACTACTGGACGGGTTGGCAGCGAGTAGTGGCATTGCCATTGCTCCTGCCTATCGGTTAGTAGGGCCAGATCTATCCATTAAGAAACAGCATACAGCTGATAAGAATCATGAAGTCGCCCGGCTTCGTGATTCTTTTGCGTTAACCACCAAAGAATTGCAATCCATCCGTCAGCGGGCCCATCAGGAACTGGGTAAACAGGCAGCTGCGGTGGTGGATGCCCAGCTGACAATAGTGGATGATCCCGTTCTTCTTAAGAAAATCGAACATTTAATCTATGAACAGTCTGCTACGGCGGAGTGGGCGGTCAAGATGATTACCGACCACTATCTGGAGCTCTTTGAACGGATGAATGACAACGATTATTTGAATTCACGAGCCCTAGCGATCCGGGATGTCTACAAACGGGTGATCAGCCACCTGCTCGGGGTTAAATTGCCAGATCCGGCGGCCTTGGATCATCGAGCAATCCTGGTCGCCACCAATATCACCCCAACCGACACGGCCCAGTTTGACCGACGCTATGTTGCGGGACTGGTGACGGACTATGGTGGACGGACCTCACATTTCTCCATCATGTCCAAGACCCTGGCTCTGCCGGTAGTGGTTGGTACCCATACGGCCACCAAGAAGATCCAGGACGGGGACTTACTGGTGGTTGATGGGATTCACGGCAAGGTAATCGTGAACCCGACCGAGCAGCAGCTGGAACACTACCGTCTCCTTGCTGGGGAGTTTGCTCGTGAACAGCAGGCTTGGGGAATGTTGCGCGACCAGCACACCGTCAGCCAGGACGGCCGTCAGTATGAAGTGGCCGCTAACGTCGGTGCTCTGCGCGATATCACATTTGCCCGGGATCACGGAGCCGAGGGGATCGGCCTTCTGCGGACCGAGTTCCTATATATGGATCAGACCACACTGCCGAGTGAAGACGAGCAGTTCAAGGCTTACCGACAATTCGTCAGCGGGATGGATCAGCAACGGGTAGTGGCTCGGACCCTTGATATTGGAGGTGACAAGCGTTTGGGGATGCTCAAGCTGCCGCATGAGGATAATCCTTATCTGGGCTATCGGGCAATCCGGATTGGCCTAACCGAACCGACAGTCTTACGGCCTCAGCTGCGGGCCTTGCTCCGGGCGTCAGTCTATGGCCGCCTGGCGATCATGTTTCCAATGATTGCTACTCCTGAGGAATTTACTCGTGCCCGGGAGATCCTCGATGATGAGGAACGCAAGCTTAGTCGGGCTGGTGTAGCGGTAGCCGATAACATTGAGGTTGGGATGATGCTAGAGGTTCCATCGGCAGCAGTGATGGCTGATGTCTTTGCGCCCGATGTAGACTTCTTCAGTATCGGTAGCAATGATCTGATCCAGTACCTGTTTGCTGCTGACCGGGGCAATCCCCGGGTATCCTACCTCTATCAAGAATTGCATCCAGCAGTTCTCCGCTTGATCAAGCGGGTGATTGATGCCGCCCATGCTGAGGGCAAGTGGGTCGGTATGTGTGGGGAGATGGCTGGCAACCCGTTGGCAACGCCGCTTTTGACTGCGATGGGACTGGACGAGTTCTCAATGAACAGTAGCCAGATTCTACAGATCCGGTCCCTAATCAGTCACCTTAACAACCGTCAGCTCCAGCCCCTGGTTCACCGGGCATTGGCTGCCCATAGCGCTCGTGAGGTGAAGATGCTGGTAAAAGAATACGTGCCAATGTTAAGGAAAAATTAATCATTCAGGGCAGCGTGGAGATACGACATATTCTCCACGCTGTTTTGTTTTGGGCCCAGAACTTGTCAGTAAGGATATTTAATCTTAGAATGGAATGAAATGTCTTTTTGGCAAACATTCGCGTATAATAGAGTATTATGGCTAAATACGATTAAAAGGAGCAGTTAGTTTGAATATCGGTCTCTTTACAGATACATATTTTCCGCAAGTCAGTGGGGTTGCTACCTCTATTAAAACCCTTCGTGACGAACTGATTGCCCAGGGGCACCACGTCTACATCTTTACGACTACCGATCCGCAGGCTAAGCATGATGACATAGCCGCGGGAGTCTATCGTTTTCCCAGCATCCCCTTTGTTTCATTTAAGGAACGGCGGATCGCGGTGCGGGGCGCCTTTCGTGCGGTTAAATTGGCTAAGAAATTCCAACTCGATATTGTCCACAATCAGACTGAGTTTGCGTTGGGGATGATGGGGAAGCTGGTGGCCCGTGAACTGAAAATCCCCTGCCTGCATACCTATCACACGATGTATCAGGATTATCTCCACTACATTGCCAATGGCCATATTGTCAAGCCGCGAAACGTGGCTACATTTGTCCGTCTCTATATGAAGAGCATCGATGGGGTAATTGCGCCGAGTGATCGGGTTCTTGACACCATGCATAGCTATAACGTGACGTCACCGATCCGGGTGATTCCAACTGGGGTCAACCTTCGCGTGTACCAACAGCGCGATTCATCAGCTCAGGTGCATGCTCTACGACAGCGTTATGGCTACACCGACGATACGCCGGTCCTCCTTTCCCTGAGCCGGCTGGCTTATGAGAAGAACATCAATGCCCTGATTGCAGCGATGCCAGATATTCTTGCCCAGCGCCCAACTGCTCAGTTGCTGATTGTGGGAGCGGGGCCGGCCCGCCATACTTTGGAGCGCCAAGTTCGCCAGCTGGGTTTGACTGACCACGTCCAGTTTGCCGGTGAGGTTGATAATAGTGAAGTTTATCATTACTACCAGATGGCCGATGTCTTCGTGTCGGCATCTGATTCGGAGTCACAGGGCTTGACCTATGATGAGGCTCTGGCATCCGACCTGCCGATCGTGGTGATGCGGAGTAAATACACCGACGAGCTGATTGACGATCCTGCCATTGGAGTTAGTTTCCAGCAACAGAGTGAGTTAGTCCATGGGGTGCTGCACTACCTGAATCATCCAGGTGACGTAGAGTCCCACGAGCGGCGCCAAGCGAAGCTGCATTCGATTTCCGCAGAAGTTTTTGTCCAGCAGGTAGTTCAGTTTTATACCGACTGCCAGAAGGAACTAGCGGCCCGGCAGGCGGCTAAGAATCGGCATCGTTTGTTTCACTGATTAGGGAGGCATTATGCTTAAGATTACAATGTTTTCATCAGCAGATAAGGTTGCTGGTCAGGGGGTCGGCAGTGCGTACTTAGAGTTGGTCCACCTGTTGGAGAGTAATTTCCAGGATGAATTTGATATTGCGATCAACGAATACCGGCCATCGACAATTAGCCACTACCACACGATCGATCCCCGTTTCTATCTGTCGACCTTCTCTGCTAAGCGGGGTCGAAAGATCGGCTACGTTCACTTCCTTCCTGAAACTTTGGAGGGAAGCTTAAAGATTCCGCAACCGTTTCGCGGCCTTTTTTATCGGTATATCATTGCTTTTTACAAACGGATGGATCATCTGGTGGTGGTTAACCCGTCTTTCATTGATAAGTTGGTGGCATATGGGATTCCTCGGGAGCAAATCAGCTACATTCCTAATTTTGTCGATAGTGATCGCTTCCACCCGGTAACTCAGGATGAGAAACGGTCGCTGCGTGAAAAGTATCACCTGCCTCAGGACCGTTTTATTGTCTTTGGCAGTGGCCAGGTCCAGGAACGCAAGGGTGTCCCAGACTTCATCCAACTGGCCCGGCAGAATGAGGATGTCCAGTTTGTCTGGGCCGGTGGCTTTTCTTTTGGACGGTTGACGGATGGTTACAAAGAACTCAAACAGGTGGTGGATAATCCACCGGATAACCTGCGTTTCACTGGGATCGTCTCCCGCGATGAGATTGCTGAACTCAATGGGGCAGCGGACCTCTTCTTCCTGCCATCGTATAATGAGCTCTTTCCAATGTCGGTACTGGAGGCCTTCAGCTGTGGGAATGCAGTGATGCTACGGGATCTCGATCTCTACCATTCGATTATCGATGGGGACTATGAGCCCGCGGCAAATCTTGATGAAATGCAAATGAAGCTGACTCTGCTGCGCAACGACCCGGCTAGGCTGGCCCATTGGCAGCAACGAGCGCACCTAACCGCTCGGCGTTATTCCAAGGAGCACCTGGCAACGGTCTGGTATAATTTCTACTGTCAGCAGGCACAGGAGGAACAGACTCGTGAATAGACGAAATTGGTTGGTCTTCATTCTGATGATGTTGATCGGGGTGGGGATTATTGGTTATTCCCTCCGGACGGTTAATCTCCGCCTGCTGGTTTTGGAATTTAATACCCTGAATTGGGGATGGATGCTGGTAGCATTTCTCTGTATCTGTCTCTACCTGGGACTAGAGGGGGTCGTGGTGAAGATCTTTATGAAGGATCGTCATCGTGACTTCACCTGGAAAGACGCGTTACGCTTGCCTCCAATTGAGCAGCTTTTTAACGGAATTACCCCGTTTTCGACGGGTGGTCAGCCGGCTCAGTTGGTAGCCATGCTCCAGTCAGGGGTCGACGGGGGCCGGGCTAGCTCGGTCCTACTGATGAAGTTTGTGGTCTTTCAGGCGATGATTGTTATCAACTTCATCATTTGTCTGTTGATTGGTTTTCACTTTATTGAAGAGAAGCTGCACGCTCTGGCAATTCTGGTCCTTCTAGGTTTTTTAATTCACCTGGCCGTGATCGTAGGTTTGCTGATGGTGATGTATTGGTACCAGTTCACCAAGCGGGCAATGAATATCCTGATCCGCCCGGTGGCGATTTTCATCAAACCAGCCCGTTATATGAAGATGAAGATTCGACTGAATGAGATGGTGGACTCATTTTATCAAGAGAGCCTGAAGATGAAGAGTGAGTACAAAATGATGGGGAAAGTCTGTATTGTGACCTTGTTCCAGCTCTTCTTTTATTACACGATTCCATATTTCATCCTGTTGGCTCTTGGGGTTTACCACATTAACTTCATCATGGTAGTCAGTCTGCACGTTCTGATCTTTATGATTATCTCGCTTTTTCCGATTCCTGGGGGTGCTGGGGGTGCCGAGTACAGCTTCTCAGTCCTGTTTGCTAGTTTCGTTCAATCCAATACTAAGCTAGTCCTGGCGATGATTATATGGCGGTTGATTACCTATTACTTCGGGATGATTGCGGGGATGATTGCGTTGATGATCAAACCGGACCGGGTAAAAACAGAATAATGAATTTACCGCGGCATGCTCTTTAGAGATGTGGCGGTTTTTGTTTGACATGGATTAGTTGAAGCACCCGATTGAAAATAGTAGGGTAGAGATAGTGATTTGTTAGGGGAGAATGGAATGGCTGATTCACAGTTAATACAGATTATTCGAAGATTGGATGCAATGCGCAATGATCGGACCGGAAATCGACAACGCCGCACCTTTGAGCAGTTTGGTATCCCGGTGTGCGAGGTGACATATATTCGTGACCAGGATGAGTTTATCTATGTCCGGTTTCGGCCGCATGAACGCTTTCGTTTTGATGATCTTGACCTAGTGGCAATCGAGGTGTTCAATTGTCTTTACGACTTTCGCAATACTTTTTGATTTTTTAAGAAAAGGTATTGACGAATGATCGTGAGGTTGGTATATTATTACTTGCTGTTACGGAGAAGAGTTACTGCTGATTTGTAGCTAACTTATTTCTTCAAAATAGTTGTTGACAATGAATTGCTGATTTGTTAACATAATAAAGCTGTCTCGTAAGTTATATGAGATTGCTTCTTCCATCACTTGTTTTGATAAAAGTTCTTGACATAGAATTGATGGAATGATAATATTAAGAAGTTGTGTTTGGCAACTTGGTAGACCTTTGAAAACTGAACAAAGTTTTTGACGAACTAAATGTGTAGGGTCTTCAATCACTTCGGTGATTTGAAGCAAAACATTTGCGAAGTCAATTCGCTTAATTAATTTGATTTAGAGCTATTCAAGTTCTTATATTTTATATGAGAGTTTGAT
>NZ_PNFV01000015.1 GCF_002940945.1 Limosilactobacillus pontis
ATCAAACTCTCATATAAAATATAAGAACTTGAATAGCTCTAAATCAAATTAATTAAGCGAATTGACTTCGCAAATGTTTTGCTTCAAATCACCGAAGTGATTGAAGACCCTACACATTTAGTTCGTCAAAAACTTTGTTCAGTTTTCAAAGGTCTACCGTGTTGGCAAAAGCCAACACCATTAGTTTATCACCATTACGCTAATACGAACAGCAAACAGCTTAACTAATATATCACATTGTCGTCCTTAAGTCAATAAGTAATTTATCAACTAAATCAAGTTGATTACTCAACCCCCGTGACAACGTTAATTACTATAACGTGAATCTCACCCTCTGTCAACAACAAAATTTCAACCGTCCATCAGTCCTATGCTATTTCAAAACTTTATTCATCTAAGCATACATTAATATTCGGATGCACAATAAAAAGCGATCATCCCAAGTTTTATAAAGCGAAGAATAACCGTTTTTTATTAACATTTATTTTATTAGCTATTTTACCCGCGCCAGGAAGTAATGTTTCTTTCCCTTTCGAACAATCACAAATTTACCAGCAAAATGAGTGCTAGGGTCAATCTCAGCATCGACATCATCAACCTTCTCACCATTAATCCGAATGGCTCCGTTGGAAACGTCCTGACGAGCTTGGCGACGGGATGGCTCAATTCCATTATCGGTCAGCCAGATAACAATATTCTCTTTCTTGTTCTCAACGTCGACAGATGGCATATTCTTAAAGCCCTGTTCGATTTCATCGACAGACAAATCTGCAACGTCACCAGAGAAGAGGGCCTTACTGATCCGTTCAGCTTCTTCAACCGCTGCCTCCCCATGGACGAACTTCGTTACCTCTTCAGCCAGGCGGCGTTGCGCTTCCCGCTTCCACGGTTCATTCTTAACCTTCTCGGCCAAGGCATCGATCTCATCCTTGGAGAGGAAGGTAAAGTACTTCAAGTATTTAACAACATCGCGGTCATCTTGGTTGATCCAGAATTGGTAGAACTCATATGGAGAGGTCTTCTTTGGATCCAGCCAAACGGCTCCACCGGCAGTCTTACCAAACTTAGTCCCATCAGCCTTCAGCATCAATGGAATCGTTAGACCATATACCTTCGTGTCGGGGCCTTCAACCTTGTGAATCAAGTCAATTCCGGCTGTGATGTTTCCCCACTGGTCAGACCCACCGATCTGTAGTTGAACATCGTTATGCCGGTAAAGATGTAAGAAGTCAACGGATTGGAGAATCTGGTAGGTAAACTCGGTGAAAGAGATCCCTGCTTCCAAGCGACTAGCCACGACTTCCTTATTCAACATCGTGTTGATATTAAACAGTTTCCCGTAGTCACGCAGGAAGTCCAGTAGACTGATCTGAGAGAGCCAATCGTAGTTGTTGACAATCGTGAAGTTCTCCGTACCAAAGAGCTTCTTCATCTGGGCGGTCAGTGCTTCCTCGTTATGATGAACTTGATCCATTGTCTGCAGCTGCCGTTCGGACTTGCGGCCGGACGGATCACCGATCGCACCGGTTCCCCCACCAATGATGATAACCGGGTGGTGGCCGGCCAGCTGGAAGCGTTTGAGGATCATGAATGGAATCAAATGACCAATGTGCAAACTATCACCCGTCGGGTCAGTCCCGCAATAAAGGGCAATCTTATTGTTATCCGTCAGTTCCTTCAACGCATCGAGATCGGTGGCCTGGTTGATCGCACCGCGCCACTTCAAATCATCAATAATGTTCATCTGCTATTCCTCCTAAATCTTAAACCACGGATAAAAAAAGCCCCTAACTCCATTAAGAAGTCAGGGACGATTTAACCGCGTTACCACCTTGAATTGCAACCAGATTGGCTACCACTCTCCGCCGATAACGGGGCGATCCGTTCATATAGACGAGCTCGACAAGTGTAATTCATTGCACAGCTTTGGTAGGCTTCCAATGACCGCCTACTCCCTAAATGACCCACTGGCAATTACTGAGTCTTGCGTCAGCGCCCTTTCATAATTGCCGTTATTGTACTAGTTGGCGGGCCGGCATGTCAAGGTCAAACAAAAAAGTGGCCATGAATGGTCACTTCTCGTTATCATTATTCGTCTTTCTTAGCTTCCCGCTTGTGTGTAGTATCCTTCTTGGCAACTGGTGTCGGTTGTTTCTTCGGCTTAGCAGGCGTATAAACCTCGTGAACGTAAGCCTCACCGGTCAGTTCGGCAACCGGCTTGAAAATATTCTTAAAGACTACGTCAACGTCGACTGGGTCCGGTGCGTTCTTACTCTTAACAAAGTACAAGGTTCCAGTAGCGAGAATAACCGGCAGGTAGCAGGCAATCCCAATGATCAATAGTGCAATGCCGACGTAGGTCAGGACGTAGGTGGCGGTGTAGTTTCCGTAAAAGGCTACCCCACCAAAAATTAGTGTCCATACTAAGACCGGCAGAACCTCGCAGACTACATTGATTAGCAGATAGTTCCACTTCCGGCCAGTCATGAACCGCCGACTAGCCGTCAGAGCATGCCGCATTGACTGACCAAGGAACTGAGGCTGCTTCTCCCGGTAGAGAAAGTATGACTGGGAATATTCCAAAGCCTTCCAGAGGATCACGATGTCGTTGATGATCCGGATGATCAGTGGCCAAACACTACTCTTAGTCATCCCGCCGACCAGGCCGCCGATAATGTCCAGCGGCAGGCTCCACAAGAAGACAAACAGGCCGATATAGAGGGCAATTCGCCAAACCTGATTTTTCCGCAGATGCTTGTAGTGCATCCAAATTGAGCCGGCACTGACCGGCTGTTCAGGATGGGCTAGGCGATCCCAGTAGGTGTACTGGATGGCTACCATGAAGAAGTTGAAAAAGAAGGACAGCGCAATGGAGATTGCAGCCGCGCCCAAGATTTCCAGTAACCCCATCAAGAGGGCCGCTGGTGATGCCATTCCATACATAATCATCATGACACTCATCATCATAGAAGACATCACGCTGGTAGCGAGAAAACTAAGAATGCAGGTCAGGGCAATGAAGATAATGGCAATCCCACCGACGGGCCACATTGCCTTGAGGTAATTAGGCTTTACCAGAGCCTTGAGTTCCATAATAAAACTCTTTAATGGTAAACTATGTTGTTTTTTCATCTTAAAAAATCGACTCCATCTACATTTGATTTATTTTCCATCATAACACAATTGTGACGGTCCACAATTCTTTCACTAGGATCTTCGCAATCTTTTCAAAACTTTAAAACAGAAGAAATTCCCGGTCATCAGGGGGAGATGGTCGGGAATTTCGGCTGCCAGCCGTGGATTGGGTACACAGTTGACAGTAATTATGTTAGTGGAAATCGCTATTTTAGTACTTTTCCTTGCTGAGAACATTCAGCTTATCATCGAAGTCATAAACAACCGGTTGACCAGTAGCCATTTCCAGGTTCATGATGTCATCATCAGAGATGTTTTCGATGTACTTACTCAAAGCACGGAGGGAGTTACCATGAGCAGCGATGATAACGTTCTTACCATCCAAAAGCTTTGGTGCAATTTCATCTTGCCATAATGGGATAACCCGTTCCAGGGTAACCTTCAAGTTTTCACCACCAGGTACGGTCCGTGGGTCCAGGTTAGCGTAACGACGGTCGTGCAGAGCAGAACCTTCGTCACTTGCCTTCAGCAATGGTGGCAGAACATCATATGAACGACGCCAGATGTGAACTTGTTCGTCCCCGTACTTTTCAGCAGTAGCCTTCTTGTTCAGGCCCTGCAGAGCGCCATAGTGACGTTCGTTCAGACGCCAGGTCTTGGTTTCAGGGATCCAGAGTTGGTCACATTCTTCAAGAGCGTAGTGCAACGTCTTGATGGCACGCTTCAGAACAGAAGTGTAAGCGTAGTCGAATTCGATACCATGTTCCTTAAGGGCCTTACCAGCTTCCTTAGCTTGTTCAACACCCTTTTCGCTCAAGTCAACGTCGATCCAACCGGTGAACTTGTTAGCCAGGTTCCATTCACTTTGACCGTGACGAATCAGTACTAATTTAGCCATATTGTCTTTGACCTCTTTCTTCTTAAAAAATACCATGCTATTGCATTTCTCTACTATTTTAATCCAATCACGGATAAATGCCAATAGGGTGGTCCGCAAAATGTTGGCTTTTCGTGAAGGAGATCACGATCCCATACTAGTCACCATTTGAGGAGACTCTCGGATTGTCACTCCACCCAGCAGCATGAAGCCAGTGATCCGAATGGTCGGGCCTGAACCCGTCACATGGGCTGAACGCTTGTCGGTAATTCCGGCCAGCAGCTTCAGTGAGTGATCCTCAACCCGCCAGCCAGCAGGCAAGAAGAGATCACTGCCGCCCAAAATATTGACAAAGCTGGTGTCGACCACTACCTCCTCGTTGCCAGAACCGAGGTAAAGCTTGGTGCCACCCAGCAAGTTTACACTGGTGACTTGTTGGCTACGAGATTCGAGTTCGCGCTGTGAACCACTGAGGATGCTTACGTTGGCATTCCATCTTAGGACCAGGTAGGCAATCGCGCCGACGGTCACCAGAGCCGCAATGGTGGTTAGGACCCGTGACCAGAAGGGGTCAAGCAGGGAGCTCTTGGCCAGAATATAAAGGGCCACCACGGCCAACACCGTCAGGCCGATCAGCCGGTCATTATTCTTTTTCATTTGTCATCTCCTCTTTTCTTTTTTAGTGGACTAATTATAACAAAGAACGTGCCTTGCCAATAGTGGCGAAGCACGTTCTTATCACTAATTTAAACCAGCCTTGGCACCGATATCGTGCCGATAGAAACACTCCGGCTCATTCAGACGGGCAAGGTAATCATAAACCCGGTCGTGGGCCACCTGCAGGTTATCGGCCTGGGCTAGGACCATCAGAAGTCGGCCTCCGGCACCACGCAGGTCAGCGAGGTCACCACTAACGTTGGCGTAATCAAGGTCAATGTCGGGTACCCGGGGCAGCTCACCAAGGGGCTGGTTATGCTGAGGATCGGTCGGGTACCCCTTCGCGGCCAAAACAACTCCCAGGCAGGCGGTATCGCTGACCACCACTTCTGGGAGGGGCCGGTCGCTAAGGGCAGCATCAACTAGGTCAAAAAGATCTGTCCGCAGTCGCGGCAGGATCACTTGGGTTTCCGGGTCACCTAGCCGGACATTGTACTCGATTACCTTGGGGCCGTCTTGAGTTAGAATTAGGCCAATATAGAGGATGCCGTGGTAATGATAGTTTCCCGCCACCAGGCCATGGACGGTTGGGACCACTACTTGATCGATCATTGCCTGGCGGTCGGCGGGATCAAGCTGGGGCAATGGACTGTAGGCACCCATCCCCCCGGTATTGGGTCCCTGGTCGCCGTCAAAGGCCCGCTTATGGTCCTGGGCCATCGGCAGGATCCGGTACTGGTCGTCACTAAGCAGGACAAACATCGAATATTCGGGTCCTTGAAGGCACTCTTCCAATACCAGTCGGGATTGGCCCTGACTGAACATCTCCTTAATGGTTTGGACAGCAGTCGTCTTGTCTGGAGCAATCACAACCCCTTTGCCCCCAGCTAACCCGTTTTCCTTAATCACCACCGGAAAGCCGAATTGATCAACGTGGGCAATCGCACTGGCCTGATCACGGTAAGAGGCGTGCTGGGCAGTTGGCACCCCGTAGCTGTTCATAAAATTAAGGGCATACTCCTTTGACCCCTCCAACTGAGCAGCCCGGGCAGTCGGCCCAAATGCCTGTAGGCCGGCCGCCTGAAAGTCATCGATAATCCCGTCAACCAGGCAGTCTTCCGGTCCAACGAAGGTCCAAATCACCTGGTGCTCCTTGGCAAAGCGGATTAAATTAGTGAAATCCGTCTCAGCGATATCTACCGGCTGAACACCAATCGTAGTCATCCCCACATTACCAGGCGCACAGTAGACTTGTTTTACCCGGGGGCTGGCCTGCAGCTTGCGGGCAATTGCAAATTCACGACCGCCTTGACCGACTACCAGTACATTTACTTGCTCTCCCATTACGACACCTCATTCTTATTTAGTGACGGAAGTGACGAATTCCAGTCATCACCATTGCTATGCCGTACTTATTTGCCATGTCAATTGACTCCTGGTCACGGATCGAGCCACCCGGTTGAACTACCACCTTGATACCGTGCTGACCGGCATACTCGACGCAGTCCCCGAACGGAAAGAAGGCGTCAGACGCCATTACAGTCCGGTCATCAATGGCCTCCCCAGCATGTTTGACGGCAATCTTCAGAGAGTCGATCCGGTTCGGTTGTCCCTCGCCAACGCCTAAAGTCCGCTGGTCGTTAGCAAGAACAATGGCGTTTGACTTAGCATGCTTGACGGCCTTCCAGGCAAACAGCAGATTCTTAAGCTGGTCTTCAGTTGGTTGGACAGTGGTGACACAATGCCAATCATGGTAGTCCTCCTTCAAGGTATCCTGCTCCTGCATCAGCATCCCGCCCATGACAGAAACTATCTCGCGTTTGGTTGATTCGTCCTTGTGGGTAAAGTCGAGACTGAGCAGGCGGATGTTCTTCTTCTTGGCTAAGATCGCGTAAGCATCATCATCAAAGCCGGGAGCAATCACGATCTCTAAGAAGATCTTATGCATTTTAGTGGCAGTGGCTAGGTCGACCCGCCGGTTTAAAGCAACCACCCCGCCAAAGATCGAAACGGGATCAGCGGCGTAAGCTCGGTCCCAGGCCTCTGTCAGGCTCTGACCACGACCGATGCCGCACGGATTCATATGCTTCATCGCCACCACGGTTGGCTCCTCGAACTCGCGAATGCAGCGCAGGGCCTCATCGGCATCCTTGATGTTGTTATAAGATAGCTGTTTGCCATGCAGCTGCTTAGCACTCAAGATAGAGTAACGTTTTGGGATGGCATCCTCATAAAGCCAGGCCTGCTGGTGGGCATTTTCACCGTAACGCATCTTCTCCTTCAAGTTCCAGGTCAAAGTCAGCTGCTCAGGATCGGCCAGGCCATTCTGTTTGGTAAGGTACTGGGAAATCAAAGCATCGTAGGCCGCGGTATGCCGGAAAGCCTTAGCCGCCAATTTGGCCCGGGTATCCGGAGTAGTATTGCCATCATCTTTGATCTCATCCAGGACCTGCTTGTAATCATGCTTATCAACCACTACAGTGACGTCATGGTAGTTCTTAGCAGCCGACCGAACCATTGATGGGCCACCAATGTCAATGTTCTCAATTGCGTCGGCCAGCTTAACATCTGGCTGTTCGATCGTTTCCTTAAACGGGTATAGGTTGACGCAGACCAGGTCAATTGGGGTGATACCATGCTGCTGCAAGGTTGCCATATGCTCAGGCAGGTCACGCCGGGCTAGTAAGCCACCATGAACGTATGGATTCAGAGTTTTGACCCGACCATCAAGGATCTCCGGAAAATGGGTGACATCCTCGATACTGATCGTCTTCACGCCGGCATCATCGAGGATTTTCTTTGTTCCACCCGTCGACACAATCTCGTAGTCGTTAGCAGCCAGCCCCTTAACAAAGGGGATCAAGTCGGTCTTATCAGATACACTTACCAATGCACGCTTCATGAATTAATTCTCCTTTTCTTTCAATGCAGTTAACGCTTGTTTCAATGCCAGGGGGTACAACTGATGTTCGGTAGTGTGAACCCGTTTCGTCAGGATAGCCGCCGTGTCCGTTGGCAGGATTGGCACATGACACTGGGCAATAATTGGGCCGGAATCCAGGCCAGCATCGATGTAGTGAACCGTCACCCCTGTTTGGGTTCGATGGTCCGCAAAGGCTCGTTCAATTGAGTGCAGGCCCGGATATTCAGGCAGCCAGGCCGGATGAAGATTGACGATCCGATGGTCATAGCGATTAAGGATTGTCGGGCCCACCACCCGAAGGTAGCCAGCCAGGGCGATAAAGTCAATCTGGTATTCCTGGAGGAGGGCCAGCAGCTTTTCTTCGTAAGCCGCCTTGCCACCACAAGACTTAACGGTAAAGCTAACAGCTGGGATACCAAGACGCTGTGCGCGGGCCATCACTGGAGCATCCGGGTGGTTACAGAAGAGCAGGGCCAGCTCACCGGGTAGATCGCCAGAATGAAAATGCTTAGCTAGAACTTCAAAGTTAGTTCCGTTGCCTGATGCTAAAATTGCGGTTCTCATCCCAAACACCTCACTTAATAACAATTTTTCCTTCATCAGCCGGCCGTTGTTGTAAGTACCCGATCCGATAGCTGGCCTGATCAGCAGCCTGTAGCCGTTGCTGAACAAGGTTGACCTTGTCCGAGGCCACCACCAAGACGAGACCAATTCCCATGTTGAAGGTCTGGTAGCAGTCCGCCAAGTCGAGTTGGCCAAGATCTTTCAGATAATCAAAGATCGGTAGGGTTGGCCAAGTCTGACGGTTGATCACCGCCTGCAGCCGATCGCCAAACATCCGTGGTACATTCTCAACCAAACCACCACCCGTGATATGACCGATTCCGTGAATGAGGCCGGACCGCACCAGGGGAAGGACCGGATGAATATAGATCCGGGTTGGCGTCAGCAGAGTCTCCCCCACCGTCTGGCCTTTCAACGCTGCAGGCTTATCCGTTAGCTGAACATCGTGGTCTTTAAAGAGAATCTGACGAACCAGTGAGAAGCCATTGGAATGGAGACCGCTAGACGGCAACCCGATCAGGACATCGCCATCCTGGGGCAAATTGGCTGTCAGCAGCTGGTCTTTCTCAGCAACCCCGGTGACAGTACCGGCTAGGTCATATTCGTCGCGATCATACATATCCGGCATCTCAGCAGTTTCCCCACCGATCAAGGCTATACCAGCATCTCGGCAACCAGTCGCGACCCCTTGGACGATTGCGGCCATCTTAGCCGGATCGTTGTGACCGGTGGCAATATAGTCCAGGAAGAATAGCGGCTCGGCCCCCTGGGCAAGGACATCGTTGACACACATTGCCACAACATCAATCCCGATCGTGTCGTGCTTACCTAGTCGTTGGGCGATCAGAAGCTTGGTCCCCACCCCATCGGTACCGGAAACCAACACTGGATGTTTCACGTGTAACATCCCTAGGTCAAACATTCCACCGAAACTGCCGATCCCGGCCATTACACCAGGACGGTCGGTAGACCTGACAGCGTCTTTAATGCGGTGAACCAGTGTGTAGCCCGCGTTGACGTTAACCCCAGCTTCTTGGTATCGGTTCATCTTATTTCCTCCTTTGTGTACGGCGTTCCTGCTCATTCAATGACTTAAGATAGCCTTCCTCGTAGTCGTAGAGCGGAGTCGGGTATTCTCCGGTGAAATAAGCCACCGTCAGGCCTCCATTAGGCGCATTCCCGGCATCGGGGACGCTGATTGCTTTGATCAAACTGTCAACACTCAAAAAGTGCAGGGAATCAGCACCGATCTGCTGGCGCATCTCCTCAACCGAGTAGTGAGCCGCCATCAGCTCGGACCGGGTTGAAATATCGATCCCGTAGAAGCATGGGAAGCAAAATGGCGGGGATGAGATTAGGAGGTGAACCTCCTTGGCCCCGGCATCACGAAGCATCTTAACAATCTGCCTGGATGTCGTGCCCCGGACGATCGAATCATCCACCACAGCTACCCGTTTGCCATTGACCACCCCACGAACAGCAGAGAGCTTCATGTGAACCCCCTGCTCACGAAGAGCCTGAGTCGGCTGAATGAAGGTCCGGGCAACGTATTGGCTCTTGATCAGCCCCATTTCATAGGGAAGGCCAGCTGCCTCAGCATAACCACTGGCTGCAGAGAGGGATGAGTTCGGTACCCCAATCACCATGTCAACGTCGATCAGGTGCTCCCGGGCAAGCAAACGCCCCATTTGCTTACGAGCGTTGTGAACGGTTACCCCATGGATAATCGAATCCGGCCGGGCAAAATAGATGTACTCCATTGAGCAGATGGCCAGTTGAGTCTGGGTGGTGTAATGATCAATATGAAGGCCATCGCGATCAATCACGATCAGTTCCCCTGGCTGAACATCACGGATAAAGCGGGCGTTGACAATGTCGAGAGCGCAGGTCTCACTGGCTACCACATAAGCACCGCTGGCCAGCTGGCCGATGCAAAGCGGACGAATGCCGTTCGGGTCAAGGGCCGCCACCAGCCGATCCTTCTGCAAGAGAAGAAAGGCAAAGCCACCATGAACCTGATTAAGACTTCTCTTAAGGGCGGGGATGAATCCCTCTCGGATATACTTACGGATCAGGTGAATCAGAATCTCCGTATCCGAATCAGATTGAAATACCGCCCCATCATCCTCAAGCTGTCGACGAAGGGTCACCGCGTTAGTTAGGTTGCCATTGTGAGCCAGAGCAACGTCACCATCGTGGAAACGGAAAAGGAATGGCTGGACATTGGCGATTGAATTATGGCCACTGGTGCCGTAACGCACATGGCCGATCGCGGCATCGCCAGTCAGCCGCTTAAGCTCGGCCGGATTAGCAAACACCTGGGCAAGCAGTCCCCGGTCACGATGCTGGTAGAGATCGGTCCCGTCAGTAGACACAATACCGGCGCCCTCCTGTCCACGGTGCTGGAGAGTGTGAAGACCGTAGTAGGTTAGCTGAGCAGCGTTGGGCACACCAAAGATACCAAAAACACCGCACTCCTCGTTTAGTCCTTTGATTTCATTTGGCACGGAATTGCCTCCTCCCAGATTTGCTGCAGTTCATCAACATTTTGGTTCAGCTCGCTGTCGGCCAGGTGCACTTCCAGCCAGTGGGTGTTGGTAACCTCTCCTACCAGTTGGGCAGCACCACCGAGGTCCTGTTCAAAGGCTGCCGCATGTTCTGGCTGAACGGTTACCACAAAGCGTCCCGGGGTCTCGCTAAACAGCTGGGCACCCGTCAGATCACGGAGGTTGAGGCTCAATCCCCGGTCAGTCTTGAAGACGGTTTCGGCCAGGGCCACCCCGAGGCCGCCCTCGCTGAGATCATGGCAGCTGGCCACGTGACCATTCTCCATCGTGTAGAGGAGACGTTTCATAATTTTGTGAACGCGGTTAAGGTCAAAGGGCTGGACCACCCCGCTAATTTTCCCGGTCAGCATCTTCTGCAACTCGGACCCGGCATAGTCATCGCGGGTTTGCCCGACCAGGTAAACCCGGTCGCCAGCGTGCTGGGCGCGGCTCGGTACCACCCGGTCGATATTCTTGATCAGGCCGACCATCCCCACCATTGGTGTTGGGTGAATGGCTTGACCATTATTCTCGTTATATAGAGAAACGTTTCCAGAGATCACCGGTGTATCAAAGATCCGGCAGGCGGTAGCCATTCCCTTGACAGAATGGTGGAGCTCCCAGAAGATCTCAGGGTCATTGGGGTCACCGTAGTTCAGACAGTCAGTAATCGCCAGTGGTTCGGCTCCTGCAGAAATAATGTTGGCTGCAGCCTCGACCAGAGCCATCTGACCGCCAACCTCGGGGCTGAGGTAAACAAAACGCCCGTTGCCGTCAGTGGTCATTGCTAGGGCCTTACGAGTACCACGAACACGGAGAACACCTGCGTCACTACCAGGACCGACTACTGTTGAGGTCCGCACCTGGGAATCATACTGCTGATAAAAGCTGCTCTTATCAGCAATCGTTGACTGGGCCAAGAGGCGGCGAAGCGTCACGGCCGGATCAGTAATTTGGGGATGCCATACCGGCTGTTGCTCAGCGGCACTGATTCGAACTGGCTTACGTTCTTCGCTAGCCTCCTCCAGGACATCATCGGTCAGGCTGGATACGGGGATGTCACAGACAACCTGACCGTCGTGATGAAGGACGTATTGGTGACCAGCTGTGATCCGACCGATTGTGACAGCATCAAGATCATAAAAGTCAAAGATCTTCTTGACGTCTTCCTCGTGTCCCTTATTAACACAGAGAAGCATTCGTTCCTGGGACTCGCTGAGCATAATCTCATAAGCCGACATTCCAGTCTCACGCTGGGGTACCAGGTCGAGGTCGAGGTCCATTCCGCTTTTCCCTTCCGCTGCCATTTCAGCGCTGGAAGAGACAATCCCAGCAGCCCCCATATCCTGGATACCAACCAGCCAGTCAGGGTGTTCGGTAATCAGTTCCAGACAGGCCTCCAGTAATAGCTTTTCCATGAAGGGATTGCCAACTTGGACGGCAGACCGCTGGGTAGCGTGTTCGTCGCTGAAGTCGGCCGAGGCGAAGGTCGCCCCGTGGATGCCGTCACGTCCAGTCTTCGCACCGACATACATCACCGCGTTGCCGACCCCGGCAGCCTTCCCCTTCTGAATATCTTTCTGGTCCATCAAGCCGACGCTCATGGCGTTGCAGAGGACGTTGCCTTGATAGCAGGAGTCAAAAGTAGTCTCGCCAGCAATCGTGGGGATTCCCATGCAGTTGCCGTAGTCCCCAATCCCACGGACTGTCCCATCAACCTTCATCCGCGTAGTCGGGTTATCAAGTTCGCCAAAATGGAGAGAGTCCAGTGATGCTACCGGGCGAGCTCCCATGCTGAAGATGTCACGAAGGATGCCCCCGACCCCGGTTGCAGCTCCCTGATAAGGTTCAACCGTAGTTGGATGGTTGTGGCTCTCAGCCTTGAAAACGACCGCCTGGCCATCATCAATATCAACAACCCCAGCCCCCTCACCCGGGCCCTGGATGACCCGGTCACTCTTATTGGGAAAAAGGCGGAGGACTGGCTTAGACTTCTTATATGAGCAGTGTTCACTCCACATTGCGGCGAAGAGGCCGGTCTCGGTGTAGTTCGGTAGCCGCCCCAATAACCGTTCACTAATGTAGTTGTACTCGTCCTCACTCAGGCTCCAATCCAGGTACGGCTTCTGTTCCTTGATCTCTTCAGGTGTCATTGCCTGTTTCATCGCTTTACTCCCCCACTTTCACACTGCCGTTTGCCAGCAGGGACTTGAATAGTCGTAAACCATCCGTGCTACCCAAAATAGTTTCTACCGCCCGTTCCGGGTGCGGCATCATTCCTAAAACGTTGCCACGTTTATTAGTAATTCCGGCAATATTTTGCAAGCTACCATTTGGATTCTCCTCTGCATAGCGGAAAACAACCTGGTGATTATCTTCCAGGCAATCCAAGGTTTCTTGATCGGCGTAAAAGCTACCATCGGCATGAGCAATCGGTAGGTTAATTCGTTCATGCTCCCGGTACTGGCTCGTAAACAGGGTCTGGTTGTTAACGACCTCGAGCGGAACGGTCTTGCAGGTAAAGCGTTGACTATCGTTGCGTTTCAACGCCCCCGGCAACAGCCCGGCTTCTGTCAGAATCTGAAAACCGTTGCAGGTGCCAAAGACTGGTTTACCTTCTTCCGCCATCTTGATAATTGCCGGCATAATATTGGTGAAGCGGGCAATCGCCCCGGCCCGCAGGTAGTCGCCATAAGAAAAGCCCCCTGGCAGCATTACCGCGTCAAACCCGGCCAGGCTGTGCTCATGATGGGAGACGTAGGCGACGTTTGCACCACAGACCGTGCCCAGGGCCTCGTACAGGTCGACATCACAGTTGGAACCCGGAAAAACAATTACGGCAATTCTCATTTTGCTTCCTCCAGTACTTGGTAGTGGTAGGTTTCCATGTTGAAGTTGACCAACAGCTGATCAGCAATTTTCTTAACCGTCTGGTCGACAGCATCCCCAGTTGCGTCAATGGTGACGTCGAAAAACTTACCAACTTTGATGTCAGTAACCTCGTCATGGCCTAGCGTATGGATAGCGTCCTTGATCGCCTCACCTTGGGGATCAAACACTGATTGCTTATAGGTTACGAAAATCCGAACATTCGTCATAATTAGTTCTCCTCCGCTAAAACGTTCTGCAGGCGGTTCAGTACTTCATCATAGGTTTGGGTCAGATCAGCGAGTTGGCGCCGGTAAACATCTTTATCCAAGTGCTGGTCCGTCTGGAGATCCCACAAGCGGCAGTTGTCCGGGGAGAATTCATCGGCCAAGACGATCTGACCATTACTCAACCGGCCAAATTCGAGCTTAAAGTCAACCAGTTGCATCCCGGACTTTTCAAAAAGCGGCTTGAGCAGACCGTTGACTTTCCGACAGTGACCCCACATTTCCTCTAAGTCAGCGTGACTAGCGATGTCGAGGGCAAGCGTAGCCGACTCGTTAATAAAAGGATCATCGAGTTGATCACTCTTGTAGAAGGTTTCCTCAACTGGTTCCGTCAAGACGGTCCCCTCGTCGAGTCCGTACCGGCTGGCAAAGTGACCAGCGACGACATTTCGAGTGACAAACTCTAGCGGAAACATCTGACACTTTTTGACCAAATCCTCAGTTGATGAAACTTGCTTGATGAAGTGGGTTGGAATTCCGTGGTCGATCAGGTAGTGGAAAACCAGGTCGGAGATTCCCTTAGCGGCGGCCCCCTTACCGGCGAAGCGGTCCTTCTTCTTACCGTTTAATGCGGTCGCCTGGTCCATATAGACCACCCGTAGCACCTCAGGGTCATCAGTCTGCCACATCTGCTTTGCTTTCCCGGTATACAGTAACTTTTCCATCGCTTAATTGACTCCTTTTAGATAAAACACGAACAAAAGCTAAAAATACATAGAAGTAATTCGTTCTTTTATGTGGAAAGTATAACAAGTTACCAATCCTTTTTCAACATTTTTAAGAACAAAAGAAAAATGTTTTTAATGAATGTTCGTGTTTATCTACGGAGTAAAAAAGGCCAGCTAGCAAAATGTGCTAGCCAGCCGACTTAAATCAATTTAATTACGCCAACAAAACAGGGAACAAATCACCACGATCGCTCCGAAAACCAGGAAGACAATATCATCCCATTCGACCGGTCCTTTTCCCCATGGCAGGTCAAGTAGGATCAGGAACCAACCCAGGTAGAAATTCCCGTTCCGGTAGAAGTACCGGTTAAAGCTGAGTCGGGACCCCTGACCGCTGATCAACCAGTCTGTCGCATCAGTGTTCAGCAGGGCGTGACCTATAAAGACCAGACCAACGATAATAAACAGACCTAGGATGACGTCGTTATAGGGATCGCGCCCCATCACGACCTCCGCAAGAGCAGTCACCATCATTACTAGACCTAAGTAAAGGTCAGTGTTTTTGTAGAAAGTTTTGTTTAGTTTCATCGTTATCCCTCCCGATATTCTAGAATGTCGCCAGGCTGACAGTTCAGAACCCGACAGATCTTGTCCAGTGTCTCAAAGCGGATTCCCCGGGCCTTCCCCGTCTTCAAGATGGAGAGGTTGGCCGGGGTGATGCTGATTTGCTGGGCTAACTCCTTCGAGGTCATCTTGCGTTCACTCAATACTACATCCAGGTTAACCCTGATCACTCGTAACCACCTCCTCAAATGATCTCATCCGCGTCCTGTTGCAGGGCAATGCCTCGTCTGAAAATCAAGTAAATCAGGAAAATCACCGTCACAAAACCCAGGCCGTTTGTGAAGTCATCCCCACTAAGGGTCAGCAAACTCAACTTGTCCTGGACATGGAGCAAGTGAAAGACCACCGTGTTGATGCTACCCAATACCAGAACCAGCAAAGAAGACCACAAAATTTGCCGGACCGCCCGCATGTTCTTGTCGACAAAATACTGGCCATCATTGATGTTAGACAATAAGTTCCGCGTCCCCAAAAGGGTGATGACAGTCAAGACGGATTCAACTACCACGTCGAGAACCTGGATCGTCAGTCCAAGTCCACTACGATAGTCAAAGAACGCATGGCCAACGCCAGTAAACGGGGCGGCGAGCAGGAAAATCAGGCCCACAAAGGCGCCAAACGTGATAATTACAATGTTAATATCAACGACTACCTGGATAATGGTCAAAAGAAACTTAATCAGCTGTTTTTTCATTACTTTACCCCCTTACTACTCATAATTATTATAACACGATAATTATTTATCGCAAAACGATAATTTATCATTTAAAAAATAACGGGCAGTGGATACTGTCCGTTATTTTCTAATCCTTATTCCAGCCCAACCCGCTTGAAGATGTCGTCGACGTGGCGGAGATGCCAGTGGTAGTCGAAGGCGTCATCGAGGTCTTGCTTGGTGAGCTGCTTTTGAATCGTCGAGTCCGCTTCCAGGAGTGGACGGAACGGGATCTGCTCGGCCCAGCACTTGGCGGTGTAGGGCTGGATCAAGTCGTAAGCAGCCTCCCGGGTCATCCCAGAGTTGACCAGCTTGAGTAGGACCCGGCCGGAGTAAATCAGGCCCAGGGTCTTGTCCATGTTCTTCTTCATCGTCTCAGGGAAAACATCGAGGTTCTTGAGGATTCGACCAAAGCGCCGCAACATGTAGTCAATCAGGGAGGTGGCGTCTGGCAGGATCATCCGCTCGGCACTTGAATGGGAGATGTCCCGTTCATGCCATAGGGGCACGTCCTCGTAGGCTGGTACCATGAAGCCCCGCAGCATCCGAGCACAGCCGCAGATATTTTCCGAGCCGATCGGGTTTCGCTTATGCGGCATGGCTGATGACCCCTTCTGTCCCTTAGCAAAGTGTTCCTCGACCTCGTGAATCTCGGTCCGCTGGAGGGAACGAATCTCGGTTGCCATCTCCTCCATGCTGGTCCCAATTAGGGCAATCGTGGCGATGTACTCGGCATGAAGGTCACGCGGCAAGACTTGGGTAGAGATCTCCTGGGCACGCAGGCCAAGGCGGTCGCAGACGTATTTTTCAACGAACGGGTCAATCTCGGCAAATGTTCCCACCGCCCCGGAGATCTTACCAGCCTCAACACCGCGGGCTGCGTGCTCGAACCGCTCCTTATTGCGCTTCATCTCGGAATACCAGCGGGCCGCCTTTAGACCAAAAGTGGTTGGTTCCGCATGGACACCGTGGGTCCGACCCATGCAGACAGTATACTTGTATTTCTCGGCCAATTCTTTCAACACGGCCATGAAATTGTCGATATCCTGCCTGATGATATCGTTCGCCTTTTTCAAACGCAACCCCTGGGCGGTGTCAACCACGTCGGTACTGGTCATTCCGTAGTGAACCCACTTGCGTTCGGGGCCAAGGGACTTGGAGACGTCCCGGGTGAAGGCAATCACGTCGTGGTGAGTGACAGCTTCAATCTCGGCAATCCCTTCCACGCTGAACTTAGCATTCTGCTTGATTTTCTCCACATCAGCAGCTGGAATATGACCGAGCTTGCTCCAAGCCTCATCAGCAGCGATTTCGACCTCCAACCAGCACTGGTACTGGGTTTCCAAGCTCCAAATCTTCTTCATCTCTGGACTAGTATAGCGATCAATCATCAGTTAAAAACCCTCTCTATTCTTATTCTCCATCATTATCGCACAAGTAGCCATTCTGCGTAAAGGCGAACTTTATTCTCGCCAGATGCCTGTATTGTCAATTTCTGACAAAGTAGCATCAATATCATCAGTCAGGATGGTGACATGCCCCATCTTTCGGTTGTGGCGAACCGCGGCCTTCCCGTAATCATGAAAGTGCCAGTTCGGTCGGCGGGCGATCTGTTGGCGCACCCCCGCAACGTGCTGACCCAGGACGTTGACCATCACGGCCGACTGAAGCAGCTCAATCTTTGGGAGTGGCCAGTTGCAGATTGCTCGGTTGTGGATGGCAAATTGGGAGAAGTTGCAGGCTTCAATCGAGTAATGACCCGAATTATGTGGGCGGGGTGCCAGCTCATTAATGTAGATCTGACCAGCAGCAGTCACGAACATTTCAACCCCTAGGACCCCACGGAGGTCGATGGCGTGGGCAATTTTCACAGCCATCTGCTGGGCCTGCTTTTGCAAGTTATGAGGGAGCCGAGCCGGTACAATACTGAGGTGGAGAATCTCGTCGTGGTGGATATTCTCCGAAACCGGGAAGACGGTCACTTCCCCATTCTCATTACGGGCCACCATTACGGAACACTCCAACCTAAACGGTACCCAGCCTTCGAGGATGGCATCTTGAGTTGATAAAATACCCGCACAATTAACCAGGTCGGCGTCACTGTGAAGGACTACCTGACCGTGGCCATCATAGCCACCCTCGCTAGTCTTTAGGACGCTTGGGTAACTAAGCTGGTCTACCGCCTTCTTTAGGTCATCAGCATTTTGAACAGCCATGAAGGGTGCCGTCTGCAGCCCGGCGTTACGAAGAAAAGTCTTCTCCCGGATTCGATTCTTGGTTATATTGAGGAGGTTGGTCCCCTGTGGCACGTAAACCTTGTCCGCCACATCTTCCAGGGCTCTAAGATCAACATTTTCAAACTCGTAGGTCAGTACATCCGACCGCTGGGCAAGCTCCTCAATTGCCTGGACCTCAGCGTAAGGGGCCACAATCTGGTCATCTGCCACCTGGCCGGCTGGGCATGCAGGCGTTGGGTCGAGAACGATTACCTTCATCCCCGTCTGCTTGGCATCAAGAGCCATCATCTGCCCGAGCTGGCCACCACCGATGATCCCAATTGTCTGTCCTGGTTGAATCATCCTAGTCAAGATGCGCCCCGCTTTCTGCCGCCTGGTCATGCATCCGTTGCCGATAGTCGACAATCCCCTGTTGGATCTTCGTGTTATCGATACCAAGAATTTGCAGGGCTAGCAGGGCAGCATTCTTGGCACCGGCTACCCCAATTGCGGTTGTGGCTACTGGAATCCCGGCTGGCATCTGCACAATTGACAACAGGGAGTCCATCCCGCCGAGGGCCCTGGTCTGCCCAGGAATCCCGATTACCGGCAGGGGGGTATTGGCTGCGATCATCCCTGGCAGGTGGGCGGCTCCACCGGCACAGGCGATAATCACCTTAGTCCCCTTAGCCACTGCTCCCTTGGCAAAGGCGAACATTTCATCTGGCATCCGGTGAGCGGAAATTACATGTTTGTCGTATTCAACGTCAAACTCATTGAGGATCTGGCAGGCCGCCTTGACGGTTGGCCAGTCCGACTTGCTACCCATTACAACACTGATCTGACTCATGGTTATTTCCTCCTTAAAAACTGCTTTAAAGATAACAGAGGAGACTAACAACTTCAACAAGTTTATCGAACTTTATTCAATATATGCTAATAATAGTTCGCCTAAATGCTAAAAAAAGAAAAAGAGCAGCCCTGTTTGGCGCTCTTTATTTACGTTATCAGAACAATCCGGTAATTTTACCGTTTTTGTCAATAGTCATGTTGACCGCAGCCGGTACCTTGGATAAGCCCGGCATCGTCATCATATTACCAGCCAGGGCAACAATGAAGCCAGCTCCCAGCTTTGGTACAAATTCCCGGATATGGAAGGTAAAGTCAGTTGGCGCCCCCAGCTGGGTTTGATCATCGGTAAAGGAGTACTGGGTCTTGGCGATGCAGACCGGTAGTTTGTCCCACCCTAGCTCAGCGAACTGCTTCAACTGCCGCTGAGCCTTACGACTAAATTCAACATCTTGGGCCCCGTAAATCTTGGTGGCAATGGTCTCGACCTTCTCCGCTGGTGTGGCGTCCAGGCTGTAAAGTTCGTGAAAGTCACTCTCCTGGTCAGTCAGCCGGACAACCTCTTTGGCCAGATCTTGGGTGCCTGTACCACCCTTGGCCCAGGCATCAGCCGTCACCACGTTTACACCCAACTGGCGGCAGTTATCTTCAATCAGCTGGAGTTCAGCTTCGGTGTCGGTCACAAAGTGGTTGATCGCCACGACCAGTGGAACTCCGTAGCGCTGCATATTCTTAATATGACGGTTGAGGTTGACCAGGCCCTTCTTCAGCTCCGGCAGGTGCTCTTCCTTCAGGTCGGCCAGCTTGGCACCCCCGTTGTACTCAAGGGCCCGCACAGTGGCAACAATGACCACGGCATCAGGGTTCTTTCCAAGGACCCGACGCTTGATGTCCATGAATTTCTCCGCCCCCAGGTCAGCACCGAACCCGGCCTCGGTGACAGTATAATCGGCCAACTGGAGTGCTGTCTTAGTAGCCAAAACACTGTTGCAACCGTGGGCAATATTGGCAAACGGGCCCCCATGAATGATTGTCGGTGTATGGTCAAGGGTTTGAACAAGGTTAGGCTTGATCGCATCCTTAAGCAGGATCGTAATGGCATCTTCAAAGTGAAGTTGGGCAACCGTCACTGGCTGTTTATCATAGGTGTAGCCGACAACAATCTTGCCGACCCGGTGCTTCAAATCCATCAAGTCGGTCGACAGACAGAGAATGGCCATCAATTCAGAGGCCGCAGTGATATCGAAGCCGGTCTGGCGCGGCACCCCCTGCATGATTCCGCCAAGCCCAGTGACCACGTTCCGCAGAGCGCGGTCGTTAACGTCTTCAACCCGCTTCCAGATGATCCGCCGTGGGTCGAGGCCGAGCTCGTTGCCACGCATGATGTAGTTATCGATCAAGGCCGCCAGGGTGTTATTGGCGCTGGTCAGGGCATGGAGATCACCGGTGAAGTGGAGATTGATGTCCTCCATCGGCACTACCTGGCTGTAGCCACCACCGGTTGCCCCGCCCTTGATCCCGAAGACCGGACCCATGGACGGCTCCCGCATAGCAATGATTGTCTGGTGACCGAGCTGGTTCATGGCATCACCAAGGCCAACCAGGACCGTTGACTTTCCTTCGCCAGCCGGAGTCGGGTTGATCGAGGTCACCAAGACCAATTTGTGCTTCTTATCCGGGTGCGTGGTAACCGGTAGGGTGATCTTGGCCTTGTACTTGCCGTACTGCTCAATCTCGTCATCACTTAGACCAATCTGGGCCGCAATCTCGCTGATTGGTCGCATTTTCGCCTGATCTGCGATCTCAATATCAGTCATCATAGAGGGATCATTCCTTTCCAAAATACGAACTTTAACTAAAGAAATATGATTTAAGTTAACTTATATTCTAACATTACACGTTTAAACACGAATAGTAAAGAGCTACAGATGTAAAAGGGACGCTGTAGCATGACTCCCAACATAGATAAAATGCTACAATGCAATACACAAAGGGCCTTTAGCATTTGGAAAATCCGAACGCTAAAGCCCTTGCTTGTGACTGATTATTTTTTCTTTTTTGGAATCGCCTTGACCCCCAGGATATCCAAGAGAAAGGTAAAGATCGGCACGCCAACAATCAGCCCCCAAGTTCCCCAGAAGTGTTCACTCACCAGCAGGATGATGAAGGTGTAGAAGATCGGCAGATCGGTCTGACTGGCCATGAATTTCGGGTTGAGGACATACGCCTCAAGTGCGTGGATAACAATTACCATCACGATGATGTAGATCACGTCACGAATTCCACCGACTGAGTAGGCAACCAGGCTCAGCGGGATTGTCGAAATAATCACCCCGGCTACCGGAACAAGGCTGAAGATAAAGACAACCAGGGCCAGTGCCAAGATCTGCGGCATCTTCATGAACAGCAGGCAGACCGTCGTAATGGCAGTATTGCAGATAGCAATGAAGAACTGGGCCTCAAGGACAACCCCAAAGGTATTAACAAACTTCTTGCCAAAGTAGGCCAGGTCCTGGAAGAACCAGCCAAAGGTGCTGTTTAAGAAGAGCTTGGAGAAGGTTGCTGTCTCCCGCAAGTCAAGAGCAAAGAAGAAGCTTAAGATAAAGGACAAAACAAAGGTGACCGTGATCGCTCCAATACTGGTCAGGGCACTGATGGCAAAACTCACCCCGTGCCGAACCTGGGTCATGATCGTCGACCAGCTGACATAATGATTAATATAGTGATAGAGCATTGTCGCGTCCTTGCTACTGTAAAACTTGATAACCGAGTTAACCATCTTGACAACCTGGTGTACCAGCACAGGCAGGTACCTGGTCACCCCAAAGTAGAGCAAAAGGATCAGGACCAGGTAGGTCAAGAGCACCAGCGGTTTGACCGCAACCCGCGGCCACCAGCGCTGAACAAAGTGAATCCAGCTCACGACGATAAAGGTTAGAATGAAGGTAAACAGGATCATGTTCATCATCGACCGCATCATCCACAGTACAAAAACAATTAGAAGCAGGACAACAAAGCGGCGCAGCTCCACATTCTCAATAAAGCGGTGCCAGGCGTTTGTCACATTAATCATCACCCTTCAAATATTTAATAAACTAATCCAATTTTAATCCTAAAGGGGGTGATTCAGCAACGTTCCGGCCTGCTTGTTCCATTTACCGGCTTCTCTATTACTGGTCGGAAAAGTGAGTGTTATAATGGTTACATTATTTGAGAAAGAAGGATGCTTTTAATGTTAGAAAAGACGTTCTACAAGTCACTGCTGAGCCACTCATTCAACATCCCCGTCAAGATCATCTTCTGGGATGGCTCGAGCGTGGTCTACGGTGACGGCGAACCCGAGGTTACCATTACGTTCAAGGAGAAGATCCCGATTCGTGATATCACGAAGAACGCCTCAATTGCACTTGGGGAAGCCTACATGGATGGCAAAATCGAAATCCAGGGCAGCATCCAAAAACTGATTGAATCCGCCTACGAGAGTGCCGGCAGCTTCATGCGTAATTCAAAGTTCCGCAAGTTCCTACCAAAGCAAGGTCACTCCGAGAAGGAAAGTGAAACGGATGTCCAGAGCCACTATGACGTCGGCAACGACTTCTACAAACTCTGGCTCGACGACACGATGACCTACTCCTGTGCCTACTTCACTGGTGACAACCATGATGACCTGACCAAGGCCCAGGAAGACAAGGTTCACCATATTCTCAAGAAGCTCGACCCGAAACCGGGCAAGACCTTTCTCGATATCGGCTGTGGCTGGGGAACGTTGATGCTGACGGCAGCCAAGGAATACGGGCTGAAAGTCACCGGGGTTACCCTGAGTGAGGAACAGTACCGTTTCGTCCAAGACCAGATCAAGCAGGATGGCCTCGAAAACGTTGCCGAAGTCAAGCTGGTTGACTACCGAGAACTCGGTGACCAGCAGTGGGATTACATTACTTCCGTCGGGATGTTTGAACACGTCGGCAAGGAAAACCTGGGTCTCTACTTCCAGGATATCCAACGCTACCTTAAGGATGACGGGGTAGCCCTAATCCATGGAATCACCCGGCAACAGGGTGGTGCCTACAATGGCTGGATCAACAAGTACATCTTCCCAGGCGGCTACGTTCCCGGTCTGGTCGAGATGGTTCAGCATATTGAAGAGAACCAGATGCAGATTGCCGACATCGAAATGCTTCGTCGGCACTACCAACGGACGCTGGAGATCTGGGATGCCAACTTCAATGCCCACCGCAACCAGATCCAGGATATGATGGGCGAACGGTTCACCCGGATGTGGGACCTTTACCTGCAGGCCTGCGCCGCCTCGTTTGAATCTGGCAACATCGACGTGATTCAGTACCTGATTACTAAGGGTGCTTCTGGTAAGAACCTGCCGATGACTCGTGACTACATGACTAAGTAATTTAAAACAAAAACGACCCGTGCGGAAATGAATTGAAGTGCAACAAAAAAGTTAGACAAAATTGAATATTTAAGCTGCTAAGGTATGATTTCGGTACTCAACTGGAGTCATACCTTTTGTTTTTAAGGAGATGCGATCGTAATTAAAGTAATGAATATATTGAGATGAAAGTGACCTGAATTCAGCTAGGTCTTTACACGGGGGAAAACCGTCTAACAATTCCGCCTTAAACAAGTGAAAGAAACTCTCGATTGGTGCATTATCGTGACAATTTCCCTTACGGGACATACTTTGAACAAAGTTATTGTCGGCCAACTTTTGTGTATAGTAACCCAACTGATAATGCCAGCCCTGATCGGAATGGATGATTGGTTTAGCATCATCAGGTAGTTTCGTAAGCAATTCATTGAGAGTGGCAGTAATCAGCTGTCGATCAGGATGTGGGCTAACTTGGAAAGCCAAGACTTCCTTACTAGCTTCATCGGTAATGGAAGAAACATAAGCCCAGTTGTGATTGGCTAAGCGAACTTGGGAAACGTCAGTATGAAGAACCTGGTAAGGGACCTTTGCGTTAAATTGTTGTTTCAATAAGTTATCCGCAACTGCACCAACTTTGCCTTTGTAAGATGAGTATTTTCCGTTACGATGGCGGTTAAATAGGGTTACCTGAATCCCTAATTCAGCCATTAACTTATTAACGGTCATATCAGCTAATCCCCATTGCCCGTAGCTTTTGGTTAACGCGACGATAACCGTAGGTCCATCGTCCGCGTACTTGACCCTGCTTGGCAATTTGAAGAATTACTTTCTTAACCCTAGCGTATTTA
>NZ_PNFV01000016.1 GCF_002940945.1 Limosilactobacillus pontis
CGCGGCCTAAAACATTGACGGAATTAGAACAATCAGTAAAGGAAGCTATTAAATATTTCAACACTCAACGAGCTTATACATCCAAAAACGGCTTGACCGCGGAAAAATTCCGCGCTCAAGCCGCATAAACTATTTTTCTATTTGAACTGTATACTTGACAGGCGCTAGTGCCGAAAAGCCGACTTGGCGCTTTGTTATTATAATAAAACGATTACCTTACCAAAGGAATGACGTCCCTCTAGGAAAGTGTGGGCAGCAGCAACTTGATCCAGACGAAAGACTTTACTTGGCTTGGCCACAATGTGTTTTCCTTCAATTAGGTGGAGCATGTGATTTAGTTTTACGCCATCTACATTTCCAGAATAGAAACTGGTGAGGTAGGCGTTAGGGGCGATATCCATAATCGGATCAAACCGTGGCAGGTACCACTGGTTGCCTAGCTCACCAGTAGAACAGACGATTCCGCCAGCCCTGGTATGCTTAAAGCTGTTCTTGACCGTGGCCGGACCGATCAGTTCTAAAACCTTGGTAAACTTACGATCCGTTTGAAGCTCACCCTTGTGGTCCACAATCACGTCGTCAAAGCCCTGATTGAGTAACAGATCCTGTTTGGCCGGGTTCCTAGTCGTTCCGGCAACGCGAATTCCTGGATAGCAGGCCTTGACCAGGTTGAGGAAAGCCACCCCAACTCCGCTCGTGGCTCCACGGACGAGAATATCATCATTCGATGTCAGTCGCAGGTTCAGCATTGAACCATAGGCTGTGTAGTAGGTCTCCGGAACTGTCGCTAAGGTCTTCCAGTCGAGTCCAGTGGTGACTGGGTAAATCTGAGCGTTGGGCAGCAAGACATATTCCGCATATGAACCGTCAAACGCCCGGCCCATCTCACCCATGATAGAAACAACCTTCTGCCCCACTGGCAACCTTTGAGAATCGGTGGTGGCCGCTATCACGCCTACGCATTCAATTCCCAAGATGCGGGGAAACTTAACACTAGGCGACAAGCCCTGCCGAGTGAATATTTCCGAGTGGTTAATCCCAAAGCCCTTAATTTTTACCAATGACCAGCCTGGCTTGACTTGTGGAGTTGGAACCGTCGTATAAATTAGCTTTTCTGGTCCGCCAGCTTCTTTAATAACCACTGCTTGCATTAATCAATTCCTCCCTCAATTGAAAATTTATTTGATCACTAAAATCAAGCCAACCAATAACACCACCCAAAGCAGGGCTCCTATCGCGACAAACCAATTTTCATATCCTTCGGCATGCCCATAGCGATAGTCATTATGGTAACGTTGCATAGCAGCAATTATCAGTGTATTAATACCCAAACTAAGAAGGGCAATTCCCCAGCAAATGCTTAAACGATCAATAACATCCGCATTCCATAATTGATACTCACTAACAATTCCCAAGGGGATACTTGCAATTAGGGCTGCTAAATCAGCACCAATAAGCACATTATAGAATCCACTTCGACGAGCCAAAACTGCGGTAAGCAACTGAGGCAGCTGCCAAAAATGACCAGCTTGGATAGTAATTACTAAAATAGCTGCCAGCACCGCTTGTCCATGCCCACCAAGAGTAAAAAATAGCGGAATTACAACCATTGTAAGAATTATCGTGATTGGTCCCAGCCAAAGCGGTAGGCGATCCGGCAGGCGGCGAGTACTAGCGACAAAATAATTTCCCAACGTTGCTAACAATATAGCGAGCGCCGTGAGTATTCCTGTCATTACCGTTAAATGACGGGGAAAAAGGATCACAGCTGGTTTCCCCCAAGCTAATATGATTGTACAAATTAGAGTAAGGGCGTTTCCGATTGCTAAATTTTTATAGCGAATAATCCCTGTTATGGGAATATTTTGATAGATCAATAGCTGATTATAAGCGCTAGCTCCAATCCAAACGAAGGCCAGCATCAATGCCATTTCAACCTGATCACCACTAGGCTGTCCTATCGACTGGCCGCATTGCTGAAACATTTGTCCAATACTCCAGTAACTCCCAACCCAAATCAATGGTAACTGTGGCGTTAAAATTAATGGCTGACGCGGCCAATGCTCCTGCACGTTTTTTCACTCCCTTCTTAACTTCAAAACAATCTTACCACAACAAAATCTGCTATCATTGATATTAAGCAATCTTTAGTTAAGGAGTCCTATCAAATGTTTAAGCCTATTCTTGGCCTCAAGGGAAGCAGCGACCGCGTCCAAATTGACGATCGCATTCAGTACCACCCAACTGTTTATGAATTTTTCACCGCCGCTAGTGATTTCACCACCGATGGCTACCAGCGACTCTATGATGCCATTCAGTATGTCCAATCCAAGGGTATTCATCAGATCGTTCTTCACCATCCGATGAAGTTTGGCAATCACCACTCCGAAGTCGTAGCTCCTGAGAAATACTACCCAGACCTCTATCGTTTTATTGAGACGACCACCGCACAGCTGATCCAGCTAGGGCATGACCTCAACGTCCAGGTCCTGATTCATGGCGGCTATTCTGGCCCTGAGGTTGAGCATATGGTTGATCTCTACCCGAGTATTGAGGATGCCCGCCAGGCTGTCTACCATCGCCTGGACCGGTTTGCCGACGAGGGTGGCAACCAGATTATGTTTGAAAATTCGATTGCCCCGGTTTTTGCCTACGGACACCCCGACCAGGAGGATGAAATCCTAGATCATCACTACCGATTGGCCTTTGATACCTCTCATTGCTTCATTGAGCTGCATGGTGATAACCCTGGCCTCCAGCGTTCCCTGCGTCACCTAGCCCCGGCTGTTGTCCATTACCACCTAGTCGACTCAATGGGAATGACCCACGACAGCCTGCAGCTAGGAAAGGGCAAGATCGACTGGGCACCGGTATTGCCGTTGCTCAACCCAACGGCCACTAGCATTTATGAGATCAACCTGCACAATCAGAACGATTGCCAGGAACAGCTGGCCAGCCACCAATATCTGCTGGAGATCTACCGGCAGTTAAAGGAGAATTAGTATGAAAATTCATATTCACCGTCGTCACATTTCCCTTGTTCTAGCGCTTTTTCTCCTCTTTCTAGCGGTCACCTACTGGGGAGTCGTTGCCAAGCTCCTAAAGACAATCTTGGGAGCATCCATACCTTTACTTATCGGCTGCGTAGTGGCTTACATCGTCAATCTCCTCCTGCGTCAGTATGAGCATCTCTACCAGCATCTGCTGCCCGGCCTTCGCGCTCAGCGTTTCAAGCGAGCTGTTGGCATCGTTCTGTCCTACCTATCGATTATTATCATTATCGCGCTAGTCATCCGGCTCGTGATCCCTGAAATCGTTAGCTGTGTCCGACTGTTGGTCACCAACCATGGCCGGGTCATCAATCGCTTCATCTCCACTGTCCAGGAGAACAGCAATTTTAAGGACTTCTGGAAGAGCTTTGATCCCAAACATCTCGATTGGAATCAAATCGGCAAGTACGTTGGCTATGGGTTTGGGGGAACTCTAAAGACCGTCATGTCAACTGCCAGCTCGATTGTCTCCGTAGCAACGACTGCGATAGTTGCCTTCTTCTTTTCAATCTACCTTCTGATTTACAAGGAGATGCTCTCCCGACAGTTCAACCGGCTGATGGATACCTACTGCAGCAAATTCAAACGGCCGATTATGCACGTTATCCACACCTTCGATGAAAGCTACAGCAACTACATCGTCGGTCAGTGCAAAGACGCCGCTATCCTGGGGATCGCATGCTTCATCGGCATGAAGCTACTGGGGATGCCATATGCCTCCATGATCGGGGTTGTCACCTTCTTTGGCGCTTTGATTCCGATCATCGGGGCAATTCTAGGAGCCAGCATCGGGGTCGTTCTAATCTTTGCCGTTTCCCCAATCAAGTCGTTGATCTTTCTAATCTTCATCATCGTCCTTCAGCAGTTCGACAATCGGGTCACCTACCCGCTGGTCGTCGGTAAAAGTATCGGTTTACCGAGTGTCTGGGTCTTCGCCGCTGTTATTATCGGTGGAGGAATCTCCGGTATTCTGGGGATGATGCTAACTGTACCGTTGTTTGCCGCGATCTACAAATTGATTGCCGAGGACATTCAGCATCGGCACGTGAAAGCCAATAATTAATTTGTATAGCAAAGGTGGCTGAGAGAAAATCATTTCCCTCAGCCACCTTTATTTTTTCATATATTAATACGACTATCAGACCTTTTGTAATCACTATTCCTTTTGAGAAGCACCGGTCGCGGCATCCGGCACATCATGATCGTCGATGGTCAATTTGTCAGAATCGTCCGCAACCACGGCGCCATTCTGGTAGTGCTTACCATAACGTTCCTTGAAGGGCATCCCCAAGGCACGTGCCCAGTCAGTCGTTGGGTTGTGCACCCGACCGGTAATATGGGTCACCTCGATGGACCAGACTGCAAGGTTTTGGACATCAGCCGCCGCAATCGCCACTGGAATTGTGTTGACGTAGTGATGAATCAGCATCCTGATTGCAGCAAGCTTCTCTTGGGGATCTGTCAAACGCTGCGGTGTCCCAGTACCGATCACACTCATGAAGGACGGGCTAAAATCGCTTGGCCGCGGTGGGGTGTAAATGAGGTTTTCGTGACCATGGTCAGTCTCAAAACCAATCGTATCCGCATGGTCGAGGGCAGCTGCTTTCTCGCCATCCCCCGTCCCGTGAATATAGATAGTGTAGTGGCCATCTACTCCTTCCCGGTAACCATAATGCACCGGCACAATATAGGCACCGCGCTGGTTAGTCAAGCCCAGACGCAGGATCTGGCACTGGTCAAGGATCCAGGAAAGTTTGGCATGATCAGTGATGATGTCCTTACGCATATGCCACCCTCCATTTCAAAACACTTCTTATTGCATATCAGTTGGTACTTCAGCTGCCGGGTTATCCTTCGTCAAGTGGTAAACCTTGGTCGTTTCAACGTCGAAGTACTTATTGATCAGCTTGCTCAGTTCTTCCATCGCCTCATTGGCTCGTTCGGCCTGTTCGGCGTTGACAGATTCGATAACCGCCACAACATTTTGAGAGTCCTCCGTCAGCATTGTCCGCTGAGCATCACGCCAGTTCAGGCAACGGCAAACGGCTCCCTCTTCGTCGTAATAGCAAACTTCACCGGGCAGGGTTGGCTCGTCGTCATCGGCACCAACCGGACGGAAGGACTGACCACCGTCAACCTGGCCAAGATGCATGGCCCCCTTAATCTTATCCCGATCTTCCATGCCAACCGGTACCCCGTAGGTCATGGAGACGCTATTGTAGACGTCCACCATCGGGTCAATCGGTTCAAAGGTCCGGCCCTGGTTGGCTCGCTTTAGTAAGGCTTCAACAGAGGCCCGGGCTCCCTTCTTCTTCTTGAACTGCTGGTATGCCTTCCGCCATTGGTCGATCACTGGATTCAATCGGAAAGTCTCGTTCGTTAGGAACTTGTCCGCTTCCTTGGCCGCGTTGGCAAGCATCTTGCGCCGTTCAGCAATGTTCTTATCCGTGTCATGGTTATCAATTCCATTGGCATATAAAATATTTACTTGGGCGTCCGGGAAGAGTTCCCAGAAGCTTTGGTCAACAACAACTTTTTCCATTTGAAAAGCCTCCTTAATATTCTCGCTTACCGCCATGCTTGACCAGGTCCCAATCACTGTCGATATTATGTCGAATCCGGACCAGGTAGTCATGGACCTGCTGAGCTTCCTTATCAGTAAAACCACGAAGCGCCACCGCGTTGGAGTGCTGATTCTCACGAATGATGAAGGGGTAGATTTTCTTTCCCTTTTCAGTGACAAACAGCCGCTTGATCTTCTTATTCCGTGGATCACTGCGTCGCTCAATGAAGCCCTTATCTTCAAGTTTCTTGACGGCGCGGGCGATCGTGGTCCGATCAACCTTTATCAAGTTCGATAGCTGCTCGGAGATAATGCCTGGGTGCTCGTAGATTCGGACAACATAGAGGTACTGGCCCCGTGCCAGCCCAATCTGCTTAAATTCAATATTTGACATCGAATCCAATGCGCGTTCAATCATCCCGACTTCCCGTAAAATATCGATCATGGTAAAAATCTCCTCGTTCACTATAATAGCACTTTTTGTTGCAAATGCAACAAAAAGTGCTGAAAATTAAAAGAGCGTCCTTTGCAGACACTCCCTTACTTATCCCTTTTCAACCTTCAAAGGCTTCTGTTGCCGACGCATGTCACCGAAAATATGCTCGGCCTTGAGGTGGGCCAGAACCGCCTTAATCGCTGACTCCATCAACTCCTGATTAGTTGGGTCAATCTCCACATCATCATCGATCGGCTGACCGGTCAGGATTGACTCCAGAACGGTCGCAAAGTGATCATAGGCCAGCTGCGGATATGTGGTAATCGTCAGTTGAGCAATTCCGGCACGAATATCGTCAATGTTGAAGCTAACTTTGAAAAAGCCAATCAGCAGCAGGTCAACCAGCTGGTTAACGGCATACTTCTTCTTGACCGGAGCCTGAATGACCTTCTTCTTAACGTAGTTATTGACCATCGCCTTGGTCAGTGGCTCAACGTCAAAGCTGGCCAGTTGTTCATTGACAACCGTCACCACCTGGTCAACATACAAGCCCAAGGTTGGCAGCTCTTTCCACCGCGGTAGGCGGACGTGCTGAACAGTCTCTTGCCAGTGTTGATAGTCCGTTATTTTTTTCATTGTCCTTACCTCGTTTCACTTACATGGCATAACACCAATTGAATGATTGTCAAACTTACTGGTCGTCAGAACCGTTTGGAGGACCTGAGCCAGCTGCTGCTCGCTCACGTTCTCTCCGGTCAGGGGTTGCCCCTCATCTGTAATCTTAATCTCTGGTGCACCGGCTCCCAGTGGCAGGGCACGAACCACCACATAAGGGAGCTCTAACTCGTCGATCATCTTAACCGCGTATTGGTGAGCCCAGACCGCTTGTAGTGCGTGTTTGCCGTACCATTGCTTAAGCTGGGTCTCATCTGCATCGTCAGCAATACCGGCAATCGAAAGCATTACGATCTTCTGGGGCGGAAAGAGGGAGCGATCGACCAGGGCAGCCAGCTGCTGAACCTCATCATCGACCGGGTCACCAGCCTGGGGAAGCCAACAGAGGATATCCCCCGCCTCCAAGTCGACATCAAAACTATTGGCTGCTACGGCCGCGTATGAGTTTTCCATAATTAACCGGGCCAGTTTATCGTGGCGACGGCTGATTATCACAATTCGTGCCATTATCTTTCCTTTCTAGTAAGCCATCAGTTCATCCTCAACCGAGGCATCCTCGATGCGGACGTCGGTAATCGTACTCTGCTCCAGAAGTGGTAGAAGGGCCTGAATATTCCCCGTGTAAAGAAAACGGGTCTCATTGGGCGCCTCTTCGAGCATATGAGCCCCCATCCGAACCGCCATCTCCACCGGCAAACCAGTGCCGGTAACGGTGACTGTACAATCGACCCCGTCTCCCAGGTGCAGGGCCCGGACAGAGGTCAAACGGCTACCGTTAAAGTAATAGATCACATCAGCAAAGCGCATCATAGTCGAGACATTTTCACTAGTAAAGAGAACCAGGGAGTTGGTCTTCTGAGTGTAATCCTTAAGTAGCTGTCCCATTGTCAACCGGGATGATTCGGTTAGCTGGTCAAGCCCTTGCCCCACCACGACAATTGGCCGACGCAGCGCCAATAGGAGAATAATCTTCAGTTCCTGTTGCTGACTGTCGTTTAGGGCTGCTATCTTGGTGTCTGCTTGGAGAGCTAGCGGCTGTAACATCTTAAGGGTAGCTTCCAGGCTAAGTGCTCCGTCTTGGTGCCGACAAGTCTTCTTGATCGCCTTTTCAATTGTCCTGCCTCGCAGATCGATCTCCGCCAGGTTGGCAATCAGCTCGTCATGGTGACGACGGAGATACTTTAGGTTATGGCCATTAACATTAGCATCCCCATCTAGGACTTTCCCGGCACCAGTGATCAGCTGTTCCAGCGATGAGGCAGCCCCTTCATCGTTACTACAGATTGCAACCATCTGCGGCGATACCAGTTCCATTGAAACATCCTCAAGTTGATCCCCAGACTTAGCCTCAAACATCAGGTTACTTAAGCTAATTCGACTCAACTTTCTGCTCCCCCTTATCTTCTCATTACTTACTTATAATTTTAGCATTTTATACCTAGCAGCGGGGAAATCTTTATAAATCTGTTCGATATAACAAGCGATAACAAAGCCATGGCTAATCGTAACATGACTGATAAACTGTTAACCGCGTAATTGTAGTATAATTAATCAAGATTTAAACTTGAACATCTTAGAAGGAAGTATGACTATATGGCCCCAATCAACATCATCTATATTTCAATTGAAGGGAACACGCGCGCGTTCATCAAACGCCTCAGCGCATATGCCGAGCAACAACACGCATTCAATAACGATAAGCCACTGATCAACGCAAAGGAAATCAGTGACCAGACGATTCCCGAAACGGAGAAAGAACCCTTCTTCGTCTTCGTGCCTACCTACCTGACCGGGGGGAATGGCATCGATTCCGGCTTCACCGAGATCATGACCAACGCCCTGGGTGAATACATTGAAGACAGCAACAGCGCTAAAAAATGCGTCGGCGTCATTGGCTCAGGCAATCGGAACTTCAACGAACAATATTGCTTGACCGCTCGCAAGTACGCTAAGCAATTTTCCGCTCCATTTCTTGCCGACTACGAGCTACGAGGCACCGCACGGGACGCTGAACATATCTATGCTATCCTGTGTCAACGCTGGGCTAGCGTGAATGCTTAACCTAAAAAGCCCCTCCGACAACCGGTCATGGTTGCCAGAGAGGCTTTAAATTATTGCTGCGGTGCATCGGCAGCGGTGGTAATCAACCAGGTAATCCCGTACTTATCGACAACCTGACCCATCTGACCATCGAACATCCAGCTGCCAAACGGCACTGTCACCCGCTGGTCAGCCGATTCCGCCAAGCGATCAAAGAGCTGACGAGCCGCACTCGTATCGGCGAAATTTAACATAAGCGAAACCCGGGCCGAGGACTGTGGCGTTCCCATTGTAGCATCTGCACAGATAACCTTCTGTCCGGCAATCGTAAACTCACCCCGCAATGTCGTCTGCTGGAGACTTTCATCATCCGTTGCCATACCGAGGCTTTCCGCCTGTTCCTGGTTGAACGGTTGGTGGTATGTGATCGTCGCCCCAAAGGCCTGGACGTAATAGTCCATAGCCTCCTTGGCATTCTTGAATGTTAAGTACGGGTATATTCTTGCCGTCATAATTTTCCTCCGTGTCAATCTTCATCGTTGATTATATGGTCCAAACCGGTTCCAAGTCAAATTTTTGCCGAATGGTTTACCATACTCTCATCGTTATTTAATCATAGATGAAAATGCTTTATGCTATAATGGTATGGCTTAAGTTAGTTTAATGTTTTACCTACACTTATATTATAGAAAGGAAGAATAATGTGAAAGCAGTTAAAAAACATAGCCCACTCTTGATTGTTGGGCTCCTCCTCCTGGGGGTTTGCATGCGTATGCCGATTACCGCCATTCCTTCAGTCGTCAAAGAAATCGCTCACACCTTCGCAGTGGCTCCTACCAGTCTTGGGATCTTAACAACGATCCCCTTGCTCTGCTTTGGTCTCTTGTCGGCAGTTGTCTCTTCGACGGCTCAGCGATTCGGTAACGAACTAACCCTTGAGGTAGCTATGGTGATTATGTTCGTCGGTTCCTACCTGCGGGTTCTTAACTTCGCTTCCCTGATGATTGGGACCGTGATGGTCGGAATCGCCATCACTTGCATCAATGTCCTCCTACCAGCCATTATCGCTGACAAGTATCCTGACCGAATTGGGAGCGTCACTGGGATGTACAACACTGCGATGACCCTGTTTGCGGCCATCGGGGCCTATGCCATCACCCCAATTACCCACCAGAGCAGCTGGCAGACTGCAATTATTATTATCAGTGTAATCGCCTTGGTTGCTGCCATTATTTGGCTACCCAACCTCAAATATAACGAACGGGCAACCACTAGTGAAGAAAAGCCAGCAAAGGGAACTAATATGTGGAAGAATATGAACGCCTGGTGGCTTCTTCTCTTCTTCGGTGGCCAGTGTTTTGTCTTCTATAGCATTGTTGCCTGGCTGCCGTCAATCGCTATGGACGCCGGTCTTTCCAGCGACCAAGCCAGCCTAATTGCCGGTCTGCTTCAGCTCTTCTCGATCCCATTTGCCTTCCTGGTACCGATTATCGCCACCAAGATGGCTAACCGGCAACCAATCATGCTCTTCGCCGGTATCTCGTCACTAGTAGGAACTATTATGATGTTTTTCCCGGTCAGTTCATTTGCATACTATTGCGTAGTCGCCCTGCTTTTGGGGATGGGAACCACAACTACCTTCGTTCTAGCAATGACCTTGTTCGGGCTTAAAACTAAAAACGCGGCCGATACCCGGAACCTGTCGGGAATGGTCCAGTCTGTTGGTTACCTGATCTCCGCTCTGGGACCAATTATCGTTGGTAATCTTAATGCCCGGACACACAACTGGTTCGCCAGCCTGATTGTCATTGCTATTGCCTCAATCTTCTTCACAGTCTGTGGAGTTCTGGCCGAACGCAAACAATATATTTAGTAATAAAAATAAGCATCGGTGAGTACCGATGCTTATTTTTTGTCATACAGATTTTTGGGATGCGGTTCACCCTTGATCTCATGCTTGACATGATTAAGCATGTCGTCGATCATCTCCACCACGTGCGGATCGTCGAGGATGTAATAAACCCGGGTACCCTGCTTGTGCTTGCAAACCAGCTGATAGCGGTAGAGAATACCCAGCTGCTTGGAGACGACCGGCTGAGCAATCCCGAGATCGTTGACGATTGTAGAGACGTCCACCGCCCCGGCTTGGTGGCGCAGGTAGTACAGGATCGTGATCCGAGTACCGTTGCTCAACACCTTGTATATCTTTGTTGCTTCCTCAATCAGGTCATCCGCCGGTAGCACCACGGTACACCCCTTCCTTTTTAGAAACTATTATACCAGATTGAACAGATGAAAAATCAGGCCACTATCGTAAAAGACGTACAGTCCCACTCCAATATAGACAATCTTCATCAGAACCTCACCGTACCGAGCCAGAAGGTGCTTAACCACGGTCAGGTTCCCAAAGTGTTTGATCAAGGCCACCGACACGGCCGCCAAGAAAAGAACGAAGATCACCGTTAGTACAAAGCCCCAATAAGTCTCGTTTACCAGGACTGGTAGGAAAATCGATAAGTTGCAACCCGCACACACGGCCAAATAAGTGACCAGGATCGCTACCACCGGACTACGGTGCGAATTATGACTGGGATCCTCATCGCTATCGTGCAAGGCCATGTAGATTGGCAACAAGCCGAGAAATCCCAGTAGCCACTCTGGCAAGAACAGATCTAACACTTTACCGATGAAGAAGCTGGTAACCAACAGAAGAGTAATTCCTAACAGGTAACCCACCATCACTTCCTGGGTTCGGTAACGATCCAGGAGAAAAAGAAGAATGAAGAAAAAGTCCAGGTTGACCGCCAAAAAAGTAATGAAAATCAATGTTATGTTCATGGTTGCACCTTAAATATGCTAAAATCGATATATTTAACTGATATAATATTCCACTTTAGGTATGTTTACAAGAGGCTTTTGATTTTCTCCCAAATATATGCAGCGTGGTTACATAAAGAACCAAAAAAATTTGCTCTAGACCATTAAATGATAATCGCTTAACAAAGAGTCACTATGGCGCTCTTTTGCCTCGGTATTCCATTTTCAGCAAATCTATGACTGATGAGAAAACGTTTCCTTTTTTAGTGCAGAAAAGCCGCGAAGAGTTTATAATTGGGTCGTTATAGAATTTCTGAAATTTCAGAAGGAGTGAACTTTTTTGGCTACAGAAAATAAAGCTGTCATTACATTATTTGGGGCAACCGGTGACCTGGCTAAGCGGAAGCTGTACACCGCCCTCTTCAAGCTCTATCAAAAGGGCTACCTGGCTGACCACTTTGCCCTTCTTGGTACCTCTCGTCACGAAATGAGCGACGAAGAATTTCAAAAGTTGGTTCAAGACTCAATCAAAGATATCGAAGAAACGCGCACCGGTGAGGCTGCCGACTTCGCCAAACATTTCTTCTACAAGGCTCACGACGTTACGAAGCCTGAGCACTATGCCATCTTAAAGGACCGGATTACTGAATTAGACAAGCAATTCGGCACCGACGGCAACCGCCTCTTCTACATGTCAATGGCACCACAATTCTTTGGCACCATTGCATTGAACCTGAAGAAGCAGGGCCTGCTTTCTGACAACGGCTTCAACCGTCTGGTCATCGAAAAGCCATTCGGTCGTGACTTCGACTCCGCTAAGAAGCTGAATGATGAATTATCCAAGACCTTCGATGAAAACCAGATTTTCCGGATCGACCACTACCTGGGCAAGGAAATGGTGCAAAACATCCAGGCGCTGCGCTTCGGTAACACGATCATCGAATCACTTTGGAACAATCGTTACATCGACAACATCCAGGTAACGCTGAGTGAAAAACTGGGAGTTGAAGAGCGTGCCGGTTACTACGACAACTCCGGTGCCCTTCGTGACATGGTCCAAAACCACATCATGCAGATCGTTGCCCAATTAGCGATGGAACAACCGGTTTCCTTCACCGACACTGATGTCCGGGTTGAAAAGATCAAAGCACTGCGGAGTCTGCGGGTTTACACCCCATCTGAAGCCGCTGCCAACTTTGTTCGTGGCCAATACGACGCCGGTAACGGGACGGAAGCCTATCGTGACGCCGATGGGGTTGACCCTGAATCCGGTACTGAAACCTTCGTTGCTGCCAAGCTGTTATTCGACAACTACCGCTGGTCTGGAGTACCATTCTACGTTCGGACTGGTAAGAAGTTAGCTGACAAGTTCACCCGGATCGATGTTGTCTTCAAGAAGCCGTTGATTGACATCTTTGCCGACCCACGTCACGAAAGCGACCAATCCCTGAACTCCAATGTTTTGACCATCTTTGTTGAACCGAAGTCTGGCTTTGCTATGCAGTTGAATGCTAAGCGCGCTGGTCAAGGTTTCACTACCCAACCAGTCAACCTGAGCTACCTGCAAAGCGATACCGACAAGAAAGAAGCTCCAGAACCGTACGAACGTCTCTTCCACGATGCTCTGGAAGGAAACCACACCAACTTTGCATCATGGGCCGAAATCGCCTACGCATGGAAGTTTGTTGACGTCATCCGTAAGCTCTGGGATATCGAAAAGCCGCAATTCCCTAACTACACGCCTGGCTCAATGGGGCCCGCAGCATCCGATGAACTGCTGGCCCGTGATGGCCGCAAGTGGGTTTACCGGCTCAACCACTAATATTTTAGATAGGGAGACTTTAAAGCGTTTAGTTTTTAAAGTCTTTTCAATTTAATCGGCATATCGATTGCAGGTCGGTAATTATTTGTTATAATGGGCATTGTGAAACGAAATACAAGTTTTATGAGGAGAGTGACTTTGATGTCTGATCAAAAAGCACAAATTGGTGTTGTTGGTTTAGCTGTTATGGGTAAAAACCTGGCCTTAAATATTGAGAGTCGGGGATTCACGGTTGGTGTCTATAACCGGCACCGCAACCGGACTGATGAAATGATGAAGGACCACAGCGACAAGAAGCTCGTCCCAAGCTACACAATTGAGGACTTCGTGGACTCCCTGGAGAAGCCACGGCGGATCCTGCTGATGGTCAAGGCTGGTAAGCCAACTGATGCAGTAATTAACGAATTACTCCCTCTGCTGGACAAGGGTGATGTCTTGATTGATGGTGGGAACACCAACTTCCACGACACCATGGCCCGGAACGCCAAGCTCGACAAGTCTGGTATCAACTTTATCGGCATGGGAGTTTCCGGTGGTGAGCTTGGTGCTCTCCACGGCCCTGCTCTGATGCCAGGTGGCCAGAAGGAAGCCTATGACCTGGTTGCCCCAATCCTAACCAAGATTGCTGCCAAGGCTGAGGAAGATGGCAAGCCATGTGTTGCTTACATCGGTCCTAATGGTGCCGGTCACTACGTCAAGATGGTTCACAACGGTATTGAATATGGTGACGAAGAGCTGATCGACGAAAGCTACAACATCATGCGTAACGTCCTAAAGATGCCAGTTGACGACATCGCCAAGACCTTTGCCGAATGGAACAAGGGTGAATTATCCAGCTACCTGGTTGACATCACCGCTGATATCCTGACTCGTAAGGATGACCTGGGTGACGACAAGGACAAGCCAATTGTTGACATGATCCTCGACCGGGGTGCCAACAAGGGAACTGGTAAGTGGAGTTCTGAAACCGCCCTTGAAGGTGGTGCTCCACAATCCGTGATCACCGAAGCCGTTTATGCTCGTTACATCTCTATGATGAAGGACGAACGTGTAGCCGCAAGCAAGGTTCTTCCAGAGGTTACTGAATCCATCACCATCGATGACAAGAAGGAATTGATCGAAAAGGTTCGTGAAGCCCTCTACTTTGGTAAGGTAATGTCCTATGCTCAAGGATTCGAACAGATGCGGATCGACTCCGAACGCTACAACTGGAATCTGAAGATGGGTGAACTGGCTCAAATCTGGCGGGCTGGTTGCATTATTCGGGCTCAGTTCCTGCAAAACATCACCGATGCTTTCGATAAGAACCCTGACCTGAAGAACCTCTTGCTGGATGACTACTTCAAAGACATCGCCAAGAAGTACCAAAAGGCTATCCGGGACATTGTTGCTCTTGCTGTTAAGGCCGGGATTCCTGTTCCTGCTCTTAGCGCAGCCATCAGCTACTACGACTCATACCGGGCAGAAGTTCTTCCTGCTAACCTGTTACAGGCTCAGCGTGACTACTTCGGTGCTCACACTTACGAGCGGGTTGACCGTCCTGGTAACTACCACTACAGCTGGTACAAAGAACAATAAATTCAAACCTAACCAATTAATGAAGAGAATCACCGTCATGGTGGTTCTTTTTTTGTATAAATATTTACTTCAACCTTTTACCAAAGTAATCAACTCCCCATCGCTCCGCTACCTTTCAAACAATACACATGACAGTTTCAACGTAATTGTGCATGAAATTATGCTTAGCAACCGCCCTATTTCGTAAAACTTTACTAAAAAAGCATTGACATCTTTATTGAAAGCGCTTAACATAGCAGTTGTAAGTTATATCAAAGCTGTTGCAGAAAAGGGGAGTCAATATGGATAGTTCAAAGAAAGAGCAGCATATTGTCCGCTCGCGCCTGGCATACTCGCTGGGGGCCTTTGGTCATGATGCTTTCTTTGCATTACTTTCTACTTACTTTATGATGTACGTTACTGGTCACCTGTTCGATTCTGGTGACAAGCACTTCGATAACAAGATGGTCGGTTACGTTACACTGATCATCCTGATTCTGCGGATTGGTGAATTAATCATCGACCCAATGATCGGGAACGCAATTGACCGAACCAACACCAAATGGGGTAAATTCAAGCCTTGGGTTGTTGGCGGTGGTGTTATTTCAGCCGTCTTGCTTGCTGCACTGTTCACGCCACTGGGTGGTCTGAACATGAGCAACCCAATCCTTTACCTGGTTCTATTTGCTATTATTTATATCATTATGGATGTGTTCTATTCCTTTAATGATGTTGGTTTCTGGTCCATGGTTCCAGCGATGTCCTTCGACTCGCACGAACGTGACAAGATTGCTACCTTCGCCCGGGTTGGTTCAACCATCGGTGGTCAGATCATCGGTTTTGTCATCATGCCAATGGTCCTGTTCTTCTCCGTCAAGCAAAACGGCGGGACTGGTGATGACCGTGGTTGGTTCATCTTTGCCGCAATTGTTGCCGCAATTTCCGCCATCACTGCGATCGGTGTTGGAATGTTCACGCACGAGCAGAAGTCACTTCTTCGTGAAAATAAGGAAGAGACCAAGTTCAAGGACATCCTGAAGATCTTAGTCAAGAATGACCAACTGCTGGCCATCGCATTATCCTACCTGTTCTTTACAACTGGTCAGACCCTGCTGAACAGTTTTGAGCTTTACTACTTCACCTACATCTTAGGTAACTCCAAGGCCTTCTCCATCCTGGGTGGTTTGAACACGGTTGTCGGGGTAATCTCCGTCTTCGCATTCCCACTCTTCTCAGGTAAGATTGGTCGTCACAAGCTCTTCTACGGTGCCGCTTCAATCGAAGTTCTTGGTGCCCTGATCTTTGCCTTCGCTGGCAAGTCCTTAGCACTTGTATTACTTGGGGCCGAATTGTTCTTCATCCCACAACCGATCATCTTCCTGGTTGTCCTGATGACGATCACCGACTCCGTTGAATACGGTCAATTGAAGCTGGGTCACCGTGATGAATCATTGACCCTGTCAGTTCGTCCACTGCTTGATAAGTTCGGTGGTGCCGTTGCCAACGGTGTCGTTGGTGCTGCTACTGTTGCTGCCGGGATGACCGGTGGTGCTACTGCCGCTACGGTTACTGCTCACGGCGTAAGTATCTTCAAGATCTACATGTTCTTAATTCCAATTGCTCTGATTGTTATCGGGATCATCATCTTCGCCCTTAAGGTTAAGTTGGATGAATCCTCACACGCCAAGATCGTTGCCAAGCTGGAACAGACTTGGGGTAAGCAATTCAACAAGGGTGGTCAAGATGCCGCTGCTGAAGAACCAGCAGCACAACCACAGCCAGGTGTTACCGAAATTCCTGCACCGGTTGCCGGAACCCTCGTTGACCTCAAGGACGTTAAGGATAATGCCTTCGCCAGTGGCAGCATGGGTCAAGGTTTCGCTATCAAGCCATCTGATGGTAAGGTTTACGCCCCATTCAGTGGTACCGTTCGGGCAACCTTCTCAACCCGGCACGCGGTTGGACTGGTTTCCGACAGTGGTGTTGCCCTCCTGATCCACATTGGGATCGACACAGTTAAACTGCACGGAACAGGCTTCGTCACCTACTTCAACAAAGGTCAACACGTTGAAAAGGGCACTGAGCTGATGGAATTCTGGGACCCAACCATCAAGAAGGCCGGGCTCGATGATACCGTCATTGTTACCATTACGAATAGCGAAGAATTCAACTTTGCAATGCTGGAGCAGGCCGGTGCTGAGGTTACCCATAAGGATAATATCCTAAAGGTTACCAAGAAGGACCAAGCTACTGATTAGTCAGCATAAATAAATCGAAAGCTACCCGTAAGCATGGCTATAATGCCCTCTAAGTATACAGATGAAATAGAAAATTCATCTTATATACTTGGAGGGCATTTTTTGTGGATAGGAATTCAAAATATAGTACAGAAGAAAAGCTATCGATATTAAACGAATTAAGTCATTCTAG
>NZ_PNFV01000017.1 GCF_002940945.1 Limosilactobacillus pontis
CTAGAATGACTTAATTCGTTTAATATCGATAGCTTTTCTTCTGTACTATATTTTGAATTCCTATCCACAAAAAATGCCCTCCAAGTATATAAGATGAATTTTCTATTTCATCTGTATACTTAGAGGGCATTATAGCCTTCAGCCAGCTTGGCGCTTGATTTGTATTACAGGTTCTTATCCATGATAAAGGTCAGCTTGGAAAGTTCCAGACCGTGCATTATTAGTTGGGCCATCAGAGCCTTGGTCCGTTTAGCCATCTCAGCGACCATCTTGTGAGATTCTGCACTCAGGAACTCGCTGGCTTTTTTGTCATCCATTCCTGCAACCTGTGGTGCAGTTTGGTTGACCCAGCGATAAAGGTATTCCCGGGAATCCTTGAGGTAGTCTAGGTCCTCCTTGGCAAATTCAGCGTGGTGAGATTCCACGATCATTGACAAGGCCCGGTACATCCAGTAGGCGCTCTTCAGATTCATGTCGAGCTTCATTGGGGTCTCCCGGTAGGAAACGTCAATGTCATCCGCGTTACCGAAGAATGGTACATATGGGGTGAAGGTTGGAACCCCAAAGCTCATCCATAGGATCGTTGAAGCGGCCTCGGGAAGGTCGGGGCGAACCTGCAGGACATGAGAGTTCTGGGTCCGGTTAAGAGAAATTGGCCGGAAGAGGTGCTTTTCTTCCTCCGTACCATGGCCTAGCGGATCATATGGGGTACCCTGGTAGTGACTACTGAGGACCTTCTCAATGTCTTCTAAGGCAATCTTGTGGTCAGTCCGCATGATGAATGGCAGGTCAAAGTCCAGCGGATCCTGGTCAACACCAGGGTTGAGCAGCTTGTGACCGAACCATTGCCGCGGTGTATTGTAGTGCTGATCAAAGACATCAGCTGTCCCGAAGATGTGGCGGAAATTCCAGCCGTGTTTATCTGGGTTGAGGTGGTTGTCCGCAACAAACTCCTGGATCCCTTCGGACCACATGAAGTTGTCAGTGTCATCAAAGTCGACTTGCTGGATGGCGATCCGGTTGCCGGTGACTGCGTAAGCGTCGTCGGGAATTCGTTCGGCAACCCAGTGGTGCCCGGTGACAATTTCCATGTACCAGATGTCGTTCTTGTCAGAGAAGATGACGCCGTTACCTTCGGCAGAACCGTATTTTTTGATCAGTTCACCGAGGTAGACAACCCCGTCCTTGGCGCTATCAATGAATGGCAGGGTGGCGGCGACGATCAAGTCCTCGTTGATCCCACTCTCCGTGTTCAGCGGGTCGCAGGAGAGAACCCGCTCGTTAGCGTAGACACTCTCTGTGGCACTCATGCCTACGTTCTTTTCGTTGAAGCCGCTCTCGTCGAAGACTCCTTCGTGAACGTAGTCGATGTTTGGCGTTCCCTGATAACGATAGCCATCAGCGGGCCGGTCAACCACGCACTTGTTTAAGTATGCCTTCACCTGGTTGGGATGGTTGTGGTAGGCCGGGTAGGCGACTAGCTTCATTGGGTTTAAGGGACCAAACGTATCATCGTTGCGGGCGGCCATGGTGGAACCATCGATAGTGGCATCCTTACCGACTAACACCGTCGTGCAAGCAGACAGGTTTTTCTTCATTTCTTCAGAACCTTTCTCAAAATCTAAGTTACAAATTATATTTTAAGCGTCTATTAATAAGGGGTCAATCGAATTACTTCTGCTCGAGGTCGGCAAACTTGGCGTGAACTAATTTGGCCAGGGCTTCGGCGTTGACTTTCACGGACCGGCCGATCTTGCCAGAGGAGACGTAGATGCCTTCCTGCTCACGGGCGGCGTTATCGATAAAGATTGGGTAATGGTGTTTTTCATAGATACCAACTGGAGTATTGGCGCCGTGGACATAGCCAGTCGTCTTCAGCAGTTTCTTGAGTGGGACCATCTCGACCTTCTTATTGCCGGAAACTTTGGCAAGGGCCTTCTCATCCAGGTGGCTATCAATTGGAACGACACCGACCAGTGGACCGGTGGTCGGCCCAGAGAGGACCAGGGTCTTATAGATAGTATGCTCGTCGATGCCGGTGTGATCGACAGTCATGGTTCGCACATCCCCGTCTTGGTGGGTTGGGAACTCCTTTTGCTCATAAGCAATATGGTTCTTGTCTAGGATCTGTTCAACCTGGGTCTTCTTCAGTTTGCTCTTCTTGTTCTTCTTACTCATTTCAACTCTGCATCCTTTCATTTATATCTCTGGAACGGACCAATTTCTGACAATAAGGTACCAATTTTTACAGGTTCTGTTATACTGGAAGTGAAGTTAATCGTTAAAAATTAATCTATTGGCCCGAGGAGTTAATTACATGGCAGATTTAGTATATCGCTCTGTGATGCGTGATATAAAACAAAAAATCTTAAAAAACCAGTATCTGGGGATGCGCCTGCCTGACGAACGCACCCTTAGTGAGGACTATGGGGTTAGCCGCAGTTCGATTAAGCGTGCGCTCGGGGTATTGGCTCAGCAGGGGATTATCTTCAAAAAACGTGGATCGGGGACCTTCATTAATCCGCTCTACCTGAAGAATCAGTCACTCTTTCATTACGAGGGCAGCAACCTAGGAGTCACCGACAGTTTTCAGCTCGATGGCAAGAAGCAGAGCATTAAGTTGCTCGACTACCAGGTGGTGCCTGCCAACCCCGATGTTCAAGAGGAACTCTTCCTTAATGATAATGATTTTGTTTACCAAATCAAACGGCTACGGCTGATTGACCAGCAGCCCTTCATGATCGAAACTGGCTTCATTCCGATCAAGATCCTGCCAACCCTGTCCCCAGCAATCGTCGATAGCTCGATCTTCAATTACCTGGAGGAGAGTAAGGGCAAGCGAGTTACCAAGTCATTCATGACAATCAGTGTCGCCCCATCCAGTACCAGCGATCAGCACCTGCTTGAATTGCAGGCTACTGAGCCGGTCGGTTTAATGGGTGGGGTCTTCTTCCTCGACGACGGGACGCCATTTGAGGTTTCTAACATGCGGATTCATTACCGCTATATGAAGTATAGTACCTTCGTCAATTTGGATCAGGAACGTTAATAATAGGAATGACTATTATTAAAATAAAGTGGTCATCTTTTTTAATCGAACTGCGCCTTGGCAAGTCGATACATAATTATACAAAAGCTTTTAGGCAGCTTGGTGCCGGTATTCTACCGGGGTCAAGCTGTTTAACTTTTCTTGATAATGTTGGTGATTGTAGAAATAAATATTAATTGAGCCGACGAAGTCTTAAATCGATGCTCATAATAGCCCTCGTCTTTGAAATGGCGCCAGAAGCTCAGCACTTTTATAAAAATCTTCTGTTCTGTAATTTGCGTTATGTCATTAGTGAACAAATTAAGACAACTGTCTATTAGCGGGTGTAATAACATATGAATGTAAGCGCATTTATTATATAATGAAGGTGTTCGGAGATGTTTTGAAAAGGGGGCTTTGAATAATGGAAATTAAAAACGTTGTTATTGCTGGAGCGGGTGTTTTAGGCAGTCAAATTGCCTTTCAAGCCGCTCGTTTCGGTTATCAAGTAAAAATCTGGAATCGGCATACCGATCGTGCGGAACGTCGTTTAGCTGCTATTAAAGAGCCGTTCATGAAAGACATGCATGCCTCAGAAGACGATTATAAGAAGGCAATGGATAACATTGTCGATATAAGTAATGACTTGGCAGCAACGGTTAAAGATGCGGACCTGGTGATTGAATCTGTATCTGAATCGCTTGAAATTAAGAAGGCATTTTATGCAGACCTTGGGAAGGTATTACCTGACCGCACAATTGTGGCAAGTAATTCATCAACATTTGTTCCGAGTGAGTTGGTTAAGTTTACTAGTTTCCCAGAACGCTTTTTGCATATGCACTTTGCAAACCATATTTGGTCACACAACGTGGCAGAAATTGTTGGTACCGATGCAACATTACCAGAAGTTAAGGATGCGGCGATTAAATTTACTCGTTCCATTGACATGGTTCCGGTTGTTCTTAAAAAGGAAAATCACGGATATGTTATGAATGCATTGTTAATCCCGTTACTAAATGCAGCGCAAACACTATGGGCAAATGGCGTTGCTGATCCACATACGATTGATAAAGACTGGATGATTTCTAATGGTTCGCCATTAGGCCCCTTCATGATTCTGGATATTGTTGGTCTACGGACGGCTTATGAAATCGTTCAAAACCAGTATCAACAAACAAGAAATTCAACTGCGAAGAAGATCGCTGATAACCTTAAGGAAATGATTGATCAAGGACATACAGGAGTTGAATCGGGTCAAGGATTCTACCATTATCCAAACCCAGAGTACAAAGATCCAGACTTCTTCAAGTAAATATGATGCAAAGCCAGGATACCAGCACCTTCTTGATCAACCAACGATGTTACCACTCAAGTAGAGATACCAGGTCACGCCGCGGAATCAGGTTAATATAGAAAAGTAATCTATCCGGCTTAGCTGCGTAATTATTCTGCAGCTAAGCCGTTTTTGGCTTGTGTTAAGTAAAATACTTATTGCCTTTAATAAGTTCCACTAGCCCTTCTAACGGAGAATACTTTTTGAAGCCGTTCTGTTTCTGTATTGAGCCTTCACTTTGGAAAACCTCATTGATAATTAAAAGTTTATTTTTTGCCGAATATCTAAAGCTTCTGCCTATAATAAATATCCGCCGGGGACATAGACGAACCTTCTATTTCATCTATATCCTCAGCGGACATTATAGCTAGTTTTACCGGTTATTTTATTTTATCCGTTGTTAAGGTGGCGGTTGATACCCAGTAGGTTCTTGCATTTCACCCATACAAGGTGGAAGCTAAACGCCGACAGGAAGGCTAGGCCAACCGTCAACATGATCAGCAGCGGGAAGGTGAGCATGAGTGGCCAGTGCAGTGGAGTTAGCAACCGCCAGCACCAATAGAGCCAGAAGACATGGGAGAGGTAAGCTCGGTGCGCATAAAGGGCGATCCAATGGACTAGTGGCAGCCACTGGTTACGATATTTTTGCATGTAGAGGGCGAAGGTGGCGATGAGTCCAATCGTGGCTAGGTTATAGAAGATCATCGATGGTAGGTAGTATGGGGCGTTGGTGAGCTGGACTGGGGTCCCGTAGTTAAAGAAGCTCAGGGTCACATAGTAGAAGAGAGCCAGCCAGAGGAAGATCTGACTCAACCAGTGTCGTTTGAGCAACCGTGTTAACGGCAAGTAGCATTGCCAGAGGACGGTTCCAGCGACAGCGAAGACTAGGAAGCTAGGGAAGACCCGGTCGAGCATGTACCAGCGGTGTACTTCCGGACCGTGGAAAACCTGGAGCGCGTAGACCAGGTGCCAGCACAGTTCAAAGATTAGGGCGATCGCGAAACTAACCAGGCCGCGTTTTAAACGATGGTCGATCCAGCGGGCCAAGGTCCAGAAGAGTGGCATGATAATGATGAACTGCAGCATCATCACATTGTACCAGAGATGAGGTGCTGCGTTACCGTTGACAAATTGCCAGGCAAATCCCGCCCAATTATGATAGTGGCCATGCTGTTGGAGTTGAGGCATGGCGAGCAAGTAGATTGCCGTCCACAGGATTGAGGGAACGAAGAGAACATGCCAGCGGTTGTGCATAAAGCCAGGGTAGTCATGCCAGCTGGCTGCTGGGTGAGTCCGAATCGTCGAGAAGAGGATTCCAAAGATGAAGGCGGGAGCACTGAACTTGGCCAGTTCGTAGAAGCCGCCGAGGAAAAACTGTTGGCCGATTGCTGGTTGGCTACCCATTAAGAATGAGATGACCGATTGGATCATCACTGTGGTGACGGCGAACATCTTTGCAAAGTCGCCGACGTCGGCGCGGCCGTTGACTCCTAAATGATCCAAAATAATGACTTCCCTTCCAAAAATTCTCAGTATCCCTATTATATGTTTTTATTCGATGAAGGGAATAGGATTAGCTTATTTCACCACTAGCTAGCTTCTGTTTATGAAGAAGCTGAGGAGAAAAGTTTAAGGAAATTAAAAAAATAAGAATTGGACCGTATCAATTTTCAAAAAGGTTGACTTTAAACAAAAAGAGTTTATCATAAAGAATGTAAATTGAATGATTTACGTTAGTTGTTTGAATTACACGAACGTATTTATTTATTCAGAAGGAGTGTATTTTTGATGGCAGTAGATTACGATTCCAAGCAATACTTGGAAAGTGTTGACGCTTACTGGCGTGCCGCTAACTACCTGAGTGCAGGTACTCTGTTCTTAATGAACGATCCCCTGTTGCGTCGGCCATTGAAGGCTGAAGATGTTAAGCCTAAGCCAATTGGTCACTGGGGTACGATTGTTCCGCAAAACTTCATTTACGCCCACTTGAACCGGGTTATCAAGAAGTACGGTCTGGACATGTTCTACATCGAAGGTTCCGGTCACGGTGGCCAAGTTATGATGAACAACTCTTACCTGGACGGTTCATACACTGAGATTTACCCTGAATTCACTCAGGATGAAGCAGGTATGGCTAAGCTGTTCAAGCACTTCAGTTTCCCAGGTGGGACTGCTTCACACGCCGCACCAGAAGTTCCTGGTTCTATCCACGAAGGTGGGGAATTAGGTTACTCCCTTTCTCACGGTGTTGGTGCAATCTTAGATAACCCAGACGTTATCGCTGCTGTTGAAATCGGTGATGGTGAAGCTGAAACCGGCCCACTGGCTGCTTCATGGTTCTCAGACAAGTTCATCAACCCAATCAAGGATGGTGCTGTATTACCAATCATCCAAATCAACGGTTTCAAGATTTCTAACCCAACTATCCTTTCACGGATGAGTGACGAAGAACTTACTAAGTACTTCGAAGGTATGGGCTGGAAGCCATACTTCGTTTCCGCATACAAGGATGCTGACCGTGGTGGCGAATTCGACGGTTACAAGGACCACATGCAGGTTCACGAAGAAATGGCCAAGACCATGGACAAGGTTATCGAAGACATCAAGGCTATCCAAAAGAACGCCCGTGAAAACAACGATGACTCTCTGCCACAATGGCCAATGATCATCTTCCGTGTTCCAAAGGGTTGGACTGGTCCAAAGAAGGACTTAGATGGTAACCCAATCGAAAACTCATTCCGTGCTCACCAGATTCCTATTCCGGTATCACAAGATGACATGGAACACAAGGACATGCTTGTTGACTGGATGAAGTCCTACAAGCCAGATGAACTGTTCGACGAAAACGGTCACCCAGTTCCGCTGGTTGAAGAAAACACTCCAGATGGCGACAAGCGGATGGCTATGAACCCAATCACCAATGGTGGTAAGGATCCTAAGCCACTGATCCTGCCTAACTACCGTGACTTTGCTGTTGACGTTCAAAAGCCAGGTACGGTTGTAAAGCAAGACATGCTTGAATGGGGTAAGTACCTCAGCAAGATGGCAGAACTGAACCCAGATACTTTCCGTGGCTTCGGTCCTGACGAATCCAAGTCTAACCGTCTTTACGCTTTGTTGGACAACGACAAGCGTCAATGGATGGAAGAAATCCACGAACCAAACGACGAAGACCTCGCCCCATCTGGTCGTGTGATCGATTCACAACTGTCCGAACACCAAGCTGAAGGTTTCCTTGAAGGTTACACTCTGACTGGTCGTCACGGCTTCTTCGCAACCTACGAATCATTCGGTCGGGTTGTTGACTCCATGCTGACTCAACACATGAAGTGGTTACGGAAGGCTAAGGATCTGTACTGGCGTAAGCAATACCCAGCACTGAACTTTGTTGATACTTCAACTGTCTTCCAACAAGACCACAACGGTTACACTCACCAAGATCCAGGTCTGTTGACTTACATGTTCGAAAAGGAACGTCCAGACCTCGTCAAGGAATACCTGCCAGCTGATACTAACTCACTGATGGCTGTTTCCAACAAGGCCTTCAACGACCAAGAATGCATCAACATCTTCGTAACTTCCAAGCACCCACGTGCACAATGGTTCTCCATTGACGAAGCTACTGAACTTGTTGATAACGGTCTTGGCTACATCGACTGGGCTTCTACTGATCAAGGTAGCGAACCAGATGTTGTCTTCGCTTCTGCTGGTACTGAACCAACTGAAGAAGCACTTGCCGCTATCGACCTTCTTCACGACAACTTCCCTGAACTGAAGATCCGTTACATCAACATCGTTGAAATTATGAAGTTGATGAAGACCGACAAGAACCCAGAAGGCTTGACTGATGCTGAATTCAACCGTTACTTCACGACGGACAAGCCAGTTATCTTTGCATGGCACGGTTTCCGTGACATGATCCAAGCTCTGTTCTTCGATCGTGCTAACCGGAACGTTCACATTCACTCATACGAAGAAAATGGTGACATCACCACTCCATTCGACATGCGTGTACTGAACGAACTTGACCGGTTCCACCTTGCTAAGGACGCTATTCAAAGTGTACCTGGCTACGAACAGAAGAGTGCTGCATTTGTTGCCAAGATGGACAACATGATCAACAAGCACAACCACTTCATCCGTTCAGAAGGTAAGGACTTACCAGAAGTTACTAACTGGACTTGGAAGGGTCTTAAGTAATCGACTGCTGATTACTGAATAACACTCATAAATAAGAGGACGCTAGCAATTATGCTGGCGTCCTCTTTTTGTGTATTTCTCCTTATTAAACCAAGCCTTCTTCACCATATCATTGATAAAATCATCACAATTCGATACTCGTTATTGAAGAATACATGACACACAAATGGGCGTCAGTCGGTAAAGGAAACTATGCTATAATTAGCAATTGCTGATATTTTAGATAGAGGAGAAGATTGGAATGAATTCACTTAAAACAGCGTGTAAGACCTACCTGACGATTGGGTCTTTGATATTTGGAATGATTTTTGGGGCCGGGAACCTGGTTTTCCCTGTTCACCTGGGCCAGTTGGCTGGACAGAACTGGCTGTCTGCCGCAGTCGGCTTCATTGTCTCCGGGGTATTCCTGCCGCTTTTCGCCTTGCTGGCAATCAGCATCACCCGGTCACGAGGCCTTTTTGAACTAGCCTTGCCGGTAGGACCCTGGTTTGCATTGATCTTCCTGGTGCTGGTTCACGCCACAATTGGTCCCCTCTGTGCCACACCGCGTTCGGCAACGGTTCCGTACGCAATTGGGGTAGCACCCTACCTTAGTGCGGAAATGCAGCCCTGGGGCTTGGCGATTTATACTGGCTTATTTTTCCTGCTGGTTTACTTCTTTGCGATGCGGGAAGGAAAGATCACCGAAATCATCGGTAAGGTTCTCAATCCAGTCTTTCTGGTAATGCTTTTTGTTATCTTTTTCATGGCCTTTATCCGGCCGATGGGGAGCCTGCACACGCCACAACCAACGAGTGAGTACTTGCATCACGCCTTCTCCAGCGGCTTCCTGCAAGGCTACAACACGATGGATGCCCTGGCGATGCTGATCTTTGGGGTGACGATTATCGCGGCCGTCCAACAGATGGGCTTTAAACGCGGCCAGCAGACCTCCTTGGCGACGGTAAAGGGCGGGATGATTGGAATTGCCGGGGTCGGGATCATGTACTTGGGGCTGATCTACCTCGGGACGACTAGTCGGAATCATTTTGCGGTTGCCGCTAATGGTGGCACAACCCTCAACCAGGTGGCCCATTATTACATGGGAGACTTCGGTAACGCCCTATTGCTGACACTGGCAACAATTACCTGCATGACGACCGCGATGGGACTGGTGATCGCTTTCTCCCAGGACTTCCACGATCGTTTTCCTAAGGTCTCTTACAAAACCTTCCTGCGGTTGAACTGCTTCCTGTCCTTTATAATTGCCAACCTGGGGCTGGATAAGATTGTTACCTGGTCAACCCCAGTCCTGATGCTCCTGTACCCGCTGGCAATCGTTCTTATCCTATTGGGAATGTTATCGCCGCTGTTTGCCAATGCGGCAATTGTCTATCGCTTTGCTTTATTATTTACCTTCGTGCCAGCAGTCTTGGACATGGTCAATGCCTTTCCACCGGTACTGCGGCAGTTGTCGATCAGCCAGCTCCTGATTAGATATGCTAGTCATATTCCACTATATCAACTAGGGCTTGGCTGGCTGCCATTTGCCATTGCAGGAGTGGTTTGTGGGCTGCTGGCCTGGCGTCTGGCTACATTTCGTGGTCGCTAGTAGTGTATAATGTAGATATTAAATCGTGGCGAAGGAGTGAGTATAATGGCCAGACAGTATTTGAGTATTGATGTTGGTGGCACGGCTGTGAAAAGCGCCCGAATTGATCACTCCGGCAATATTATTGCCAAGAAACGTACCGCCACACCCCGGAATCGGGCAGCCTTCCTTCACTTACTGACGACTATCGTGGATCAACAGCCGGGAGTTGTAGCAATTTGCTTGAGTGTACCTGGGATTGTTAACCCAACCACCGGGGTAGTTAAATTTACCGGTGCTCTGGCCTTTATGGGGCAGGTCTCCCTGGCCGACTATCTTTGCCAGTATGCTGGCCTGCCGGTTTATGTCGGAAATGATGCCAACTGTGCAACCTTAGCCGAACTTTGGCTGGGCAACCTGACCGGCGTGGCCAATGGAGCAGTGATCACCCTGGGGACCTCGGTTGGCGGCGGTCTGGTCATCAACGGCCAGTTGGTTCATGGACCTCACTTTCGAGCTGGTGAGCTCAGTGCGATTATTAATAACTATGATCATACCAATTCGCACCAGGCCACGGTCGGTGCTAGCACCTCGGCTGTCAAGATGATCACGGCAGTGGCTCAGGCATGCAACCTGCCAAATTCTACTGATGGAAGGCAGGCGTTTGAGGTCATTAACCAGCGGCAGTCACCAGCATGGCCGATTTTTACGGCTTTTTGCCGGCGGGTGGCCGTCCTGATGGTCAACGTCCAAGCGGTGGTCGATCTTGACCGGATCCTAATTGGTGGCGGCATCAGTGCTCAACCGATCCTAATCAGTGAGGTTCGTCACCAGTTTCGTCTGCTTCAAGAGGCGGATCGCCGCCTCATGGACGATATTCAGATGCCGACGATCAAAGCGGCTCGTTTCGGTAACGGTGCCAACCTGTTGGGAGCCTTATACGGATTATTATTGAAAATTGAGGAGGATAAGCGATGATTCGTGCAGTAGCAACCGATATTGATGGAACTTTTCTCACCAACCAGCGTGACTACGACCGCCAACGATTTGCTCAGGTTTATTCTGCAATGAATAGCCGAGATATCCGTTTTATCGTAGCCAGTGGAGACCAGTACTACTTCTTGCGGAGCCTTTTTCCAAATATGGCCGATCAATTAGCTTTCGTGGCCGAAAACGGGGCCCTGACGATTGACCGGGGTGAGGAACTGCATTGTGGCCGATTGAACATGAATGATGTCCAGGCGGTGATCGCTTACCTAGACAGGATATTGGGGGTTAACTTTATCGTCTGCGGCCGTCGCAGTGCCTATGTGCGGGCCAGTGATCCGGTATACTTCCAGGAGGGGGTACGTCAGTTCTACACCCGAGTCAAGACAGTCCAGGACTTCGACGAAATCGGGGATGACGTGATCTTCAAGTTTGCCCTGGCCGTACCGCCTGCTCGGCAGGAGAAAATTGCTTGGGGAATTAACACCAGCTTTGCCGGAATCATCCGGGCAACGGCTAGTGGTTATGGAGCAATCGACTTGATTATTCCAGGAATGGACAAGTCCCATGGCTTGCGGCTTCTGTTGGACCGGTGGGGGATCAGCCCGGCGGACCTGGTAGCCTTTGGGGATGGTGAGAACGACCTCGAGATGTTTGCCCTGGCTGGAACTAGCTATGCGATGAATAACGCCCCGGTTAATGTTCAAGCAGCCGCCAGCCACGTCATTGGCACTAATAACGACCAGGCGGTTTTGGCTAAACTGGAGCAATTAATTGAATAAAACAACAAAAACTTTCGTATGTGACAAACATACGAAAGTTTTTGCTTAATTTATTTAAGTTCATTCTGGAACCTTTCGGCGTCATCACGTGGACCGACAAAGAAGACCCGGTCGCCCGGTTTCAAAATTGTACCGGCGTTTGGGGAAAGCGATTCGTTGTTTCTAAAAATCTGACTGATTGTTACCTTATCAACACCGGGCACAGCAGTTAACGGTTGGCCGACGTACTTAGCATTGTTGACGGTGGCCGTGAAAAGTTCGCAGGCAGTATTGCGTAGCATTTCCAGGACGGCTGGAGTTTCGATCATTGTGCGCAGCACGCTGACGTTAACGTTGAACGGGTTGTAGACTTCAATGCCTTGAGCCCGCAGTTTATCAAATTGACCGTTCCCAAGATCGGGATTCCCCTGGGCTGCAATAACTCGATCGACACCATGCTGCTTGGCTAATTTGGCAAGCCAAGCGTTTTTGTCGCTGTCTTCGAAGGCGGTAACTAAGATGTCAGTATCGAAAAAGTTTTTCTCATTCAAACTGGCCTCGTTTATTTTCGGTAGATAGGTCAGGTTAGGAACCCGTTTCTGATAGGTTTGGTAGTTATCCTTAAGATCGGTTACGAGGCGGATATCATACCAATTTTTTGACAACTGACGTGTAACGGGAACTGTTGCTATATTGGTTCCTAGAATAACAACTCGTTCTTTAATCATGTCTGCTCGTTCCAGTTTGTAGGTGGAGTTAAAGACAATCGGTCCGAGAACACAGGCGATTAAAGCTGCCAAAACGAAGGCATCTGACTGGGTTGTCGTGATCGTATGGAGATTCTGAGCAACTTGTAGGGCTGGCAGAACCAACGTAATCGTAGTAACCATTAAAAAGCTTCCTGCAAAGGCATTCTTATTTGAGAGCGACTTCCGGAAAATCAGGAGGGTTGGCAATTTGGCCAAAATGAAGCAGACTACTAGGACAGGGATCAGTGATAAGGCCTTAGGATTGGTGAAAAGGCTCCGTAGGTCAAGGTTAACGCCAGTCATGATGAAGAAGAATGGTATCACGAAACCGTAACCAATCGAGGTTAATTTATTTTCGGTACTTTCTGCAGGTTCAAGCAGTTTCATAACCATTCCGGCTAAGAAAGCGCCCAGAATGTTTTCAGCACCGACGCCGTCAGCAACCGCTACTAAGGTGAAAATCAGAAAGAAGGCTAACCGTACATCTAGCTGGGTAGTGGTTTTGGAAATTTTATTGAACCAGATAAACGGTTCTTTGAATTTACGTAATAAGAAAAGAGCGGCAACAAACAGAAGGACGATCAACCACAGACGACCAGCATTGCCCCCGTTGACTGAGGCGTAGACGGTCAGGGCCATCATCGGGACCACCTCCCCAAGTACTGCCGTCAGCATTAAGGCCTGACCGGCAGGACGATTGAGGATTTCTTTTTCCTTTAAGGTTGGGATAACTACTCCAAGAGCAATTGTCGAAAATAGCAGGACCGCAAAGAGGACATCGGGGAACATTCCCAGCCACTTAAGAACTACGGCAAGAATGGTCGAACAGATCAGAATAACCACGAAGGCATGAATCGATAGACTAAGCGGGGATGCAGCTGTCGACGCTTTTTTAGCCGGATCCTTTTTAAACAGGTCGAAGTTGATTTCCATCCCTGAGAGGAACATCAGCATCATGACCCCTAAGGTGGACATCATGTGCAGGGCATCAGTTTGGGTAACAATATTCAAAACACTCTTGCCGATAATAATCCCGGTAATGATTTCGGCCACAGCAGTCGGTATATTGGTAATCTTAAAGTGGGCCATCACGATTGGGATGATTAGGGCAGCAAACATAACAATCAAAAACGATATCTTATCCATTAGTTTTCCTTTCAAGATGACGGTGTAAGTTAATCATTAATATTTAAATTAATTAGACTCAATTTTAGCACCTTTTTAAGCATCAGGATGCTTTAATAAAAAATAACTATTTTTGTAATAATGAAGCCATGAATGAGAGACTCGGCAGCTTATAAATAAGACGTATTTTACTTAGAATACTCGATGAGTCATCCTAAGAATGAAAATAACACCGGATAAATTTGCGGCACTAGCGCCTGTCAAGTATACAGTTCAAATAGAAAAATAGTTTATGCGGCTTGAGCGCGGAATTTTTCCGCGGTCAAGCCGTTTTTGGATGTATAAGCTCGTTGAGTGTTGAAATATTTAATAGCTTCCTTTACTGATTGTTCTAATTCCGTCAATGTTTTAGGCCGCG
>NZ_PNFV01000018.1 GCF_002940945.1 Limosilactobacillus pontis
AGTGAATTGGGTCCTTCCATTCGATATCTTTGAATCCATTTGGCAATAAGCCGCGGTCCAATATCGTATCTTTTACCAAGGTCATAAATACTCTGAGAAGTAGAAAGATATTCATGAACTATTTGTGCTTTTAATTTTGAATTATATTTAGTCATATAAAAAGTGCCTCGTAACTGTTAGAACTTTGTCTAACAATTATGAGGCACTTCATAAGGATTTATGCTTTTTTGTGATTTTGTGTTTTCATAATAAAAAGGAGAGTACAGGATTTGAACCTGCGCGCCCGCTCAACACGGGTTCGCCGGATTTCGAGTCCGGTGCATTACCACTCTGCCAACTCTCCAAAATTCAACTATTACATTATAGCAAGTTTTCCTACCTGCGTAAAGTGTAACAGCTGACGGGCCAACCTAGTTATCCTGGTTAGCAATATCATGCGTAGTTTTGCCATTCTTAGCCGTGTAGAGGGCCTGCTTGGTATTGTCCGGATTGACAATACTGAGAGAGTATTCATCTGTCAAAACATTGTCGATTTGACGAGAGTTACTCTTGATCGACTTAGTCAGGTTAGGCCACCCCATCTGCTCGGCCTGACTTGGATCCTGAACCAGGGCCTGCAAAGCCTTAACCGTATTATCATCAGTTGGCTTGATCTTAAAAGTCTTTGAATCCTCATCAAAGGAGACCGTCCCGAGTTTGGCATAGCCCTTCTGGAGCTGACGCAGCACTGACATCTCCTTAGTCTCAGTATCGGCCTGGTTGCTCTGCTGATTGATACTACCAAACTTGTTAGAAAACGCACTGCTGCCCTGCCCAGCCTGTACCACTCGAGAAGAAGAGCTGGCTTGATCACTTGCTTGATGCTGGTTACGGTGGAAGTACGGTAGATTGATGGTCCCATAAATCACGGCTGCTAAACTCAAGACCACAATGATGGTCCCACCCTTCCACTCACGATACTGTTGCCATGAGTTGGCAAGGTAGAAGCCGCCCAGGATCAACATTAGTGCACCAAAAATAACTAAAAAGATCATATTATATCGATACCTCTTTATCAACTGACATATTCTAATATTGCCAGTTCGTATTAAATTCTAACAACATTCGTTACGGCCAGTACCCAGATACAGCAAAGAGACTGAGCACGCCCAGTCTCTTCACGTTAAAACTCCATCAAGGCCTTCATATCATAATCCTTTATCTTCTCACGACCATGCAGGTCTTTCAATTCAATCAGGAAGGCACAACCAACAACAATGCCGCCCATCTTTTCAACCATCTCGATCGTGGCAGAAATGGTTCCACCAGTTGCCAGTAAGTCGTCGACAACCAGAACCCGCTGACCAGGCTTAATTGAATCAGCCTCCATCTGCAGGGTTGCGGTGCCATATTCTAGATCATAGCTGGCACTAATCGCCTTACGTGGCAGTTTTCCCTTCTTCCGGGCCGGAGCAAAGCCGACTCCCAGCTCACGGGCAATTGGACAGCCGACGATAAAGCCTCGGGCCTCGGGACCGACTACCATGTCAACCTGCTTATCCTTTGCATAGTCAGATAATTCATCCGTTGCCTGCTTATATGCTTCACCGTCGGCCATCAACGGCAAGATATCCCGGAAAATAATCCCCTTTTCAGGGTAATCAGGAATACTAGCAACGTATTTATAGAGGTCTAAAGTCATACAAAAATTGTCTCCTTTAATTCATCTTAAGGCACTGTAGTATCCATTGGGTAACGGTTGCCGCATCATCGTAGAGCAACGTTTTTTCTGTGTGATAACGGGCAAGCTGTTGTTGATACCGTGTCGTTTGTTTTAGATCCGTCTTACCACTTGTTGGTTGCAGATTTAAAACACCATGTTTAATTGTAACAAATCCCGCCTCAGAAAACACTTGAATTACAAAATTTAATCGTTCTTCATTCATTTTTAAATACTTGCTCATTGCCGATCGTTGACCAGGCCATTGTATCTGAGAATACCGCTTCAAGAACTTAAAGACCAAGGCGAAGTCAGCACGACTAGGCATTCCTGCCAGGTAAGCACTGTGTCGATTAGCCAACAACAGTCGTACAACCGCTGGCGTACCACTATCGTTTTGAAACAGCTGCTTAAAGCTAGCCAAGCTGTCTGGTAAGTCGACCAGGGTCACTGCCTTACCGGCTAGGTCCATTTGGCTAGCTGCTGCGGGAGTTAGAGCATGGTCAGCACCCACATGGGGAGCAACATTTTCCCGTAACCGCTCATCATAGACAATGTACTCACCGGCGGACTGAAAGTGTGTGGGGCGCAGATGCGCCGTCCGCTCGTCCAAGATCATAGTTCCGCGTACTCGAGCGTCAACCAGCATCAATTGGACCTGACGCTGACCATGCCACTCATTGATGGCGACCTTAGCGGCGATATCAACCTGGCCACCCTTGGAACGGAAAAGCTGGGCATTTGCGCCCCAACCAAAAGCCACCACCGCCACATCAGCCTGCTTGCCCGGAAGCATAAACTTCAGGTGACTATTATCCTTCCCCATCGTCTTCACGTTGGTCGGGTGAATATCATGAAGCTCGAAGACCGGTTCCTCATTTCCGGGACCAAATGGTGCTAATTTCTGCAGATCATCGAAGAGGCGAGTACTGACCACCTGGGGCTCCAGTTGACCAGCTAAGATTAAGGGAACTGGTTGTTCCCAATCAAAGTTTTGCTTGGCTGCCTCCTCACGTAGCGCTTTCTTCAAGTCAGCCAGTCGATCAACTGCAAACGAAAGGCCACATGCGGCTGGGTGCCCACCGAAGGCTGTCATTAGGTCACGGTGAGCATCCAAGGCCGTAAAAAAGTTAAAGCGATCGTCACTCCGCCCCGAGGCTTTGGCAACCCGGCTATCTCCCACAGTACTAGCAACAATAGTGGGTTTCCCGGTCTGCTCCTTGATCCGACTGGCAACAATTCCCAGGATCCCCTGATGCCAGTCATGCCCTAGAAGAACAAGGACTGGCTGATCCTGATTTTCCGCCGCCTCGGCCTGGGTACTGGCCGCTGCCATAACCTGGTCAACAAGTTGGCGACGCTGCTGGTTAGCTGCCTCGACCTGAGTAGCTAATTGGTGCCCCTTTGTGTCATCAAGGGTAGTCAGAAGCTGAACCCCAAGACTGGCATCGGCAACTCGCCCAAGGGCATTGAGCCGGGGAGCAATGCCAAAACCGATATCTTGGTCAGTCAGCTGCTGTTCATTTAACCCAGCCTCTTCAACTAGAGCATGTAAGCCGGGCCGCAAGCCTTGGCGCAGTTCCTGAAGACCCATCGTGATCAGCGACCGATTCTCGTCGGCTACGCTAACCACATCGGCAATTTCACCGATTGCCACCAAGTCGAGGAGCTCCGCAGGAAACTCATCAGTCAAAGCCCAGGCCACCTTGAAAGCAACCCCGACTCCGGACAGACCAGCAAATGGGTAATCACTGCCTGGGTACTGGGGGTGGACAACTGCCACTGCATTGGGCAAGTTATCAGGCAATTCATGGTGGTCAGTAATCACCACGTCGACCCCTTGAGCCATCACGGAGTCAATCACATCCTTACCACTAACCCCGTTATCGACAGTGATAAATAGCTGAGTTCCCTCATCGATCAAACGTTGGTAGGCAGCAGCGTTGGGTCCATAGCCATCTTTAAACCGGTTTGGGATGTAGTAATTGACCTTAGCCCCCACTGCCTGTAGGGTCTCGTACATGACCGCCGTACTGGTGATCCCATCGGCATCGTAGTCCCCATAAATGGTAATCTGCTCGCCACGTTCAATGGCTGCCTGAATCCGTTCCACCGCCTTGTCCATATCGTGCAACAGGTGGGGATCGTGAATCGCCTGCGGATCTGCCTTAAGAAAGCCCCGGGCTGCTGCCGCGGTCTTGTAACCCCGCTTGACCAACAGGTCGGCCACTACTGGACTAACCTGGGTTCCGGCAGCCACATCCTTTACAGCGGCCGGATCAGCCGCATCCGCTAGTTTCCACTTGAACCGTGTCTTAATCATTATTTCACCCTTAACCTTTTTAGCCAAAAATAAGAAAGGGCTGTACTATTTCAAATGACAGTCCTTCATCTTCTGCGTTGATGATAAATATTTACAGGTTCTTTTTGTCCTGTTGAAAATCAAAGAACTTCTTGATCGCCCAGTCACCGAGTCCCGGAAAGACTTGATAGGCCCAGCCCAGATAGGCTACATAAGCCGGTACGTTGATTTCTCGAGTCTTGTGACCAACATTGTCCCAAATCCGGGTAGCAAGATCATCCGGCTCGATGAACATCCACTGTGGCAGGTGCGCCTGGTAGTCACCGGTCTGATCAGCCTTCTTAAAGAATGGCGTTGTAATCGGTCCTGGGTTAACTGTCAGGACCTGGACACCGTAGTCAGCTACCTCCATCCGAAGAACGTTATCAAACTGGATTATCCCAGCTTTAGTTGCCGAGTAAACAGCACTGTTGGGAGTCGGAATTTTACCAGCCAGTGAAGCAATATTTATGATGGCCCCATAGCCCTGGTCCATCATCTGCTTAGCCACACACCGACTAATGTACATCAAGGCCAGGAGGTTAACGTGAACCATCGTTGCCATCGCAGAATACTTCTCATGGGCCACAGCGGTAAACTCGCCTAATCCCGCCGAATTGATCAAAACATCAATTGCCCCAACTTCGTGTTGTACCTTATCCAGGACCCGGTCGATAGCATCTGGTGAAGTCACGTCTAGGGCGTAAGCAAACGCCGGCCGCCCGGACAGGATTAGACACTTCTTAGCTACCGCCGCCAGCTTTTCCTGGTTGCGGGCAACCACCACAACGATGGCCCCGCGCCGAGCTGCCTCAAACGCCAAGGCCTTACCAATACCGCTAGAACCACCGGTGATCAATACAACTTCATTTCTTAAGAATCGTAAAGCTTTAACGCGTCCTAACACTACTTACCATTCCTTTCCCCTTGCTTATTAAACGGAATATCAAAGACATCCAGGTCATTGACTACCCGGGTCGCCGGGAAGTAATTACGTACCTGGTAGGCCAGCTGATAAGCTGCCTTACCAGCATAACGAGCCGAGATATGGGTAAGGAAGAGACGCTTAGCCCCCGCCCGCTTAGCAACTTCAGCCGCTTGTTTGCTGGTCGAATGGTAGTAGTTATGGGCCAGCTTGGCCTCATCCTTGCCAAACGTACTCTCGTGAACCAGGGCATCAGCGTCCCTGGCCAACCAAATAGCGTTCTTGGTCTGACGGGTATCACCCAGGATGGCAACGATCCGTCCTGGGTGAGCAGGACCGATAAAGTCCTGACCGTTTAGGACGCGCCCATCGGCCAGCTTAACCGTCTTTCCAGCCTTCAGTTGACCATAAAGTGGTCCGGACGGCACGTTCATTGCCCGCAGCTTGTCAACCTGGAGCTCACCAGGGTGGTCGTGCTCAACAACCCGATAACCATAACAGGTGATCTTGTGGTCTAGCCGCTTGGCGTAGACCGTGAAGCCCTTATCACGGAAAATCTCACCCTCGTGGTCAATTTCTACAAAGTGGAGGGGGTAGCTGAGCCGTGATTCGCTAACCTGAAGAGCGGTTTGAACAAAGCGCTTGATACCAACTGGACCGTAAATGGTTAGCGGCTCATTTCCACCCTGAAACGACCGTGAGCTGAGCAGACCGGGTAAGCCAAAGATGTGGTCGCCATGGAGATGAGTGATAAAGATCTTCTCTATCTTACGCGGCCGGATGGTCGTATAAAGGATTTGGTGCTGGGTAGCTTCCCCAACATCAAATAACCAGATGGCGTTGCGTTCCTCCAGCAGGCGCAGGGCCACACTCGTGACATTACGCTGCTTGCTTGGTGACCCGGCACCCGTTCCTAAAAATTCAAGTTGCATCTTTTTACTTCCTACCTTCTAAAAAAACTTTATTGTACAAATTCAAAGACAAACTTCTTGATCCGAACCAGGTCTCCATCCTTGATTCCCTTTGCCCGTAAGGCATCATCAACACCCATTGTTCGCAGCTGACGAGCAAAACGGAGCTGACTCTGCTCATGGGTCAGGTCGGTCATATCAAAGAGCCGTAGAAGCTTGGCCCCTCCGAGAACCCAAGTTCCATCCTCATCCTTGCTGATGGTAAAGTCTTGTGTCTCTTTGTCTGGTGCCGCTGCCTTGTACTCAGCAACCAGCTGTTCATCATGGCTTTCACTGTCAAAGGCTGGTGTCTTATCAAGCAGGTCGGCCGTCAATTGCATCAGTTGCTGAACTCCCTGGTGGGTCACTGCCGAGATCGGAAAGACCTGCGGCGTCTGGTCTAGAGTTGTATCAGCCTTCAGTTCCTGCTTGAAATGTTCTAAATTATCGTTGGCGTTTGGCATGTCCATCTTGGTAGCCACCACGATCTGCGGCCGCTTCAGCAACTCAGGATCATAGTTGGCCAACTCATGATTGATCTGACGGTAACGCTGAATAGCCTGTTCAGGATCCTCACTGCTCATGTCCACCAGGTGGAGAAGAACCCTGGTCCGCTCAATATGACGGAGAAATTTTAATCCGAGACCGACCCCCTTGGCGGCCCCCTCGATCAGGCCAGGCATGTCCGCCATCGCAAAATCTCGACCATCTGGCAGCATCACCATTCCCAAGTTCGGCACCAGAGTCGTAAACTCGTAGGCCGCAATCTTCGGCTTAGCACCCGTAACCACTGACAGCAGGGTGGACTTACCAACCGACGGAAATCCGATCAAGCCGACATCGGCTAGCATCTTTAATTCCAACTCTAGGTAGTGATCCTCTCCTGGCTCCCCGTTTTCAGCAATCTCGGGAGCTGGGTTCTTAGCACTGGCAAAGTGGATATTCCCACGGCCACCACGGCCACCGCGGGCTACAACCAGTTCCTGATCCTTTTCCACCAGGTCGCCGATAATTTCCCCGGTATCCAGGTCGCGGACCGTTGTTCCTTGGGGAACCGCAATAACCGTATCAGCAGCGCTGGGGCCAGTCATCTGCTTGTTCATCCCGTTGCCACCATTCTTTGCCTTAAAGATCCGGTGATAGCGAAAATCCATCAGGGTTCGCAGGCCTTCGTCAACCTTCAAGATAATACTACCGCCACGACCACCATCGCCCCCGGCAGGTCCTCCGTTTGGGACATACTTCTCACGTCGGAAGGCAACCATTCCGTCACCACCCTTGCCGGCGTGTACCTCGATTTTAATCTGATCTACAAACGTGTTCATACGATTTGTCTCCGTTCTATCGTTATTCTTTACCTAGTATATTGGAAAATCAGGAAAGCGTCAAAATCAATCATGACTGCTTCCCTTGGCAACCGCTGCGTTCTTCTGCAACGAGAGTTTAATCAACTGGGCAGTCGGCCGGTTAATTCCCAAGGCATGAATATCGTCCACCGAAGCCTGGGCAATCTTACTGATTGATCCGTATCGTTTAAGCAGCTTAGTCCGGGTTCGTGGTCCAACCCCCTTGATCTCGTCCAGACGAGAACTTAAGGAATGACGGGTATGGACTCGTCGGTGAAAGGTGATTGCAAAACGGTGAACCTCATCCTGGATTCGCTGCACCAGGTAAAAGCCCTGGCTGCGTGGATCAAGGTTGACATGTTGATCCTGATCACCAAAGAGCAGGTCGGCAGTCTTGTGTTTATCGTTCTTGACCATCCCCACTACCGGAATATCCAGACCGAGTTCATTCTCTAGGACGTCTTTAACGGCATTCATCTGAATCTCGCCCCCATCCATGAAGATCATGTCCGGCATCGGCTTATTTTCCTTCAACAAGCGTGAATACCGTCGCCGAATGACCTCACGGGTACTAGCCGCCTCGTCAGCATGGTCGATCACCGTCTGGAGCTTATACTTGCGGTAAAGTTTCTTAGCAGGCTCGCCATCGACAAAGACCACCATCGCACTGACCGGGTCAGTCCCCTGAATATGAGAATGATCAAAAGCCTCAATTTTGTGGCCCGCTGGTAGCCCAAGGGCGTCGGTGATCTCTTTCATCGCCCCGGTGGTCTTACTCTGGTCCATCTCCAGTAGTCGAAACTTCTCATCCAGGGTTAACCGAGCATTCTCAGCGGCCATCGCCATCAGGTCGCGCTTTTCGCCCCGCTCTGGCGTTCGTACCGGAATACCCAGGATCTCACTGATCTCCTGGTTGGGTAACCCCGCTGGCAGAAGGATTTCTCGAGGCCGAATATTATTTCGCCGGTTGTAAAATTGAAGGATGAAGCTGGTCATCTCTTCAACTGCCGTATCAACGATCGGAAAAAGCCGTTTCTCCCGCTTCATCAGCCGGGCCTGACGAATGAAGAAGACCTGGATCGACAGCCAGCCCTTATCCATGTAAAAATTAAAGAGGTCCCGCGGCGTTTTATCATTTGAGATGATCTTTTGCTTCTCAACGGTCACCTCAATGTAATGGAGCTGGTCGCGGATCTCAGCCGCTCGTTCGTACTCCAGGGCTGCCGCCGCCTTCTGCATCCGGGCCGTCAGCTGACGCTTAACGGTTGCCGTGTTCCCGTTTAAAAAGGATTTAATTCGGCGAATCTGGCGGTCATATGTCTCTTTAGGGACCTGCTTGAAGCAGGCTCCTAGGCACTGGCCCATATGATAATAGAGGCACGGCCGACCCTGATAGCCATGACATCGCCGTAGCGGGTAGACTTTTTGGATGAAGTGAAGCGTCTCCTCGGCTGCGTAAACATTTGGATAGGGGCCAAAGTAGTAGGCGCCGTCCTTCTTGATCTGACCGGTGATCATTGTCTGTGGATCCCGTTCGTTAGTAATCTTAATGTAAGGATAGCCGGTTCCCCGCTTCAGCTTGATGTTGAAGTAGGGTTGGTGCTTCTGAATCAGGGTGATCTCCAGCAGGAACGATTCCTTGTTGGTAGAAGTAATGATCGTTTCAAAATCGGCTACTTCCGAAACCATTTTTGCTACTTTCCCGGTGTGGTTACTCTTGAAGTAGGATCGAACCCGGTTCTTTAGGTTTTTAGCCTTACCAACGTAGATGATCTGACCGTTGATATTCTTCATCAGATAACAGCCGGGCTTATCCGGCAGCAACGCTAGCTTATGTTCAAGGTATTCACTTGCCATCATAACCCTCCGATCAACTTACTAATCATAATATTATAGATTAAAATTCGCCGAAAAGGCAATGAAAGTGCTGGCATCTGTTTGGACAAGCTACCCAGTTTATGCTAGCATTTTGGTAAACAATAAAGGAGCGATAAAGATGGGACTCGTAACACGCCGTAGCCAACAACTCGACAAGCTCTTTGACCAGTTCGCTGTTGATCCCCGAACTAAACCGTTGAAGAAGAAGCCGGCCGACAAGGATAATCAGCAGTCAAACGATAAAAACAAGGATAAAGATAAAAAGTAATAAAATGCGGAAACAATCAGCGGCTATAATGCCCTCTAAGTATACAGATGAAATAGAAAACTCATCTTGTACTTAGAGGGTATTTTTATATGGGAAGAAGATCAAAATTTTCACTCCAGCAAAAATTAAGTATTATCAA
>NZ_PNFV01000019.1 GCF_002940945.1 Limosilactobacillus pontis
GGCGGGACTAGGTTTAGTCTTAACAACCGTAGTCTCAATAATTATTTTCAAAGAACAAATAAATCTAATAACTATAGTATCTATAGTTTTAATCATAGTCGGCGTAGTTTCGTTAAACATTTTCGGAACATCGCATTAATTGCTTTATTCCAATTGCTTTATTGACGTTGAGCCTCCGAACCCTTAACAAACCCAAAACTTGTCGAATGGTCGGCTTAATAGCTCACGCTATGCCGACTTTCGTCTGCAAGTTTAGTTAAGGGTTCTTCTCAACGCACAATAAATTTTCTCGGCATAAATGCGTCGTCTTTATAAAGTGTAGCCATCATCTCGTTCATCTTCAAAAATAATTTCTGGTTCATGCCTTTGATATTTTTTCTTAAAGAATTGTTCATCGTTATCATCTACAATCATTGTTTCTCGCATTTTTGAGCTTTCTAAGTGATTATCAATATGGTTAATCAACGAATGATATGTTTCTTCTTTCATCACACCTTTAATCAACTTAAACACATTGTTAAATAGTTTATACGAACGGTTTAACTCTTTTTCTTTTTCTTGATTTTGTTCCAATAAATTATTATAACTATCCGCTAAATCATTGTATTCATCTATTACTTTTCCATTTTTAATCTGTTCGTCTAATAATCTATCTTCTAATCTTTTGTTTTTTTCCTCAAAATCTTTTAAAGCCTTTCCGCTTTTAATATATTCATAATCATCAGTAATGAGTTGAGAAGCTTTTACTTGTTCCTGCAATAAATCAAATTCATTTTTATCAATAACGACGTTACCTGTTTCCTGTGTTTCTTTGTTGAACAGTCCACCAACTTTTTCAGTTTCAAGCTCATATGGGACATTTATAGGCTTTTTTAGAACATCTAAAGCATTTTGATACTGTTCCATTACTTCTTCGCTTTCTTGCTTTATACGGTCTAATTTTCGGCTCTCATGCTCATATTCTTCTTTGTGATAATCTGTTAAATTTTTATAACGACTTATCTGCTCATGTCGTCTCGGTGTAACGCCCCTTGTTATACCTCTACTCAAGTCATAACCACAACTATTGATATGTTCGTTAAATCTATCTTGAAATTCAGTTAGTGCCTTTTTATTACCTAAAACCTCTTTCGCACTCAATCGACCATCTTCTGTAATCGGAACTACCCCATAATGCATATGAGGTGTTTTTTCGTCCATATGCACTGTTGCATATAATAAATTATCTTTTCCATACTCTTGTTCTAAAAACGTTTTAGCATGTTCAAAAAACTGCTTTGTTTCTTCAAGTGTTTGATTTTTAAAAAATTCATTACCAGATGTAATTAAACCATCAATATGTTTTACTGCGTCTTTTCTAATTTTGCGTTTCCCATTATAATTTTGTTCAATTTTCTCATCGATTTTTTGATTATAATCAATCGGACTATCATTGACTAAATCATAATTTAAGTATGATTTTTCTAAATCAATATCCATATTTTCATAATTTTTATTTTGTCTTTGTACATGTTTTTGAATACCTTTTGTATTCGTTTTTGATTTTACTTTAGCAACTCTGATAATAGAATACGGCATATTAAAATCCCTCCACTGCACATGTTTTTGCGTAGCTTTATTTATTAAAGTATAACACACTAGACTTATTTACTTCGTAATTAAGTCGTTAAACCGTGTGCTCTGCGAGGCTAGTTTTTGTGCAAGCACAAAAAATGGACTGAACAAGTCAGTCCATAAGTTCAAAACCTGCGACCAAAAATGGTGGTCGCAAATTCGTTTTTAAATTTTATGATCACTTCGTGTATAAAATTTAATGCACTCAAAATTCAAAATCTGATAGCCAAAAATCAATCTGCTTTTGCAATTGTTTTTCGTTTGCTTTTAAAGTCGATTTCATTAATTCCGTTAAATCAACTGGAGATATTTCTTTAATTAAATTTTTAAATTTATACTTAGTATTCCTACTTAATTTTCCCCACATACTTTCTTCATGCAGCAAAGTATAAACCATAGCTTGCTCATTAATTTTTTCTAAAGTAGTCCACGCAGGTTTCAAAATGTGTAAGTCATTAAAACAATCATTCCAGTAATCAACCATATCTCTTTTCAATTCAACTTCTACACGCCACAGATGTTCAGACATAACTTCAACATCTGCGTTATCTTTACGTTCTTGTTTTTTATTATAAATTCTAATAAATCTATCACTATCACGAACTCCAAAATATTTTGTTTCTGGCTTGCCATTACGACCATATAAAACAGTTTTTTTAACTGTTTTATCAGTCATTGCATAGTAATCGCTTAAATCATCTTCAAAATCAAAAGCCAAATCTAATCTTGTAAAACCGTCATCTTCCATGTAGTCGATAACATTTTTCTTTAACCATAGCATTTCATCGTGTGTTAATTTATTCGGATTAAATTCAACCCGCATATTACGTCTATCCCATGTATCTGCTTTTACTTTGTCATATTCAATATAAACTTTTTCTTGAAGTGCTTTAGCTTTAAATTTTGTTTGTAATATATCCCAAAGTCTAATTTGTGGCTCAACACTCATAAATTCAGATAGTTTTTGAGCATTATTTTTATTAAGATTTCCAACAATAGTCATAGCATCAAAACTTAATTTTGGTTGAGATTGTCCCAAAGTTTGAACACTTAACCGGCTATTAGAGTATCCGGTTTTAGAAAAATTTAAGTTTTCGTTTTCTAAGCTTTGTTTTGCCTGAATTTCTTCTGCTTTTTTAATCATAAAAAAACAACTCCTTAATTTAATTTAAGAAGTCGCTCACCCGAATATATATCTTGAAGAATAAACTTATATCGTTTAATATCTAGATATACAAGATATAAAAAAACAACTTAGTGTTTTTTCTAGGTAAGTCGCTATCACAAACTTTGGCGAGGGAGTGAGCGACTTCTTTTTATTTTGTTATTAATATAACACTATCAAAAGACTTGGTCTAATCAGATCAGGTCTTTTTTTATTTAAGCATTTGTATTATCTGGTAAACAGTTAAAACTACTAAAACACCAAGTACATACTTACTTGCTATAAAATTCTCAAAAGCTTCTCTAAATTTCATTTCTTCAACTCCTTTTATTGCTTTATTCCAATTGCTTTATTGACGTTGAGCCTCGGAACCCTTAACAATCCCAAAACTTGTCGAATGGTCGGCTTAATAGCTCACGCTATGCCGACATTCGTCTCCAAGTTTAGTTAAGGGTTCTTCTCAACATCAATAAATTTTCTCGGCATAAATGCATGTTTACTGTAAAATTGATACTGATACAAATAAAAAATAAAAGGATCGTTGCAAATGAAAAATACTTAGAATAAAATTAAATAAAATACGAAAATTAAAAGGAGTTAAAAATGCCTTATATTTATTTAATAATATCCATAAGTACTGAAGTTATTGGAAGTGCATTTCTTAAATCTTCAGAAGGCTTTTCAAAATTTATACCATCCTTAGGAACAATAATTTCATTTGGAATTTGTTTCTATTTTTTAAGTAAAACAATGCAACACCTACCACTAAATATAACTTATGCAACTTGGGCGGGACTAGGTTTAGTCTTAACAACCGTAGTCTCAATAATTATTTTCAAAGAACAAATAAATCTAATAACTATAGTATCTATAGTTTTAATCATAGTCGGCGTAGTTT
>NZ_PNFV01000002.1 GCF_002940945.1 Limosilactobacillus pontis
ACATTGGCAATTACTTTATAAATACCAAGGGATTGATGGATTGCGATCTACTCACCACAATCGTAGCTATTCAAAGGAATTTAAGCTGGCTTTGGTTCAACAATATCAGGAATCAACAGACTCCCTTGAAGTATTCGCAATCAAACATGGACTAAAATCAAAAAGACAATTATCAAATTGGATTATCCAGTATAATGAATCAAAACTAACGGCTTGTACGCCAAGAAAGCGAGATTCAATTATGCCAGGACGTAAAACTACTTTTGAAGAACGATTATCGATAATTGAGGAACTGATTAAACATGACATCAACTACAATTGGGCAGTAGATAAATACCACGTTAGTTACCAACAAGTCTATGGTTGGTATCAAAAATACCGTAAAAGTGGCAATGACCCGCAATCACTTCGTGATCGGCGGGGTAAAGCCAAGCCGAAGGAAGTATGGACAGAACTTGATCAGCTAAAAGCCGAAAATCGATTATTAAAGGCCCAACTTCTTCGTAAAGAAATGGAAGATGCCTATTCAAAAAAAGTAATGGAAATACGCAATCGGGAGGTGAACGGTTCCTCAAACAACAAGCCATCAAAGAACTAAATCAAGAACATGACTGGCCAATTAGTACCTTGTGTCAGATCGCTGGTATAACTAGAGATGCCTATTACAAGTGGCTTTATAGAAAGTCAAGTAATTATCAAGCTGAGCAGTCAGAGCTACTTAAAGCCATTTTAGAACTAGAAGAAGAACACAAATGGACACTGGGCTACCTAGCAATGACAACACAGTTAGCTTTCGAAAATAAGCTAAGTTTCAAGGCGGGACTAAAGCGGGTAACTAATTGTATGAGAAACCATGGAATCAGAGCTAATATCCGGAAGAGGAAACATAATCGCGTTAAGCGCCACGAAGAATATATCAATGACAATTTACTCAATGAACAATTTGATCGGCAGAGTAAAAACGAAGTTTGGGTAACCGATACTACAGAGGTCTTATATGGGATAGACCAGGTAAGGAAGGTTCGCGTACATGTCGTTTTGGATCTATATGGACGTTACGCTTTAAGCTACAATATCTCATCTACAGAAACCGCAGTGTCAGCAATTGAAGTATTTGAGCGTGCCTTCAAAGTGGAACCAGATGCCCATCCACTGATCCATACGGATCGCGGATCAGCATATTGTTCAATGGCTTTCAATAACTATTTAGCCGACCAAAACTGTATTCACAGCATGTCACACCCAGGCCATCCTTGGGAGAACTCGCCGATGGAACGCTGGTGGAATGATTTTAAGCTCATTTGGTTAGCCAAACGCTCGCGGCCTAAAACATTGACGGAATTAGAACAATCAGTAAAGGAAGCTATTAAATATTTCAACACTCAACGAGCTTATACATCCAAAAACGGCTTGACCGCGGAAAAATTCCGCGCTCAAGCCGCATAAACTATTTTTCTATTTGAACTGTATACTTGACAGGCGCTAGTGCCGATTCTGAATACCTGGCGTTTTTGTTGTTTACTTTCTTTCTTACTTTGTACTATGGCTCAAATTCCTGACTGCCCGGGATCACCATGATGTAGTTAAGAATCCGCTGGGCATAGGATTGCTTGTTTTCATAAGATTGAATGGCGGAATTAAGTTCAGCCAGGTTGTTGGTAATAAGTCCATCGACATTGTTATACATTTCCTGCATCATTACTGGCCGTTCATCAACTGTCCAGGCGTAGACAACCTTACCCTGAAGATGAGCCAGGCTAATGAAGTCGTCCGTTAAGGTCGAATACTCCATTGAGTAACCATTTGCTGCTGTATTCGGGTAGGTGAAATTGTAGGGCTGGATATAGATAACCGGAATCTGAGGTGCATACTTACGCATTCCCGTGACCACCCGGTAGTCCAAAGATTGCACCTGGTCGTGGTGACGCAGCAGCGTATCGGCGTAACGGTGGCTGAATCGTGTCAGCATATCTTTAGAGTCGTGCGGGGTTGTTTTAACTTCGACCAGGAGTTTCTGATGCAAACGATCGGCCGCTTTAAGGTAGTCGTCGAAACTGGCAATCTTAGCTTTGTGGCCGTTCTCATGGACCTTTAGGCTGGTCAGCTGGCGAAGAGTCAGTTGGTAAGGCGCCTTATTCACGCCAGCCAGTTCCTTGAGGTTCTCGTCGTGCATGACAACGAACTGGTGATCCTTGGTCTCATGAATATCCATCTCGATGTAATCAGGATGGAGATGGTGGGTCTTCTCCATCGCCGGAATCGTGTTCTGCACCCCGTTCTTCTCAGCAACTCCACGGTGAGAGATTGTCAGCGGCCGGCGGTTCGTCCCGACTAAGTAAAAGCTAGCGCTGACCAGGGTAACAAAGACGATCAGGCTGCCAGCCACAGCCAGCACCCGTTTGACCCCGCAACTAGCAGTGAAGGCAATCGGGTGATCAGGCAGGGCGTTCCCCAGTGGCGTAGTCAATGCCTGAATCGTTACCACGCCAATCCAGATGGCCAGGCACTCACTGCCCAGCTGGACCAGGGTTAAGTTGATGATGGCAGTCACCAAGGATAATTTCCCGGGTAATAAATCTAATAGGCATTGAATTCCCACCAACATGCCATAGAAGACAACCATGACAACGCTGGCGACCAGACCGATCAACAAGATTCTGGCAACCAGCGGCCACCACCGCCCATGATTGGTTAGGCGCCAGCTATTAGCCAAAGCCACCCGCGGCCGTTGCTTCTTATAGACCATCAGTGGCAGGGCCAGCAGGTAGCGAACACCTAACACAACCATCACCGTGTAGAACAGGATTAGTACCGTCAGCAGGAAGGTATTGCGGGTCATGAAGTCGAGAATAAAAGCCGGAATCTGCACCTTTGATAGCAATGGGGTTCGAAAGACAAGGTCGGCAAAGGGAATCACTAAGACAAAGTAGCCCAGCAGGACCAGAAGCGAGGAAAAACGCAGCTGACGAAGGGCCTGCCCGCTCTCCTTAAGCAGGTGTCGAACGCTAATCGTCCCATTCTGAATATCGCGAACACCAAGAAGGACGATCGCAAACTGCCAGTAGATAACAAGAAGAAGGGCTACCAACTCAAGCAGGAGCGCTACTACGACCAGAGGATGCTGACTGACAAGCGTCATAATATTTTGGTAGGAAACAAACGGGATCGCCCCCGCCTGGAGAACATAGGTGGTCATCAGACGAAAGACCGGGATGGCTACCAATTGGATCACCAGATCAACACTGACGAAGAGAGTCAGGTAGACCCACCAGTGTTGACGGAATCGCTGAGTACCCCGCTTGATTTCCGATAAGGTATTTTTCATGTTGCTGCTTCTTTCAAATAGTCTTTATTGAATATTATACGTGTTTCCTATGGTAAAGAATGACAGAAACGCAAATGACACCAGATAAATCCGCGGATTTATCTGGTGTCATAACTCAAAACCATTTATCCTAGAAATCAACCTCATCGGGGTCCTTACACTGGCCACCGAGGTTTGGCAGCTCGCTGATCGTCTTCATGTCCGAATCGCTCAGTTCGAAGTCAAAGATCTGTGTGTTCTGAACCATCCGATCAGGGTGGACCGACTTCGGTAACGGCAAGACGCCCTGCTGGAGAATCCAGCGCAGGCTAATTTGAGCAGTCGTCTTGCCGTACTTTGCAGCCAGCTTCTCCATCGTCGGATTGGTCAAGACCTTGGCACCCTGACCACCTAACGGCCCCCAACCTTCGACCAGAATGTTGTGGGCCTGGAGATACTTAATCTCCTGGGTGTGTGGCCAACCAGGGTGGACCTCAATTTGATCAACCGCTGGCGCTACCTTAGCCGTCTTCATTAGGTCAATAACATGGTGCGGCATGAAGTTGCTGAGTCCCAGCGCCCGAATCTTGCCCTCATGATAGGCATCTTCCATTGCTCGCCAGGTTTCAGCATTAATTTCAGCGGCCTGATCACCGAATTGCTTCTGATTAGCTGGCCAGTGGATCAGGTAGAGGTCTAAATAGTCCATTCCCAGTTTCTCTAGGCTTTCGTCCAGGGCCTTCTTAGTTGATTCATAGCCCCGTTCCGTATTCCAAAGCTTGCTGGTGACAAAGAGACGGTGCCGGTCAATCCCGGAATCCTTGATTCCCTTGCCAACAGCTTCCTCATTACCGTAAACAGCGGCCGTGTCGATATGACGATAGCCGACCTCGATCGCATCGGCGACAGCCTGTTCAGCGACATCGGCCGGGGTACGGAAGGTCCCGTAACCGACACATGGGATCGTGACCCCATTGTTCAGTCGCAGTGGCGAGTTGATATTCTTTAATTCTGCCATATTTCTCACTCCTTTTAATGTTACCTCAATTGTATAATCAATCTGTAATAATTGCACAGATCATGACTTCTACGGTAATATATGGTAAATTATTAAAATATAATTAGAAAAAACAAGGAGATCATCTTATGCGACCACGAATTGCCATCCCTGCTGACACCCTGAATGAGGCCACTAACATCATTAACGAGCGAAACGCCGCCTTCGCCCCGCGGCCTATGATCGAAGCAATCGTCAAGTCGGGTGGCCTTCCGGTGATCCTCCCCAGCGTTGATCCAGCCTTGGCCGTCGAATACCGTGACCTGTTTGACGGCGTAATCTTCGCAGGCGGAGCAGACGTTGATCCGGCTTTCTTCAACGAGGAGCCCCATGAGGCACTTGGTTTAACCTATCGCAAACGGGACCTCTTTGAGATTGCTCTGGTCAAGGAGGCAGTCCATGCCAACAAAGCCATCATGGGGATTTGCCGGGGGATGCAGCTAATTAACATTGCTCTCGGCGGCTCAGTCTACCAGGACCTGTCGGAAGACCCGCTCAAGACCCTCAAACACGATCAAGAAGCTCCAGGCAACCTACCTTCCCACCACATTAACGTTAAAAAAGACAGCCGGATCTTCCAATTAGTCGGCAAGCGTCCCTACGTTAACTCCCGTCATCACCAAGCCCTTCATAAAATTGCCCCCGTACTCCGGGTTACAGCAACAGCAGATGACCAGGTTCCTGAAGCTGTCGAATCCATCAATAATGACCGAATTCTCGCCGTTCAGTGGCATCCTGAGAATATGTTCAAGCACTATGAGTATTCTCAAAGTCTCTTTAGGGATCTGATTAAACGGGCGGCAGAATAATAAAAACTGGAGGAAACTGTCCTCCAGTTTTTATTATCTCGCCAATGCTGCGCGCAGTTCATCGGCGGTATAGGTCTTACCATCCTCAAACCCCTTGAAAGGATGGATAGTCTCCAAGGCCGCCTCTTGGTAGCGTTTGGCCCGGCGCAGGGCATAGGCAGTCAGGGAATTATCTTGGACATATTTGAGGAGCTTGGCACTCGGTGTCGTCACCGGGTTGATAATTCGATCCTCTAGGTCTTCAAGGATTTCGGAATACTCCGGCCCCAGCTGGATCTGGTTGGCGTAACGCTCCAAGTGCTTAATAACGGCAAGAGCTTTGGCCTGATAATGGCATGGATCTGTCGGTAGCTCCTCGGCAACCACCTCATTCATTTGGTTGGCCAAGGTGAGCACCGGATTGACCTCGTCGTCCTTTAGCGCTGGATGTGTAATGAAGTAGGAAGCCAGCAGGCGGATGAAGCGCAGGGTCCCCGTCCGTACACCCACTGAACTACTTGGATCTAAATCTAGCATCCGCAGTTCAAGGTACTCAACCCCAGTTTTTGGTAGCTGTTTAAGGTTTTTGTTCCCCTTAAATCGCACCGAATCGTGAAACTCATAATCTGAGGTCAGGATCCCTTGTTTAACCCCCTCCTCAATCCGGTCGACGTAACGCTGGACGTTCGTGTAGTCCCCCGTGAACTTGGTCCCAAAGCCACGGCTGCTTTGTCGGATACTACGGACAGGGTGAGGCATTTCATGACCAGGCGCAAAATAGTTTTCCTCGGCAATCGGACTGGCCCCAAACAGGTAGGTAATAAACCAGCGGTAGCGGACAAACCCTTGGGCGAGAACGGCGTAGAGGTAGTTACGTACCGCCACCTCATTTGCAAATTGATCGCCACACTTGTCTAGGACCAGCTGAATGACCTGCTTATCAATGCTTAGATTGATGTGGGCGCCACAGGGAGTTCCTTCAGAGTAGCCATGACGCTTGGTCCACTCCTTCAGGTAAGCCTCCATCTTTGACCCCCGCTTAGCTATTTGGAGCTGGGTTTTATCCTTAGGGAGTTTAGGTGGCATCGATAGCGGCCAGAGGAGCTCACCTGGTGCCAATGCAGACCGTAGAGTATTATTGATGACATAGAGGTAATGCATGGCGTCAAGAGCATGTTTAGCCGACGGTGTAACCATCTCAGACATTGTCTCCAGGTAGTCGTTGGTCAGCCAAGGATTGGTTTTCTCGTCGCCAATACCAGCAGGATACGGCTCTTGACTAATCTGGCCCATTTCGTCAACCCGTTGCATCTCAATCTCCAGACCCATCGTAAAGTTCGAGGTCTTGGCAATCGCCTCGTTATCAAAGATTAGTTGACCGATCCTGCTAAACATAACCCTTCCCCCTTAAATAAGATTTTTCTAATAATTAAATAATTTTTTAATAATATAACTTATTGTCAAACGATCAGCAAGTTTAGAAAATAATAAAATACGCCCGCGATATATCGTCGCGAGCGTATTTTACTTAAGAAACAAATGACCAATGATTGATCGGTTGTAGTATGAGAGTCATTTGTTATTTATTACTTGTCCATTTGTTCCTTAATGGCTGCCAATGAAACATCACTAGTGTGAGCGAACTTTACATCGGCATCCTGTAGTGATGAACCGAAGCCGATTGACGTTTCGCCAGCCCGGTTAATCGATTCGATCCCGGCTTGAGCATCTTCTAAACCAGCAACCTGATTAGCAGGCAGGTTCATCAGTTTGGCTGCTTCGCTGTAGATTTCCGGATCCGGCTTACCGTGTGTCAGCTTAGCCGGGTCAACAATCCCTTCAAAGTAGTCGGTAATTTGCAGGTACTTGAGAACCTTTGGCGCGTTCTTGGAAGCTGAAGCCAGTACAATATGATAATTATGAGCCTTCAATTCATCTAACAGGTCCTTCATCCCAGGCAGGATGTCGGCCGGCGTCAGGGTCTCAACCAGTTTAATGTAGTTGTCGTTCTTTTCCGTTGCCAGAGCAACCTTCTCATCCTGGCTATAGTCGTTTTCGTGGCCACCAGCCTTAAGGATTAGCTCCAAAGAGTCCATCCGGCTGACTCCCTTCAAACTGTCCGCGAGTTCGGGTGTCCATTCAGTGCCTACCTTATCGGCAAGCTGGTGCCATGCCTGGCCGTGAAAACGAGCCGTGTCGGCAATCACACCATCAAGGTCAAAAGCAAAACCTTTAAGATCTTCAAACTTCATTCTCTGTCTGCCCCCGTAATTACTTTAATTCGAGCTTCTTGCCAGCAAGGTCGATGGTGATTGGGTCCCCGGATACCAGGTCGATCTTAGTACCATGCTTATCAACCTTGACCTTCAAGATCCGACCACGGAACATCTGCCGGAATTGGTAGGAGTCCCATTTCTTTGGCAGGAATGGTGCATAGTGGAGTTGACCATCACGAACCCGCATGCCGGCAAACCCTTGTACAATATCGAGCCATGAACCAGTCATGGAAGTGATGTGCAGGCCATCGACGGTATCGTTATTGTAGTTGTCCAGGTCAAGACGAGCGGACCGTTCATACATCTCAACGGCCTTGTCTTCATAACCAAGGTCGGCAGCAATGATGGAGTAGACGGAAGCGGACAAGCTTGATTCATGAACCGTGTATTGTTCATAGAAGTCGAAGTTGTGCTTCTTCTGTTCCTTGGTGAAGTCGTCAATGAAGTCCCAAAGACCCTGGATAACGTCACCCTGCTTGATATATGGTGAGCGCAGAATCTTGTCCCATGACCAGTGCTGGTTGATTGGCAGTTGGTCGCTTGGGATGTCGGCGACTGGCTTGAGGTCCTTATCCATAAAGCCATCGTTTTCTGGGAAGATGTCGCGTTCCTTGTCGTATGGAAGGTACATGTTGTCCACGATTGCTTGCCATTGCCGTTTTTCGTCTGCAGAGACATTCAGCTTCTTAGCAACCTTGTCATCGACTTCCTTAAGGATTTCCAGGGTGTACTTCAGTGTCCAACGGCAGAGCAGGTTAGTGTACCAGTCATTGTTGACGTTGTTGTCGTATTCGTCAGGACCGGTTACACCATGGAGCATGTACTTGTTCTTCTGTTGTGAGTAGTGAACCCGGTCAGCCCAGAACCGTGAGATTTCGGTCAGAACTTCTGCACCCTCATTCAAAACGTAGGACTTGTCGCCGGTGTACTTCGTGTAGAGGTAAATAGCGTAGGCAATGTCCCCATTACGGTGAATCTCTTCAAAGGTGATTTCCCATTCATTATGGCATTCGATTCCGTTGAAGGTAACCATCGGGAATAATGCACCCTTGAGGCCTTGTTCCTGGGCGTTGATGAAGGCACCATCGAGTTGCTTGTAACGATACATCAGCAGGTTACGAGCAATCTCGGGGTTGGCAACCCCTAGGTAAACCGGAATACAGTAGGCTTCAGTGTCCCAGTAGGTTGCACCACCGTACTTCTCACCGGTGAAGCCCTTTGGTGAAATGTTCAACCGGTAGTCGTTACCGTAGTAGGTTGAGAAAAGCTGGAAGAGGTTGAAACGAATCCCCTGTTGGGCGCCCTCGTCACCTTCAATTTCAACATCAGACTTAGTCCACCGTTCAGCCCATTCGGCAACATGGTCGTCGAGCAGGGCGTCGAAGCTCTGGGTGTCAATTTGGTCGCTCAGTTCATCGAGGTGCTTTTCAATGGCTTCTTCGGTGTCAAAGTCACGAGAGGTTACCGTCAGACTCCGTTTTTCGAGGTTGACTTCCTTACCAGCAGCGACCGTGCCTGCAAATGTGTTGTAGGCGGTCTTGTCACTAGTACCATCACCGGCGTGGTCCAAGTTAGTCTTGGTCGTCGTCTTCATGCCAACAATGAATTGTGGTGTGCCGAAGTCGTTCTTCTTAGTCATGGAGGTCAGTTCGGCGTGTTCACCCGCAGCACTCTTGTTGAGGACATTCCAGAACTGTTCATCGTAGTTGGAATCCTCGTTGTAGACATCAGCATCGATCATGCTGGTGATTTCAACCTTAGCGTCATCAGCACCGCGGTTCTTGATGTGCAGACGTTGACCAACCAGTTCTTTCTGGGTAGCGCTGACAAACCGTTCAAAGTTGAAGTACATGGTCGTACCACCGATTTCAACGGTGAATTCACGTTCCAACACGCCCCGCTTCATATCGAGGTCCAGCTTGAAGTCCTTTGGCGTCTGCTTAGCCAGGTCCAGCTGTTCGCCATTAACCTTGATGACCAGCTTCATGAAGTTGACAGCATTAATCATCTTACCAAAGTACTTCGGATAACCGTTCTTCCACCAACCAACACGGGTCTTGTCAGGGAACCATACCCCACCGAGGTAGAGGCCCTGCATATGGTCGCCGGAATAACCTTCTTCAAAGAAGCCCCGCATCCCGAGGTTTTCGTTTGCCAAACTTGTCATAGATTCTTGGAGACGCTTGTCTTCAGGATCCCAGGTCTTGGTAGCAACATGCCATGGGGCGATATCGAATGTCCGTTTCATTGCTTTCTCAATCCTTTCATAGAAATAAGGGTGTATTAGCTACGCCCTTATTGTAAATCCATTTATCAACTATTTTAATTATTCAGCGTAGGTTTCCTTGATTGAGCCAACCGCCAAAGCACCACAGGCAAGGACGATCCCACCAACTAAGAACATGTTGACTTGGGAACCACCAAGCAGCGGGAACAGTGCGAAACTGAGCAGGGAGGCAACAATTTGTGGAAGACAGATAGAACCGTTGAACAGACCCAGGTAAGTACCCATGTGCTTACCAGAGAGGGCGTTCGTAACAATGGTCAGTGGGTAAGTGTTCATACCAGCCCAGGCAATTCCGACCAGGATGTAAGAAACGATCAGAGCACCTTGTGAGTGAATGAAGAACACTGACAGGAAGCCAAGGGCACCAAGCAGCAGACTGCCGGCATAACCAGCCTTGTGATACTTGTTAGGAACCTTGGCCAGTACGTATGACCATACAACGGCGGCGATTGATTGAACGGCGGCTAAGACACCGTACCAGTTACCAGCGGCTTGGTAGCCAGCGGAAGTAGCGTTAGTCGTGTTCCAAACATTCTTGGCAATCGCACCGGCGGAGTAAGTCCACAGGTATTGGAATGCGAACCAGCAGAAGAACTGAACCAGGGTAACGGTCCAGAAGGCCTTTGGTGCGTGCTTCAACAGCTCGAACCAGTTACCACCCTTACTGTTATCTTCTTCGGAGATCCCGTGATACATTGCGTAGGTTGCTGGGTCATATTCGTGAACACGGAAAACCGTGAACAGGCTGGTGATAACCAAGAGAGCGGCACCAACATAGAAGGAAATGATAACTGAATCAGGAACGACACCCTTCTTAGCGGTGTTGGCAACCCCGAACCAGGTCAGCAGGAACGGGAAGATGGCGGCCAGAACAGCACCAGTGTTTGATAAGAAACTCTGAATCCCGTATGCATAACTCTTTTGGTCGTCGTTGACCATGTCCCCGACCATCATCTTGAATGGTTGCATAGCCACGTTGGATGACAGGTCCAGGAGGGCAACAGTGATGGCTCCGAACCACAGAGCGGCCAGTGAACCATAACCAAAGCCAAAGCTACCAGAGTTCGGCAACAGCAGCATAACAATAACCGCCACGATCATCCCTAGCAACAGGTATGGAAGACGGCGACCACCGAGCTTTGGTGCCCAGGTACGGTCTGAGTAATAACCGATAATCGGTTGAACAATTAAACCAGCCAGTGGTGGCAGGATGAAGAACCATCCCAGGTTGTTAGGGTCGGCACCAATCGTTTGGAAGATCCGGCTCATTTGTGAACTTTGCAAGGTAAAGGCGGTTTGGACACCAAGGAACCCGAAGTTAATCATCCAGATGGTTGACTTCGAGAGCGCTGGTAATCCGGCACCGGCGGACTTTTCTTGACTCATTACAAACAACTCCTTAATTCATACAACAATAATTGCTCTCCTATGAAGTTTCTTGTAAGCGCTTCATAGACTTTACGGTAATAATATACCAAAATTATTCTAATTGTGCAACCGTTTGCGCAAAATTTATGCAAACGGTTGCAGTGAAAATAATGAAAAAGGCCGTGATCACGGGATTTCACGGCCAAAAATTTTAACTAAATTTTTAACTTATTAGCGACGGACCAAGGCCGCGATTCCCATTCCCCCACCAACACAGAGGGAGGCGACCCCAGTATGCTGATCATGGTCGCCCAACTCATGAACTAGGGTAACCAGGATCCGGGCCCCGGAACAGCCAACCGGATGACCGAGGGCAATCGCTCCACCACGGGGGTTAACCGTCGCCGGATCGAGTTTCAGCCAATTCTGACAGACCAGAGTCTGACTGGCAAAAGCCTCATTGATCTCATAGCAGTCGACGTCAGTAGGGGTCAGGCCAGTTGTTTGAAAGAGCCGGTTGATCGCGTAGTAGGGACCGAGGCCCATCACCGCCGGATCGATTCCGACTAGGGAGGCGCCTGCCCACTCGGCCAGCGGAGTCAAGCCAAATTCTTTTACCGCGCTGGCCGATGCCAATGCAACGGCGGCTGCCCCATCGTTGATCCCCGAAGCGTTACCGGCCGTGACGGTACCATCCGATTTGAAGGCCGGCTTCAGCTTGGCCAAGGCCGCTAAGGAGGTATCTGGGCGTGGCGCCTCGTCCGTGTTGACCACGCGGCTGCCATGACGGTCAGTGACTGTCACCGGGGTAATCTCCGCATTAAAGGCCCCGGCGGCTTGAGCACGGACCGCCCTCTGGTGACTGACCAGTGCGAACTCGTCTTGCTGAGCACGGGTGATCTGGTAGCGATCGTTGATGTTCTCTGCAGTAATCCCCATCGGGTAGTCACCATAGACGTCCTGAAGCGCATCCTTCTGCATGGCATCAATCAGGGTACCATTACCGAAATGGTACCCACCCCGCGCCTTTGCAAGAACGTAAGGGGCATTGGTCATGCTCTCCATCCCCCCAGCGACAATGACTCTGGCCTGACCGGACTGAATCAGACTCGCTGCCATATTAATGCTGGAGAGGCCGGACGCACAGACATCATTGATCGTTATAGCAGGCACCCCCTGGCCCAGACCTGCAGCCATAGCAGCCTGACGGGCCGGGTTCTGGCCGCTACCTGCCTGGATAACGTTCCCCATCAGGACCTGGTCAACTTGGCCGGCACTCAGGCCTGCCTTGGCCACCGTGTCTTTGATTACCGTCGCACCAAGCTGGACAGCCGTCAATGGTGCCAGGGCCCCATTGAATTTGCCAATTGGCGTCCGCTGAGCCGCCACAATGTAAACTTTCTCCATGAATTGATTCCCCCATCTCTCAGTTATCAACCCAATTAGTTTAGCGATATCCGTTATTTTAAGCAAGAAAAAGGAGTCCATGTCAGACTCCTTTTATACTAATCATAAATTTTAAAGTCCACCTGCTGGTGATCCTTGCGAGAATTGAAGAGCAATTCCACCGCTGCTTTACCCAGTTCGCGGGGCTGGAGATCGATCCGCTCACTCTCGTGCAACAGCATTCCCATCAACCGGCTGTTGTTGAAGCAGACTGTCGGCAGGTTATACCGCTGCAGTTTACGGTTCAACCGACCATACAAGATATCATCAGCACAGACAATCCCGTCAATCTCAGAATGATGATCTAGGAACTGGTCGATACTTTCGTCCCTGCTAGCTGCCCAGGTGAGGGCTGGCAACTGGTGAGCAGTCATGCACTGCCGGTAACCGTCACGCCGATCCAGCTCGTAGGTCCAGTTAGCCCCCGACTCGACGAAAACTGGCTGTCGGGCGCCATGACGGGTCAGCAGCTGTTCCGTTGCTACTTGCCCTGCTTTGATATTGTCATTGTCGACAAAACGGTCAGGGTGCTGGCCAGTCGGTCGCCCAATTACCACAAAATTAAGCCGATTTTTCCGCAGGTAAGCGGTCACCGGATCGTTAACCATCGTATAGAAGACCAAGAAGTTGTGGACCTTGGACTGGGTCACCATCGACTTGACACTAGCCAGAAGCTCCTGAGAATTAGGGGCAATTGCCACCACCATCTCGTACCGCAGCGGCTTAAGAGCGCTACTAACCCCCCGCATCAGGTCAATATGAAATGGGTTAGCTGGCGCCGTGTCACTGGTCACCGGAAATACCAGGCCGACCATGTTCGATTCGCCCCGTGTCAGGTTCTGGGCGTTGTAATTAGGCTGATAGTTCAACTCGCTAGCCACCTGTTTGACCTTCAGCCGAGTCGCCTGGCTGATACGCGGGTTATCATTGAGCGCCCGGGACGCAGTCGATACCGACACCCCGGCGCGCTGGGCAATATCCTTAATGGTTGCCACTCTGCTCACCTCTACCTTGAATTGATACAAACTCACTCAATTCTAACAGGTATAAGCCCATTTGAACAACTGGTCTTGGTTGCATGATGTTTAACGCCTCGGCATACAGGCGCAACTGACCACTGTACTTTTTAACGACCTGCTTAATGGCAGCAGGTGTGTGGGCTGGCAGGTGGTCAGTCTTGTAATCGACCAGGATGATCCCATCATCGGTGACCAGGTAGCCATCGATAATCCCGTGGATCAAGACCTGGTCATCATCGTCAGGGGCAATATCAGCAAACGGTTCGTGACCATTCATGATCATCGCAAATGGTTCCTCTCGATGATAATTATCCGGAGCGGCCAGGATCTGCGTACCGACTGCGGTCTTGAAGAAATTCACAATTCCGCTGATGTTGATCTGACTAGCAACGGCCGGAGTCACCAAGCCCTGACGCTGCAGGCCGGCAATCTCATTCTTAACCACGGCCGTTGTGACTGGCGAGTCAAGGGGCAGCTTCTGAAAAACGAGGTGGGTTGCCGTCCCCACTTGGGTCGCCTGAGGTCGGCTAGTGTCCTGCTGGATGAAACTCGGCACAGCAAAGTCAGGATTGATATAGATCCCACTATGCCGCCGTTCAGCTACCTGATCATCTAGCTGGTCTGGATTGTCAGCGTAATCGTACTGACCCAGGCGGGGATCATCATCCTCGAAGACCCGCTTGACGTCAGTGACCGACTGGTAGGCCGTCGTTTTGGTGGCTGCCTGGTGTGGGTATTGGTAGCCTAGGACTTGGGCAAAGTCCAATTGCTTAGCTGGTTGGTCTGAAGCCGGTGACGTGGTGCTAGCCGCAGTAGCTGAATTGCCAGTAACCGTCAACTTAGCAAGACCAGCCGCGTCGTAAGCCCGAACTACAAAATCCTGGGCAGCGGTTTCTTTGGCCCGCGAATCATTGCCTGCCAGGGCACTGGCCGTCAGGGATACGTCCCCCACCGTCAGAGCCGAGGCAGTAAAACCGTTAGTCTCATTGGCGTAGCGGGCGAGGGCCAGGCCAATCCAATCCATGAACGAGTTGGCATCAAGCCGCGGCTGGGGGCTCAGCACCGTCTCCGGACTCTGAAAGGCCTTCTGCCACCGCGACCAGGCGGTGACCAGACTCTTTTTCTTCATCTCTTCGTTGAAGGAACCAGTGATAAAGAGCCGCTGTTCGGCCCGGGTCAAGGCTACGTAGAGTACCCGCAGGTCCTCCGCCCGTTCACTACGACCGATCATGTCGACAATCACCTGTCGCTGAGGAGTATCATAAACCACTCGATCAGTATCCAACCAGCGGATACCAGCACCAACCTTAGCATCCACCACGGCAGACGTCCGTTTGGCGCTATCGTTGAAGCCATGGGTGGTATCGACCAGGAAGACGATTGGAAACTGGAGTCCCTTACTCCCGTGAATGGTCATTACGTTGACCGTGTTGGCCGTCAGCTGGGCCGGCGCTACCCCGAGATCCTTGTCGTGTTCCTGCATTTTCTCGATGAAGCGGATAAACTGGTAGAGGCCCTTGAAGCTGCTCTCCTCATAGGTACGAGCCCGTTGGTAAAGCGCATGCAGATTGGCCTGACGTTGCTGACCACCACGCATTGCACCCACGTAGTCCAAATAACCGGTCCGCTGGTAAATCTGCCATATCAAGTCAACCAGGGTCTCCTGCTGGGCGGTGTGCCGAAACTGATCAAGTTGGTCCATCAAGGTGACTAATTTCTGGTAGAGGGTCCGCTGACGGGTGGTGTTCAGCAGCTCATTGGCGTTCTTATAGGGCCGCATCTTATGATGGTGCTGGTAATTGAAGATAAAGGTCTTCAAAGCGGTGTAGTAGTCAGCCGCTTGATTCTGCAGACGGATGAAGGCCAGTTCCTGGTTATCCAGGCCAACAACTGGCGAGCGTAGGACTGCCACCAGGGGAATGTCCTGGTGGGGGTTATCAATCACTTTAAGCAGGGACAGCATAACCCGGACCTCGGTGGCCTGAAAGTAGCTCTCAACATCATGCACGGTCAGAGGGATATCGAGACGGCTAAACTGTTCCATCAGCGTATTATTTACTTCCTTAGTTCGCTCAAGGATGACGATATCACCGTACTGGACGGGTCGCATCTTCTGCTGGTCGGCATCATAGATCTGAGCGTGTCCCTCAACCAGCTGCTTAATCCGTCGGCCAACCATCTGGAACTCGCCAACTAACTTGTCGGTTTCACGCTGAAGACCCTGATCAGCCGAAGTCTCCTGCTGATGAGCATTGGCATCGTAGAGCATAATCTCAACCGGCTTAGGCTTGTCGGCATCATCGTAGTAATGAGCAGCATACTTAAGATCTGCATCCTGATCATAGGCAATCTCGCCGACGGTCGGATCCATCAGCTGACGGAAGAGAAGATTGGTGAAGGTAGTGACATTTCGCATTGAGCGAAAATTCTCCCCCAAGACGATTGCTGCGCTCCCAGCTGCGTGCTGGTAGCGCTGATACTTGTTAAGGAAAAGCGAGGGATCGGCCTCCCGGAAACGGTAAATCGACTGCTTAACATCCCCCACCATAAAGAGGTTATGGGCATCATCCTTGGCTAATCGCATCAAGATACTTTCCTGGAGCTGGTTGGTATCCTGGTACTCGTCAATCATAATCGCCTGGTAGTGGTCCTGCAGGTTAGCGACCAGGGCCTGCCAGTCTGGATCATCTGCTTTCGGACTGAGGATCTGGTAAGCGTAGTGCTCTAGATCACTGAACTCGAGAACATGACGGTTAAGTTTGGTTTGCTGGTATTGGTCCAGAAAGTCCTGGGTAACCAAACTCAGCTTGCGCAAGATCTCCTGAGCATGCTGCGAAACTGTCCGGAGCTGATTCTCATCATAGATAAAGAAGTGATCATTGAGCCGCCCGAGTTGTTCCCGAATCCCCTTACGTGTCGCCTTGATTGTCTCGTGGGCGACGATCATCTCCGCGGTTGCATCCTTGGGCTTGTTGGCGATGCGGCCAAAGGCCAGGTTGGTAAAGGCCGCCCGTAGTGAGTCCCAAGTCACAGGTTTGAACACATCAAGGACCACTTGGAGGCGCTGCTGGTCCTGGACCAGCACCTGTTGCGCCGACGGCAGATCTGCCGCTCGATCGGCCAAGTCGGCAAACTGTTTCTGCAGCATCTGAACCTGAGTCACCAGTTGGGCCTCGTCATTTTCGTTTCCTAGGTAGTCTGAGACCAGCTGCTCCCAATCTTTCTTGAGCTGGTTGCGGTCGTCTCTGAGGGAATTGTAGGTATCTAGCAGGTCGGTATCCTTTGGCTTACCCCGAAAGTTAGCGAAATTGACTTGTTTAAGGGCCACCTGCACGTCACGATCTGCCCCACCATTTACCTGATCAACTAGCTGCTGAAGGGCCGCTCGATCCTGGCGTACCGTTGCGGCGTCCCCGTCCAGCCCCGCCTGTTCGGCTCGCTGAATGGCTTCCTCCTCATCGCGTTGAAGCTGGTGAAGCCGTTCAATCAGCACTGGCCTAAGACGGCGCTGATAAAAGGCTGACGTCAGCACGTCCCCCGCTGCGAGGTCATAGCTGGATGGCAGCTGTTGCAACCAGGCAGCCGGATCGGCCTGGGCATTGGCCACATCGTAGAGTTTCAGGATCAAGTCGTCAAGGCCCTGATCATCCCGGTCACTTGAGAAATTGAGTACCAACTGGCGGAAGGAAGCCACACCGTCATCTTTCTGGTCGGCATCTGCGTAGTAACGCTCACTAACCGCACTCCAAACCTCTTCCTCAAGCAAGAGCTGCTCCGTTTGATCTGTCAGCATCCGAAACTGGGGATCTAGGTTGATTAAATAGTAATAGCGTTTAATAAGCTTTAAGCAGAAGGCGTGGATGGTACTGATATCGGCCGCGGCCAGACGATTAATCTGGTTGGTCATCCGATCGCGCAGCGCCTTGGGTTTGCTAGGATCCTGGGCGATCTTTTGAAGAGCCGCTCGAATCTTGTCGCGCATATTCTTAGCGGCCGCGTCGGTGAAGGTTACCAGCAGCATCCGGTCGATGTCCTGGCCTTCCTGGATCAGCTTAATCACCCGGTTGACTAGGACAGCGGTCTTCCCGGATCCGGCTGAGGCTGAAACCAGGATATTCTTTCCCCGGGTATCGATTGCCGCTGCCTGGGCTTTTGTAGGCTTAAATTCTGCCATTATTGATCCTCCCCATCGTCTTTATTCTGCTCTTCATGCTTACGTACATCCTCAAACTTCTCCTTGGCGATCCGGGCATCCAGCTCATGGTAGAGTCCCTGATCAAGCATGCTGTCAAACTGGTAAATATCTAAATAGTCTGTGTAATCAAGCCCAGTCTGCCGAGTACTACCATCAATCAGGCGGTAAGGATTCAATTTGAGCTGACCGCTAAGGATCCGCTTACCAGCCTCGATAATCAAGCGACGGTTATTATCCCGCAACCACTGAAGCTGCTGGGCATCAGCCAGCAGGGCTCCCTGCCCCGGCTTGAGATTTTTCTTCAGGGGATAAACCAAATCCGCATGCCCCTGCTTAGCAATATTGTTCAACAGGTCGCTGTTGTTTAAAAGAATTCCCTTGTATTGGTGAGCTTTGAGCCGAAGGTCGACGAGGCGCTGGGTCTGGTGGGCCGGGGACCCCTTCAATAACTTAGCCGCCGGGATCGTCGGGTTGCTTAGGTGGAGATAGAGTGCCCCTGCCAGGTCGGCCGAGTTCAAGTGGAGCTTATCAAGATTAACCGCGAGTCCGCTGAGGTAAGTCAGCAATTGGAGGGAGATTCCGTAGTAGGCCGCAGTCAGGTCAAAGAGTCGGTTACCCGACTTGTAGTCAACCACGGCAAGGTACTTTCGGTTTCCAACGTCGATCTGATCAACCCGGTCGATCCTTCCCCGCAGCTGAATGTGACGATGAGCGTCAAGCGGATACTCAAGCGGTGCCCAGGCATTCTCCCGCTGGCCATTGATCTGACCAAACTGGACCTCAGTTTCACGTGGAACAAAGTGGGCGTTGGCCGCCTGTTGACAGAGAGTCATCAGCATCGTCTTGACGATCGCCGTCAGCTGCTGATACTGGAAACGAGCCTGGGCAGATGAACCGACTAGCCGTAGCAGCTCAGGCTGAAGCTGGTCAGCTGCATCTAGAGCCCGACTAGTGAATTCCAACAAGGTCGGCTGATTCTCCGACTTGGCCAGGTCGGCAAAGGTCAAAGCCGAATCACGGACAAGGTTGACAAAAACCTCCATCGCCCGGTGAAAGTAGGTCCCGATCCGGTCATTGGAAAGAGCCAACTCATCACGCTTTCGCAGACGTAGGCCATATTTTAGAAAGTATTCGTACTGGTTAATGTAGAAATCCTGAAGCTGTGAGATCGACGCGTAAAGGACCCGGCCCGGTTCATCCGCCGCGGTATGCAGGTATAGAGCCTGGGCCATTGGAGCTGTAATACTCTTTGCATGATTTTGATAAGCAAAGCCGTGTTGGATGATGGCCAAACGTGCCTTCAGCTGATCGTCATCCTTAGCTAATCGACTGAGGGCTTGGCCGACCTGCTGCCAACTGGCAGTCCACCTTGGCCGTTGACCAACCGCGGTTCCCTGGTCATCACTGAACTGACGAACCACCTGAACTAACTGACTGGTAGTTGCCAGCGGCGCACTGACAAACGGGGTGGCGTCAACTTGACCGGCAGGGCTGGTGGCTAATGGGATCACCTTTCCGTCAATCTGGAAGTAACGGGCCGTATCGATCAGGTAGGGCGACGGCTTAAGTTCCTTATCGTCCTCCCCAAACTGGGGGGCCGAGATGACCAGCCGATCACGGGCACTCATAAAGCCCTGATAGTGAAGGAAGGGCTCATCGGCCAGCTGATCAACCACGGTGGCTGGCAGGTACTGAGAATCCTGATCAAGGTACTGGCTCAACAGGTCTTTATCGCTGTCGGTCAGCAGATCTTCGTCATCGCGAATCTCCGGCATGACATCATCGGTAGCCCCGATCATGAAGACGACCCGATGATCCTGACTCTGGGTGATCCCAGTTTCGGAGATAACGACCTGATCCAAGGTTGCCGGAATTTGGGAGTACTGGGCCGCCGCAAAGCCTGCTTGAAGAATCTCACTGAAGTTAGTCAGCAGGGTTGTACGACTGTCATCCCCTACCTGACGGTCACCAAGAATCAGAACGTACTCCTCAATGATCTGACAGAAGGTAGCCCAAACCTGTTTGGGTTGCCGAGCAAGATCCAGGTTGCCTTGATCGGCTTGATAGTTCTGCCAATTGTTCAGCCGGTCGGTTACCCCGTTGGCAATAAGAAAGTGGTAGAGCTTGGTGGCTAGTTCCCGCCCTGTTTGGACCTCCTTAAGTTCATCGAAGAAGGGAACCAGCGTCTGGCCGACAAAGTTGCGAATCAGGGCCAGCTGGTCATTAACCCTTTTCTGCCGAGAATGGGCGTAGTTAGCTGCCTGGGGGGTAATCCCCTTCGCCTGCCACAGGTCGGCAATTTCCTGAGGATCCTGGGTCGTCCATGCGTGCTTCCCAGCAATCGCCTGCTTGAGACACCAATTCTCTGTCGTGAAGACCGCTTCCGCTAATTTAGTCGGTTCTTCCCCTGCCGGTAGCAGAAGCCACGTCTTCAGGAGTTGGATAATGTCCGCTGTCTGATAGCCATAGAGTGGAATCTTCAGAAGGGTAGTCAGCAGGACAACCAGGGGATGCTTATCCATCCGCCGCTCGTGATCGTTAAAAATGGGAATCTGGTGATTGGCAAAGACCGGTTCAATCATCGTCTGATAGCCGTCCAGGTGCCGAGTCAGGATCAAAAAGTCCCGGTAACGGTACTTCCCAGTCGCCACTAATTGACGAATCTGCGTGGCCACATGGTTGAGCTCGGCCAATCGGTTTGGAACCGCTTGAACCTGGATGCTCCGTGAATCAGCCAGCCTCATCCCCGCCGTCAAATCAATTGGAGCAGCCGTGTAGCGCTGGAAAAAATGATCAAATTCCGCTAGATCCACACTGACTCGAGGGGTTTGGGCGTATTCAACGTTGGCCACCAACCGGACCTGTTGGGGATGAGCCTGGGCGAACTTCCAGAGACGATGATACTGCATCGCCGAATTGTAAAAGAGATTGCTCTTTGCAGGCAGCTCGCTGGTATTAGGGTGCCGCTGGTCTGGATAGCCACGATCGAGGGTGAGGGAAACCGTGGTTGTACCAGCGTTGAGAATAATGGCATCAACAACCTGTTGTTCCATAGCGGTGAACTGGGTGAAGCGGTCGAGGAAGAAGTGCATATGCTGGCTTGTTGGCTGCGAATAGAGGTAATGGGCCAGCTGCTGGTAGAGGTCGTTATTCCCCAGGAAATACTTCTGCATTTGCTCCTCAAAAGCGTGATATATCAGCCCAACGTCGTGCATCTTTGCCAACCAGGCCGGGTTGCCCTTAACCCGATCGTCAGCCTGAGCCTGCTGAATAATTGCGGAAAAGTCGTCAGCCGTGATATTTGCTTCCTGGAGCTCGGCCAGCTGATCGGTCAGTTTCTGAACGAAACCAGGATGCTGGATCTCGCTGCCATACAGACGCAGGTCCGCAGCGTGTTCTTGGAGGATTTTGGTCGTCAGCATGGCCGTCCCTACTTTAGACAGCCGGGTTCGTCTGAAGAGCGGGGTATCCCGCAATAAGTACCAGGCCAGCCGGCTAAAGGAGAGAACCTGGATTCGGCTAGCAGCGAAACGGTCCTGTTTGCTACCGTGATTCAAACGTTTACGCAGGCCGGCGAGCACGCTGATTTCCGTCTCAAACTTGATGTGGTTGGGCACAATGTAGAAGAAGGTGTCCGTGGCAGGGGCCATCCGCAGCTGGTCCGCTAGCTGATCGACCAATACCTGTTGATGGTCAACCGCCGCGGTCCCTAAAACAAAACCCAGGCTTCCCATAAATCATTCATCCTTTCACGTGTGTTATACCTGCATTTTACCATACGAACGCACGTTCTGAAAGCGACAAAAAAGACTGGTGAACCAGGTCACCAGTTTATTACAAGATCGGGGAAAGCAGGCGGGAGAAACGTTGCTTAAAGTGCAGCCAGTGAGACTGTTGATCAAAAGCAGCCACCGTCTTCACCCGGCTATCCCGAATGTCATTGACAAAGATCTGTTCCAGTTGGTCAGTGATGCTGCTATCGTAGATAAAAGCGTTAATCTCAAAGTTTAGTTTGAAACTCCGAAAGTCGAGATTAGCCGAACCGACCGAGGCCATCTTCCCGTCGATCATCATCGTCTTAGCGTGGAGAAAACCACGCTGATAAGTGTAAATGGTAACCCCCTCATTGGCCAGGGTATGCGCATAGTACTCAGTTGCCCGATATACAAAGGGGTGGTCCGGCTTGCACGGGATCATAATCCGGACATCAATTCCCGAATGGACGGCCACTCGTAAAGCATCCAAGACGCTGTCATCAGGAATCAGGTAGGGAGTCTGGATCCAGATGTGGTCCTGGGCAGCGTTGATCAGGCGCAGGTAACCCAGTTTGATCTTCTCCTGTTCCGACTCTGGACCGCTGGAAACCACCTGAAGAGCGGTACTGCCATACTTAACCTTGATCTCTGGAAAGTACTGTCGATAGTGGGCCAACTTCTCGGTAGAACGCACGGAGGCATTCCAGTCACCAATAAAGCGGCGTTGAAGGCCATAGACTCCCCCGCCGACGACCCGTAGGTGGGTGTCACGCCAGGGGCCAAACTTCGGTACCCGCCCCAAGTACTGATCCCCAATGTTGAACCCGCCAACGTAGCCGATCTGGCCGTCAAGGACAACAATCTTCCGGTGATCACGATAATTTAGCCGAAAGTCGAAGAGGTTATTGTGGGTCAGCAGGAACTGAGTGGCGTGTCCGCCACGCTCTCGTAAGCCATCATAAAAGCTTGGCCGAACCCCCATTGATCCCCAGGAATCGTAAAGGACCCGAACCTCAACCCCCTCAGACGCCTTACGCTCTAAAAGGGTTCGAAGCTGGTTTCCAATCTGATCATTGTAGATTGTGTAGAATTCAATGTGAATGCTCTTCTTGGCTGCTGCAATCTCATCAAACATCTTGGCGAAAAGCTCCTGTCCAGTCGTGTAAATTGTTACCTGGTTATGCTGACTGAGGAAGGAGTCGTCGAGGCTTTGGAACAACATCACCGTCCGTCGGTAGATCTGGGTAGTAGTATGCTGCGGTCTCGGCATATTGATAAACTGCTGCTTCTGCCGGTCGATGGCTTCCTGGATCCGAAGCTGGGTCTGGGTCTTCATCAGGTTCAACCGCCGGTGGGGCAGCTTCCGGCCGAGAAAGGCATAGATAATGAAGCCAATAACTGGGATCAGGGTCAGGACCAACAGCCAGGCCCAGGTTGCCGCAATGTCGCGTTTCTCACGAAAGACAGTGTAGATCGCTGCCACCTCGTTAATCAGGACGATCGTCAGCAGGAACCAACGAATGATTGTCCACGTTAACGCCATCACAACACCTCCCTTTAAAAATCATTATTATCATTTTAACGCACGGTCTCCCGATCGAATAGCAGCAAATATGCAAATCTGTGTTACGACGTACACAAAGTTAACAGCTAGTGCGTATCGCATCTCAAATTTATCCCCATTAAACCCTGTAATACGATGCCAGGCTCGGAGGCAAGATCCCCCTCATATCACTGAACACCAAGAATATTTCCCAGGAAATTAGCTGGATTCTCGTGGCCGATTGGCAGATAGCTTTCGGGACTATCACCTCAGATAACGCAAAAAGACCCGTCTGGGAAATCCCGGACGGGTCTTAGTGTTCAATCAGCTGAATTATTTATCTTCTTTTTCGTCCTTAGCATCAGCCTGGTCATCCTTGGCCGTATATTCCTTGCTGTCATCCTTGGCAGCATCCTTGGCGTCCACGATTACCAGCTTACCATCCTTCATCTCGGCAACCAAGTGCTTGGCGTCGAGGTGGTCAAGGTAGTAGTCAGTAACCTTGTCGCGGATTTCACGTTCGATAACCCGACGAAGTGGACGAGCACCCATGGTCTTGTCGTAACCTTCGTCAATCAAGAACTTCTTAGCTGTTGGCGTTACCTTAACGTCCATGCCCTTCTTGGCCAGTGTCTTGTTGACATCCGCCAGCATCAGGTCAACGATCTTTTGCAAGTCGTCCTTAGTCAAGCTGTGGAACTCAACAATGGCATTGAACCGGTTAAGGAATTCTGGACGGAAGTAATTCGTCAGCTTCTTAATCAGATCCTCTTCGTCCTCATTGTTACCCAACTTGATTGGTGCATCGTTGGAGTAACCAGCATTAGATGTTGCAATGATGATCGTGTTCTTGAAGTCGATGGTGTTACCCTGACCGTCAGTCAGACGACCGTCATCGAGCACTTGCAGCAAGAGGGTGATGACTTGCGGGTTAGCCTTTTCGATTTCATCAAGCAAGATGATGGAGTACGGGTGACGACGAACCTTTTCCGTCAGGGTGTTGCTGTTGTCATCGTAGCCAACATACCCAGCGGTTGTCCCGATCAGCTTAGAAACCGCAGTCCGGTCTGAGTATTCAGACATATCCAACCGGATAATATCATTCTTGGAGCCGAACATGTCAAGAGCTAACTGCTTAGCCAGCTCGGTCTTACCAACCCCGGTCGGCCCAACAAAGAGGAAAGAACCAATTGGTTGATCACCTTCGTCAAAGCCCGCCCGGTTACGCCGAATGGCACGAGCAACGGCTTCAACGGCTTCGTCCTGGCCGATAACCTTACCTTCAAGCCGCTTGTCCATGTCCTTAAGACGTTCAACATCGCTAGCTCCGATCTTAGATACCGGAATACCAGTCATCTGTTCAACGGCATTTGCAACATCTTCTGGCGTTGCCGTAACCTTTTCGTCTTCTGAGTTTTGACTGAGCTGCTTCTTCAGGTCAGCAATCTTATCCTTAGCTGCCTGAGCGGCCTTGTAGTCTTCCTTAGCAGCAGCGTCTTTCTGTTTCTTTTCTTCCTTCTTGATCTCGGCCTCAATCTGCTTTGCATCATGTGCTGGGTGCTTAGCAGCCAAGTGAGCAGCCGTCATATCAATTAAGTCAATGGCCTTGTCAGGCAGAGCCCGTTGCGGCATGTATTGAACAGAGTAGTCAACAGCTGCCTGGAGAACATCATCAGGCAACTTAACATTGTGGTGACGTTCGTACAGGTCCCGGATCCCCTTCAGGATAGCAACCGTGTCAGCCTTGCTTGGGGCGTTAACCGTAACCGGGTTAAACCGCCGTGCCAAGGCGGCATCCTTCATGATGGTGTTCCGGTATTCATCTTGGGTCGTAGCACCGATCACCGTAATTTCACCACGGGACAGAGCTGGCTTGATGATGTCAGCCATCCCCTTGGAGCCGCTATCGGAACCAGTAGAACCGGCACCGATGATCTGATGAATTTCATCGAAGAAGAGGATGATGTTCCCTGCCTTCTTGACTTCATCGATCAGCTTTTGCATGTTCTCTTCAAAGCTGCCCCGGTATTGGGTCCCAGCTTCAAGGCCGGAGATGTCAATGCTGATGATTTCCTTGTCCTTGATTGGTGCTGGTACGTCGCCGTGAATGATGGCTTGAGCCAATCCTTCGACAACGGCTGTCTTACCAACCCCGGCGTCCCCAACCAGTACTGGGTTGTTCTTGGTCCGCCGGCTTAAAATTTCCGCAGTTTCTTGAATTTCCTTGTTCCGACCGATTACAGGGTCAAGCTCACCTTGCCGGGCTTCCTCAGTCAAGTTTCGACCAAGCTTGTGGAGAATGCTCTCCTTACCTTCGTTTGGTTGTTGACCTGGGTGGCCAGCTTGTGGTGCTGCACCACCAGGTAATTGGCCAGTCTGCCGGTATTGAGCAAACTCTTCTGGTGTAACTTCACGACCATTAATCATGTAGCGCCGGTTCTCAGAATTGTAACCATTCATGCCACCCATTAATTGGTTAAAGATGTCATTCATATCACTGTTAAATGGATCCATTGGATTTTGAGCCATTATGCAGTACCTCCCTATTTTTTGATTTTTCAAAACTTGTAGTCATTATTAAAAGGTTCAACGCCCTTTGGCTACATCGACTCGCCACGGTCATGCTCCAGATAGTGCGTCTCAAGTTCGCGAAGGACCTGCCACATTGCCTTGTGCTGAGCACGTGCCAGTGCATCAAGGTCACGCAAATTCAGCGATGTGGAACTTGACTGTGGTTTGTTAAATGATTTATGTAAAGTCGTGTAGCCATAGCCGGAGCGCTTCGACACCTGGTAGATGGTTAAATTGTTAACCTCCAGATAGTGTTTTATATCGATCCGCATCGCTATTCACTTCCTTCACGATTATCATTATACCACATTTGTGATGTAACACAAGCGTGATATACGAAAAATGTGAATTAATTTTTTCTTATTTTCCACACTGATGAGTTGCTTCATAAAACCACATCAATCACTGTCAGCCACCTGGCCTCCCCACTATTTTAATCTTTTTTTAATTTAACTATTGACTTTGATTAAAAAGAGATTAAAATAAGCTCTAATCAGTTAATCAAAGGAGGCGCCAATGATGAATAACGCCATGCCCCAACTGAAGCAAGCGTATGACTTCTGGTTTAGCGACAGCTTGTCCGCTAGCCAGCAGTGATTTTATCATTGTGCTTTCCGGATAAGCCCCAAGTATCCGGAAACCTTCTTTTATATACTCATTCCAATCTGATGAAGGGTCCGGATACTGAAGCATTTCAGTATTAGGACCCTTTTTCATTTAAGGAGGATGATTTTATGCCAGCTGTTAAACCCTCAATTATGAATAATCTCAACCAGAATTTCGCCCGCCTCAAGCCGGTTGGTATTCGTGAATTCGACTACCAAGCGAGTGCAATCCCCGGCATCATTAAATTGACATTGGGAGAACCTGACTTCAACGTTCCTGATGCCATGAAGGAAGCCGCTATCACCAGTATCAAGGACAACGACTCCCACTACGCCCCCGGTAACGGAACGGTCGCCCTTCGTAAGGCAATTGCCCATTTTATGACAGACCGCTACGGATTGAATTACGATCCAGACAATGAGATCACCGTTACCATTGGTGCCACTGAAGGGATCTATGCATCTCTGGCTACCATCACTAATCCAGGTGACGAGGTTCTGATTGCCACACCAACTTTCCCCTTGTACGGAACTGTCACCACCTTGCTCGGTAGCAACCCGGTTGAGATTAACACTAGTGACGATAACTTTGTCTTGACTCCGGCCCGGCTCAAGCAAGCCCTTGCTGATCACCCACACGCCAAAGCATTGGTCCTGAATTACCCTTCTAACCCAACTGGTGTCACCTACACCCAAGAACAGGTCAAGGCCCTGGCCGATGCAGTCAAGAACACTGACTTGACCGTCATTGCGGACGAGATTTACTCTGAACTAGTCTACAATGGCAAGCACACTTCGATCGCCGAGTTCATCCCCGGCCAGACACTGGTTTTGAACGGGGCTTCTAAGTCCCACGCTATGACTGGTTACCGGATCGGCTTCATCGCTGGTCCCAAGGAATTGATGGGACCAGTCAGCGCCACCCACGCCATGATGGTCACTGCAGCCGCTGACCCGGCGATGGCTGCCGCTACGGCCGCGTTTGCGACGGATGCCGGAAAGAATGCTACCCAGCAGATGAAGGCCGCTTACCAGGAGCGACGGGACTTCCTCGTTGCCGCCCTGCGCAAGCTCGGCTTTACAATCACGATGCCAAATGGAGCCTTTTACGTCTTCGCCAAGTTACCGGCCAAGTTCGGTGACGACGACATCAAATTTGCTACCAAGCTGGCTCAAGATGGCAAGGTTGCCGTCATCCCCGGCTCCTACTTTGGTGCCGGTGGACAGGGCCACCTGCGGATCAGTTACGCTACCAGTCTCGATACCATCAAGGCCGCCGTGGAACGCATCAAGCATTTTGTAGAGGAGGGTTAAGTATGACCAAAATTTTAATGACCAGTGTCCGGGATGACGAGCAACCCGCCATTCGAGAGTTTGCCAAGAAACATAACGTTGATATCATCACCAGCCCCAAACTGATCGATGATGCTGTCGACTTGACAGCCGATGTAGACGGTCTTGTAATCCAGCAGCGCAGTAAGGTTGCCCCTGACGTCTACGCCAAACTGAAGGCCAACGGAATCAAACAGATTGCGACTCGGACGGCTGGTTTCGACATGGTGGACCTTAAGGCAGCCAAGGAAAACGGCCTAGTTGTCACCAACGTCCCGGCCTACTCCCCTCGCAGCGTCGCCGAGCACGCCCTAATGCAGATCTTTCGTCTCTTGCGCAAGTCCTACCGATTTGACCACCAGGTTGCCAATAACGACTACCGCTGGTTTAGTGATGAGCAGGCCCTCGAAATTCACACCGCCACTATCGGAATTATCGGCGTTGGCCGGATTGGCGGAACCCTCGCCAAGCTGCTCAGTGCCTTGGGCGCTACCGTCCTCGGTTTTGATATCCACCCCCGTAACGAGATGAAAGATATCGTGGAATACACCAGCAAGGAGAATCTCCTCAAACGCGCCGACGTAATCAGTCTCCACGTTGATCTCAACCCGACCTCGGAAGGGCTACTGACGGCTAAGGATTTTGCTCTGATGAAGCCCACCGCTGGCCTGGTTAATGCCAGCCGAGGACCAGTGGTCAACACCGCTGATCTGATTGCGGCCTTAAAGAACGGAACAATCGCTGCGGCCGCTCTCGACACGGTAGAGGGTGAGGGGCATGTCTTTCAAACTGACCGCAGTGAGAAGGGGTTGACGGATGAGCCTCAGATCCAGGAGCTCCACGACCTGGATAACGTCATCCTGACTCCCCACATCGCTTTTTTCACCAACCTGGCAGTCAAAAACATGGTCGACTTTTCCCTAGAAGATGTCCTGCTAATCCTGGATGGTAAAGAGTCCCCGCACACCATTTCAGCCTAGGCATTTAAATTGACGCCCTCATCGTCCTCAAGTACACTAAAGAAAAAAGCAAGGGAGCGTTTTGCTATGAGCACTTATAAGGTTAAAGCAACCAAGACGACAACGGGGATGCAGGTTGCCGCAGGGACCCGCGGCTTTGAGATTACCTTCGACGAGCCCGGTAGTACCAACACGGGGATGAACCCGGTAGAGATCCTGCTCGCCTCATTTGGGGCCTGTCAAGCGATCACCGCCACGGAACTGGCTCGTAAACGCGGCTTCGACCTCCGCGCCTTCTGGGTTGAGGTCGAGGGTGATTTAAATCGCGAAGACGTCGCTACTGGTGACAATCGCTACAAGTTTACCGAGATCCGCTACCAGCCTCACGTTCGTAGCGACGAATCCGATGAAGACATCAAGAAGTTCTTGGCTGATGTCGCCCGCAAGTGTCCGGTAGAAAACACCTTGGCGTTTGGCACCAAGTTTGTTCCGGACGGTTTTGTTAAGGAATAGTACTCAACAGTATTCAAAAACACCCGCAGATGATGAGAATTTCACCTGCGGGTGTTTTTTCGTGCCTAATTAAATTGTGCCCACACCATTAATTAGTAAATACCATCGTAAGCCTTTTGGTAAAGATCGATAATCTCTTGCTTGGTACCCTTACGAGGGTTAGAAAAGGCGTTCCCGTCCTTGAGAGCATTTTCAGCCATCAATGGGAAGTCTTCCGGCTTAGCACCGATTTCCTTGATGGAAGCCGGAATACCAACAGCCTTACACATCTCACGCATTCCGTCAATGGACTTTTGAGCGGCTTGCATGGTCGTCAGGCCAGTGGTGTCATAGCCCATGATTTGTGCCAGTTCAGCGAACCGGTCTGGGCAGGCGATCAGGTTATACTCTTCAACCGTAGTCAGCAGCAATGCACAGCAAACGCCATGTGGAGCATCGTATTGACCGCCAAGTTGGTGAGCCATGGCGTGAACGTAACCCAGGTTGGCGTTGTTAAAGGCCATCCCCGCCAGCATTTCGGCTTCAACCATCTTAGTCCGAGCTTCAACGTTTTGACCATTAGCAACAACTTCTGGCAGTGCTTCTTGGATCAGTTGAATAGCTTCCTTGCATTGACTATCCGTAATTGGATTATGGTCAACGGAAACGTATGGTTCAATAGCCTGAACAAAGGCATCGCAACCAGTAGCAGCGGTAACTGATTGTGGTACACCAAGCATCAGCATTGGATCGTTGAAGGATACCAATGGGATGTTACGCCAGGAAACAACGACAAACTTCAGGTGGTCTTCTTCGTTGGTGATAACCGCGTGACGGGTCAATTCAGAACCAGTACCGGCAGTCGTATTAACGGCCATCAGAGGCGGCAATGGATTGTCCAGAGTTTCAATCCCGGCCAGCTTGGTGATGTCATCACCGTTTGTCAGAATAATACCGATTCCCTTACCACAGTCATGAGATGAACCCCCACCAACAGTGATGATAGAGTCACAGTGCTCTTCTTCGTACATCTTCTTACCAGCCTTGATGTTACGAATCTTTGGGTTAGGCTCAACCCCATTGAAGATGGCGTAGTCTACTCCAGCCTTTTTCAGTGAATCGATTGTTTGAACAACAGGACCATTTTCAATCTTTTCCAAGCTCTCTTGGGTAACAATCAGTGGCTTGTGCATATTCAGCATTTTCGCACGGTCACCGATCTTGGCAATAACACCAGGGCCAAAGAAGTTAACGCTTGGCATTAAGAAATCAAATTGTCTATTCATAATAATAGCCTCCTCATGGCATTTGAATACGTTTCCATAATTGCATAAATCAACGACATTTTCAAGAAAAAGCGACCATTTCTGTGTAATAATGAACAAATTGCCGCAAATGTTTCATATTTTCCGTAATCTAGCGTTTTCCCGTATTCGACCAATAAAAAAACGACCATCAAATTTTGGTGGTCGTTTGAATCTACACAATCAACTCAGGCGACGTTCGAACTCTTGCCGAAGCAGGTCAGCCTCCCAGTCGTGGGTGTGAAGAAGACGGTCGGCCGTAGCAATGGAGTCACCTGGCATCAGACTAATCTGCAGGTTAACCGTCATCTGGATCATCTTCAGTCCAGCAACGACCAGCCGCATTGCCACCTGGGCCTGGGTACCACCATGGCCACCAAATGTTACCAGGCTGACCGGCTTCCCCTGCCATTCCCTGGCTAGGTAATCAAGGGCGTTCTTCAAGACGGCCGGGTAACCCCAATTGTACTGAGGAAAGACGAGGACAAAACCGTCATACTGGCTGACCAGGTTGCTCCAAGCCCGTGTCTTGGCATGGTTGTACAGACCGGTGAAGGGAATCTTTGGTTCATCCATCATTGGCAGGTCCACCCGTTTCAGGTCAATTACATCAAATTCTACCCGATTACTCTGCTGCAACTGGACCTTCAACCACGCGGCAACTTGGCTGCTCCGCCGATTAGGTCGGACACTCCCAACAATAATTGCGACTTTCTTCATTTCAGATGACCTCCTCAAGTTTTTGGCTAACTTTATTTTAAGCGGTCCAACAAAAAGAGGCCAGCAATCTGCTGACCTGAATATTAGATGATCTTGGTAATTGTTGGCCGGCGGGATATGGCAGCCATAAAAGGCCGCGGTTGCCACCAGTGGCGAAGCAGACGGGCCCGGAACTGAGACCTGCGCTCACATGACACCAGCCGGTCCTCTGCCGCCGGAGATGCAACAGTGGCGGTGACCATCATTGAATCCGGCGTAGTTAATTTATACTCTGCCGCATGAGCCCGATGACTAGCAACTAGGACACCGGCCACTACTAGGCAGAATAATAACAGACGTTTCAAGCTGTCTATATTCACTGAAGTAAATACCAACTCCCTCGTTAAATACTTTATCCTTATTCTACCATGTTGGACTGCCGGCTAAGGGGACCTAGCAAGACTATTAACCAGATTTTACATTCCCTTACCCTTCCTTAATTATTTATGGTAGGGCAGGCCGTTGATGATCGTGAAGGCCCGGTAGATTTGTTCGGATAAAACTAGCCTCATCAGCTGGTGGGGCAGGGTGAAGCGACCAAAGGAGATCTGAGTATCGGCCCGTTTCAAAACCGCTGGACTCAGTCCTAGAGAACCACCAATGACAAAAGTAATGTCACTGTGCCCATAGGTCGTCAACTGGCTGATCTCCTTGGCAAACTCCTCCGAGCTGCGTTCCTTTCCTTTAATCGCCAGAGCATAAACATACTCACGATCCTTGATTTTTGCCAGAATTCGTTCCCCCTCCTTAGCCATTACCTCATCCATCTCAGCCTGACTAAGAGATTCCGGCGCCTTCTCATCTGGCACCTCGACAATCTGAAACTTGCAGAACCGGCCCAACCGCTTAGCATACTCAGCAATTCCGGCCTTAAAGTACTTCTCCTTCAGTTTTCCAACACCAATGATTTTAATATTCACAACTATCCACCGCTTTCCACAAATTATCCACACACTTTTCCACAGGTGCATAAGTCGATTTTCGTATCTCCCGAATGTTCGGCTAGTTTTTAACCAATAAAGCCCTTTCTCTTTGAAAAGTTATCCACAGTTTTCCACAAAAACAATCGTTCGATCCTAGGTGTTCTTGTTACTAGTGCCACAATGGATTAGCCGATTATTTTTCTACAAGCATCCACTTATCAACACCGTCAGCCATCACCTGTGGATAACTTTTCAACCGCTATGAATGCCGTCATCACAGTAATTAAGATTTTCTAAAGCCCAAGAGCCAACTTTTCCACGAACTTATCCACAGCTCATTTCAATCTCATTTAGTTATAAAATTCCGAGTCATAATGCCACGGAACGTGCTAATCAGACAACTAAGTGTGGCTTGATAAACTTTTATGCCAATCGTTTGCCAAATTGTTCGGTTCTTTCCCCGTTCAGGCGTATTTATGGGCGATCTTTCCGCATGCTGCGGCAATAATCGCCGCCAGCAAGTCATCAATGAAAGTATTGACGTGCCGACCATCTTGATCAAACTTGGCCATGATTCCTTTCTTCACTCGGTCAAAGTAACCAAAGTTGGTTGTCCCAATTGTCCCGTAGATGTTGGCAATCTGGAGGGCCAGGGTTTCGTCCACCCCGAAAACTCCGACGTCATTCTTGATAATGCTAGAGAGTGGTTCATCCACCGCACCAGCCTCAGTCAGCCGATCGAGTTCCAACATTACCATGGCATTGTTCAAAAGCTCCCGCTTATGCATGGCATCGGTCAAATATTCCCGGCAGCGTTCCATCGTCAAGGCTGGTGCAAAGTCCTTCTGAGTCTGGTAGATCACATCAACAAGGTCCTCCAGCTCAACTCCACGCTCCTGGAGACGGTTGACCACAAAGTTGTAGGCTCGGGTGTCCGGGTACTTGAAGTTACGATTATTCATTCTTAAATCCCCCTATTTTTGGTTATTATCCAAATTTTAGCACAAAAAAGGATTGCGACCGTCTGAGATCACAATCCTTTTATCTTCCTATTGACCATCATTCTGCTGGCTAGTCTGACTGTTATCGTCGCTGGCTGCCTTGGTCAGGTGAACGGTACTGGTTTGCTGCTTACCGTTCCGGTAGTAGGTCACCTTGGCACTATCACCGACCTTGTACTTGTAGAGAGCAGCCTTCAAGGTATTGGCATTTGTTACCTTAGTATCCCCTAACTGGGTGATCACATCGTACTGCTTCAGACCAGCGTTAGCAGCGGCAGAGCCATCAGCAACCTGCATGATCACTACCCCTTTGTTAACACTGCTTGGCAGCTTGAGAACAGACTGCTGCTGGTCGGTCGTAATATTACTCAGGTCAACCATACCGATTCCCAGAGCGGGACGCTCAATCTTCCCGTTCTTGATCAGTTGGTTAATGATCGACACAACCTCATTACTTGGGATTGCAAAGCCCATCCCTTCAATTGAGGATCCTTCATTATCAGATGACAGCTTCATCGAGTTGATCCCGATTACCTGACCGGCCATGTTAATCAACGGTCCACCGGAATTCCCGGAGTTAATGGCCGCATCGGTCTGGATAACCGAAGTCAGTGTGCCATCGGTCCCAGCCTTCAGTGTCCGGTTCTTGGCAGAAACAATCCCCTTGGTTACCGTATTGGCATACTCGCTACCCATCGGTGAACCGATGGCCAGAACATCCTGCCCAGCAGCAATCGAATTAGAATTGCCAAACTGAGCCACAGTAGTAACGTTAGCAGCATTGATTTTCAAAACAGCCAAGTCGGTAGCAGCATCAGTTCCGACTAGGTCGGCATCAACCTTTTTGCCATTACTCATGATCACCTGCAGGGCGTTGGAACCCTTGACCACGTGATTGTTGGTGACAATGTAGGCAACCTTGCCATCCTTCTTGTAGATCACTCCAGACCCCTCACTGGCAGTCTGAAGCTTACTATTCTTATCAGAGTTTGATGAGTTGTTCTCCCCATTGGAATAGAGACCAAAGATCCCCAGAGAACCACCCTGCTGGACCTCCTGTTTATTAATGACGCTGACCACCGCCCCCTGGACGGATTCGTAGGCCTTAGTAGCTGTCCCATTTAGGTCGGCTTTATTCTTATTGACCTTGGTCCCACCTGATTTATTAGAACTGTCAGGAACCCGGGTACTGGCAACCTCATCATGGTGTTGAACAGCATTGCCAACACTAACGGCAGCGCCTCCCCCAATCAATCCAGCAACCAAACCGATCCCGGCAACCTTCAGCCAGAAGCGGTTGGGCCGCCTTGGCGACCGCTGGTTATCATTATTCATTACTATCCCTCCGTATCTTTTTCTTCACCATACCGATTAATTGTGAAGAATCAATGAAGTAATCCTTAATTTTCGTGACACTTTATAACGTTATTAGTTGACTCGGGGTTGACGGTTCAGCATCTGCCAGCTTAAAGTCATGATCGACCCCGAAGTCATGCTGTTCCATCATACTGGCAACGGTCAGGTGAGCCAGGGAGCGCATATTGTTGTGCTGACTGCGATGACCGAGGAAGATCTCCTTGGTCCGGGGACCAATAACGTCCATCAGAGCATCGGCCCCCTCCTCATTGGAGAGGTGCCCTGTATCCCCGAGGATTCGTTGCTTGAGTGGCCAGGAATAAGGACCCATCCGCAGCATTTCCGTATCATGATTGCACTCCATCAAGTAGGCGTCGGCGTTTCTAATCGTCCCAGCTACCCGGTCTGAAACATAACCGGTATCGGTTAGGATACAAAAGGTCTTATTATCGTGGTGGACCTGATAGAACTGTGGCTCGGCTGCATCGTGGGACACCGCGAAGCTCTCAATCTCCATGTCGCCCAGGTCGGCCACGCGATTGGGCGCCAGAATGTGCTTCTGTTCAAGAGGAATCTTACCGACCCGCTTAGCCATTGCCTGCCAGGTCCCCGCGTTAGCGTAAACGTCCATCCCGTAACGCCGGGCCAAAACGCCGACCCCATGGCTATGGTCGCTGTGCTCGTGGGTCACAAAGATCGCCTCTACCTCCTTTAATGAGCGGTCAATCTTGGTCATCAAATTCTCAATCCGTTTACCACTCAAACCAGCGTCAATCAGGATCCGGTGGTGGGCAGTCTCCAGGTAGGTCACGTTACCCGTGCTCCCGCTGGCCAGAATACTGTATCGAAAAAAGTCTCTTTCACTCACTTCAGAATCCGCTCCTTATTTTCCTAATGAACTTGTGTTAACGCTACCGGGTGTACTCCGCATAATCGTACTGTTGAAGGCATTGACCCGCAGCTGCTGAACCGTATCGTCATTCTTAGTCCGCACCTCAATAATCCAGGTTGGTACGTAGACCGCCTGGTTGTGGCTGCTGGTATTGAGAAGCTTAGTGTAGGCTAGTTCTGCCCAACGAACCTGGGAGTTGTTCGGGATCAGATTATGCTTATACAACCAGGTGACCGCATGCTGCTGACTGATCGTATTAGCCTTAGGTCGCAGGATTTTTGCCCCCTCCAGATAGGTTTGGGTGTAGCCGAGCACCTCATGATCATTATTGACCCGGAATCGGATCTGGCCGTCTGGAGACTTCAGTGTCCGACCGGCCAGCCGCTGGGTATAGACCACCGTGTGTTGGTCAGATAGCTGGGCGTCATACTGGTAGTGACTGCCCAAGGCGATCGAGTGGTCATCGCGGACCAAACGATCCAACCGCTTTTCCGGGTGCTTCGGGTTGACCTTGACTCCAGTCTCAAGGTCGCTGGCGAGCTCGTCAGAACTGAAGTGGTAGTTCTGGTCACGCAGCCTGTTAGCCTGCTGATTCAGCTCTCCATTCTCTCCAGACCGGGTCCCGGCGATGTAGTAGCCACTCTGGGCGTGCCTGGATAGGGGAATACAGGTGATCTCATCAGCCCGCATCTCCTTTAAGATAACCTCCTGACGGTTGGGAGCGCTGCTCGAGATCGTAAAGCGGTTTTGCAAAAAGAGGCTCCCGGCAACAACCAGGTCGAAGAGAAGAAAGGCAAATAGGAAGATCCACTGGATTCGTTTGAAATTCATCTTTATTCCCCTCCTTACTTCAACAGCTCCGTGTAATCAACCCAGTGGTGATGATACTTCACGAAGTAGGTTGGGACCATCTTGACTACCTTGTCGGACGACTGGTCACCCTTCCAAAGATAGCCAACTCGCAGATCGGTAATATCTTTAAAGTGGTTACTGGTATGCAAATCATTTAAGACGCTGGTAGTCGATGGCAGCTTGACGGTTTGCTTGCCACTAAGCGGGAGTGGTACCTGAACCGTGTAGAGACTCATCCAGTAGCGATCAATCCCGCTCTGACTCGCCTGAAGTTTAGCACCACCATAGCCGTTCGTGTTAATAATCGGAAAGCCCTCAACATAAGTCCGATAGATGAAGGTCCGGTTGTGATCCTTACTCTGGTCGAAGCGAATATTATCCAGTGGCATTCCCGTCTTCACCAGGACATTGTAGAAATGAGCATAGAGTTGGTCAGTCGCCACTACGTTGGAATGGCCAATGTCATTCTCATAGTCAATTGTGCCGGTAGCGTGATCATAAACCAGGCGTCGGTTAGTACCGTCCGTGTAGACCGTTTTATCACCATCTTCATGAGAGGTAACACTAGTGTGACGGTTGGTACTCAGCAAGTTGGTGCTGAGGTTATTGATCCGCTGATCACTGACCCGATATGCTAATTTTGGCAGGTTAAAAGAGTGTGGGTATACCATCATGGCATGCCCTTTGATGATCTTATGGTCAACCGGAATCGGCTGGACGTTCCGACCAGCCTTAGGCAGCTTAGTGATGTCACCTCTATTGACCCGAACGCGGTAGACCGCGTAGTGATAATCGCGTAATAGATAAATTTCGTGGGGTCCGTCGAGCGGGATCACAATGTGGTTAATCCCCTTGACTCGATTAGTGTCAATCGACTGGTTAAAGGTCTCGTTGAACACCTCGCTCGTGACGTTATCCGGGTAACTCAGCATCAAGGAGTGGCGATTACGCAAGTAGCTTAGGTAGACGTCGCTATTATTGGTCTTAACCTCGCTGGTCCGCCCTAGCTTCCAGTCGCGCAGGTTTTGCCGTACATCATTAACCAAGTCCGCCCGCTGGCTATAGAGCAGATTCTGTTGACCACCCTTGCTAGTCCGCACAATGGTCGTTGGCAGGTAGAGGTCACCCATCGACTGGGTCGTGAACTGACGCGATGAACTGGTGCTATTCTCCCGGCGGGGCCGCTCGTACTGGAAAGGGTTAGTCCAGATGATCCCTGATAGGAGAAAACTGAACAGAACCACCAGGGTCAGGGCAATCGTCAGCCAATTACTTTTCAGCTTCTTGATCATCCCAGTCATCCTCCTCTTCATATGGTACGTATGGCAATGAGATGTAGAAGGTTGATCCGTGCCCCTCTACACTGTCGACCCAGATCTGACCACCCAACATATTGACGACCTCTTTGGAAATGGCTAAGCCCAGGCCAGTTCCCCCTTGCTTCCGGCTCCGGGCCTTATCAACCCGGAAGAAACGGTCAAATATTCGACCAAGGTCCTTACGAGGAATTCCTAATCCCTGGTCAGAAATACTCATGATAACGTGGTTATGAGTCTCCAACAGACGAACCGTGATAATCCCTCCATCTGGCGAGTACTTGATCGCGTTGTTCACGATATTGTCGATTACCTGGGTGAACTTATCGGTGTCAATCTCCACCCAGAGGTCCTTCTTAGTAAAGTGGCGCTCAATTTTATACTTCTTTTTACTAGTGTCAGCTTCCTCATTCTTAATGATCATGTCAAATCGGTTCAGGATATAGTTAAGCAGTTCCTTGATATTGACGTATTCTAGATTAAGCTTGGTCGTCCCAGCATCCATCCGCGATAGGCTCAATAGGTCGTTGATCATCCGAATCATCCGGTCGGTTTCTCCCTGGATAACGTTCAGGAACTTCGGTGCAACCTCCTTATCCTGCCAAGCCCCGTCGCTTAAGGCCTCAACATAGCTGTGGACACTGGTCAGCGGTGTTCGCAGTTCATGGGAGACGTTGGAGACAAACTGCTTGCGCTCCCGCTCCTCCTTCTGCTGACTCGTCACGTCATGAAGGACGCAGACAAGACCACTGACGAAGCCGGATTCACGCTGGATCGGCGAGAAGTAGGCATTTAGGATCAGATTATTGCCATCGTTAGACATATCGATGATCATCTCCCGCTGGTCAGCATTGACAAGCTGGCGAACTGTGTAGTCATGGCGGATGTCGAGGACATCAATGATTGACTTACCAATCAGATCGTCCTCGTGGTCTACCCCCAGCAACTGAAGGGCCATGTTGTTGACGATTGTCACATTACCCCGCCGGTCAGTCGCCAGCACCCCGTCGGACATATGGGAGAGAACACTGTCCAAACGCCGCCGTTCCGAATCTGTTGACGCCTGGGCCTCCTCCACCCGGACGGACAGGTTATTGACCGCTCCAGCCAGCTGGCCGAGCTCGTCGTTGCCCATGACCCGGACCTGGCCCGAGAAGTCTCCTCGGGCAATCCGCAATGTCTGTTTGCGCATCTCCTCGATTGGCCGGGTTATTTCCTGGGAAATAAGGACCGCCAGGAACAGACCGATCCCAATCGTGATTAGGGCCGCTGAGAAGTAAATTAGGGTAATGCTATTAATATTGGCATAAACCGACTCTAGGCTGGCTCGCAGGTAGACCGCCCCGATGACATTATTGTTGCTATTGTCCACCAGAGGAATTACGTTGACATAGTAGCGGTTATGGTTCCCGTTATCGTAGACATTTTCCGAGTGCGACCGGTTGTTCAGCAAAGTCGCCTTCACTACTTGGTCAGTGGTCTTCTGGCCAACGGTACTCCGGTTATCAGAATCGCTGGTGCCCCGGATAACCCCCTTGTTGTCGATCACCCGAATTTCCGAGATATTATTATTGTTGACTTCGGACAGGATCTGACGAATCTGTTGATTAGCTTGTTTGGTGTTGGATCGGGCCAACTGCTCACTCAAGGAGTTATCGACATAGGACGGCAATTCAATCGACTGTTTAAAGGTATTAAGGTTTTGATGCTCCAATTGACGCACAAAAACCGCCCCGACACATTCTAGCGTTAGCATCAGCATCAGCGCAAATACGAGGGCGATTTTAAACCGAATCGACTGGTAAAATTTTAACTTGCTGTTCACAACTGTTCATCCTCTAATTTTGATCAGGATTTGCTAAATAGTAACCGACTCCCCGACGTGTGATCAGCCATTGCGGGTGACTCGGGTTGTCTTCGATCTTTTCCCGCAAGCGCCGCACCGTCACATCGACGGTCCGAACGTCGCCGAAGTAGTCATACCCCCAAACGGTCTGTAGAAGATGCTCCCGATTGATGACCTGACCAATGTGTTGAGCCAGGTAGTGAAGCAACTCGAACTCCCGATGAGTCAGGTTGATATTCTCACCCCGTTTGGTGACTGTGTAGGCCTCGGGATGAATCGTCAGATCACCGACTTTGATATCGGTATTCTTCTCCTCCTCGGCAGGAGCCTTCAAGGTTGCCTGTCGCCGTAGATTAGCCTTGACCCGGGCTACCAGTTCCCGGTTAGAGAATGGCTTGGTAACGTAATCATCTGCTCCCAGCTCAAGTCCCAAGACCTTGTCGAGTTCAGAATCTTTAGCCGTCACCATGATGATCGGCATCGTGTGCTTGGCTCGGACCCGCTTAGCTACCTCCAGACCGTCAATCTTCGGCAGCATCAGATCAAGGATAATCAGATCTGGATTTTCACTTTCGACCTTCTCCAGAGCCTCCTCACCATCGTAGGCAGTTACGACCTCGTAGCCTTCTTTTTCAAGATTGAACTTGATGATATCTGAAATTGGTTTCTCGTCGTCAACGACTAGTATCTTCTTTGCCATTTCAAAATCCCCTCCATGGGTGATTAGTAATTTAACCTAAACTTAATAACCGTGCCCCCATTATAGCACAGCTAAGCTTCTTATCATTTTTTGGTAAGTTTTTGTTGACAGTGGTAGTAAACGGTGGTAATTTAATTAAGTACCTTGTTAAGAGGTAATGGGCAGTTAGCTCAGCTGGCAGAGCAACGGACTCTTAATCCGTGGGTCCAGGGTTCGATCCCCTGACTGCCCATCAGAGGTTTACAGAGATTGAGATTTTTCTCAGTCTCTTTTTATTTTTTAAAAGTTAATTTTACAAAGCTGGACCACCTCCACCGATTATATTTGTTCAAAATAAAATAAATTTAAAAAAGTCCTTGCAAAAATTAGTAAAGATTGATAATATAATAGTCGTTGTCAATATGACATGGGCAGTTAGCTCAGCTGGCAGAGCAACGGACTCTTAATCCGTGGGTCCAGGGTTCGATCCCCTGACTGCCCATTACTAAGCACTCGTTTCGACGGGTGCTTTTTTATATCTTAAGGGAGCCGCTAGTGTTCGAACCTTACCGAACACTAGCGGCTCTTTGTGTTTATTCCGCTTATTACTCCACGATTTTATATCCGAATCCCCGGACCGTTAACAGGTGGGTCGGCCGATGGGGGTCATCCTCAAGCTTATCGCGGAGGTGACTGATATGGATATCGACAATCCGAGAGGTGTTCAACATATCATACCCCCAGACACCGGTGATGAGCTGGTCCCGACTGAGCACCTGGTCACGATGATCAACCAGATAGGAAAGGAGTTGGAACTCCTTAGGGGTCAAGTCGATGTGGACGCCATTCTTAGTTACGGTGTAGTTCTGCCGATCAATCTGCCACCGGCCGATAGTTGTAAGCTGCCTTGTCGACTGCCTGCTCGGTGCCACGGTTGGCTTGAATTGAATATGCTGATAAAGTCCCAGCCGTTGCTCCAACTGAGAACGCAGGACCGCAACGGTAAACGGAAAGGCAACGATGTCATCGACCTGAGCCTGATATAGTTTTTGCTGGATTCGGTCCGTCAAGTTTGGCACAAAAACGGTGATTGGCCCAAAGACCTGGTGGCGGATCAGAGTCATCGTAGCAATCGTGGTGTCCAGGTTTGTTGCGGAAAGCTCCCACCAAACCCCGGCTGGCTGCTGCTTTTCAAGGGCCACTACCAGTCCGGTCGGCGTAGTGACTTGTTCAAATGACCAGTGGGCCTGCTTACCAAGCTGGCATAACTGATATCGCAAGTCAGGGTCCTGCCCCATCAGCAAGAAGTGGTTCATCATATGTTCCTCCAAGGTTTACACAACTTTTACAATAAGCAGATTAAATATTTACATCACCTTGATATGATCTATTTGTATCATACAAAACTAACGAAAACAACAACCAGGGAGTTGCAGAGATGAAAAGAATTATCACAATCGTAATTTTGGCGATAATTATTAGCGGGCTCGGATTCGGCTGGACCGCTGCCAGAAAACAGCCACCGTTGGCCAAGGTAACAGTGGTTGGCTCAACTGCTCTCCAACCACTGACGGAAGCTGTCACCAAGGAATATCGTACTGTCAATCCCCAAACGAGCATCACCGTCCAGGGCGGCGGCTCAGGCACTGGTTTGAGCCAAGTGCAGGCTGGCGCTGTTAACATCGGTGCATCAGACATCTTCGCTGAGCAAAAGGACGGTATCAACGCCCGGCGGCTTCGCGATCACATCGTCGCAGTCTCTGGTATTGTTCCAATTGTCAACCGCCAGTTGGGTATCAAGGATCTCTCTATGAGCCAACTCCGCAAGATCTACACTGGCGAGATCACCAACTGGTGTCAGGTCGGAGGACCAAATCTCCCCATCACAGTTATTAACCGGTCTGCCGGCAGTGGTACCCGAGTGGCATTTGAGCAGGTCGTCTTGAAGGACCAGCAGCCTATCAATGCTCAAGAACAAGATTCCAACGGGACGGTCAAGGAGATCGTCGCCAGTACCCCCGGTGCAATCTCCTATATCGCTACCGCCTACCTAAACGGACAGGTTCAACCACTAACAATTGACGGAATAAATGCCTCCGCTGCCAACATCACGACTAACCGCTGGCCCCTGTGGTCCTACGAGCATATGTACACCCGCCAAGCACCGAGTCGGGCGACCCAGGAATTCATTGACTTCATGCAGAGCAAGCGCGTGCAACAAACCCTCGTAGAAAAAGCCCACTACATCAATATCCACGACATGCAAGTGCAACGAACTGCTGATGGAATAATTCGGTTAAAGGAGTAAGCACATGGATGATTTACAGCAACAATTAACTCAGCCATCCCCGGAGAGCCGCCAGGAGCAGACCGGTAAGCTCACCAGCCGCCTTGCCATCGTCCTAATCGGTGGTTTGGTCGGCACGATCCTCATCTTTTTAACGATCAAGGGGATAGCGCTGTTCACAAATGATCACGTCTCAATATGGCACTTCCTGTTTCAGACCGATTGGCAACCCAGTCATCACCATTTCGGGGCCCTGCCGATGATCGTAACCTCCTTTTGCGTAACCCTCCTCGCGGGCGTGGTCTCCCTGCCGCTGGCCCTGGTGGTGGCCATCGCAATCACGGAAATTCTATCCAGCAAGGTCAAGGCCTTTTTACAACCGCTGATTGAACTACTGGTCGGTATTCCCTCCGTAGTGTACGGCTATCTAGGACTAACCATCATCATCCCTGCTCTGCAACGCCTTTTTGGCGGGACTGGTTTCGGCATTCTTGCCGCGACTTGTGTTCTCTTCTTGATGATCCTGCCCACCATGACCGCGATGACCATCGATAGTCTACGCGCGGTCCCGCAAAAGTATCGACAGGCCTCGGCCGGCTTGGGGGCCACCCGCTGGCAGACCATCTCCCGAGTAATAATTCCGAGTGCCAAGGGCGGGATCTTAACGGCAGCAGTTTTCGGAATGGCCCGCGCATTTGGAGAGGCCCTGGCTGTCCAGATGGTGATCGGGAATACCACCGTGATGCCTACCGGGCTGGTTGATTCCGCTGCTACCCTAACCAGCGTCCTGACCACCGGGATCGGCAACACGATCATGGGCACAGCAGAAAACAATGCCCTTTGGTCGCTGGCCTTAGTCCTGTTGGGAATGTCTCTGGTCTTCAACCTGTTAATCCACCTTATAAGTAAGAAAGGAGCCGCTTGATGTCTCCAGAACGTATTGATAAAATCGCCACGACGATCATCATCGGATTGGCCGGACTCGTTGGGCTGATTATCTTGAGCCTTCTCGCTTACATCCTAGCAATAGGAATCCCCCATATCTCCTGGCACTTCCTGACCAGCGAGGCCGAATCATTCGCGGCTGGCGGAGGAATTCGCGATCAGCTGTTCAATTCCCTCTACCTGGTTGTCTTGACCCTGATCGTCTCCGTACCACTGGCGCTTTTGGCAGCCATCTATCTCAATGAGTACGCCCCTGACAACCGGGCAACCCGTCTGCTTCGCCTAGCAATCGAGGTACTAAGTTCCCTGCCTTCCGTGGTGGTGGGCCTATTCGGATACCTTGTCTTTGTCCTCAAGTTTGGCCTGGACTTCTCTCTGCTTGCTGGGGCCCTAGCCCTGACCATTCTGAACCTGCCGATCCTAACGCGCAGCTGTGAGGACGCCCTCTCCCAAGTCCCTGACCTGCAACGCCAGGCGGGGCTAGGCCTTGGAATGTCTAGGTGGCGGGTGACGACCAAGATCGTTCTGCCAGCTGCCCTGCCAGGAATTATCACCGGGGCTATTCTCAGCGCTGGCCGAATCTTCGGCGAGGCAGCCGCACTGATTTACACTGCCGGTCAGAGTGCCCCACTAGTCAGCTACACCGATTGGAACCCATTTAGCCCGACCAGCTTTCTTAACCCCATGCGGCCCGCTGAAACGCTCGCCGTCCACATCTGGAAGGTCAACAGCGAGGGGCTTGTCCCCGACGCCCGCGCGGTTTCCAATGGTTCCGCAGCCGTTTTGATTATCACAATCCTATTGTTCAACCTGGTTGCCCGCTATGTTGGGCACCGTATCAAACGACACCTAGCAAAGTGAGGAAAAACAATGCCAACCGATTCAATTTTAGAATTAAAGGATCTCCAGGTCTTCTATGGTGATAAGCATGTGATCCATGACGTCAACCTCAAGTTCCCGTCAAACCAAATCACGGCCCTGATTGGCGCCTCTGGTTCGGGCAAATCGACTGTTCTGCGAAGTCTCAACCGAATGAACGATGATCTCGCTACGGTCACCGGAATCATCAACTTCCACGGGGTCAATATTAATCGACCCCAGGTCAACGTCTACCGAGTTCGTCAGCGAATTGGGATGGTTTTCCAGCAGCCAACCCCTTTCCCCATGTCGATCTACGAAAACGTAATCTATGGGCTCCGCCTGGCTGGAGTAAAGGACCGGACCGTGCTGGACCAACGGGTCGAGGAGAGCTTACGCCAGGCTGCCCTCTGGAACGAGGTCAAAGACCAGCTGAAGTCCAGCGCCCTCGCGCTCTCTGGTGGTCAGCAGCAGCGCCTGTGCATCGCCCGAACTCTGGCAGTACGTCCAGAAATTATTCTTATGGATGAACCGACCAGTGCCTTAGATCCGGTTTCAACTTCGCAAATTGAGGACACTCTAGTACAATTAAAAGAGCAGTTTACGATCATCATGGTAACCCACAATATGCAACAGGCATCTAGGTCTGCCGACTGGACAGCCTTCATGCACCAAGGTCACCTGATTGAGTTCGACCAGACAGCTAATATTTTTATGAACCCGCGCGAACAACAAACCGCCGATTATCTGAGTGGTAAATTTGGTTAGGAGGAATAAGATGGGTGCCATTTTTAACGATGAACTGAAACGGCTTCGTGGCCACTTCATAGAGATGGGAATCGATGCCAGCGAACAACTCTACCAAGCGACTAAGGCCTTCACAGAGAACGACCCGCAATTGGCCAGGCAGGTTCTAGCAACAGACGCTAAGATAAATGACGAGGAAATTAACCTGGAGAAAGAAGCCCTAAAACTGATGGCCCTCCAGCAACCGGTCGCCAGTGACTTCCGGAAAATCATCAGTATCCTCAAGGCCAGCAGTGATATTGAGCGGCTAGGTGACTACGCCACGCACATTGCCCGGGCCGCAATTAACCTGAGCGACCGGGAGCATAACCGCGCAATCGAAGAACAAATTGAGAAGATGATGATGATCATTCGGGAGATGCTGGAACGAGTCCTCGATGCCTACGCATACACCAACGAGCAGCTGGCCTACGAGGTTGCCAACGAGGATATCCGGGTCGATATGATCTACGTCCAGCAACAGCAGGCAATCATGACCGCCCTAGCCAAGGCTGGAACTAATGTTAAGATATATGGTGACTATCTCTCAGTAATTCGCTTTCTCGAGCGAGCAGGCGATCACATCGTCAACTTGGCCGAATGGATCATCTACAGCAGCTCAGGGAAGCTGGTAGAGCTCAACCCCGGAAAGGCAGACCCCAATATGGTTAAGCGCAAACTAAATGAATAATAAAAGCAGCGATTGGCGTTTTACACGCTAGTCGCTGCTTTGCTTTTAGTCCTCATTCAGCAGGATCTGGTGGGCACGGGCCAGCTCTTTCTCCTGATCTGCCGACATCTTTGGGTAAGCCAGCGGAAGCTTCTCGATCCGCTTGGTGATGATGTCCGAAACAATCAAGCGAGAGTACCACTTATCGTCAGACGGTATGACGTACCACGGATTCTCCTTGGTGGCCGTGGCGTTGATTGCCTTGTCATAGGCCGCCTGGTACTTATCCCAGAACTGACGCTCATGAATATCGGCTGCGGAGAATTTCCAATTCTTCCGTGGTGTCTCGATCCGGGACAGGAACCGCTTCTTCTGCTCGCCCTTAGAAACGTGGAGGAAGAACTTCAGAATCACATAGCCATTGCGAGACAAATACTTCTCGTATTCACGGATATCCTCGTAGCGTCCAGCGAAGAAATCCTTATTGACGTCCGATAGGGTAGTGACTCCCGGCAGGTTAGCCTTGAGGACAATCTCAGGGTGAACCCGAGAGACCAGGACGTCCTCGTAGTAGGAACGGTTAAAGACACCGAATGAACCTCGTTTTGGTAGAGCGGCATTGATCCGCCAGAGATAATCATGCTGCAGCTCCACGGAGGTTGGCTGCTTAAAATTAGCTACTTTGAAGCCGACCGGGTTGACACCGGAGAAGATGTGCGAGATCATACTATCTTTACCAGCCGCATCCATTGCCTGAAAAACGACAATAACACCGTAACGGTGGCGGGCATACATTTTCTTCTGAGCATCCTTAATCCGCTTGACGTTCTTGTCGATTGCTGCCTTAATCTGGTCAAGTTCATCTGCAGAGTCAGCCACCCAGGTTGGCGCTTTCTTAATATCAAAGTTATCCTTGGTATAGCGGTACTGTTTCGTATCCATCCGTCATTCCTCCCTTAACTTATATAAACATCATTTTAGCATTTTCCGTAGGTAGGGAGGAGAAAAATATTTCCCGGGAAATTAAAAAGGGAGCGATGACCACTACCATCATCGCTCCCTATTTGAATTGATCATTCGCCCGGCTGGTAGTCCTTGTCAATGATCAATACCGGTTTAATCGTCTTTCCGGAGACAGAATCAGCATTAGCTTGGTTGATGTCGGCAAAATCATAGAACTTCTCGGTCTTATCGAAGTCAAACATTCCTTGTTTATAAAACTCGATCAGGCGTGGAATATCAACCTGCGGGATGGAATCACCCATGTTGACCCCAACGATTGTCCGGTCGGCTGGGCATAGATCCGTCCAAGTGTTAATGTCAATGTGGTTAGCTGTAACCGCGATTGCAGCTAGAACCCCACCTTGAGCCAGTGCCTGAATGGAGTCCTCCAGCACCTTGGTGACCCCAGTCGTGTCAACCAGATAGTCGACACCTTTGCCGTCAGTTAGATTCTGGACGGCCTTAACCATATCTACGTCGTTGGTATTGACTGTATCAGTAGCACCCAATTCCTTGGCTAATTCCAGCCGTTCGGGAACCCGGTCGATGGCAATAACCTTGGTACAACCGGAAATCTTGCCAGCCATCATAGCGGCCAGACCAACCGCCCCGGTTCCGGCCACCGCAATCGTGGAGCCTGGTTCCGGCTTTAGAGTATTAAAGACCGTTCCGGAGCCAGTCACGTAACCGCAACCCAGCGGTCCTAACTTCCGTAGATCAAGGTCCTTGGGTACCTTGACGGCGTTACGTTCCCGTACTACGGTCGTCGTAGTAAAGGAAGATTGGTCAAACATATCGTCAACTTGATGCCCATTCTCAGTGAAATGGGCACTACCGTCTGGCCGGACTCCGGACAGATTATTGGCCGCGTAATTTAGACACTTAGTCGGCTTGCCCTTTAGACAATTAATACAGTTACCACAACCGTAGAATGATAAAATGACGTGATCGCCCGGCTTGAAGTTTTTGACCTCTGGACCAACTTTCTCGACAATTCCGGCACCTTCATGCCCTAAAATGATCGGGTAGCCGATCTCAGCATCCCCCTTCCGTAGAGCCTCGTCGGAGTGACAAATTCCAGAAGCCACCATGTGAATCTGGAGATCGTCAGCCTGCATATCGGCAAGCTCGACGTCGTCACGAATATCAAACTTAGCACCCTTCTTATCAACAACGGCTGCTTTAATCTTCATTTCAAAGCATCTCCTTATGTTATGTCTAATTACCTTAACATTATTAACCATATCATAAACTAGAGAACTTTGTAAGCGCAACCATTTTAATATTAGTTAGTGGATGACGGTGCCATTACCCCAGGACTGCCATAAGTTTATCGTTTTGCATGATAAAATTTTCATATTATAAAAGAAGCTAGGATCTCGTTCACCGGGCCCCTAGCTTCTTTCCAATTATTTTAGTTGTTCCGGGCTGACCGGATGTTTGCTGTGTTTCAGCTTACTGATCTGTCCCTCACGACCATTATTGACGATAAACTCATCGACTGCTCCACAGTGCTCACAGGCCACCACGATCTGGTAGCGTTGTGAGTCATCCTGATTGGTATCCATCCAGTTCCGTTCGGCGATCACCAGAGGTTCCTGGTGACACCGGTAACACGGCACCAGCAACAGCCGATTCTCGCGAAAGCCATCACCGGTCTTGCCAACCATTCCGTAACGATCCTCACCATGAACATTATCAAAGTTATTGTAGAACACGCGATTACTTCCTTAATACTTAACCGTCCGGGACTTGTTTAGCTGAACAACCGCCCAGACAATAGCTTCCATCACAAAGATTGCGGCCGCACAGATCACAAATAAGATATGATAGGAAGCCGCCCCAATAATCAGCCCCCCAAACAAAGGCCCAAATGCCTTCCCCAACGACGAGAAGGCGTTAAGAATGCCCTGATACTTCCCCTTGACGTCAACCGGGGAAAGGCTATTGACAATCGCTGGCATCGTCGGAAAGGCCGTTGCCTCACCAATCGTCAGGATTACCATAGCGATAACGTACCAGATGTAACTCTTGGCAAATAACAAGAGGACAAAAGATAGGCCAATGGTGAAAATACCGATAAAGACTTGGGCATATGGGTTGTTGTACCAGCGATTCAGCCAAGTCAGCAGTAATTGGATAACCACAATCAGCACCCCGTTGAGGGTCCAAAGCAGACTGTACTTGGTCATTGAAATTCCCTGATCGGTCATGAAGACGGATAAGTTACTAGACCACTGCTCATACATCGTCCAGACCACACATAGGGCCACGAAGAAGATCCAACTGATCCACAGGTTGGCCCGGGGCAGAGCAGTTGTTTTCTCCAGCTCGTCGCTCTTGAAACGGGCCTCATCTACCGGCTCCGGATGTGGATCCTCTTTGAAGTAGACAAAAACAACGATCGTAAAGAGAACGTAGAGGACGGTCGTAATCGTAAAGAGCGGGGCGATGTTCCCGTGCGCATGCTGGTAGAGTGGACCGACAATTGTGGTCCCAATCACCATCCCTAAGTTGTTGGCGAAGTAGAGCATGTTGAAGACGTAGCGACCATCCTTGTGCAGTCGGGTCCCAAACGAGTTGACCATAGTGATGATCCAGCCGTTAAAGAAACCGATCGCCGTCAACAGAATTGCGTAGATTGGCCAGCCATTGAAGAAAATCATGGTCGCAATGACAACGGTTGCGGCAATGGTCCCACCTAACATCAAGTGGCGCGGATTCCGCTTGTCAAAAAGTAACCCGCTGATATAGCTACCAACCACATTGGCCCCCGAATAAAAGAGCAGCACAATACCTGATATAGTTAATGACTCATGTAACTGCTCATGCATGTAAATCGTGGTCAATGGCCAGACAAAACTGTTGCCGATGCTTCCGAAGAACATCCCCAGTAGCAGCCATTTCAACTCAATTCCTTGTGTTTGACGGTTCATCCTAACGCCTCCTTGTTTTTCCTTAAGCGAACGAAAAGAGCCCTCCAGTGAATCTGAAACGCCCCTTTCCGATACTAATTTTACTATGCAGTTGCAAAATTCTATATGTCTAGCTACGGCCAAAAACCGACACATCCAGCATTGACCGCTGGTCTAGTACTCCGCAACGATTGTTTTCCAACTTAATATTAATTCTGCTCTCCTGGCACATAGGCCACAGAGGCAAACTTATTGTATGACTTGGCGAACAACAGCTTGACTGTCCCCCGTGGACCGCTCCGGTTCTTCTCAATGATGACTTCAACCTCACTAACGTTGGAATCATCTCCATTATCCTGACCACCATCCTGTTGATCATCATCGCCATCGCCGTGCTCGTAATAATCGTCACGGTAGAGAAAACTGACGATGTCCGCGTCCTGCTCAATTGATCCGGACTCACGGATATCAGATAACACCGGCCGTTTATCCTGCCGCTGCTCAACTCCCCGGGAGAGCTGGGACAAGGCGATAACCGGCACTTCGAGTTCCTTAGCCAGTTTTTTGAGCTGTCGAGAAATTTCAGAGACTTCCTGCTGTCGGTTATCGGGATTGTTCCCTTCGATTAGTTGCAAGTAGTCGATCACGATCAACCCGAGGTTCCCGGTCTCCTTCTTCAGGCGCCGACAGCGGGCTCGGATTTCAGCCACCTTGATCCCGGCAGTATCATCGATGTAAAGGTGGGCGTTCGACAGGGTCCCAGCAGCAAAAAACAGGCTCTCCCATTCGTCGTTAGTCAGGTTCCCGGTCCGCAGGTGGTTGGCGTCGATGTTGCCCTCAGCACACAGCATCCGGTTGACCAGCGACTCAGCCCCCATTTCGAGGCTGAAGATTGCTACCGTCTTATCAGTCTTGGTAGCCACATTCTGGGCAATATTGAGAGCAAAGGCAGTCTTACCGACAGCCGGCCGCGCTGCGATAATGACTAGTTCGTCGGGGTGGAAACCGGTCGTCATCCGGTCTAACTGCGGGTAACCCGTCTCCAAGCCAGTGATCTCTGAATCATTACCCGACAGAGTCTCGATGTGGTTCATCGCACTGTTTAAGACCTGCTGGATATTCTGGAAACCATCCTGGCTGTTAGACTCCGATACGTGAAGAATCGACTGCTCGGCCTGGTCAAGCAGGTCGGTGGTATCATTATCGTCCGCATAGCCCTCGTTGATAATCTTGGTGGCAGTGTTAATCAGGTTTCGCCGCACGGCCTTGTCATGGACAATCTTAGCGTAGAATGCCACATTGGCCGCTGACGGAACCGACGAGGCCAGCTCAGCTAGGTAGACCATCCCGCCGACGTTCTCGGTCTGGTTATCCTTGTCTAGGGCGTTCTTGATCGTCACCACGTCAATCGGCTGGTCATCATCATTTAACGCTACCATCTTCGAAAAGATAATCTGGTGAGCCCGCTTGTAGAAGTCCTCGGGCTGCAGGTATTCCATTGCATCTGCCAGCGCGTTCTTACTTAAAAAAGCAGCTCCGAGAACTGCCTTTTCAGCTTCAATATCGTGTGGTTCTACTTGCATTGGTGCATTATCCATGACGATACCTCGCTTTTAATAAATCAAAACTAGATTATACCGGTTAAACTACTTTTCTGCAATGTGCACCCGAATCTCGGCACTTACTTCGGGGTGGAGCTTAATCGGCACGTTAACGTAGCCCAGGGCCTTAATTGGCGCCGCCAGTTCGATCTTGCGCTTATCAATCTTGACCTTGTACTGTTTCTGCAGAGCCGTGGCGATCTGCTTGGTGGAGATAGAGCCAAACATTCGACCGTCCGTGCCAGCCTTCCCGCTTAGCTCAACGACCGTCTTGTCGTCCTCTAGCACCTTCTTGAGCCGCTTAGCCTCTTCCAGTTCTGCGGCAGCGTGCTTGGCCTCAGCTCGTTGCTGACCAGCCAGCTGGCTCATTGCTGCCTTAGTGGCTTGCTTGGCCAGGCCACGCTTGATCAGGTAGTTCTGAGCATAGCCGTCGGGAACTTCCTTGACCTGACCGCGCTTGCCCCGGCCACGAACATCTTGCGTAAAAATAACTTTCATCTTATTCACTCCTCTTCATCTTCCTGACTACTATTATCATCCGTCTTCGTCAGAAGATCAATTAATTCCTTTTTAACCTGGTCAACCTTCTGATCAGCAATCTGAGTAGCAGCGTTGGCTAGGTGGCCACCACCGCCCATCTGCTCCATGATGATCTGAACATTGACGTCACCGGCCGACCGGGCAGAAATCCCGACCTTGCCATCCGCACGCCGGGTGATAACGAATGAAGCTTCAACCCCTTCAACCTGGAGAAGCATGTCAGCCGCTTGAGCAGCCGTGACGGAATCATAGACCCGGTCGTCCTCACCGGCACAGATTGCAATCTGGTCGTTAATTATTGCCCGGGAAATCAAATGGTTGCGAGCCATGAAGCTTTGCGGGTCTTCTTTCATGAAGGACTGGATCATCATCCCGTCAGCTCCGGCCGAACGCAGGTAGGAGGCAGCATCAAAGGTCCGCGTCCCAGCGCTCTTAGTGAAGGACTTCGTATCGATCTGGATCCCCGTCAGCATCGTGGTAGCCTCAAGCTTATTTAACCCCTTACCTTCTCGTGGCTGGTATTCAAACATCTCGGTAATCAGCTCACATGTGGAGGAAGCATACGGTTCGATGTAGACCAGAAGTGGGTTCTCAGGGAACTCCTCACCGCGCCGGTGGTGGTCGATGATCACCAGCCGGTTCTGCAACTGGTCGTATAATTCGGGCGAGATGGTGATACTGCGCTTAGCGTGATCCACCATCACCAGCAGACTGTTGTCGGTGGCCCTCTCCAGGGCTTCGTTCGGCGTGATGATGTGATCTTTGATTGTCTGATAGTTGTCAATCTCGTTCATCAGACGTTGAATATCGGCGTGAGGATGCTCATCATCCACCACAATCCAGCATTCTTTACCATTCATTTCGGCAATCCGCCGAATTCCCAGACAAGCCCCCAGTGAATCCATATCGGGGTTATGGTGCCCCATGACGAAAAGCTGGTCTGCCTGGTTAATCAATTCCTGAAGGGCCTGACTGATCATCCGTGCCCGAACCCGGGTCCGCTTCTCCATCGGGTTTGTCTTCCCTCCGTAGAAGCGGGCAGGCTGGTCTTTGGCTCGGACAACGACCTGGTCACCCCCACGGCCAAGCGCCAGGTCCAGGTTATTCTGTGCTGTGTCAGCCAGCTTGATGAGGTCGTTCTCAGCGTAGGCAATCCCCACACTGAGGGTAACTGGAGAGTTGCGCTGGGAAGTACTCTGCCGAATAACGTCGAGGATCTTAAACTTCTTCTTTTCTAGTTCCGCTAACGAGCTTTGGTGCCCAATGATCAAATAGTTGTCATCATCAATGATCTTCATCAAGAGATGGTTGTCACTGGCCCACTTACTGATCTCCGAGGTAACGTAGTTGTGCAGGTTGGAAACATCTGTATCGCTCATCCCCTGAATCAGTTCATCGTAATTATCCAGGTAAATATTACCCAGGAAAATCTGCTCTTGACGATAGCGCCGTTCCACCGCCGCATACTTGCTGATGTCCAGCAGATAAGCCACGTGGTAGCGAGGCTGAACCAGAAATTCAAACTGATGGTCGCGCCAAGTAACAATCTGCGGTCCCGAATGATGGTTCCCATCGTCAATCAGCTTTGCCAACTGGTCATCGACGCTGGCTACCGGCTTACCAACAACCTTTTCAAGCTTGAAGTAACGCGCCATGTAAGGGTTGATCCACTCGATCTCTCGACGGTCATTTAGCATGATCATTCCCACTGGCATCTCTAGCAGGGCTTCCTGCTGACCATGCTGAATCTGGTAAGTCAAATGGTTCAAGTACTCGTGGGTGTCGTTAACCAGCTGCCGAAGCCGGTGCAAACTAATGGTATTCCCGATGATTGCCAACACCAGCACCGTCAGACCGATCATCCAGTTGAACATGAATGCCAGAACCAGGCTGATCACGGTCATACATAATAGGTAATAGACATTCCAGCGGACCGCTGGGTGTTTCAGATAAAACAACCAGTTTTCACGACTGAAAAATTCACGCATAATAATCCTCCCAAATCGGATTTTTTTGCCAATCTTTTTTGACTTTTTGAATATTATGATGCAGTTACGAGAAGCCAACAGGTTAACTTCTCGTCGCAAGCGGAGCATTATTGATTATAAATGAAGGCCGGCGCGACTAGCGCTAATCTCTGTCTTCAGCCAGCTATACCGGGCGCCGAAAAGTTTGCTTCTCCGCCGCTACTAATCGGATATTTCTATCATATCACACCGACCACTAAAAACGATCTTAATCGCTTAATCCTCCCCTAGTGAAACTTAAAATCTTTCATAACAGGATCCGTTGCCTGCCGGGCTGCTTCCACATTATCAGGCTTGAAATAGACCCGCTCTGCGTTATTGCCCATTACGTCGGCTAACTCAGCCGGGGTAAAGATATCGGTGTGCTCTAGCCAAGTCGCCAGTTGATGGTAACTATTGAAAGTTGCAGACCACGGAGCGTCGCTACCCCAGATGATCCGCTTAGTTCCCAGTTTCTCTTTAGCGAGGCGGACAGCCCACTGGCTTCGTGGATAGGGGAAGTCATTATGTCCTTCACCTAGAATGTCCTGGATTGCCGAAATATCAACACTGATGTTATTCAGCGGAACAAATTGTTCAAGAACATTCTTTAGCTGGACCGGATGCTTAGCGTCAGGGAAGGAAAGATGACAAACAACAAAGTCCAATTGCGGATAGCGGCGAGCTAGGTTAACAACTGCTTCCGGCTGGTAGCTGGTCTGGTTGGCGGCCCCGTAATCCACCGTCACCACGAACCCTGGATAGTCAGCTAGGTAGTGGAAAATCTGGGAAAACCGGTTGTCAATGTCGAGTCGGAATGGCCGGTGAAAACCATGCAGTCCTCCACCTTGGCTGATTTCAAACTTGATGGCCCGAAAACCCAAGTCCTCAACATAACGGTGCACGATTGCCATTGCCTGGTCAGTGAATGGATCAACAGCAAAAGCCCCAATGAACCGATCTGGATAACGTTTGACTACCTGGTAGGTGTAATAATTTTGATAGCCATTCAGGGTTCCCTGAAGGATAACTGCCTTATCGATTTTCTCCTTATCCATAATTGACAGATACTTCTCAGCCAAGAAATTGTCATCCCCCCAGCCGTCTGGGATCAATTTGATAATCTCGCCGTCATCCCAGATAGCGTAGCCATGGCCGAGCGGACTAAGCCGCCCCTGCCCCTTAGATCCAGCCATTGTACGGACAAGGTGGATGTGACCTTCAATTTTGCGCATTTTACTGCTCCTTTCGATTGGCAACACAAAAAAGCTTGCTTCACAGATGGAAGCAAGCTTTTTTGATTTTGGATTAGTCTTCAGCGACGAATGGCAGAAGACCCATGATCCGGGCACGCTTGATAGCGACCGTTAACTTACGTTGGTTCTTAGCACTGGTCCCAGTGACCCGACGTGGTAAGATCTTACCACGTTCAGAGATGAAACGACGTAATAAATCAGTATCTTTGTAATCGATGTATTCGATGTGGTTTGCGGCGATGAAGTCGACTTTACGACGACGACGACCGCCCCGACGTTGTTGTGCCATGAAATTACCCTCCTATCTGGCAAAAATTTTAGAATGGTAAATCGTCATCAGAGATCTCAGTCGATTGGTCCCCACTATCGCTGTTGTTGGAGAATGGGTTGGCTGAGCTATTCTGACCGGCACCGAAGTTCGACGCCCCGGCATCGGTTGACGACTTAGATTGAGGAGCATTGTTAGTCGATTGCGGCTGATTATTGCCGTATTGACCCTGTTGACCACCGAATGGGGCCTGGTTGCCAAACGACTGTTGGTTGCCGTTGTTGAATGGTTGTTGACCACCCTGGTTCATTCCGCCATTTTGCCGGGGCTCGAGCAGGGCGAAGTTATCAACCACAACTTCGGTTACATATACCCGTTGCCCTTGTTGGTTCTCATAGTTCCGGGTTTGAATCCGGCCATCGAGTCCCACCAAAGAGCCCTTGTGGGTAAAGTTGCTGAAGTTCTCGGCAGATTTACGCCAGATAACACAGTTGATGAAGTCCGCATCCCGGTCACCATTTTGGTTCCGGAATTGCCGATCAACCGCAAGCGTAAATGAGACTACTGCAGTACCGCTGGTAGTGTATCGCAACTCAGGATCTCGCGTTAAGCGTCCAGTCAAGACTGCACGATTAATCATTCGATCGTACTCCTCTCTATTTACATTGACGATCTAATTAAGCATCAAGCTTAACGATCATGTGACGTAGGATATCGTCGTTGAACTTAGCTAAACGGTCAAATTCGTTTAATGCTTCGTCAGTGTTGGTGGTCAGAGTAACCACGTGGTAAGTACCTTCAGTGTACTTTTCGATTGGGTAAGCGAAGCGACGCGTTGACCAATCCTTTGATTCAGCGACATCTGCACCATTGTCCGTCAGAACCTTGTCAAACCGGTCAACCAGTTCGCTCTTGGCTGATTCTTCGATGTCAGGACGAATGATGTAAGTAATTTCATATTTACGTGTTTCCATGAATGTTACACCTCCTTATGGACTCTGGCTCTTCTAAAATTTAGAAGAACAAGGAGAGTAGACGTCTGTACGTATACTCACAGATATAAAATATAGCATATACTAGGCTTAAAAACAAGAAACAAATAACTAGAAATCCTGAGAGTTGCGCTCTATTAATATAATACGCAAGTTCTCAGGATTTTTATCTTAAATTAGTTAATTTTATTAATGGTCTTCCGTCTTGGCAGGTGTCTGATCTGTTTCTGGCTGATCAGACTTTTCATCTTCATCGTCTTCCTTTTCGACCTTGGCCATCGTTGCCACCTTGGTTCCCTTGTCCATCTTGATCAAGTGGACACCAACGGCGGAACGACCAGTCTGGGAGACGGTCTCGATGCCAAAGCGGATAATGACCCCGCGGTCGGTGACCAGCATGATGTCCTCGTCACCAGCAACCGTGGTCAGTCCAACCAGCGGACCGTTCTTAACCGTCACGTTGACTGTCTTGACGCCGAGACCGCCACGACCCTTAATCGGGTACTCAGTGGCTGGGGTTTGCTTCCCAAAGCCGTTCTCACTGATAACCAGCACGTTACCATCCTTCTTCAGCGGGGCCGCACCAATCACGTAGTCTTCATCACGCAACCGGATTCCACGAACCCCGGCAGCTGACCGACCCATTGACCGAACCACATCAGAGTTAAAACTCAGGGCGTAACCGTTGTGGGTTCCAATGATCATTGGCTGGCCATCCTTAATGACATTGACGTTGATCAGTTCGTCACCATCGTGGAGGTTGATAGCCTTTAGACCGTTGCTCCGGATGTTCTTGAACTCTGGAACCGGTGTCCGCTTAACCGTCCCCTGCTTAGTCGTGAAGAAGAGGAACTTGTCATCGTCGTTAGCCGCATGGGAGACGTTAATGACCGCACTGATCTTCTCCTTATTGTTAATTCCCAATAGGTTGATGATCGGAATTCCCTGGGCAGCCCGGCCATATTCAGGAACCTCGTAACCCTTCATAGAGAAGACCTTCCCGGAGTTCGTGAAGAAGAGCAGGAGATCGTGGGTCGAACTGGAAATCAGCTGTTCGATGAAGTCGTCCTTGTGAACGCCCATTCCCTTAACACCACGGCCACCACGGTGCTGGGACTTAAACTCATCGACCGGGAGACGCTTAATGTAGCCATTGTGGGTGAGCGTGACAATGATGTCTTCTTCCTCGATCAAGTCTTCATCCTCAATGTTGGTGATGTCACCAACCTGGAGCTCGGTCCGCCGCTTGTCGCCAAACTTACGCTGGATCTCTAGCAGCTCGTCATAGATGATCTGGTGGATCCGCTCATCATGAGCCAAGATGTCCTTGTAGTCGGCAATGGCATCCATCAGCTTCTTATATTCAGCCTCGATCTTTTCACGCTCCAGACCAGTCAACCGAACCAGCCGCATATCTAGGATGGCCTGGGACTGACGGTCAGACAGGCCATAGTTCTGCATCAGCTCGCCCTTGGCGATTTCACTGGTCTGGGAATTACGGATGATCTTGATGATCTCGTCGATGTGGTCAAGAGCAATCCGCAAACCGGCAACGATGTGGGCCCGATTCTGCGCCTTCTTCAGGTCAAACTCGGTCCGTCGCCGAACAACGTTTTCCTGGTGTTCCAGGTAGAACTGAAGAATCTGCTTAAGACTCAGGATCTTCGGCGCCCCATTGACGATCGCCAGCATATTAAAGTTGAAGGTTGTCTGCATCAGAGTCATCTTGTAAAGGTTGTTCAAGATGACCTCAGCGCTGGCATCCCGGCGAACATCAATCACGATCCGCATCCCATCCCGGTCGGTTTCATCATTGATGTCGGTGATCCCTTCGATCTCCTTGTTCCGGGCCAGCTCAGCGATTCGCTCGATCAGTTTGGCCTTATTGACCATATATGGAATCTCATGAACAATGATTTGCTGTTTGCCATTCTTCTGTTCCTCGATGTCGACTTTGGCCCGCACGATGATCGTACCTCGACCAGTCTCATAAGCCTTCCGAATTCCGGACTTGCCCATGACAACCCCACCGGTTGGGAAGTCTGGTCCTGGTAGCACCTTCATCAGGTCCTCCGTGGTGGCGTCAGGATTATCCATCAGCATATGAATAGCCGAGATGACCTCACCCAGGTTATGGGTTGGAATGTTCGTCGCCATCCCAACGGCAATCCCAGAGGCCCCATTGACCAGCAGGTTCGGGAAACGAGCCGGCAGGACGTCTGGCTCCTTCTCCGTGCCATCGTAGTTCGGGTGGAAGTCCACGGTATCCTTGTTAATGTCGCGTAGCATCTCCACCGCGATCTTGCTCATTTTCGCCTCGGTATAACGCATGGCGGCGGCGCTATCACCGTCGACCGATCCAAAGTTACCATGGCCGTCAACCAGCATATAACGGTAACTAAAATCCTGCGCCATCCGAACCAGTCCTTCATAGATTGAGGAGTCACCATGGGGGTGGAACTTCCCCATGACATCCCCGACAATCCGGGCTGACTTCTTATACGGCTTGTCCGGGGTTACCCCCAGTTCGTTCATCCCATATAGGATCCGCCGCTGAACCGGCTTTAATCCATCACGTACGTCCGGTAAGGCCCGGGAGACGATGACACTCATGGCATAGTCCAAAAATGAATTCTTCATTTGGCTCGTTAGTTTGACGTCCGTAATCCGGTTTGACATATTTTCTTCAGCCAATTCCGCTCCTCCTTTTTAATTTTTGGTGTTATTTACAGGTCCAGGTTTTCAACAAACTTGGCATTTTGCTCAATAAAGTCCCGCCGTGGACCAACCTTGGTTCCCATCAGCATTGGAAAAATCTCATCCGCCTGCTTAGCATCGTCCAGCTGGACTCGAAGCAGGTGCCGATTCTCGGGGTCCATCGTGGTCTCCCACAGCTGTTCAGCATCCATTTCACCAAGCCCCTTGTATCGTTGAATAACCGGCTTCGGACTCGGCTGCAGGGAATTGACAACCCGTTCTAGCTCCTCGTCGGATTCAATGTACTTGACGAACTTGCCTTGGCGAACCTGATACAACGGTGGCTGAGCGATATAGACGTAGCCGTGAGTAATCATCGGTTTCATGAACCGGTAGAACAGAGTCAAAAGCAGTGTCCGAATGTGGGCACCGTCGACATCGGCATCGGTCATGATTATCAGCTTGTGGTAATTGGCCTTGGTAATGTCAAAGTCATCACCGAAACCGGTACCCAGTGCCGTGAAGAGGGAACGAATTTCATCATTGGCCAGAACCCGGTCCAGGGTAGCCTTCTCAACATTTAAAATCTTCCCCCGAATCGGCAGAATCGCCTGGGTCAGTCGTGACCGTCCCTGCTTGGCAGAACCACCGGCAGAATCCCCCTCGACGATGAATAATTCGGAAATATTCGGATCCTTGCTGGTATTATCTGCCAATTTCCCAGGCAGGTTAGAGATTTCTAGGCCGCTCTTCTTCCGGGTAACCTCCCGGGCACGCTTGGCAGCAACTCGAGCCTTAGAGGCTAACTGCCCCTTCTCGATAATCTGCTTAGCCTCATCCGGGTGCTCCATCAAGAAGCGATTGAAAGTTTCAGCGAAGATGTGATCGGTAGCTGTCCGGGCATCGGAGTTCCCCAATTTGGTCTTCGTCTGGCCCTCAAACTGTGGATCGGGGTGCTTAATGGAAACCACCGCAATCAGCCCTTCACGAACATCATCCCCAGACAGGGTTTCGTTGCTTTTAAGAGCCCCGCTCTTGTGACCGTAGTCGTTGATAACCCGGGTCAGGGCCATCTTAAACCCTGTCTCATGGGTCCCACCTTCGTAGGTGTGGATGTTGTTGGTAAAGGTCAACAGCTCGCTGCGGTAGCCGTTAATGTATTGAAGAGAAACCTCTACCGTAATGTTGTTCTCTTTTCCCTCGACGTAGATTGGTGGATCAAAAAGGACTTCCCGACCATGGTTAAGGTATTCAACGTAGTGGCGAATCCCACCCTCATAGTGGAATTCCTGACGCTTGGAGTCTTCGTCCCGCTTATCCTCAATGGTGATCTTCAAGCCCTTGTTTAAGAAGGCCAATTCACGCAAGCGATCGGTCAGTGTCTTGATGTTGTAGGTCGTGGTCTCGCGGAAAATATCCGGGTCCGGCTTAAAGTGAACCGTAGTCCCATGAACTTCCTCGGGCAGCCCCTCGTCGATTACCTTCATCGGCGTCTTTACGTGACCATGATCGAAGTCCATGTAGTAACGTTTGCCTTGCCGAGCAACTTTGACATCCAGCTCGGTAGACAGGGCATTAACGACGGAGGCCCCTACACCGTGCAGACCACCGGAGACCTTGTAGCCGCCACCGCCAAACTTACCACCAGCGTGGAGAACCGTAAAAACCGTTTCCAGGGCGGGCTTGCCAGTTTCCTTCTGAGTATCAACTGGGATCCCCCGTCCGTTATCACGGACAGTGATGCTGTTATCGGGTTCAACTTCGACATTGATCTCAGTACAGAAGCCTGCCAGGGCTTCATCAATCCCGTTATCGACAATTTCCCAAACAAGGTGGTGTAATCCTTGTGCAGATGTCGACCCAATGTACATCCCGGGACGCTTACGAACCGCATCTAGTCCCTTTAGAACCTGAATCTGACTGGCATCGTATTCGCTTGCCAACTCCGCCTTTGTTTCCTTGTGCTCGTCGCTCACTATGCTTCCTCCTTGTTCAAAGTGCCATGCTTAATCTCAAAAATCGTTGGTTCCTTAATCAGCTGCCGTGCTACATCACTCAGGCTGGTGGTGGTCAAAAAGGTCTGAACCTTATCCTGAATCGCCGTCAGCAGGTGGGTCTGGCGGACCGGATCAAGTTCCGATAAGACGTCATCTAAGAGTAGCAGCGGGTACTCGCCCGTTTGCTCCTTCATCAAGTCGATCTCCGCCAGTTTGACTGACAAGGCAGTCGTGCGTTGTTGCCCCTGGGAACCAAAGGCCTGAATATTCTTGCCGTTAACCATGAAACGAATATCGTCGCGCTGGGGGCCATACATTGTAGTCCCCTGATCGATCTCACGGTCTTGGTTGGCTTGATAGAGGCCCAACAGCTCTTGATAGGCCTGGTCAACCGTTGTCTTGTCACCCACCTTTACCTGAGTCACGTAAGCCAGGTGAAGTTTTTCCTGGTTGAGTGAGATCTGGTAGTGCAGATCGGCTGCCCACTTCTCCAAATGCTGCAAAAAATGATGCCGAGCAACGATTACCTCGGCACCATATGCTGCCAGCTGATCTGACAGAACCGTGAGCAGCACCCGATCATGCTGCTGACCGTACTTCAGCTGTTTCAAGTACTTATTGCGTTGACGCAGGAGTGTACGGAACTGGCTTGCGTCGTACAGGTACTTACTGCTCATCTGGCTGAATTCCATATCCATGAAACGGCGCCGAATCGCTGGCGCCCCTTTTACTAACGAGAGATCCTCGGGGGCAAAGAGAATAGTATTCAGCTGACCAATATATTGGCCAAGGCGTGCCTGCTCAAGATGGTTGACCTTGGCCTTCTTACCGTTCTTGGTAAATTGCAACTCCAGTGGAACCTTGCCCGTCGCTTTTTGCACCACCCCGCTGATAGCGGCCGATTGCTGCTGCCAATTGATCAGCTCCCGGTCGTTGCTGGTCCGATGACTTCGCGTCAACGACAGGGCATAAATAGCCTCCAGCATATTGGTCTTTCCCTGAGCGTTACGCCCAATCAAAACGTTAATCCCGGGAGCAAAGTTAACGGTCAGATCCTGATAGTTTCTGAAGTTATGTAACCGTAGTTCCGTCAGAATCATCGCTGACGCCTACTTACCCTTAATAACCAGAGTCGGATAATCCGGTAAGACAACTTGATCGTCAGGATAAAGTTTACGGCCCCGCCGATCATCTGACTCACCATTGACGAGGACCCGATTTTCCTTCAAGTACCACTTAGCAGCGCCACCGGTGGGAATAATTCCTTCTTCTTTCAGTAATTGACCGAGCGTGATGAACGGTCGATCAATCATTATTTGCTTGTCTTCCACACTAATTCACCTACTTTACTTATTTTATTATACCACAATTGGTCATTAAATAGGCGTTAACAGCCAATCTCAGCCCGTTAGTACCCTTTGAGGCATTTTTATCAAAAACACTTTTGAAATGATTAGCGGACCAATCAAGCCACTTTTCGTCACTTTTACCCTCTTAAAAATTACTCGACGTGACAAACAAAAAAGGTGCCGACCACAGATTCGATTGTGGTTGGCACCAAGTAACTTCATGATTTGGATAGATTTAGAACGTCCGTACCGGCGTGATCAGGTGAACAAAGTTTTCGCCATCCTCTGTTGGAACCAGGGTAAACGGCCGCAATGGAGAGGTGAAGGAGATCTTAACGGTAGTCTGACCGAATGACCGTAAGGCATCCTTCATGTAATTCGGGTTGAATGAGATCTCGAGGTCGTTACCATCCAGACTGCTAGTGGCTACTTCTTCCTCCACGGTTCCGATATCAGGGGAGTTGCTACTAATCCGTACAAGGTTCTCATCCGGTTTTAGGGTGAGTTTGACTACATCATTGCGACTCTCATGAGACAAGAGTGAGGCCCGCTCGATGGAGGCCAGGAAGGTACCAGCATCCAGCTCGACCGTGGTGTCAGCTGTGTCTGGAATTAACTGACTAGTCTCTGGGTAATTCCCTTCTAATAGCCGAGAGTAGAAGTGGGTGTTGCCAAAGATAAAGAGGATTTGGTTTTCAGTAACCTGAACTTGGACATCCTGGTCAACGTCGCTAATCATCCCAGACAGTTCATTCATGCTCTTTCCTGGAATAATGACGTCAAAGTCGATCCCATTATCCACATTGGCTAAGGCAACCTTCCGTTGAGCAAGGCGATGACTATCCGTGGCCACCGCTGTCAGCAACCCGTCGTGTAGGGTAATGTGAATTCCTGCAAGAATCGGCCGACTTTCCTGCTTGGAGACAGCAATAACAGTCTGACGGATGACTTCTTTTAAGACATCATTGGGCAGGGTAATCGTCTTGTCGGTTTCAACTTCAGGCAGGTGTGGAAAGTTCTCCGCGTCCTGACCGTTGATTTGGAACTTGGCTGTTCCAGATGTAATATCCGCCTGAAATCCATTTGTAACTTCAATAGTTACCTGCTTATCAGGCAGTTTCTTAACAATCTCACTAAAGAAACGAGCAGGCAACACTATGGCACCTGGATCCTCGACAGTCAGGTCATAATCAGAATTGCTGGCCTCAAGAACACTTTCAATCGTGATATCGGAATTACTACCAGTCAAGACGATTCTTTCCTTATCAACGACCATTTTGAGTCCTGTTAAAATCGGAATAGTGGTTTTAGATGAAATAGCACGTAATACATTGTTAAGTTGACTAATAAATGCAGGTCGATTGATTGTGAACTTCATTAATGATCGCTCCTTAATATAAATATATTTTATAGTTTAAAAAGTCGTAGTAGTAGGGGATGTTAATACTGTGGATAAGTATGTTGATCCCTTGATAGCAGAAGAAATAGGCTGTTGATAACCTGTGGATAAAATTATGGATAACCCGTTATGTTGTTCACAGGCTATGAATGCAAACGCTCCTTCAGACTGCTGATGTCCTTCTGTAGATCGGTGTCCTTCTTGAGGGCGGATTCAATTTTGTCAATGGCATGGAGGACGGTGGTATGGTCCTTGCCACCAAATTCATTACCGATCTTTGGCAGGGAGAAGTCAGTCAGCTCACGAGAGAGGTACATGGCAATCTGACGAGGAACTACGATCTGCTTAACCCGTTTCTTACCAAGAATATCGCTTTGGGTAATATTGTAGAAACTAGCCACCTGCTTTTGGATTGTCGCAATTGAGATAGTAGTCTGCTGCTTCTGTCGCAGCCCTTTTAGCGCCTGAGATGCCAGGTGAGGGGTAATCGGCTCACCGCTGAGGTTGGCGAAGGCCTGAACCTGATTAAGGGCCCCCTCAAGTTCACGAATATTGGTATCAATTTGGCCCGCAATATAGTTGAGGGTGTCATTACCGATCTGGATATGGTCTTCTTCAACCTTGCTGCGCAGAATGGCAATTCGAGTCTCCAGGTCTGGTGGGGTGATCTCAACTGGCAGCCCCCAGCGAAAGCGGGAAACCAGGCGGTCCTGAAGTTCGGGAATCTCGTTAGGAATCCGATCAGAGGTCATCACAATCTGTTTTTTTCGGTCGTGAAGGGCGTTGAAGGTGTAAAAGAACTCCAGCTGGGTTCCCTCTTTGGTAGCGAGAAATTGGATATCGTCGATTAAAAGCAGGTCGAGGTTTCGATACTCTTCACGGAATTTCTCCATTGAGTTACTCTGAATCGAATTAATAAAATCGTTAGTAAATTCTTCGCTGGTGATGTACTTGACCTTGGCTTTCGGATTGGCTTGGAGCATGTGGTTACCGATGGCCTCCATCAGGTGAGTTTTACCCAGACCTACCCCTCCGTAGATGAAGAGCGGGTTGTAGAGGCCGCCGGGACTTTCCGCAACGGCATACGCGGCGGCGTGTGCCATTTTGTTGCCTTCCCCAACGACAAAGGTGCTGAAGTTGTAATGGGGATTTAGCGGGGTATCCATCTCGAAGGTCGGTTTGGTTGCCGGGTTATCATCGGATGTTGGTGTAATCTCGCTCTCTAAAACATAACGTGGCTCAATGTCATGACCCAGTTCGATCCGGGCGTAATCCTTGAGTTTGGCATCCAGGTTTTTACGCCAGAAGTCCCGGTGAATTGGCGTTGGTGTCAGGACGGTTAGTTGGTTTTGGGAGAGAGAAATTGCTTTTGCCGGAGCAATCAAAGTGTCAAAAGTGACCTTAGTGGTATTTTGACGAAATGAATTTTGGATCGCTTCCCACAGAGAATCGAGCTCAGTCAAAATAATTCCTCCTAAATATTAAATTCCAAACGGTATTTTATCATTACATTAAAAAGTTTTCCACAGGGTGGATAAGTAATAAAATTCTTTACACAACACTGTGTGGTATTTTTGGTATGTGTTGTTGATTTTGTTTACTTTAGGTAAAATAATACGGCAATCCACAATCTCTGTGGATAAATAGATGCGGCAATGGCGGGATTTCTAACAGTTATGAACAGGAATTTGCTGCCTTGTGGATAACTCTACTCACAGGGTGTGATTTGTGAATAACTACAAGATATTGTGGTGGATAGTTTTCCACAGCAGAACATCTTGCACATGCCTGTGTATAGTTTTTATCGTTCTGTGGATAAATAAAAAAGTCAAAATAATTTTTAGCCATTTATTAATCACGAAAAGTATGGTATACTTCCAAAGTATGTTTGAAGAGAACGTCTTTTTAGACTAGAAGCAAACCCATTCAATTGAATAGGAGGTGCAATTGTATGAAGCGCACGTTTCAACCAAAGAAGCGTCACCGTGCACGTGTCCATGGCTTCCGTAAGCGCATGAGCACCAGTAACGGCCGTAAGGTATTAGCACGTCGGCGTCAAAAGGGCAGAAAAGTATTATCTGCATAACCACACGGCCACTTTTACAGTGGCTTTTTTTATTGTGTTAGGGCAGGGCAGGCCGCTTTGTTTAGTCAGCGGTCGTTTGCCTGGCCCTTTTTTCATATCTAATGTAAGGCTAGGGATTATACATAATGAGAAAATCATACCGAGTTAAGAAGGAAAATGAGTTTCAACGGGTCTTTGAAACCCATAATTCCGTCGCCAACCGTAAATTCATCATTTACCAGATGGCCAAGCCAGGCCAGAAACATTTTCGCGTAGGGATCTCAGTCGGCAAGAAGATTGGTAACGCCGTGCACCGAAACTGGGTGAAGCGGCGGATTCGGCAGACGCTGTTGGAAGTCAAGCCCCAGATTAAACCGGACGTCGACTTCCTGGTGATTGCCCGACCTGCAGCAGACGGCCTTGAGATGCCAGAAGTGAAGAAGAACCTTGTCCATGCTTTGAAGCGGGCAAACCTATTGAATGAAAAGTGAGGAACACGTTTTGACAAAAAAGCGAAAAAAGATCTTAAGTTTGTCGGCAGTTATGAGTCTGACCCTGTTGCTGGCAGCATGTTCCAACGCGCCAGTTACTAAGCACAGTACCGGCTTGTGGGATCACTACATTATTTACAACTTCTCGCAGTTTATCATCTGGCTCTCTAATCATATCGGCGGTTATGGGATGGGTATTATCGTCTTCACGCTGATTATCCGGGTCTTGCTATTGCCGTTAATGTTCTACCAGACCAAGATGATGTTGAAGACGCAGGAGCTGACGCCAAAGCTGAAGGCCCTGCAAAAAAAGTACTCATCACGGGACCGGGAATCGATGCTGAAGATGCAGGAGGAATCTCGGAAGCTCTATAAGGAGGCTGGAGTGAACCCAATGGCCTCCATGCTGCCGTTGATTATCCAATTGCCAATTATGTGGGCTCTTTATCAGGCGATCTGGCGGACACCAGAGCTGAAGCAGGGAACCTTCCTCTGGATGCAGCTGGGGCATACTGATCCGTACTACGTCATGCCAATCCTGGCCGGCTTGTTTACATTTATCAGTTCCTGGCTGTCAATGGCCTCGATGCCAGAACGAAATGGGATGACGACGGCGATGACCTGGTTCATGCCAGTTATGGTCTTTGTGATGGCCCTGGGCTTCTCCTCTGCCATCACCCTCTACTGGGTGGTTTCCAACGCATTCCAGGTGGTTCAGACCTTGCTGATCCAGAACCCATTTAAGATCCGTCGCGAACGGGAAGAAAAGCAACGAGCGGAACGTCATCGTAAGCGGAAACTGGAAAAGGCCAAGCGTCGTGCCTACCAAAGCCGTCGTAAGTAGTTAAATTGATGTTAAAGCCGGGTACGCCGATCGTGGTACCCGGTTTTTATTTCGCCCATCCTTGAGGAAAAGGGTACAATACTTTATAGAAGAATGTAATTTAAAGGAATGAATAAAATGCCAATCTATACCGGTAAAACAATTACAGATGCCAAACAGGCAGCCGTTGCAGACCTCGGAGTGGGCGCAGATCAACTGACGGTCAAGGTCCTTCAGGAACCCCGTAATGGCTTCTTTGGAATCGGACGACGGGCAGCTAAGATTAGTGCCAACTTGGTAGCCAAGCTACAGCCAGCCGAATCATCAGCACCGGCTTCATCTGCTGCGGCTACTGAGTTGGCCAAACATCCAACTAGTGGCCAGGCAACTGTACCCGTTACGCCTCGGTCGACCACGTCACCAGCTGCCATCACAGCCGAAAATGAGCTGGACCCGGCCGTAATCAAGGCTCGACACGCTGCTAACCTAGCGAAGGTACGAACTGCTGGGGACCAGTTGGTGGAATATCTGCGGGGAATTTTTAAGACATTAGGCGTCGGAACGGTCCCAGCTATCACTCAGGTAGAGGCCCATGCGATCACGATTAACATCAAGACGCCGAAACCAGGCCGGGTCATCGGGCGTCATGGGCAACGGATTAACGCCTTGGAACAGCTGAGCAATGTCTTTATGAACTATCACGGTGCCCCGAAAACGGTGGTTATGCTCGATACCGCTGACTACCGGGAACGCCGCCGTCAGGCTCTCCGTGAGCTGGCCCAGCGTGCAGAGACCGAGGTAGTCGCTAGTGGCCAGGCCGTTTTTCTCGATCCAATGCCAGCCCGGGAGCGCAAGCAGCTGCATAAGGAACTCGAGGGGAACCCTCATGTCAAGACTTATTCGCATGGTCGTGAGCCCTACCGAAGTGTGGTGGTTGCCCCGCAAAACTAGCCTGGCAGTCTTTGGTTGACATTTACCATCGATGATTTTAGAATATTGACGGTTATTCAAATTAAACTCGTTAAAGTAGTGAAAGTGCTTTGACCATGATGACGGCAGGAATGCCCTCAGACGTGGACTGGGCGCTTTTTTTATTAGAAAGGAGCGAATATCATGGCAAACAGTGAGGCAGATACGATTGCGGCCATTTCAACCCCAGTGGGCGAGGGTGGTATCTCGATTATCCGGATCAGTGGGGATGATGCGGTCAAGGTGGCCCAGCAAATTTACAAAGGCAAGGACCTGAGCAAGGTGGCTAGCCATACGATCAACTATGGTCATATCATCGACCCTGAAACCAAAGAGGAAGTCGATGAAGTGATGGTCTCGGTTATGCGGGCGCCGCACACCTATACCAAGGAAGATGTAATTGAGATCAATTGCCACGGGGGCCTGCTTGCCACCAACCGGATCCTCCAGCTGGTATTGAGCTACGGGGCCCGGATGGCCGAACCGGGTGAGTTTACCAAGCGGGCCTTCCTGAATGGCCGGATTGACCTCTCCCAATCCGAGGCGGTGATGGATCTGATTCGCGCTAAAACGGACAAGTCGATGAAGGTGGCCTTGAATCAATTGGACGGGGACCTTTCTCGCCTGATTCGCCACCTGCGTAAGGATATCCTGGATGTGCTGGCCCAGGTTGAGGTCAACATCGACTATCCTGAATACGATGATGTCGAGGAGATGACCACCAAGATGCTTAAGGAGAAGGCTACCGATATCCAGCAACGGATTCAGGCCCTCCTTAAGACGGCCAAGCAGGGAAAAGTCCTGCGTGAGGGGTTAGCAACGGCAATCATTGGTCGGCCCAACGTCGGCAAGTCCAGCCTGTTGAACGCGTTGCTTCATGAGGATAAGGCGATTGTCACCAACGTTGCTGGGACAACCCGAGATGTGATTGAGGAGTACGTCAACGTCAATGGAGTACCACTGAAGCTGATCGACACCGCCGGAATCCGCGATACCGCCGACACGGTTGAGAAAATTGGGGTTGAGCGGAGCCGCAAAGCCTTGGATGCAGCTGACTTGGTTCTGTTGCTGATTGATAATTCAGAACCGTTGACGCTCGAGGATGAAAAGCTGCTGAAGGCGACTAAGGACAAACAGCGGATTGTCATCTTGAACAAGACCGACCTGCCGAGTCAGTTAGACTTGGATCATTTGAAGAAGCTGGTCGGTGACGATGCCTTGATTGAAACCTCAATCGTCAAGCATGAGGGGATGGACCAGCTGGGTACCCAGATCAGTCACATGTTCTTTGACCAGGGGATCGAGAGCAGCCAGAATAATGTCATGGTTACCAACGCCCGTCATATTGGTCTCCTTCACCAGGCTAACGATGCCTTAAGCGATGTCTTAAAGGGGATTGCGGATGGGATGCCGGTCGACTTGGTACAGATTGACATGACCCGTTGTTGGGACCTGCTCGGTGAGATCACCGGGGACAGTTACCAAGACGAACTGCTCGATCAATTGTTTAGTCAATTCTGCCTAGGAAAGTAGGGAATGTTTTATGAAGTCTGCAGAATCATTGAAAACCTCGGACGCCGTTCAGTATGAGGGCGGCGACTATGATGTCATTGTTGTTGGTGCTGGTCATGCCGGGAGTGAGGCAGCCCTGGCCGCTGCCCGGATGGGTAACAAGACCCTGCTGGTGACGATTAGTCTGGAAATGGTGGCATTTATGCCATGCAACCCGTCTGTCGGGGGCCCAGCCAAGGGGATCGTGGTCCGTGAGATCGACGCCCTCGGTGGTGAAATGGGGCATAACATCGATAAGACCTATGTTCAGATGCGAATGCTTAACACCGGAAAGGGCCCAGCTGTTCGCGCACTGCGGGCCCAGGCTGACAAGCATGCCTACCACCGTCAAATGAAGCTGACAATTGAGCGCGAGCCAAATCTGACGTTACGTCAAGCAACGGTTGACCAACTAATCGTCGAGGATGGCGTTTGCAAGGGGGTTATCACCAATACTGGGGCCCGTTACCACGCCAAGACAGTCGTTCTGACCGTTGGTACCGCCGCTCGGGGCAAGATTATCATTGGTGAACTCCAGTACCAGTCTGGTCCGAACAACTCTAAGTCGGCGGTCAAGCTATCAGAGAACTTGGAGGCTCTGGGCTTCGACCTGGAACGGTTCAAGACAGGGACGCCGCCGCGGGTTAACGGGAATACGATTAACTTTGATGAGACCGACATCCAGCCTGGCGACGAGGAGCCGCACCATTTCAGCTTTGACACCCCAGACAGTCAATACATTTCTGTTTCCGATCAGTTAGCTTGTTGGTTGACCTACACTAACCCGACTACCCACGGAATTATCCGGGATAACCTGGATCGCGCCCCAATGTTCTCCGGAATGATTAAGGGGGTTGGTCCCCGCTATTGCCCATCGATTGAGGATAAGATTGTCCGGTTTGCCGATAAGTCTCGCCACCAGGTCTTCCTGGAACCTGAGGGACGTGATACCGACGAGTACTACCTCGACGGGGTTTCAACTTCGATGCCAGAGGAGATCCAAAACAAGATTGTTCACTCGATCAAGGGGTTGGAAAACGCCCAACTGATGCGGCCAGGCTACGCCATTGAGTACGACGTGGTGGCGCCTTACCAGCTTCACCCGACTCTGGAGACCAAGATCGTTAAAAACCTCTATACCGCGGGGCAGACCAACGGTTCCTCCGGTTATGAAGAGGCGGCCGGTCAGGGACTGATTGCCGGGATCAACGCGGGACTCCGGGCTCAGGGGAAGAAGCCGTTTGTCCTCAAGCGGTCTGATGCTTATATTGGTGTGATGATCGATGACCTGGTTACCAAGGGGACCAAGGAACCCTACCGCCTGCTGACTAGCCGTGCTGAATATCGGTTGATCCTCCGCCATGATAACGCCGACTTCCGTTTGATGGAGAAGGGACACGCCGTTGGCTTGGTCAGCGATGAGCGCCTGGCTAAGATGGAGGCGAAGAAGGCTAAGGTAGCCGCCGAGATTAAGCGTCTAAAGTCGATCAAGCTTAAGCCAAGTGATGATAAGATCAATACCTTCATCGAGCAGCATGGTGATAATCGATTAAAGGATGCGGTAGCTGCCGCCGATCTGCTGAAGCGACCGTACTTTGACTACCAGACCCTGCTGAACTTTATTCCGGCTCCACAGGGAACTCTGGATCGGCACGTGATCGAACAAGTAGAGATTCAGCTCAAGTACGCGGGCTATATCAAGAAAGAAGAGGTCAAGGTTGAGCGGATGAAGCGGATGGAGGCCAAGCGGATTCCAGATGATATTGACTATGAGGACATCGACGGTCTGGCAACGGAGGGCCGGCAGAAGCTTGAGAAGATTCGTCCTGAAACCCTGGCCCAGGCTTCTCGGATCTCCGGGGTTAACCCAGCCGATATTGCCATCTTGAGCGTCTATGTTCGTCAGGGGAAGTTTTCTAAGAAGAGCGAACAGTAAATCACGAATAATACAGAAGTGAGGAGCAATTACTCGATGAGCAACTACTCCTCGCTTTTATAAAATTGTGATGGCAAATAAGTGTCCGCTAAAATTAATCATTTTTTGCTGTTTACATATTAAAGATGGTTCATAAAGGGTCGTGGCGAAGAGTTATTTGTTGCCACAGCCTTTTACTTTCTGGACTTTTGAAATTAGGCATTCATATTTACAAACATTATTAGAATAGTTATACTAAAGTTTGATTTAAATTTAGTAAATGAGGCAATTGAGAGATGAAAAAGATGTCAAGCAAAGAAAAGCGGACTGACTTCCAACCAATTCTGTTGGGAACCGACTTTAACTGCTACGGAATGGCGCGTTCCTTTTACTCACAATACGGAATCAAGAGCATTGCCTATGGGGTGATGCACATGGCACCGACGCGTTACACCAAGCTGGTCGATGTCCACGTTATCGAAGGTTTCAATGAGGACCCGGTATTCATTGAAACGATGCGTAAAATTGCTGCTAACCTCGACCCTAACAAAAAGTATCTCTTACTGTCGTGTGGGGATGGTTACACCGAGCTGATTGCCAAGCACCTGGACGAATTGAAGAAGAATTTCATTTGTCCCTATGTCGACGCAGATCTTTTTAATCGGTTGGGCACCAAGGAAACTTTCTATGAAGCTGCTGAAAAGTACGGCCTTCCCTATCCGAAGACGAAGATTATCACGAAAGAGGAGGTCGAATCCGGGAAGGCGATTGACCTGCCATTTGATTTTCCAATCGCCCTAAAGCCATCTGATAGTGTGGAATGGCTGGACGTGCATTTTGAGGGTCGTAAGAAGGCCTATGTTTTGGACAAGCGGGAACAGTTCGACGAGCTAATGCCCAAAATCTATCAGGCGGGTTACACTGGCAAGATGATCGCTCAGGACTTTATTCCTGGTGATGACTCCAACATGCGGACGGTCAACGCCTACGTTGATTCTGACCACCGCGTTCGAATGATCAGTCTGGCCCACCCGCTTTTGGAAGATCCATCACCAGTTGCCGTTGGTAACTACATGGTGATCCTCCCTGAGAAGGACATGGCTATTTACAAGACCATCCAGAAGTTCTTAGAGGAGGTCAAGTATGTCGGCTTTGCAGACTTCGATATGAAGTATGATCGTCGCGATAAGCAGTTTAAGATCTTCGAGATCAACCTGCGGCAGGGCCGGAGCAGCTTTTACTGCACCCTGAATGGTTACAACCTGGCCAAGTATGTGGTTGACGACGTGATCGACCACCAACCTTTCACTGGTACCGACTACGCTGAGGGAGACATGCTCTGGATGAATGGCCCGAAGAAGGTCTTCTACAAGTATGCCAAGGAAAACAAGTACAAGGATAAGGCTAAACAGCTACTTGCTGCTGGCAAGTGGGGAACTACAGCCTTTGACAAGCATGATACGCTCAAGCAACGGTTGTTGATGCACTACTCGTTCTGGATCATTAACAAGAATTACCAGAAGTACTTCGTTCAACGCTAATATAGATAGGAGAAAAATATGTGTGGAATTGTTGCGTTTGTGGATAATGAAAAGCCACAAATCAAGGATAAGCTGATCAAAAAAATGAAGAACCGGATCATCCACCGAGGTCCCGACTCAGAGGGCCAATACGTGGATGAGAACGTGGCACTGGGGTTCCGCCGGTTGAGCTTTATCGACGTGAAGAGCGGTAACCAGCCGATCTTCAACGAAAATAAGTCGATGGCTATTGAGTTCAACGGTGAGATCTACAACTTCCAGGAACTACGCGAGGAACTGATTAAGCGTGGCCACACCTTCTCAACTCATGCGGACACTGAGGTTATCCTGCATGGTTACGAAGAATGGGGCGATGATGTCTTGAAGCGGCTGCGGGGGATGTTTGCCTTCATCATTTGGGATTTCAAGAGCCAGGAGATGTTTGGGGCCCGGGATCACTTCGGTATCAAGCCGCTATACTACGGTAAGATGAACGGGACCTTCTTCGTTGGCTCCGAAATTAAAGCCTTCCTGGATCACCCGAACTTCGACAAGCAGTTAAACAAAGAGGCCCTGAAGCCTTACATGACCTTCCAGTACTCAGGCACCCAGGAAACCTTCTTCAAGGGCATCTACAAGCTGCCAGAGGGCCACTGTTTCCACTATAAGGATGGTCAGTTTAGCATGAAGGAATACTGGGACGCCGATTTTGACCCCCAGGATGAGACCTTCGACCAGGCCGTTGATAACATTGAAAATATCGTTACCAACTCAGTCAAGGCCCATTCCTTCGCTGATAAGGGGATCAAGGTTGGTTCCTTCCTGTCTGCCGGGGTTGATTCCAGCTACGTAACAGCAATGATGCGGCCGGACAACACCTTCTCCATCGGCTTTGACAGTACTTATGACGAGACCAAGCAGGCTCGGGAGCTGGCGGCCAAGTTGAAGTTAAAGAACACTGACGCCAAGCTGACCGATGAGGAGGCCTTCCACACCTTCCCACTGATCCAGTACTACTTGGACGAACCAGATTCCAACCCGTCCGTCATTCCCTTGTACTTTTTGACCCGGTTGGCCAAGGAGAATGGCTACAAAGCGATGCTGTCTGGGGAAGGGGCTGACGAGCTGTTTGCCGGTTACATTGATTACGGATTTAACTCCAACTCCATGCTGATTCGCTGGTTTACCGATAAGTTGCGAGAACTTCCGCAAGCCAAGCGATACAAGATTGCTAAGTGGCTAGATGGTAAACACTTCCATGGTCAGCTGCATATGTTCCGTGCTCTGGCCCCTGTGCGGGAATCCAAGTTCATTGGTCAGGCCTACATCTTTTCACCAGATGAGGCAGCCGACATCCTACAGGACAAGTACAACTGTGGGCCAACCATTGACGACATCATCGATCCGATCCTGAAGAATGTTGAGGACAAGGATATTGATGAGGTGGCTAAGAAGCAGTATCTCGATATCCACAAGTTCATGCCGGGCGACATCTGTCTGAAGGCCGATAAGATGAGTATGGCCAACTCCCTGGAGCTTCGGGTCCCACTGCTGGATAAAGAAGTTATGCGGGTTGCGGGCCACACGCCGACCAAGTACCTCTTCAACCGCCACGGTACCAAGTGGGCCTTTCGGATGGCTGCTAACCGGCACTTGCCAGAGGAATGGGCAACCCGGCCAAAGATGGGCTTCCCAGTTCCGGTGCGGGCATGGTTGCGTGAGAAAAAGTACTATGCGGAGGTCCGTGAGCTCTTTGAACAGGACTTCGTCAAGGAATTCTTCGACCAGGATAAGATTCTTCAGCTGCTGGATGACAATTACAACGACAAGGTTGATGGTCGGCGGAAGATCTGGACGATCTACACCTTCTTGGTATGGTACAAGCAGTACTTTATTGATGACTTTATTCCTGAAGAAGTAAAGAAGTTAGACGAGGTGGCAGAATAGGGATGCTTTCACTAAAGGAAATGACGGACCTTCTGAAGGCAGAGGGTCTGTACAAGGAAACAATTGTTAACGGTCACTGGTCTTATACCCTGCCGTCCGTTGCAGCCAAAGTGGTACCGCAGTCTCTTGCCTACGATTCCCGTAAAGTGGCGGATGGTACCCTCTTCTTCTGCAAGGGAAACAACTTCAATCCGAAGTATCTGGAGAATGCCATTGCAGCTGGGGCCAGTGCTTTTATGTCTGAACTGGTTTACCACGATGAGCTCAGCACTGCGGCTCAGGCGGTTCCTCAGATCATTGTGACTGACATCCAAAAGGCGATGGCCACGGTAGCTCGGTATTTCTATGGTTGTCCGGAGAAGGAACTGCAATTGGTTGGTTTTACTGGAACGAAGGGGAAGACGACTTCGGTTTACTTCACTCGTCATATTCTTCGTCACGTCTACGGACCAATTGTCGGCCAGTTCTCCTCAATCGATGAGTGCCTTGATGGAGAGCATTTTATTGAATCCCACCTGACAACTCCCGAATCCCTGGACCTTTTCCGGATGATGCGCGAGGCGGTCGATAACGGGATGAAATACCTGGTAATGGAGGTTTCCAGCCAGGCTTACAAGAAGTCGCGGGTCTATGGCCTTCATTTCAATATTGGGGTCTTTCTTAACATCTCACCAGACCACATCAGCCCGGTTGAGCACCCAACCTTCGATGATTACCTGTACTGCAAGAGTCAGATCATCGTCAACAGCGACACCGTTATTTTGAACCGGGATATGGACTACTATGACCTGTTGTCACAAAAGGCTCGTGAGCTGGGGAAGAAACTGATCACCTTTGGTAGCGACCAGGGCGATGCCGACTATCGTTACCACGGTGGACAGCACGGCCATTTCAGTGTTTCCACCCATAACGCAGACCTGCCTCAGGTGGATGGCGACTTTCGGATTATGATTCCGGGTCACTTTAACTACAGCAACGCTTTAGCGGCCATCGCGGTCAGTGCCCAGCTAAAGGATGATAGCGATGACTTTGCGGCTGGTTTGAAGGAAACCAAGGTTCCTGGCCGGATGGAGTTCTTGAAGAATAAGCAGGGACTGGTGGCTTGTGTTGATTATGCTCATAACTATCTGAGTCTCAAGGAGAGCTTCAGCTTTATGAAACACGAGTACCCAGATGGCCGCTTGATCGTGGTGATCGGGGCCGCAGGTGGTAAGGCTGAGTCCCGTCGTAAGGACATTGGACGGGCCCTCTCCGAATTTGCGGATGTGGCGATTCTGACAAGTGAGGATAACTTCTTTGAAGATCCCCACCATATTGATGAGGCGATCAAGGAGCACATCACCAACCCGAACGTTCAAGTGATCATCAATGTTGACCGGGTAGCTGCAATCAAGGAGGCCTTTGCCATGGCTAAGCCGGGTGACGCTATGTTTATGGCTGCTAAGGGCAGGGAACAGTTCATGCACGAGCGTGGGCACGATGTTCCTTACGTTGGTGATTATCAGCTGTCCAAACAACTCATGGAAGAGTATGATAAGAAGTAAATAAGTTTGGTATTGTGAGGCAAAGTTAATGAAAACATTTCGGCAAGTGATGAGCTGGGTGATCCCGATTGTGATCGGGCTGTTGATTGCCCTGCTGATTAAACAGTTTCTGTTTCAAGTTGTCCGGGTCGACGGGCCGTCGATGCAGCCAAACCTGCAGAACAACGAGCGGGTCTTCTGCTTGAAGCGGTCACAGATCCACCATGGGAGCGTTGTGATCTTTGATGCCAACGGTGTTGATCCCCAGGTGGCTGTTAAGACCGACTATGTCAAGCGGGTTATTGGTCTGCCGGGGGACACGGTCCGGTCCAAGAATGGTAACATTTATGTCAACGGTAAGAAGATTAACCAGGACTATATCAGCATGAAGCAGCGGGATGAAGGGACTGGTAACTGGACCCTGAAGAGTATTTCCGTACAGAACAGCTGGCTGAAGCACAACGGGGCCACCAAGGTGCCGCAGGGCGAATACTTCGTCTTGGGGGACCACCGGAGTGTTTCCAATGATGGTCGCTACTGGGGCTTTGTACCGAAGGATAAGATTGACGGAGTTGTCAAGGTGCCATCGTGGGCTGGAACGAAGACCACCCGTCAAAATATCAATAAGGAGTGGCAACACTTCTACGATAAGTAAAGAAAAAATCTGGGAGAACATTGTTCTTCCAGATTTTTTAGTTTAGGTACGATTGTTTATCGTGAAACACGCTGACCGGTGCCGCCTTTCATTATGGCGATGACGTCTTCCTTGGTTGAGATGTTGAGGTCACCGAGGATGAGGACATTTGCCGCGATGGTTTCCCAGTTTCTGCTTGGTTATTCAATAATAAGTACAACAAAAGAGCCAACCGAAAGTCGGTTGGCTCTTTGGCTAATTATGTTTAATTACTTAACCTCAAAATAGTGCATGATTCTGTGGGAGAGAAACATCTAGGAGATTAAGCAATTCCCATTAATTTCCAAACGGGAACACAGAGCAGTAGGCCGATAATGTTGATAAACATGTAGCCGAGCGAAGATTTAGCCAACGCGGCTCGCGTCGCCATTTTATCGTTAACAGCAGCCATCCCGGTTAGGAATGGGGCATCCATGTATGACAGCATCCAGATATTGACACTAGTCGTGACAACTAGGGCAATGATGGCCGGACTGAAACTCATCGTGGAGAAGAATGGTAACAGAGCGATGATGATCAACGTCCCAGTGGAAATCAGTGAAACAACGACAAACTTGCACAGGTAGATGATAATTGGCAGTGCAATAACTGTAATGTAGATATTGCCAAGAATAGGACTGATAACTGGCTTAAGGATGATCCGCAACCAGGTGGTCAGCTTAACAACCTGCATTACATTTCCCAGAGCCATAACGGTCCCGATGAAGATGATCGTGTTCCAACTCAGCCGTTTACTAATATCTTGTGGTGTCAGGACTCCGGTAACGACAAGGATACTTACGCCGCACAGGGCGGTGACAGCAGCTGGAATCTGCAGGGTAGTTTCGAGAATCCAGAAGATGATAGCGATTAGAATAACGGCCGCCGTGATCTTCTCGTTCCTGGACATTGGGCCCAATTTGCGCAGTTGCTCAGAGATGAATTCCTTGGAAGCTGGCTTGTCGTTCTTGGGTGCGAAGAGGAACTTCAGCAAGAAGAAGCCAAATACCAAGGTGATTACTGTCCAAGGCAGCATCATTAAGAACCAATTGCCCCAGCTCATCGTTGCCTGGGCCTTTTGGGGCAGCAGTCCCTTGAAGGCATAGTTTTGAGCGGTAGCACTAAGGAAGCTGGCTTCCATTACCAAGAAGCCCCAGATGGCAGCTAGGAAGATCCCGGAGCTTTCCTTTGTCTTATTCTTATAACCTAGTGATTCGCTGATCCCTAGGGCCAATGGGGTACTCATTGCAGTCTTAGGGTGAGCACTCGGGATCATTGGTGAAATGATTGTTCCGGCGGTAAACAGTGCCAGCGTCTGCCCACTAAAGTTAGCAGGGAAGAGTTTCATAATGTTTAGGGCAATCCGGTTGATCAGACCGGACTTAGTGGCAGCAGCCCCTAAGCCCAGGCCGCCAATGATAATCCACATAGTAGTTGAGGAGAAAATATTGAAGGCAGTCGGGAAGTCAACGGCCCGCAGGATGACCCACGAGGAGAGCATTAACAGCCCAGTGACAAAACTCGGGATGACGTTGAAGATCCAGAAGATGTTGGCGGTCACTAACGAAGCCAGTACAACCATCCCAGCGTGGGAAAGACCAGCCGGTGCTGGAATGAAGAATGCAATGATGATCCCGAGAACAATCCCAATAATTCCACTGATTAGTTTAGTGTGTTTCATGGTGATTAGTCCTCCTTGGAAATCCCAACTTCAGGATTAACTGGGAACTGCGGCATCTTGCCGTTAGCGTAGTCGATGATAGCTTGTGCTGCCCCCAGGCCAAGCCGTTTGTTGGCTTCTTTGGTAGTTCCGGCGACGTGGCTCGTTACAATTGTGTTCTTACTGGTGAATAGCGGGTTATCCGGACTTGGTGGCTCAGGATTGAAGGAGTCGATGGCTGCTCCGGCAATGATGCCGCTGTTCAGTGCAACGGCTAAATCAGCTTCGTTGACGATACCGCCTCGAGCTGAGTTAATGAGGAAAGCAGTCTTCTTCATCATCTTGAGTTCCTTGGCCGTGATCGTATCCTTGGTTTCCGGCGTCAATGGCATATTAATGGAAATAAAGTCGGCAACTGGGTAGATATCCGTTAGATTGTCGTACAGCTTGATGTCGGCGTTTTTAGCATATGGGTCGTAGCCGATAACATTCATGTTAAAAGCTTGTGCTAGCTTGGCCAACTGCTGGCCGATCTTACCATAGCCCAGGATGGCGAGGGTTTTACCAGCGAGTTCATTCCCATTTAATTGATACTTGGTTGAGAAGCCTGGTAATGACATGCCGCTCAGCTCATCCTTTTTTTCGTGCAAGAGTTGGTCGGTCTGCATCAACTTGCGGCTGAGTATCAGCATAGTTGTAATAACATATTCGGCAACTGAGAAGGCGTTGGCTCCATTAACCTTGGCAACCAGGATATTCTTCTTGGTTGCGGCGTCAACGTCGACGTTGTTGATTCCCGTACCATTCCGGGAGATAATCTTCAGCTGTTGACCAGCGTTGATTACCTCGGCTGGCAGTTCGGATGACCGCATGATAACTGCGTATGCATCCTTGATGTCATCCTTCATTGATGCAACATCAGTACCAGAAGCGATTGTGACGGAAAAACCATTATCCTTTAATAGTTGAATTCCCGCATCGTCAATTTTTTCGCTTAACAATACTTTCTTCATGGATGTATACCTCCTAAATAAATTGGTATCAAAATGATTGCTATGCTTTTATCGTAGGTTAATTGTGCATTATTTCACAGTGACTAGAAAGTATCTCAGGTGAATATTTAGTTCCTGTTAATGTGTGAATAAAATCACTAAGATAAGGATGTAAGGACAAGAAAACGTTTTCGCCTGATTAACCAATATAGCAAAAGTTGGAGGTTAACTCTTATGAAGATTACTAGTGTTGATGTAATGAAGATTCCATCTCCTGACGTCAGCTTCAGCGGGAATGGTGGCGGATCGACCGAAGAATGGTCACCGATTATTGTCCGTATAAATACGGATGAGGGTATTTCCGGATTTGGTGAAGCTGGTTTGGCCTACGGTAAGGGCTGGCGTGCTGGCTTCGGCATGGTTCAGGACTTTGCCCACACCATTATTGGCGATGACCCGATGAATATTGAAAAGATCTGGGATAAGTTGCAACGAACAACCTACTGGGGAATTGCGGGTGGCGTTGTGCCAAATGCCGCAATCAGTGCCATCGACATTGCCCTTTGGGACATCAAGGGTAAGTATTACCGGTCACCGGTTTACCAACTACTAGGGGGGAAGACCAACCAACACCTGCGTGCCTATGCTAGTCAGCTGCAGTACAACTGGGGGACCGCACCGGATCCGGCCCACCCGAAGCTTTCGACACCGGCCGAGTATGCTGACGTGGCGCGGCGCGTAAAGGCAGCTGGTTTTACCGCATTGAAGTTTGACCCCATCATGTGGGGCGATGATCCGCAAAAGCCGTGGCATACCAAGGGTCCGTTGAACCATCATGAGATCAAGGTTGCCTACGATCGGGTCAAGGCTATTCGGGACGCTGTTGGTCCAGACTTTGACATCATCATCGACATGCATGCCAACACGGATACCACCTCGGCGATTGAATATGCTCACGCCTTTGAACCGCTGAACATCCTTTATTACGAGGAACCAGTTGATCCAATGAATCCAGACTTCTATAAGATTGTCCGTGATAAGATGCCAGCCAAGATGGCAATTGCTGGTGGGGAACGGACCTTTACCCGTTGGGGATTCCGGCAGATGTTGGAGGATCGGTCGATCGACATTGTCCAGCCTGACTTGACGTTGGCTGGTGGAATCACCGAAACCAAGAAGATCTGTGACATGGCTTACACCTATGACATTAATGCTCAGGTCCACGTCTGCGGTTCACCAATTGCCATTGCGGCGGCCCTGCAGGTTGAAGCGGTTATTCCGAACTTCTATATCCACGAGGTTTACCAGCGTGCAATGTATATCAAGGACCGGAATGCGGCCGTTTATGACGATTTGATTCCCCAAAATGGTTACGTTGATGTTCCTGACCGTCCCGGGATTGGTCAAGAGTTGAAGCCGGAGATTATCAAGCAGAGTCTGATTGAAACAATAGATTAGAAAGGAAGGTATCAACATGGAAGACAAATTTTTACTTGGTGGCTATACCGCTGACAGTTACACGAATGGTAAGCACAACAGCTCAGAAGGAATTTACACCGCTACCCTGGACACAGATAAGGGTGCGATAACCGCCATTGAGCCCGTTGTTAAGTTAGAGAACCCGGCATTTTTCAATTATTCAATCAAGGATCACAAAATTGCCGTGGTAATGACCAAGGATGACAAGACCGGTGGGGTTGGTATCATTGATGTTGATCCGCAGACGGGGAAGGGTAAGCTGATTTCTGAATCAATGCTCGACCAGTCCGTCAAGGGCAGCTACGAGGCTTATAACTACTTCGACCACCTCTACTATTGGAACAATCTGAAGTATACCGTGCCTTCTTACGTTTACCTTGATGACAAACGAAAGATGGTCTTCGCCGCTAACTACAACACCAACGCCATCCACACGTGGAAGCTTGATAATAACTACCAGTTTGTCGAATCACACCGTTACCCAATCGAAGGCCGGGGGCCAAAGGCGGTTCAAGATGCTGCCCACATCCACTTTACCCGCTTGTTGCCAGACGGCCGGCTGATCGTTTGCGCCCTAGGGGCAGATCGGTTGTTTGTCTACGACGTCAACGATGATGCCAGCTTGACGAAGGTATTTGAATATGAAGTTGAACCAGGCTTTGGTCCACGGCAACTGGCATTCAATGAGAATACGAATAACTACATTTACGTCTTGAACGAGGTTGGTAGCCGGACTGCGGTTGTTAAGTATGATCCGGCCACTGGTCACCTGAGTCGGATTGCGAGTTATTCCAACATTCCAGAAGGCTATGCTGGGCACAATCAATCAGCTGGAATTCGGGTTTCCGCTGACGGCAAGTTTGTCTACTCGTCTAATCGTGGACACAACTCCCTGGCTGTCTACCGGGTAATTGACGGTGGTAAACATCTGGAAAAGATTCAGACGATCAAGACCAACGGGGTTTCCCCACGTGATTTTGACCTTAGTAAGAATGGTGACTTCTTGCTCTGTGCTAACCAAATGTCACATGAACTGATCCTCTTCAAGCGTGACCCGGAGACTGGTTATTTGACGGTTGCACAAGAAGGAATTAAGCATGATGCCTGTGTTCGGGTGCTGGAAGCAACTGACTTTTTGGCATAATTAATACAAAAACGACTCGCCGTAAATGTAGCGAGTCGTTTTATGCTTGCGGGGCAGAGCTTACTGGCGGTTATTAAATTTATCGACCAGTTTTTTCAATACTGGGTTGGTATTTTGCCGGTTATACCAGAAAGCAGATGAGTAGAAGTCGTTGCAGTCATCGCGGATCGGTAAGAAATTAATCAGCGGGTTCTGCAACTCCTCTTCATCGACGAGGACACTTGGAAAAAGCCCAAAGCCCTTGTTGACAGCGACCATCAGGTTACGCTGTTCCAAGGTGGTGATCAGTTCCACCTGTTCCTCGCGCAGTAAGCCGGCAAACTTCTTAAGGAAGATCTTTTTGAGGTGAATCGAACTGAATGGTGTGTAATAGAGCAGTTTTAGATTCTGTAATTGAGTGAAGCTGATCGAATCCTGCTTGCTTAGCGGGTTAAGCTTACTGATTCCAATATAGAAGGTCCCAATATACAGGTCCACCCGCTGGAGGTTGGGAAAGGTTTTGTCTATTTCATGGGTGCCATAGTAGGGAGAAATACAAAAGTCGAGGGCCATGCTATCAACAAGGGAAAGCAGCCGCTGGCCGGTTTCCTGCTGGATCTCGATGTTAATATCAGGATTCTTGCTTAAGAAGTCCGTTAGGGCAGTCTGCCAAATGGTGGATTGACTTGGAGATGAGATCCCAGACTTCAGGCGCTTCTCTTGGATTGCGTTCCGGGTTTTAATCTTGGTAACCGCGGTTTTGTATGAATTTACGATGTCCTGGGCCGTTACAATGAAGTCGCTCCCGTAGGAAGTCAGTTTTGTTCGATTCTTCTCCCGTTCGAATAGTTTGACGCCAAGTTCAGCTTCAATCTGGTTCATTTGCTTGGAGACCGCTCGTGGTGACAGGAACTGTTTCTGTGCTGCGGCCCGGAAACTGCCAAATTTGGCAACCATTAGGAATGTTTCTAGCTTATCAATATCCATGAGTAACCCCTTATTTAATTCTTCACGAATAACTATTTAACATTACTAATTTTAACCGGGTTTAGTCACAAGAACAACTAGTTCGCCTCCTATATTAACAGTACCTGTTCAATGCTGAACATTTCAATATAATGAAAATTAGAGAGCTTGATAAATTTATCCAAGTTGAAAAAATCAATTGGTTAGGAGATTATAATATGTCAATTCCAAAGATTGCCAAAATGGAAGTTTACCCGGTTGCCGGTTATGATAGTATGCTGCTCAACCTCAGTGGGGCGCACGGACCATTCTTTACCCGGAACATTGTTATCTTAACAACCGATGAAGGTCAAGTCGGAGTAGGTGAAGTCCCTGGTGGTGAAAAGATTACGGACACTCTGGAGAAAGCCAAGGATATCGTGGTTGGCTCCTCCATCGGTGAATACAAGGCTGTGCTACAGAAGATTCAAAAGGAATTTGCCTACCTTGACAAGGGTGGTCGTGGTAAGCAAACATTTGACCTGCGGATCATGGTTCATGCCCTGACAGCAGTTGAAACGGCTTTCCTGGACCTGCTAGGGAAGCACCTGCACGTTCCTGTTGCGGCTCTCTTGGGTGACGGTCAACAACGCGAAAAGGTCGGGGTCCTTGGCTACCTCTTCTGGGTAGGGGATGCCTCTAAGACTGATCTCCCGTACATTCAAGATGATGATGATTCTAGTGAGTGGGGTCGCCTGCGTCGGAAGCCAGCGATGGACATTGACTCTCTGGTAAAACTTGCTCAAGCCGCTTACGACAAGTACGGCTTCAAGACTTTCAAGCTCAAGGGAGGTGTCTTCGATGGTGAAAAGGAAGTTGCCGCAATGAAGGCTCTTCACGAGGCCTTTCCGAATGCCAAACTGGATCTTGATCCTAATGGTGGTTGGAGCCTTAAGCAGGCCCTTCACTATGCTGATGAATTGAAGGACGTGCTTCATTACATCGAAGACCCAGCTGGTGCAGAGAATGGCTTCTCCGGTCGTGAGATCCTGGCACGTTTCCAGAAGTTAACCCACATGCCGGTAGCCACCAACATGGTTGATACCGACTGGCGGCAGATGTCTGCTGCCCTGGCCCTGAATGCTATCTCCATTCCATTGGCAGATCCACACTTCTGGACCATGGAGGGTGCCGTTCGGGTTGCACAACTGTGCGATGAATTTGACCTGAACTGGGGTGTTCACTCCAACAACCACTTCGATATTTCCCTGGCAATGGTTGCTAATGCCGCTGCCGCTGCTCCTGGCCGGCTTTACGATGTTGATACCCACTGGATCTGGCAGGATGGTCAGAACCTGACGAAGAACCCATACAAGATTGAAAATGGACAACTGACGGTTCCACGGACCAACGAAGGCCTTGGCGTTGAAATTGACATGGATGCCGTCAAGAAGGCCCACCAACTCTATGTCGATAACCACCTGGGTGCTCGTGATGATGCTGCGGCAATGCAGTACTTGATTCCAGGTTGGAAGTTCGATCCAAAGCGTCCAGCATTAGTACGCTAATTTAGCATAGTAGGATAATCACCCACCGGTGAACGATACTTGATAGTTGACCACAGCTGTTTAGTATCGCTGCCGGTGGGCTTTTTTATAGTGGGGGATCAGAATGGATATTTGGTACGAATTATTGCGGATCATTGCAAACGCGAAGGTTATTGGAATCATCGCATCGGTTGTCTTGATAACGGGATTAGGCTATGTTTTGACATCCCGGCATGTTTTCTCAGCCCGGTTTGCCGACGAGCTTTCCCAGCTGGTCCTGGTTATTGCGGTGCCCGCCCTGGCTTTTAACTCGTTTATGCAGCCGCTCGCCGCTGGAACGTTGAAACAGGGAGTGGTCCTGGTTGTCTGGGGAATTGTTCTTTATGCTGTCTTATTGGTGATCAGTCCCTTTGCTTACTGGTGGGTGTCCTCGGCCAATCAGCGAGAAATTCTGGGGATTATTACCACCTTTGGCTCAACTACAGTCTTTGGCATCCCAATTGTTGGAGCGCTCGCTGGCGCCCACGGTGTTGTCTATGCGTCCTTATTTAACATTGCCTATCGGGATTCTACTTTATACTTATGTTTACATTCGAATGTCTAAGCAACCGGTGACACTGCGACAAATGGTTAAAATTATTGCCAACCCGATTGTAGTGGCGACCCTTCTTGGCCTATTGTGCTGGCTTTGTCAACCGTTGGCGCCCCACGTGCTTATCGGACATCATGAGGTTGCGTTTTACCGAATTGATCAGACAGCTCCGTGGCTTTATTATCCACTCCAATATCTTGCTAATCTTGCCGCACCACTCTCATGGCTCTTGGTGGGATGCACTCTGGGCAGTTATCTTTCCTTGGGGAAGATCCTTACCGATCGGCTGGCTTGGTACTACGGTCTTATAAAGTCGTTGCTAGTTCCAGCCATTTGCTTGGGGAGTGTCCTGGCCAGTCAGGCAATGGGGGTTAGACCGGTTTCGGTGACTGGAATAATGGCTATCACTCTGTTAATGGCCTCCCCAACCTCAACAATTCCGGTAGTTTATTCGGTAAACTACCATCAATACCCACTTATGACGGCTAAGTGTTCTATAGTTTCAAACATCACCTCAATTATTTTTCTACCGATTTGGTTGATTATTCTAGACTTAATTTAGAGGGGGATTCAATAAATTGTTATGTGATTTACAAATGCTGTTTTGCTTTAAAGAGTCCTTAGTGAAACAACAAAGGCGATTATAACAATTGTTTGGCGTTGGATGGGTTTAATCTGTTCAGCTCAGGAACATTTAGTGACTGCGATATTGCTCATTTATTCACTATAATTAACACAAAGAATAATAGTGAAAGTGGGGAATTAAGATGTCGATCCTGATAATGCTATTGGGTGTGCTATTACTGTTTTTTCTAATCATCAAACTTAAGCTCAATACTTTTGTCTCTCTGTTACTCGTTTCGATATTTGTTGGTCTCCTCCTGGGGATTCCTTGGACTAAGGTGCCGACAGTGGTTGAACAGGGGATTGGAGACCAGGTTGGCCACCTCGCAATCATCTTTGGCTTGGGAGCGATGCTAGGTCAACTTATTTCAGATTCGGGAGCTGGCTTTCAAATTGCCAACACCTTTACGGCCAGGTTTGGTCGTAAATATATTGAATTGGCTGTTGTACTGACCTCGTTTATTATCGGCCTGGCGATGTTCTTTGAGGTGGGCCTGGTCATTTTACTACCGATCATCTACGCAATCGCCGTTGAACTTGATGTCGCCTTTCTATATCTAGCATTGCCAATGGCAGTTGCATTAAACGTGGCACATGCATTTTTGCCACCACATCCATCACCGGTTGCCGTGGCGGGAATCCTGCATGCACCGTTGGGTCAAGTTTTGTTGGTGGGTATCCTCTGCGCAATTCCGGTCGTCCTGATTGCCGGTCCGCTTTACAACCACTTCTTGATGAAGGTTTACCCGCAAGTTTATCGTAAGAATGTTCAAATTGCGGTGCTTGGTGACATTCATCAGCCCCACTCTAACAAAGATCTGCCTAGTTTTGGAATCAGCATCATCACGGCGACACTACCGCTAGTCTTAATCATTATTGCCACTATTGCCAAGTATATTTTGCCAGCGCATAGCCTTTTTTCAGCAATCATTCAATTTATTGGGAATCCAGACTTAGCGATGGTAATTTCATTGATTTTTGCCGTGATTGCTTTAGGTATTTACCGGGGAACGGCGATGAAGAAGATTGGTCAGTCAATGGAGAATGCCATTAAGCAGATTGCAATGATGCTGCTTATTATCGGTGGCGCCGGGGCATTTAAACAGGTGCTGGTTACCGGTGGGGTGGCCAATGACATCTCTGCATTATTCCTACACTCGAGTATCTCACCATTGGTAGCTGCATGGTTGATCCCGGCTCTCCTCCATTTCTGCCTCGGTTCAACAACGGTGGCCGCACTGACAGGTGCTGGTTTGGTCGCGCCGCTAACTGCTGGCACAACGGTTGACCCGGTTTTGATGGTGCTCGCCGTGGGGGCTGGTTCGACATTTGACGATCATGTTAATGGGGCTGGCTTCTGGATGGTCAAGGAGTACTTTGGCTTGAGTCTCAAGGAAGCCCTGGCCACTTGGTCGGTACTGACCTGCGTGACCTCTGTGATCGGACTCGGCGTTGTTCTTCTAGTTTCGCTGTTCGTCTAAACTTTTGTTAAGCTGTTCTATGATAATTAAACTATTAAAAATAAAAATTGGGAGCCATTATAAGAGTGGTTCCCAATTTTTTAGTATAGATCATGATATTCCTGGACGAATTCTGCAAAGTCGGGAAGAATAAAGGTGAGTTTATCCCGAACAGGAGATTTAATGGTTCTGAGAAAATAATAGAAAACAAAGAGCTGGCCCTCCGATGGGGGAGTCAGCTCTTTATTTGCTAATAACCACTGCCGGGAACGTTATAACGTGCTCCATTAGGAAGGGTAAAGTTAATCCGGTTATAGCCGTTCCAGGTAGTCTGCTGGTGATACATCATTGTTTCATTGTTATGGATAGGACCTACTGGTGAGCGGCCAAGCGCGCAATTAATATTGTTAGATACCCGTGTAATTTCTTTAGGTGTTGCAATTTGAAAATCAGTTCCGTCGATTTTGGCATCCTTACCTTGCAGGTGATCTTTGTGAACATGATTCATTGCGGTGTGGTAGTTTAGGTAAAGGGTGGTAACGTTATTAACGGGAAGGTTGGTTCGTACACCATCGGAAATTGCTTCCATGATCTGATTAGCATCGGCAAGGGACCCCTTTTTCTTAAAGGTCGTAATTGCCGATTCAATTACTTGCTGGCCTCGTTTTTGCCGGCCATAGTCATTATTAGGGTCATCATAACGCATTCGTGAGTACTTCAAAGCCTCGTCGCCGTTGAGGTGCTGGCGACCCTTCTTGAAATGGTGCCCCTCGTAGGTAAAGGCGAATGGATTATCGACCGTAACACCGCCTACCGCATTGACAACCTTCTTCAGCGTCCCCATGTTCAGCAGGGCATAGTAGTCGACGGGAACGTCGAGCAGTTCATGGACTTGATGTTGCGCCAGTTTGGCGCCACCGATTGCATAGGCAGCGTTGATCTTAACGTAATCGGCCCCGCGCTTAGTATTGACTTTAACTAAGGTATCACGAGGAATTGCCGTCATGGTGATCGCCTGACGCTTGGGGTTAACGGTTACCAGTTCCATTGTGTCAGTGTTACCAGCGTAACTGGTCCCCCGTCCCAGGGCCCCGACATCAGTTCCCATGATCAGGACGGTGAAGGGGCGTTTATTTTTTAATTGGGTAGGCAGTTTCTTACTACCCACTACCATCTTATTTGATGCCGTTTTTAAGGAGTGATATTCGTGAACTCCTACAATAACGACACCTAAAATAATTATTAATAGTAGCCATAGCCACCCCTTGCGAGAATGGTGACTGACTTGCTCTTCTTCACGCATATTATTGGCTCCTTTGTTAAATCCTAATAATATTTTAACGAGGGAGCGATATTAAATAAAATACTGATTTATGATAGCATGTATTAAAAAATTAGATATCTAGGGGCGATTAAATGAATATCAAACAACTTCGGGCGTTTCTGGTTGTGGCCCAGGAACGTCAAATCACGGCCGCAGCCAAGCGGCTCTATACCTCCCAACCGCCACTATCTTATCAGATGAAGCAATTGGAGAAGGAACTGGGCGTTAAGCTGTTTGTCCGCAGTGCCTACGGGATTCGATTGACTGAAGCCGGGAAGACCTTTCAGCACTATGCCCAGAAGATTGTTAGTCTTGAGCGTCAGGCTCATGATGAACTGAATCAGGAGGAAAACGGTGAGGCTGGACAGATCAACTTGGGATTGATCTCGTCAGCGGGTGAACTGATTCCCAATACCGCCATGCGGGTACTGACAGCGAATTATCCCCGGATTACCTTCAATATCATTGAGGGTAACACTTTTGACCTGCTAGACCAGCTCAACGATGACTTGCTTGACCTGGCAATCGTTCGAACACCGTTAAATATGCGGGGATTAGCTAAGAAGGTTTTGAATACGGACCGGATGGTGGCGGCCTATGATCCAGCTCGGATGAAACTCCCGGCTCAACTAAAGTTAGCTGATTTAGCTGGGCAGCCATTGATTCTCTACCGTCGTTTTGAGGGGATCTTTAACCGTGACTTTGCCCAGCAGGGAATAGCACCCTTTTATGCGGTCAAGTGTGATGATGCGCGAACAGCTATCCGGTGGGCTGATGGCGGGATGGGCGTGGCCCTGGTACCAGAATCGATTGCCCGCTGTGTTGCCCACCACACTATCGTCCCAGTTGACTATCCATCCTGGAATACCCATGTCCAGGTAATATGGAAGAAGAGTGGGACGGTGCGCCCAGTGATCAAGCGCCTGATTGAGCTGCTATAGAAAAATGCCTGCCAACGTGGACAGGCATTATATAAAGAGCACCAAAGATTCGCTTTTTTTAGTTGCTCAAGCCGGTTAGCTTAGTTATTACCGGGTTCAATTAAAGATGGGAACGATTTATTTTTATGACTTGACTATAACGTTAGTGGACAGTTTATTGTAACTATTAACGGTAGTTTTCTTTTAGAAAGCTCCTCATGTCTTGCGGTGCATGGCCAGTGATGTGGCGGAAGTCATCTGTGACCCTATTCATTAATCCCATTGCAGCTGCATGATACATTGAGGCTAGTTCATCCCCATCTCCCTCGGTCCGGTAGATATCAGCAAATTCCTGAAGAGAAATCGGGGCGTAACCGATCTGATGGTTGGTGGTCATAGTCATCAAGTGCGCTAGTTCTACCATGTTGTAGTTTTGCTCCATAGTCAGCAGGTAATTTTGTCCATGATTACGCAGGTAAGGCCTGACGGCGACATTGGCGATTGCCTCGGCACTGTCCTCTCGACTAATAAAGCTCATTGCCTGGTCACCGATTGGATAGATCACATTTTGCCGCTTAATCAGCTCGGGGAGGTAGGGAATCAGAGGATCGGCGTAAAGGGCGTTCTTGAGGACCGCATACTGAAGTCCAGAAGATGCTAGCCGGGCAGGTAAGTAGGCATAGTAGCCAGCCATCTGGAAGGGGTTATTGGCTTGATCAGCAATAAAGCTAACGTCCACCAGGTTTTTAACGCCAGCCCGTTTCATGGCGGTCAGGGAATTCTCAAATTCGTTGATTCGTTCCTGGACGTTGTAAGTCAAACTGGGGATATAGATAAGAACATCAACCCCTGTAAAGGCAGGAACCATCTGATCAACGTTTTGATAGTTAATTGTTGTGATTTCATAGCCCGCTTCCTTAAATCGGGCTGCCTTGGCTGGGGTGTGGACCCCGAGGCGAATGTTCTGCTTAGTAATCAGTTTGTTGAGCTGGGCTACTACCTTTTGGCCGAGATGGCCGGTAGCACCGGTAATCATGTATTTCATATTTATTATTCCTTCCTTTGTCGAGCGGCTTTTTGGGCTTGTTTAACCTGAATGTTATCGATGATGTCTTGGAGACTGGTTCGGGCCAGCTTGGCTTCGGCCGCAACCTCAGCTTGATGATAGACTTCACTTAAAGCTTCCTGAATGTTGCCGCCAACGATACATTGAGGGTTCGTCTTGCGATCAATCGTGAAGAGGTGGGCATCGTCTTCCACGGCGAGGTAGATGTCATACAGTGAGATTTCAACCGGGTCCTTGGTAAGGGTCGGCTCGGCGGCCCCGTGAACAGTATTGAGCAGGCCAGCCTTGCGTAATTGGCTCATCAGTCGCCGAACCACCACCGGAGAAGTTTCGATGCTGGAAGCAATGTTGTTACTGGTCAGAGGAAGTTTTCCTTGGTAGATGTTGATGAAAGCAAGAATATGGATACTGTCGCTGAAACGTGTTGCGGCTTTCATACTGATCACTCCTTTAATTTATATTGTAATTTGTAAAGTTACAAATTACAAGGGAGAAGTTAGTTGACAAATGATTATTTATAAACTACCATATGGCATAAATGAAACTTAAAAAGTTACAAAAAGGAGACGGAAGATGAGAGTTAAAAAGTTAATGGTGACGGCCCTATTTGCTACCGCAACCCTGCTAATTGGTGCAATTATGCCAGCAACAATCAGTGCCGCCAGCAACAAGCCAATTATTGTCGGTTCTAAGAGTGTCCCAGAGAGTAAGACGGTCAGTGAGATCTACGCCATCGCTCTTGAACACGCAGGTTACAAAGTGACTCGGAAGCAGAATATTTCTAATTCAGTTGTCTATAAGGCTGTTAAAACTGGTCAGGTAGACGTCTACCCCGAATACACGGGGACGATCGTGACGGCTTATCTGAAGAAAAATGGTCAGGGTAAGTCTGCGGCTCAGATGGCCAGCCTTGCCCAGAAGGGGGTGGCCAAAGACGGTCTGACAACCTTCAAGTATGCACCCGATGATAATCGACAGGGAATTGGCATTCGGACAAGTGTGGCCAAAAAGTATGGCATTAAGAACTTAAGTGATCTCCAGAAGAAGGCCGACAAGATTCGCTTTGCCTCCCAGGGTGAATTTGAGAAGCGCCCCGATGCCCTGCCACTGATGGATAAGACCTATGGTAAGTTCCACTTCAAGTCAATCAAGGATTACGATGCTAACCTCCTCTACAAAATCATGGAACAGGGGAAGGCCGATGCGGCGCCGGTCTCCACGACGGATGGTCAGCTGGCCACCAATAAGTTTCAATTGGTCAAGGACAACAAGAACATCTGGCCACCGTACAATCTGGTACCGTTAGCTAATAAGCAGGCTGTTAAGCGCTATCCAAAGATGGAGAAAACCTTGAACAAGGTTGACGCTAAGTTAACAACCAAGGCTGTGACCCAGCTGAATAAGCAGGTTGGGGTCGATGGGCAAAACTACCGGACCGTTGCCCAGAACTGGTATAATAAAAATATGAAATAAGCGTTACTGGGCTGTGATAATAATTTAATCACAGCTTTCTTTATATTAGGAGGCAGCCTTTGTTAGCACAGATTATTCATTATTTTCAGACTGACAGTGGCCAATACTGGCAGTATGTCGGTCAACATATCCTACTAAGCGCCAGTACCCTGGCAATTGCGATGGTGATTGCTTTGCCGCTGGGCTATTTGGGGTCGCGGATTAAGGTGGTCGCCAGCTTTTGCACCGCCTTTGCCCAGGTGTTGCGGATTATTCCTAGCTTGGCCCTGCTCTTCTTGTTGATTCCGTTCATCGGGACAGGGGTGGTGCCGGCCCTGATCGCCCTGGTCGTTCTAGCCCTGCCACCGTTAATGATTAATACCATTCTTGGCTTTAACGAGGTCAGCCCCACCTATAAGGAGGTTGGCTTGGCGCTCGGGATGAACCAGCGCCAATTGCGGCGGCAGATCGAAATCCCCTTAGCGATGCCTTATATCTTAAACGGGATCAAACTGGCCTTGGTCGAAATTATCGCTAGTGCGACCCTGGCGACCTATATCGGTGCTGGGGGCCTGGGTACGTTAATCTTTACCGGCTTGGGTTTGTACGATATGTCCTACGTCGTGATTGGTGGAATCAGTGTAGCCTTTCTTTCGCTGTTGTCGATGCTTGGCTTTGACGTTTTGATTAGGAGGATCCAGAAAAATGACCAAGACGAGTATTCAATTTAAACATGTCCAGAAGAGTTTTGGGAATAACCTGGTCATTCCGGACCTCTCTTTTACCGTTAAGACAGGAGAATTCGTTACTATTCTCGGTTCCTCTGGGAGTGGGAAGACGACCGTCCTCAAGATGATCAATGGCCTGCTCAAACCCAGCGCTGGCGAGATTCTGATTGGTGGCGAGCGGTTGGGCGACCAGGACCTGGTGAACCTCCGTCGTCATATCGGCTACGTAGTCCAACAGATTGGCCTTTTTCCTCACATGACGATTGCCGAGAACATCGGAGTAGTACCTAGGATGCTTAATTGGTCTCAAGAGAGGGTTGTTTCACGTGTAACAGAACTGCTTAAACTAGTCCAGCTTGATCCGACTAGCTTTGCGGACCGCTATCCCAGCCAGCTATCAGGTGGTCAGCAGCAACGGGTTGGTGTGGCCCGGGCGCTTGCGACCAACCCGCCATACGTCCTCTTTGATGAGCCGTTTGGTGCCTTGGATGCCTTGACTCGACTGGAACTGCAGCGTGAGGTCAAACGGATCCACGACAGTCTAGGGGACAAGACCTTTCTCTTTGTGACCCACGATATCAATGAGGCCCTCTTTCTTGGCCAGCGGGTAATGGTGATGCATAAAGGGCAGGTTGAACAGTTTGCTACGCCTCAGGAAATCGTTGCTCACCCGGCGACAGCCTTCGTTAGGAAATTGCTGGGTACTGTTCAGCAGAACCAGGAGCTATGGGGGCGAGAACATGATTGAATATTGGCAGATGAATTCTAGCGAGATGTTACAAGAGGCGGTTCAGCACGCTCAGATGGTACTGCTGTCTTTGGTTATCGCCGTGCTGGCGGCGATGGCAATCGTGCTTATTTTCCTGCGTCGGCAGAACTGGCTGAATGGTCTGGTCTACTTTTTCTCCCTCCTGTATTCGATTCCAAGCTTTGCTTTCTTTGCTCTTCTTCTACCGGTTTCGGGCTTGGGCATGCGGACGGCAGTGATCGTCTTGACGGTCTACTGTGAGTATATCCTGTTACGGTCCTTTATCACCGGGATCCGGGGTGTTGATCCCAGCCTGATTGAGGTAGCTCATGGGATGGGTATGACTCAGTGGCAAACTTTTTATAAGGTACAGCTGCCCTTGGCCCTGCCGGCAATCTTCAGCGGGATCCAGGTGGCGTTAGCATCAACAATGGCAATGGCAACGATTGCTGCAACAATCAACGCCGGTGGCCTTGGCCAGCTGCTTTTTGACGGCCTACAAAACCAGCAGGTAATCCCAATTCTCTGGGGGACTCTGCTGACGATGGCATTAACCCTGGGTTGTGCTGGGCTGATTTGGTTGTTTCAGTGGGCAGTGACTCACCGCTGGCTAAAAATGGTGAAAAGCTAAAATTTAGACAAACAAACGCGGTCCCTTTCACGGCACCGCGTTTGTTTTTAGCTAGTTTTGTGCTGTTTGTTGAATCTTAGCGAGCGCTCTGTACTGGTTAGTCATCCACTGGGTATACGTCTTACCCTTGGGCTTGGTTTCAGTAACATTGAGTACTGGGACATTATTCTGGTGGGCCAACTTGACGAGGTTCTTGACAACACTGTCACTGGCCTGGGAGTTATTGACGAAGAAGGCAATCTGATGGTTCTTGATGGCCTGTTGAATTTCGTTGATATCCTTAGGGGAGGGGTCGCTACCGTCCTCGATTGCTTTTTCAAAATGCTTATCCATCACCTGGTAGCCGAGGTTGCTGAGGGCATAATCAAAAACGGGTTCGCTGACTGCTACCTGGTTGTTAGCGGGATTAACCTGCCGTTTTACCTTAGCAATCTCGCGGTCAAGGGGTTTTAGGGAAGCCAGGTAACGGTGGGCATTCTTCTGGTAATCAGCTTTGTGCTGGGGGTCAATCTTACCAAACTGGGTGGCAAGATCCGTTGCCAGTTTCTTGACGGTTGCGGGCTGGTACCAGATATGTTCGTTATCGCCATCCTTTTTACCAACGAGGTGGCTGACATTGACTACCCGGGCTTTACTATTGCCACTTGACTTAATGAGTTTATTCATCCAGCTATCGTAGCCAACGCCATTTTCAATGATAATGTTGGCGCGACCGAGCTCCTGGGCCTGTTTGGTTCCTGGTTGGTAATCATGTGGATCAACAGATGGGTTGTTTATAAATGAGGTCACCTTTCCATGATTGCCAGCAACCTGCTGGGCAACCTCTCCATAGAAATTCATACCAGTAACGACCTGAATGGGTTTCTGCTGGTGATTGAGATTCTTCCACGGGATCATGGCGATTGCTATGATGACGATGAGACCAGCAATAAGACTGGTGATACCGATGGTAAATTTTTTCATGATGGTAAAGCTCCATTATATTAATCGTAATAATTACTATTTAGAAATCGATTAATATATTACCTGCCCAAAGAGGAAAAGGCAAGTCTTAAATTAAAAAAATGGTCGAGCGAGTTAGAAACCTGAGCAATTGAGGTTAATGGTGTGAGCTATTGATAAAGATAGGATGGGGTGCTTGGCTCGTTTCAAGTTAAATAAAACGACTCTCCAACATAGATAAAAATGCAATAACTGTAGTACACAAAGAGACCTTCAGCGTTTGAAAAATACGAACGCTGGAGGTCTTAATCAGATTTAAATTTAGTGCCACCAGAGCTTGATCAGAGCCTGGGTGCCGTCGTTACCAAGTCCTTGATCATCGATAAGTTTTTCATAGAGCTGCTTGGCCTGATTGGTAGCCGGAAGGTTGAGCTTCATTGCATCTGCCTCATCCAAGGCGATACGGAGATCTTTCAGAAAGTGCTTAGCGAAGAAACCAGGGGTATAGTCATCCCTAAGGATCCGCGGGCCATAGGAGCCAAGGCTGAAGTTCTCCGCGGCCCCGCCTTGTAAGGTCGTGATGACCTGCTTCAGGTCAAGGTGGGCGGCCTTGGCGTAGACTAGGGCTTCGGTCAGGCCAGTCATTGTGCCGGCGATCATAATCTGATTGGCCATCTTGGCATGCTGACCGCTACCGGCAGGGCCATAATAGCTGACCGTCTTGCTGAACTGGTCAAAGAGAGGTCGCAGTTGGTCGAGATCGGTAGCGTTCCCGCCAACCATCACTGTCAACTTTCCGTTTTTAGCACCAATGTCACCGCCGGAAACTGGGGCGTCAAGGACGTGAATGCCGCGATTGGTCCCAGTGGCACTGATCCGTTGGGCGAGGGATGGTTTACTGGTAGTCATGTCGACTAGGTATTGGCCGGCTGTGGCGTTGACAAGGATACCGTCATCACCGAAATAGACCTCTTCAACATCTTGGGGGAAACCAACCATTGTGAAGATAACATCGGTCTGCTGAGTAACCGCCGCTGGGGACGCAGCCCATTGGGCACCGTTGTCACAGACTGCCTGAGCATGGGCCCTAGTTCGGTTGTAGACCACGACCGGGTTGCCGTGCTGCAGAAGATTATTGATGATCCCGGTTCCCATGACACCAGTACCGATAAAACCAATTTTAGTCATAACACATCGCTCCTTTGCTTCCATTATAGCGGGAATCCCGTGGTAGCGATAAAGGGTCCTTATGGTATAAGCAACGGTAAATTCGGGAAAGAAAGCAAGATTTGTGAAACGCTTTTTCAAAAACCAACGGCTAGTGGGAGGCGTGGCCTTGCTGGTCTGTGCGGTCGTGTTAACAATCTTGTTGGGTCTGGAAGGGTACAAGAATCATCAATGAGAATAGTGGCTCCTAGCTACCAGGGTGGTAGTTAGGAGCCATTTTTACATTAATCGAGGGTAACTTCACCTGCTATGTCGGTTGCAAAAAACTTGGCAATGGCTTGAACATCCATTCCTTGACCCAGGCCCCACATCAACTTAGTAATTGCGCTCTCTGACGTCATATCGTGGGCACTGATCGCTCCCTCTACCAAAGCCTGGCGTCCAACCTCGTACTTGGTTAGGTCACTACGTTCGTATAGACACTGACTGGTGGCGATAACTGGGATTCCCTGTTTGATCAGCTCACCGACTGCAGCGGCGATGTTGCGGCGAATATAGGTCATACCGCCGAGCCCATAGGCTTCAATGACGATGCCGTGGCAGTTGTGCTTGGCCAGGGCCCTAAGCAGGCGGGGGTCAAACCCGGGAAAGAGCTTGAACAGGAAGACGTTAGTATCGATTTTGGTATTCAACACGCATTGCTCATTAGTCCGCGGGCGCTTTGTCTGAATGGTAAAACCGTCGGAGGTCACTGCGGCCACAGGAGGGACATTGACACTTTCGAAGGCATCAAAGGCGGTCGTCCGTACCTTGACGCATCGGCAGCCACGCATGATCTTGCGGTTGAAGGCCAGATAAACACTGGGCTGGAGACTGGCTGCCGCTGTGAAGGCCAGCTGGAGATTGTCAGGGGCATCACTCAAGAGCACGTTCATTGGTACCTGACTCCCGGTGAAAACAACAGGAATGTTGAGATGCTGGAGCATGAAGGTCATCATTGAGGCGGTGTAGGCCATCGTATCTGTTCCATGTGAAACAACAATACCATCGTAGTCATTTCGGTTGCGGTAGATGGTTTCAGCGATGACCTTCCATTCCTCGGGTTGAATATTTGAGGAGTCCAGCTGGAGGATATCTTTGACGGTGACGTCGTAGGGGAGATTGCCAAGAGATTGGACGAGTTGCTTGCCGCTTTCACCGGGGACAAGGCCCTGCTCAGAAACCACGGAGGCAATCGTTCCCCCGGTGGAGAGCAATAAAATTTTCTTTTGTGCCATATATAATCACCCGTTTTTGATAAATATTTTAAGTGGCGGGCTGGCTAAAGGCAAGCACTGCACCGTAAATTTTGCTTTGGTGTGTTGTCAATGGCTGTGCTAACCCCTTACAATTAATGTAAGCGATTAACCATATATAAAAGGAGTGATTAAGATGCCAATGGGAACGTATCAGCAGGTTAAGGACGAACTAAAGAAACTGGGGATCGATGATTATGACGTAGTCGATCATCCCGCGGCCCACACCACCGAGGAGGCCGACAAATACATTGCCGGTCGTGAGGGGGTTCGAACCAAGACAATGTTTCTAAAGGGAAAGAAAAAGAAGTTCTATATGGTCATCATGGATGACAAAAAGCGGATGGATTTCCACGAGTTTCAGGACCTAACTGGGGCCAAGCGGGTCTCAATGGCTCAACCCGAGGACTTGGCAAAACAACTGGGTCTGGCACCGGGGATCGTCTCTCCGTTTGGTCTAATGAATAACACCGACCATAACGTTCAGGTTTATTTCGATCAGGACATTGTTGATGAGTCAATTCAGACCTTCCATCCAAACGAGAACACTCACACAATCTTCATTAAGACATCAGACCTATTTAAGTTTCTGAAAGCGGAAGGCTATGAACCAGTAATTATTGACCTGTAAGTAAAAAATCACTCCTTCAGCCATCTGGCTGGGGGAGTGATTTTGCTACTTGTTTAGTGATCAACTTCACTGCTGATGATGTCTTGATTGAGGGCGTTGATCTTGACCTCAGTGGTCTGATTGCTGTCGACCACTTCAACCTCCCAGGTCTGCTTGCCTTCGTCGTTCTCCAGGGTCCACTTTTGCCCTTGTCCTTGCTTGGCTTCCTTCTCTGCCAGTTTGGTAGCTGTCTTCCGGCTAATGGTCTTGTTCAGGTCCAAGGCTGAGTTGGCGTCATCCTTGTCGAGTTTGCTGGAGTGACTCCAGGTGATTTTCCCAGTCTTAGCGTTAATTGCGGCGGTGTGTTCCTGGTTTTTATCAAATCCGTCGATCTGGTACTGATAGCGATTGCCCTTTGGCTCTAGAGTGATCTCTGAGATTTTGGCGTTCTTGAACTCTTTTTGGAACTTCTTAACTGCTTGTTTCTGGCTAATCTTGATATCCTGAGTTTTAGCTTGAGCGGCGTTGACGGTTGGACTCGTGGCTAGACTAATCCCACCGAGAGCACTGGTGGTTAAGGTGGCTACAGCCATTAAGTGCACAATGCGGGATTTCAATGAGTGTTGTTTCATTATATGCAAACCTCCTATAGATTGTCTGAACTGCTTTAATGTAATTATACCAGGTTTATAACAGATTTAATGCAGTAGAGTAGTTAACAATAGTATAAGAAAAATAGCACCCATTTAATAAACATATATATTTATTAAATGGGTAAAATGCACGCGACAATCATATTAGAATTGTCTATATAAATAGATACTTCAAACAAATTCTTATCAAAATGATTAAAATATTAAAAATATATGTTTTATGGAAAGAATAAAGTTTACCCCCGTAGAACCTCATTTTCGACGCTTTACGGGGGTAAACATGTTTATTGAAATTTATTGATTATGGGCGCAGACGGTTGAGCATCCGTGGGAACGGGATGTTTTCCCGGATGTGATCCTGTAGGGTAATCCAGGACAGGAACCGTTCCAGTCCCATTCCAAAGCCGGAGTGTGGTACGGAACCGAACTTGCGCAGGTCGTCGTACCAACCATAGTCCTTCTTGGACAGACCATTTTCTTCCAGCTTATTAGTGATGTAATCGTAGTCGTAGGAACGTTCGGAACCACCAATGATCTCACCATAGCCCTCCGGTGCTAGAAGGTCAGCACAGATGACTTCCCGATCATCCTCAGGGTTAGTTGGCATGTAGAAAGCCTTAATTGCCCGTGGGTAGTTCATGATGAAGACCGGCTTATTAAACTGGTCAGCCAGGTAGGTTTCTTCTGGCGAACCAAAGTCGTCACCGTACTTGGAGTCGAAGCCACCTTCTTGGAGCATTTCGATGGCCTTCTTGTAGGTAATCCGTGGATATGGCAGCTCAGTAAATGGTTTCAGGCTTTCCACGGACCGACCGACCATTTCAAGTTCAGTAGCGCAGTGGTCAATCAGGTCCTGAACCAGGTAAGCAACGTATTGTTCCTGAATCTTGAGACTTTCGTCCTGGTGCATCCAGGCCATTTCAGGTTCGATCATCCAGAACTCGGTCATGTGCCGACGAGTCTTGGATTTCTCTGCCCGGAAGGTTGGCCCCATCGTGTAGATCTTGCCGAGGGCCATGCATCCAGCTTCACCGTAGAGCTGACCAGATTGTGACAGGTAGGCGTCCTCATCAAAGTACTTTACGTCGAAGAGTTCCGTCGTCCCTTCTGGAGCACTGGCAGTCAGTTCAGGGGCGTCGAATTGGGTAAAACCGTGCTTGTCAAAGAACTCCATTGTGGCCAGCTTGACCCGACTACGGATCCGCATGAGTGCCCACGGTTTGCGGGACCGTAGCCAGAGGTGACGGTGATCAAGCAGGAAGTCGATCCCATGCTCTTTGTTACCAATCGGGTAGTCTTCGCTGGCGCCGACGATTTCGATTTCCTTAATGTGGATCTCGTAGCCGAACTTGGACCGCTTATCCTCAGCAATTTCACCGGTGACGTAGAAACTGGTCTCCTGGTGCAGGTCGTGCTTAGCCAGGTCGAATGTTGCTTCGTCAACGTCGTTTTTTCGGATGATCCCTTGGAAGAAGCCGGTACCGTCCCGCAGTTGCAGGAAGGCAATCTTACCGCTGGACCGCTTGTCTGTCAGCCACACACCGATCTTGACGGTTTCGCCAACGTGCTTAGGTGATTCACTAATCGTAATTGTTTCCACTGTTGAATACTCTCCCAACCTAATTTATTTTTATAGAATTTGAATATGTGCTGCTTCACACTTCTTCAGCATATCTTCTGGCCAAACACTGGCTTGAACTTCCCCGACGTGGGCCTTGCCCAACAGGAGCATACAGAGCCGAGATTGGCCAATTCCTCCACCAATTGTATATGGTAATTCGCCGTTGAGCAACATTTTATGGAATGGGAGTTTAGCCCGGTCCTCGGCACCAGCCTTTTTCAATTGTTCACGCATCGATTCTTCACTGACCCGGATTCCCATACTGGAGATTTCCAGCTTACACTGGAGTGGTTCGTACCAGAAGATGATGTCCCCGTTGAGCTGCCAGTCATCGTAGTCGGGTGCCCGGCCGTCGTGCGGCTTACCGGAGCGTTTGAGCTTGTCCCCGATCTTCATAATGAAGACGGCGCCCATTTCCTTAGCAATCTTGTCTTCACGCTCCATTGGCGTCAGGTCTGGCCAGCGGTCTTCCAACTCCTGGGTAGTAATAAAGTGGATATCATCCGGCAGCTGGTAAACGGCATCTGGGTAGAGTTCCCAGAGTTCACGTTCGATCCGCTTGATAACCTTGAAGATCTGACGAACGGTAGCCTTCAGCGTGGTTTCAGTCCGTTCCTCCTTGGCGATAATCTTCTCCCAGTCCCATTGATCGACGTAGATGGAATGGAAGTTATCGAGATCCTCATCCTTACGAATAGCGTTCATGTTGGTGTAGAGGCCTTCATGCATGCCGAAGCCGTACTTCTTGAGGGCCATTCGTTTCCACTTGGCGAGGGAGTGGACGACTTCAATTGTCTCACCGGGCATTCCCTGCATGGTGAAGGAGACTGGCTTCTCGACCCCGTTCAGGTTATCGTTGAGTCCAGTACCTTTTTCAACGAACATCGGTGCCGACATCCGTTGGAGATGCAGATCATGCCCGAATTCATCTTGGAAGTTTTCACGGATGAAACGAATTGCCGCTTCGGTATCACGAATTGATAACTTTGGATCGTAGTCCTTTGGAATAATTAAACTCATAAATAACACTCCTTTAGTCAGAATCGATATTTGAGAGCGAATAAAAAAGCCCTTCGTCCCCATCAACTAAGGGACGAAAGGCTTTATTCCGCGGTACCACCCAAGTTGTCCGAGTAAAACTCAGACCACTCTTTTCGAACACGAACATGTTCTACCGGCGAGGTAACGTACCGGGGACGGCTGAGCCTACTTTGGTCGGACCATTTGGGTCAGCGGCATTACGAGAAAGTGTTTTTCAATCGTCCAGGGTCGGTCAGCTTCCCACTACTGCTGACTCACTTAACGAATGCGGCGACTTACTCTTCTTTCTCATCGCTTTTGAAATCTTTAATGATATTCTAACTGGTTTTTAAATAATTGCAAGTACCTTTTAAAAATTTATTTATCTGGTTGTCCGCAAATTAATTTTGGCAACCTGACGTAGGATAATAAAGATGATCAGGGCCTCGATTGGCCAGGTAATAACTTCCTTAGGCAGCCGGATTGCCAGCAGAGCCATAAACGTTCGACCGGTACTTGATGAACTGAGGCTCATCAGGTAGATCCACAGGGTTGTGAATACAACGTTGGTCACGAGGATCTGGAAGAATTCGTAAATCAGGGCTCGCTGCCAGGTGATCTTCTGATTGTAGAGAAACATTCCGGCGATCACTCCGGAGACAAACGCTGACAGGGTGAAACCCGGAAAGAACAGGGTGCCTGAGCTGAGGATAGTGTTGGCGATCAGGTCATTAATGACCATCGCCAGGCCGCCGATCCAGGGCCCCAGAAAGTAGCCGATCAAGGCGGTGGCGATGAAACCGAGGCCAACCTTGACAACGGCCGGATCACCGACTGAGAGCTTACCGAGGACCACCTGTAGGGCGATCAGCATGGATGCCAGGGTCATCTGACGTGTAGTGAAGCGGGGACCAGAAAAAGATAGAATTGACATAGTCAAAACCTCCCTAAGATTATTTTGTTAGGGACGACATTGACGCATGTCCAATGTGGTGAATGCGGAAAAACCCAAGCGGCCAGTCTAGCCTCCTTTCAACGTTCACATTCCGTTCCGTTGAACAATGACTCGGGAGTTCCTACCCCAACAATCGGTAGTATACGATATATCCGGACATCATTCAACCTTTTTGCTTTTACGGCTAAATAAGAACAATAAGGATTGATTTACTTGATAAAGTTCACGTTGCAACAGGGACTTTTGCCTTTTGGGGGTAGGTTTCGTATGATAGGAACAGTAAGTTCTGAAAGGAGGATCCCTACCATGCAAAAGCGACAACTGAGTCTGATTATGGCCTGCGTGGCTACAGGGCTGGCAATTGTCCTGCTGGCAGTTTTGATGATTCCGGGACGTGGTGTTCATTACGTTTCTTCGTCGGTCCTCCAACGTCATTTCTACCTGCATAGCGGCTGGTACTATGATGGCCGTGACTGGGCCTTTGTCCAAGGCGGCCATAAGGTGACCGGAACTCGGCAGATCAACGGGGTTGCATACCACTTTGACCGAGATGGCAAGCAGATTTTACCATACCGGGTTAACTACCAGTACCAGCTCACTACAGGGCAGGGAACTAATCAGCCAGCCACTCCAAAATACATTATCCTGCATGATGTTGGTAGTCGTGCTAATGGGCAGCAGGCGGCCAGTTTCATGCAGCGGACGGCAAATAGTAACCAGGCCTACACGAACTTTGTGGTCGGTAATGGTGGGACGGTCTACCAGATGAAACGACCGGGGACCGTGGCCTGGGGTGCCGGAACGACCGCCAATCAGAATGCTCCCGTTCAGATCGAACTTGGTCACGCCGCCAATACAAATGAGTTTCGGGCCGATTACCAGGCCTACGTTGCCCTGGCTCGTGACATGGCTGGTAAGTACGGGATCCCGCTGACCCTGGATCAGGGAAATTCAGACACAAGCGGGGTTAAGAGCCACCGCTGGGTTAGCCAGCATATCTGGGGTGACCACCAGGACCCCTATGAATACCTTATTCGGTACGGTATTAGCAAGACCGAGTTGGCCAATGATTTGGCAGGCAGGTAAATATATGAAAGGGCCGCTAGCGTTCAAAACCGAACACTAGCGGCTCTTTTTATGCGTGATTACATTTGACTATCGATTAGCACATGTGGTGGCACTTGTGCGTGTGTGCTGCTAGGTAATCCTTGGTGTAGGAATCAACGGCCCTGAATGCCTGGGCAACGTCGTCTGGTTCGACGGCGAATGGTAGCCGGCTAATGGTGTCATTCTCGGAGCAGGCCGCCTTGGCAGCACTCAGCAGTTCCTCATCGGACGCATCGGCTAGGTGGAGATCGTCAAGGGTGGTTGGCAGGCCGAGGGAAAGGATCAGCTTGAAGTACTTGTTATAACGTTCTTCGCTGGCCCCTTCAAGCATCAGCTGGGTCAAGGTCCCGTAAGCAACCTTTTGCCCGTGGGTGAGGTCGTGGGTTTCCTCCAGCGTTGTCAGACCATCGTGAATGGCGTGGGCACCGGACAGGCCACCACTTTCAAAGCCTAGACCACTCATCAGAGTGTTGGCTTCGATGATTTTCTCAAGGGCGCTGGTAACGACGTGCTTCTTGACATCAGCCACGGCCAGGTGAGCGTACTTGAAGAGGGTGTCTTCACACTTCTGGGCAATTGCATTACCGACTAAGGTCTGCTTTTCGTTTAGCATTGTGTCGGCACCAGCCTGGGCAACCGCCTGGGCTTCAACGTTGGTGGCCAGGGCGTCGGCGATCCCGGCGATCAGCAGGTCAGCTGGGGCGCCAGCGATGACTTGGCTGTCAACCAGGACCAAGTCAGGGTTGTGGGAGTAGAAACGGTAGTGGTCGAAACTACCGTCGTCGGTGTAGATAACTGATAGCCGGGAACACGGAGCGTCCGTTGAGGCCAAGGTAGGCATAATGACAACCGGCAGGCCGAGATTGTCGGCTACCGCCTTGGCGGAGTCGCTGGTTTTACCGCCCCCGAGACCGTAGATGACCGTGACGCCGTCCTTCTTGCCAATTTCGCTGACCCGATTGATCTCATTGGTGGAAGATTCACCATTGAACTTGACCAGGTCTACGTCATAACCGTTGTCCTTCAGATAATTTTCAAACCGTTGACCAATAACTTTGTAAACTGTTTCTCCAGTTAGCAGCAGCGGTTTCTTACCGAAGCCCTTCAGATATGGGTCGCTCTTCAGCAGAACACCCTTACCTTGAACGTATGATGATGGCGAAGCAAATTCTTTAATCATAACAACGAACCTCCAATTTATTTATTTTGTAAGCGTTACCCTTACAACCTTGATTGTACTATAAGAGATCGGTTACTGATCAAGAATTTGTGATTAAATTGCCAAATTATATTAAACTTAAACCTTTGCCTTGCTGATTTGTTACATAGGCAGGGTGGGAGAGATGACGATTTGATTGATAAAATTAAATGTACACGTGATGCCGCCTGGCCATGGCACAACTTTATTTGCAGGAAGTTATAAAATAATTTGGGAGTTATAAAAAGTTACAAAAGAGATGGACCGTTATGGGAAATCCGTTTAATCCAAGCTTTGGGATGGTACCCAGCATTTTCCTAGATCGGGACTCACTGTCTAAGAGGGTTGTGAGTGAGTTGAATAATGCAGACTCGCCGTTTCAGACATCACTAATTTACGGGCAGCGTGGGGCTGGGAAGACAACACTGATGACTGCTGTTGCTAATGAACTTAGCGAGAATCCGCACTGGGAGGTAGTCAACCTGGTTCTGGACGATGACCTGCTTGAATCACTACTGGCCCAGCTTCGGGAAAAACTAGAGGAACTAAAACTCTTTAAGGACCTGGACCTCAAGGTTGCCTTCAAGGGGATTCAGGTCGATAAAAAGATGGGCCGACCGACCGTATCGGCCAACTTTCAGACGGCCTTTCATCAGCTACTTGAAAGGTTTACACAGGAGGAAATCAGGATCTTGATCACGATTGACGAGGTCAAGGTCACACCGCAATTGCGAAAGCTGATTTCATGTTACCAGATCATGCTCCGTGACAACCTGAGCGTATCCTTACTGATGGCGGGATTATCAGATAATGTTTCGGAGATCCAAAACGATGATGTACTGACCTTCCTGCTACGGGCTAATCGGATCACCCTTAACCCCCTTGATGCTGAGAGTATCAAGGCCAGTTATGCGCGAATCTTCCGTGACGCTGGTTATGAGATTGCGATTCCGACTCTGCTTTGCATGACCAAGCAGACGATGGGATTTGCCTACGCCTTTCAACTCCTTGGCTATCTAGTCTGGCAGGCAGCCGAAAGCCAGTCTACCAAGCAGGTCACGTTGAAGACGGTTAAGGAGATCCAAGACCAATATATTAGTGCCCTGTTCCGTAACGTCTATCATAAGGTTTACCATGAGATGTCAATGCGGGAGCGCGAATTTGTTCAGGCGATGGTTAAGACGGGTCAATTCCAGGTAAAGGCCCAGCAAATCGGTCAACTCATGGGGAAGCAACCGGGCTATATTTCTGTTTATCGGCGCAAGTTGATCGATGACCAAATTATTACGCCGACCGGCTATGTTACATCCGCTTTATGCTGCCTTACTTTGACCAGTACGTCGAGGAACAAATGTTAATGGACCAGTTTTAAACAAAAAAATCGCTTCCAGATCAGCACAGCTGCTGATTCGGGGCGATTTAATTTACTTATTAGTTAAGATTTTTAGTAACCATCGCATTGACAGCGGCCTGTTCTTTGTTGATCAGGGCTACCTTGCTCTCGATGATCTTGGTATCCATCTTGATCTCCCGGGTTAGGCCAGGCGTGTTGATCTTTGGTTCAAAGAAGGCTTTGAACTCAGCCAGCCGCTCCGGTGTGTGGAAGACTCCGGCCGTAACGGTGATGAAGGTGGCAAACTCCATATCACCACCGACCGTGTCGTTGAGCCACTGCCATTCGTTCCGCAGCCAGTCCCAAGCCGCCTGCTGACCAGCATTGTTAGCGAGGACGCCCCGGTACCAGGCCCGCAGATCCTGTGGCTTGATGACGCTAGCGTCTTCATAAAGGGTAATAAGCTTCTTGATCAGGTTTGGATCGGTGGTGTTTGGCAGTGCACCACGAATGTCCTGCTTAAAGCTAGCGTCAGCGGTGGCTTGGTAAGCTTTGATCAGCTTATCGAACAGGACTGAACTACCGTAGTTTTGGACCTCATTCTTAAGGACCAGGCCCCGGACGTCGGCAGATAGGCTTTCTAGCCGTTCCTGATAATCAATGAAAATCTGGTGGGCCGTTTTGATTGAATTAGCATTACGGGCGTACAGGGCAGCGTTCAGAACGTATGGCCGGGTCAGTTGGTCATCGTTGCTTTCGCCTGGCTTAGGCAACCAGCCAAGCCGGTTTACCTGCTGACTGCTCAGCTGGTCGAAGAATGCTCGTAGTTGCTGTTCTTCAGGACTGTCGGGCTGGACGAACATCTTCAAGCTGTTAGCAATATGGTAGAGTTCGGCGTTGACAATGGCTGATGGGCTAGTGGCAAACCGCTTCAACAACGGGACCAATTCGGCATAAGAGACCTGCTGCCCCTCAGCAAGCAGGCGGAGATCCTGGAGCAGCTGTCGCTGGCTGATTGGGTCTAGCTGGTCAGCGCTGTTAAGAATATCTTTCAACAGGGTATCGCCATACTTAACAATGAAGTGGGAGTTGTTACTGAGGTTAAGCCGGAAGGGCTGTCCGTTCTGCTGACGCAGGGTCTGGTAGTCACCGAGGACGACTTCACGATCAGACATAATCTGTGGTGCTGCATCGTAGTTGCTGTTCAACGGGATCTGCCAAGTCCGACCCTTGTCTTCACCGGCACCAATGAAGAACTGTTGCTGGTTGAGAACCAGCTGTCCTTGATTGTTGACTGTAGCCGAAACGACCGGGTAGCCGGGCTGTTCCAGCCAGGAGTTCATAATCTTACCAATATCAAGTCCGGATGCTTCACCGAGAGCCTGCCAGAGATCGCTCCCCTTGGCGTTGTGGTACTTGTGGGCAGCAAAGTAGTTTTTCAACCCCTTACGCAGGGCATCGTCACCGAGCAGGGCCCGAACCATGACCAGCATCCGCGATCCCTTGGCATAGACGATTGCTCCATCGAAAATCGAGTCAATCTCGGCCGGATCATTTACGTCTACGTGGACTGGCTGGACACCGTCCGTAGCATCTCGCTGCAGGGCCATTGGGGCCTCGGAAGTCTGGAAGAGTTCCCAGATCTTCCATTCGGGATGGATAGCGTCGACAGAGACGTATTCCATCATATTGGCGAAGCTCTCGTTAAGCCAGAGATCGTCCCACCAGTTCATCGTGACCAGGTCACCGAACCACTGGTGTGCCAATTCGTGGGTAATGACGGTAGCAACCAGCTGCTTCATGTCAAGCGAGGTGTTGTCTGGGTCGAGAAGGAGGTAGGCTTCCCGGTAGGTGACTAGCCCCCAGTTCTCCATAGCCCCGGCCGAGAAGTCTGGCAGGGCCAGCTGCCAGGAATGGGGCAGCGGGTAGGGGGTCTGGTAGAAGTCCTCGTAGAACTCGATGGCGCGCTTGGCAATATCAAGGGCGAAGTCGAGCTCCTTTGGCTGGTGGGCCTTGGTAGCAAAGACCCCTACCTTGACGCCGGACTTGGTTTCCGTCATCTTGCTCTGCATTTCTCCGAAGGCAAAGGCAACCAGGTATGTCGACATCCGGACTGTCTCTTGGAAGTAGTGGACCCCATTTTTCACGTGATCCTCTGGCATGTTGGCGATAATGGTTTCGCCAGGATGCTCATCGTACTTGATAGCAAGGCTAAAGGTTGCCTTGGCAGCAGGCTCGTCGACACTCGGGAATGCTTGGCGCGCCGCAGTGGTCTCAAATTGGGTCCCGATCAATTGCTTTCTTTCACCTTTAACTTCGTAGTAGGAGGGGTAGATTCCCATCATTGTATCGGTCAATGGTGCCGTATAGGCAATGGTCAGGGTTACTGCCCCGGCAGCAGGCAGGGTAATATTGATTGTCTCTGCCTGGTCGTCGGTGGTGAATGGGACATCTTGCCCGGCTACTTGGACGCTTTGAATTTGCAGATACTTTTGGTTAACCGCAATCTGGGATTGGCTAGCGTACCCAGTGATGGTCGTCTTCCCAGTGATGGTCTTTTGACCTCGGTCGATATCGAGGTAGAGGTCGTAATGTTGAGGTTGGAACGTATCCAACAAACGTTTTGTTTCTGTCATTAAAAAACTCACTTCTTATTTTTAGGATAGTTTAATTATACGGCGAAACCAGGGCAGGGCAAAGAAATTACTATGCGGTGGTCTGGTGTGTTGTAAAATAGTAGCATTAATAATTTTTCAAAGGGAAGTGGAAATAGATGTCAATCAGTCAGCTTTTCAACCAGGTGATTGTGATCTTCCTGTTAATGCTCTTGGGGGCGGTTATTCGCAAGCTCGGCTTCTTGCACCCGCAGTCGATCAACGATCTGACGAACATTGCCCTCTATTTCCTATCACCGATTGTGATCATCAAGGCATTTGAACAGCCATTCTCACGAGCCCGTTTCTACCAACTTCTGATCCTGGTTGTGGCCATTTTTCTAACCTATTTCGTATCGATCCTGCTCGCCAAGCTGTTATTCCACCGAGTACGTGACCGGAACGTGCGGCAAATTGCCATCTACGGGAGCACCTATTCCAACAACGGCTTTATGGGGATTCCCCTGGCCCAGGGGCTCTTTGGCAGCGTTGGGGTTTTCTATGCTGTAGCCTCAATGATTGGTTTTAATGTGATGTCATGGACCCAGGGGATCGGGATCTTCCGAGATCGGTCCCAGCGACACTTCGGTGAGCAGTTTAAGAAGATTATTCTGAATCCAAATATCATTGCCATTATCCTTGGCCTGGTCCTGTTCGTCAGTTCTTATCATCTACCACGTATTCTGGTCTCCTTCATTGACTACACCAGTCCGGCTTTCACTCCGTTATCGATGATTGTTATTGGCAGTAACCTGGCTAACCTGAACTTCCACGATGTCAAATTGCCAAGGGCTCTTTGGATCAGTCTTCTTGTCCGCAACCTGGTCTTTCCGCTGCTTGGCACCCTTATTCTGCTGGTGATGGGGATCAGCGGGGTACCATTGTTTACCACCGTAATTCTCAGCGCCTGTCCGGTAGCTGGGCTGGTTGTCCTCTTTACCCTGCAAGCGGGTGGAGATGCCAAGCCCGCAACGATTCTGATGAGTGTTTCGACCATTCTGAGCCTGGTGACGATCCCACTTGTCTATTGGGTAGCCAGTCAGTGGTGATTGTCCGGTTGATTCAGTATAATTGGGGGTGAGGTGAATTTATCATGGAAATTACGATCGAACGCGATGGCTTGAAGCTCCACGGCTTGCTAGAAGGTACGACAACCCTGGAGAATGACCGAGTGGCGATTCTGATGCATGGTTTCAAGGGCGACTTGGGCTATAACGAGCATAAGATCCTGCCGGTGGTAGCCCACGCTCTTAATCAGGCTGGGGTACCGACCCTGCGCTTTGATTTTGCCGGTTGTGGAAAGAGCGATGGCAAGTTTGAAGACATGACTGTCCTCAGTGAACTGCTCGACGGGATGAAGGTGATTGACTTTGTCCGGCAGACGGTTAAGGCTAAGCATATTTACTTATTCGGCCACTCCCAGGGTGGGGTGGTTGCTTCGATGCTGGCAGTCTATTACCGTGACGTGATCGAGAAGTTGGTTCTCCTTGCTCCGGCAGCGACGTTAAAGGATGATGCCCTCGTGGGGGAATGCCAGGGTAGTCATTACGATCCAAACCATATTCCCGACTTTGTGATGGTGGACGGCTTCAAGGTCGGCGGCGACTACTTTCGGACGGCCCAGCTGCTACCAATTTATGAGACCGCTCAGCACTTCGGCGGCTCCACCCTGCTGATTCACGGCACGGCTGATCAGGTCGTTTCCCCGGAGGCTAGCCGGAAGTACCACGTCATCATGCCGCAGAGTATTCTTCACCTGATTGACGGTGAGGGTCACATGTTTGACGGACCCTGTCGGCCAGAGGTGGTCAAGCTGGTGACAGACTTTCTGGTTAAGTAATAAAAAAGCTGCTCAAACGAGCAGCTTTTTTAGTTGACGCCCTTGACCCGGAAATTGTGAGTTAGACCGTGCCAGACATGACGATCGAAGAAGCCGATCAGGGGACCATTGGCCAGTAGGGCAAATAGTGTCCCAATATTGATTGCGTACAGGCGACCACTGATCAGGAAGGTGATCACCATGATGATGATTGGCGGGATGAAGTTGATCAGCTGGGCAATGACCACCCGGTTATGGCAATAGAGGAAGCGGAGAATGTTGGTTGTGTCGTCATTGGGATGCATGATCAGGTTGGCCCGCTGGTAGATTGAAATGGCACAACAAAAGGTGGCGACTCCGATAAAGCAGAGAACGGCCCGGAACAAAAATGATAGGTGTGGTACATCTAGCCAGGTGAACAGGGCCACGAAGATGTCGACAAAGTAGCTAAAGCAGGCGATAAAGCCGATCTCGCCGAAAAAACGCAACCGGTCCCATTGTCGGATCAGAAGCTGATTAATAACAGCAACTAGGGCTCCCACACAGAACATTGGCAGACCGACCTTGGTGCCAATCAATTGGGCAATGTTAACCTCAGAAGCGGTCCAAGGGCTAGTTCCGACATTGGTAGCGACGGTCAATCCGTTACCGAAGGCATTCATGACTAGGCCAGTGATCAAGGCCAAGATCCGGATTGACATGGGGTTATTATGCTTTTGAATGATGATTTCCTCTTTTCACAAAGTATTTGCTGATTATAATGCATCTTTTCAGTGCAAAATAAAAGTTATCGGTGCAAATTTTTTGATTTTGCGCCGATAACTTGTTTAAACATTGAGTTACTTAGCCTTGAAGTAGTGGATTTCGGACAGGTAGTCACCCTTATCCGTTGGGTCAGACAGCAGGCCGACGTTCATCAGCTCGTCGCCACCATAGGTCGTCTTGGTGACGTCATCCTGGTAATCTTTAGCGGAGTCGAGGGCCACCATCTTGGTATTGTAGATCTCGAAGCGGTTAGTGTGGTGGGTTCGGAAGGTAAAGAGCAGCGCCTCAGATTTGTCGGGACTGACAAACTCCCAGGCAACCTTGCTACCACCTTCAAACGGACTCTCAAGCCGGTAGAAGTCACCATATTGAATCAGGTGGCGATGAGCCTTGTAGAATTTGATTTGCTGTTTAACCAGCTCCTTCTCATTGGCGGTCAGGTCGGCCAGGTCGAGTTCGTAGCCGAAGACCCCGCTCATCGCTACGGCGCCCCGGGTTGCAAAACTGATATCCCGGCCGGTCTGCTGATTTGGTGACACGGAGACATGGGCGGTCATTGCCGAGGTTGGGTAGACTAGGGAGGTGCCGTATTGGATCTTCATCCGATCGGCCGCGTCTGTATCGTCGGACTGCCAACTTTGCGGCATGTAGTAGAGGATACCAGCGTCGAATCGGCCGCCACCACCAGAGCAGCCCTCAAAGAGAATTTGTGGGTAGCGCTTGGTCAGCCGGTCGAGCAGGTCGTAGAGACCAAGGATGTAACGGTGGCCAATCTCACCCTCGTGTTCCGGTGTGGTAGCCACAGAGAAAACCTCGGTCAGGTTTCGGTTGAAGTCCCACTTGATGTAGTCGATGTCGACCGTGTCCAGAATCTTGCACATCTGGTCGAAGATGTTGTCGACGACTTCCTTACGGCTGAAGTCCAGGACGAGCTGGTTTCGGGAGAGAGTCATTCCCCGGCCCGGTTCGTGGATCGCCCAGTCGGGGTGCTTCTTGTAGAGTTCAGAGTCTACGGAGATCATTTCCGGCTCGAACCAGAGACCAAATTTCATCCCAGCAGCGTGGGTCTGATCAGCTACCTGTTTGAGGTTTACTTTTTTAGTGTTGACGAACCAGTCTCCCAATGAGGAGTTATCGTCATTTCGGTGACCGAACCAGCCGTCATCGAGAACAAACATCTCGATTCCCAACGGCTTGGCTTCCTTGACGACCTCGTCGAGCTTCTTGTCATCGAAGTCGAAGAAGGTGGCCTCCCAGTTGTTGATGACAATTGGCCGGTCGGCGTATTGGTACTTACCACGGGCTACCCGGTTGGTCAGCAGGTGGTGGAAAGCCTGGGACATTCCGTTGAGGCCCTTTGTGGAAAAAACGGTAATCGCCTCAGGTGTTTGGAACTCTTCCCCGGCTTCCAGACGCCAAGAAAAGTTAAACTCATTGATCCCGGCGAGTAGGCGGACCTGATCGATCTGGTCCTTCTCAATCTGGAATTGGTGGTTGCCGGAGTAAACCAGTAGGACGCCAAGCGCATTGCCCTGAAACTCGTCGGTGGACTTGTCGACGATAGCGGCAAACGGGTTCATGTGGTGGGAACTAGAGTTGCGCCGGCTGGACAGCTCAAAGATTCCCTGGTTAAGACTGGTTCGCCGCATCTGCCGCTCGTGGGCGTATTGGCCGGGCAGGTAGACGAGGTCGTAGTCTTGATCGTTTTTCGGCAGGTCGAGCTGGATGGAGGCTACCTTCTCGATGTCGATTGGGTAGTCACTTGTGTTGACGACGCGGACGTTCCGGGTGACGACCGGGTAGTCCCGGTAGATCGTGTAGGACATCACCAGGGCGACATCGAGTACCGTGTCTTTCAAGGTAACCTCCAGCGTTTCAGCTTCGTCGTTATCCTTGACATAGGAGGCTGGTAGGCCGGCCAGAGCTGGTTTGCCGGCGACGACTTTATGGGAGTTGTAGCGGAAGTCGGTTAGTCGAGCACCATCCTTGCCATGGATGGTGATGGCTGGGACCCGGTAGTCACCGGTGTTATTACCGGAATACTCCTGCAGGAGGTCATCCTTGGAATAGGTCCGGTCCATCGACTTAGGCAAATTGCCAGAGAATCCTCGGTCGACGCGCGGGTAGAAACGTTCCCCATGGTATTCCCGGATAGCAGGCCCGTAGTATAGGTGGCTGAGTAGACCGCCTTCCTCAATAGCGAAGAGATAGGAGACATACTTGTTCTTCAAATGGAAGACTTTAGTTTTTTCATCGAAATTTATCATTGCACGAATAGCTCCCTTCTTTGATTCACCACAAATTATAAAGCGGTTTCATACAGGACCGCGGATTTGGTTCCGTAAAAATGATGGGTGAAATCGGTGCTTCGGCTGTAATACCGGGATACTAAACGTTTACTAATTTCTGATATAATTAGGAGGAAGGAGGAGAATAAAAGATGGCAAGTATTCGACAGATCGCCCGGCTGACCGGGTATTCCCCAGCCACGGTTTCTCGAGTTCTCAACCACGATGCCCGCCTGGCGGTGACTGCAGCGACCCGGGAAAAGATCATCCGGACGGCTGCTGCGTTGCATTACAGGACTCCTGGCCACGGTGCTGAACAGACCCGAGTGATGAACCTGCAGCGCAGCCGGATCTTGGTACTCCTGACCCACCAAGATAGCGGCCCCACGTCCTACTTCACTGAGATCAATCGGGGAATTAAGGCAGCCGCCCAGGAACATGGCCTGCCGATCAGTACCTGGCTGATGTTTCCTCAACCAGCCTTTGACTGCCGGCGGGTGGCAGACTACCACGCATTGATCCTCGTCGGGACCTTCAGCCAGCGCTTTCTGGACCACCTTTATCAATATAACCAGAACCTTGTGATCATCGACGACTATCGCTACTCGGATCGTTATGACTTGGTGCGTAACAACTATGAGGTGGTGATGCGGCAGGCGCTGGACCGCCTTTATCGGCAGGGACACCGTCACATCTTTTTCATCGGTGGGGCGATCAAGCCGGTGACGGCGCAGGGGAGTGAGCAAACCAGGATTGCCGACATCCGAACCCGGGTGTATGAGAACTGGATGCGGATCCACCATTTAGCTGCCCATACTTACGAAACGCGGTGGATTGAAGCGGACGGCCACCAGGCGATGACTGCCATCCTCGATCGTCAGCTGCTGATCGACGCTCTGGTGACGGCTAGCGACCGGTTGGCGGTGGGGGCATATCAGGCCTTGCGTGAACGCGGGGTGGCAATACCAAATGACCTGGCCGTGATCAGCTTTGATGATTCCGCCCAGGCGGCCCAACTGACCCCGCCGTTGTCTTCTATTCGTCCGCACAGCTACGAGATGGGACGCGCCGCCGTTCGCTTGGCCATTGAGCGGCTGGTTGACCATCGGACCGTGGCAGAGCAGGTGATCTTACCCTCACGACTGGTGGAACGGGCTAGCAGTGGCCCGAACACCATATAAATAAGCCTTAGAATTACCATCGGACAGTAGTTCTAAGGCTTTTTGCTATATGATTTGACTGTGAATTTTGAAGTCATGATATTTCTCTGAACTTATGCGTAATTGATGTATTTTGGATCAAAAATATCGACTCAACGGGCTTGTTAGATTCGGTTTCCAAAGGAAAAATTGCAATTACACATACCAGAATAGTTGCCATCATTTGTTCTCGACTGCCCTGTTATTATGACAGCAGCTTAGGGTCGATCTTCATCTGGCCATGGTAGTACTTACGGTCGTGGTCGCTGATCGGGCGGAGTACCTTGGCGGGTACTCCCACTGCCACCACGTTAGCTGGCAGGTCCTTGGTAACGACCGCCCCGGCGCCGACCACGGTGTTATCACCGATCGTGACACCTGGCACTACCACCACGCCGGCCCCCAGCCAGCAGTTCTTGCCAATGTGGATTGGTAAGTTATACTGGTAGCCCTTCTGACGCAGCTCCGGCAGGACCGGGTGACCAGCCGAGGCCAAGGTGACGTTGGGTCCGATCATTGTATGGTCACCGATGTAGATGTAGGTGTCATCGACCGCTGTCAGGTTGAAGTTGGCGTAGACATAATCACCGAGTATGACATGCTTGCCGCCAAAGTTAGCACGGAAGGGCGGCTCAAGAAAGCAGCCTTTACCGACCTTACCGAGCATCTCCTTCAGCAGGCGTTGGCGCTTGCTGTCCTCGGTTGGCAGGGTCCGGTTGTATTCATACATCTTCAACTGAGCCTGCTTTTGGGCCTTGAGGATGGCTGGGTCCTCTGGATTGTAAATCTGCTGGTCATGAAGTCCCATGGTAAATACCCCATTTCATTAGTATTTAGGTATCATTGTAACCGATTTCTTTGGAATGGTGTCGAGGAACAGGGATGAAAATAAAAATGGCGGCTAAGGTTTCTTAACCACCATTTTTGAAACTAACTTAGACGTTCTTTACGGCGTCTGCGATCGGTGTAGTACCGCTGTGCATCATAATAACCTTGCCGATGGTGTTATCAGTGTTAAGGACATCGGCAAGTACCTGGGCCACGTCTGGAATTGGATTGGTGCGATCGTCGCCATCCCCGAAGCTGACCTTGCCGGTACCCGTTTTTTCAGTCAAAGGCCCCGGCTGGATGATTGTGTAGTCAAGGTCGGTATCCTTGATTAGGTAGTTATCGGCAAAGAATTTAGCAATGTTATAGTCGGTAATTTCTGCCAGAGCTGGATAATCAGCCCACTTTTCCGGCTGGAGAGCGTACATCGAACTCAGCATGATATAACGTTTGATTCCTGCCCGTTCAGCAGCCTGCATGGTTTTGACTGCTCCCATGGCGTCGGTCTGGAGGAGGTCCTGGCCCCGTGAGCCAGCGACGAAGTAAATTGCATTACAGCCTGCCATCAGACTGGCGAGCTTGTCGACGTCGCTATGCAGGTCGAGAGTGACAGGGTTGACCCCGGACAGCTGGACGATCTTCTCGGGATGGCGGGCTCCAGCGACCACTTCATTACCCCCGGCGACTAGGTCTTTGATCAGTGCGGTGGCCACACGTCCAGAACCACCGGCGATGAATACTTTACTCATGAAAAATGCCTCCTTTGATCTAATCATTCATTTTTATTATAACTTACAAATGGTAAGCAAGAAAGGAAAACACTTTGGCCGACGGAAAACTGTAAAGTGAGTTATGATTAATAGTGTAATAGTCAAACCTACGCATTTTTATCAAAGAAGGGATATTCAATGACGGAAGAACGTCATCTAACAAGTAAAATGGTTGCTGAATACCAGAAAGAGTTTCACGCGCGCCGGGACGCTGATGTGATTGCCCGTGCCGTTCAAAAGAATGGAATCAAAAATGCCAGTGAGGATCCGACGGCTAGTCAGCGTCTCCACCGGGCTTTCTCTTACGAGATCAAGACTGGAAAGCCATCTAATCAACGACACAGTGGTCGTTGCTGGTCATTTGCGACTCTGAACACACTCCGTCACAAGTTTGCCACGAAGTATAACTTCAAGGATTTCGAGCTATCTCAGAACTACTTATTCTTCTGGGACCGGATTGAGCGGGCCAACATGTACTTCCAAAAGATCATCGAAACGGCTAAGAAGCCACTCCACGACCGGACCGTCGACTTTTATCTCAACTTCGCCCTGAATGACGGTGGGCAGTGGGCTAACGCTGCCTCCATCGTCGAGAAATACGGGGTTGTGCCAGAATACGTAATGCCTGATACCCATAACACTAGGGATACCAGTGACGTGGCCGAGGTCATGAACTACCTGATGCGCAAGGATGCCCTTGAGTTGCGGCGGATGGTTAATGACGGTGCCGATAAAGATGAGCTGGCCAAGGCTCAGAAACGGATGATGGCCGATGTCTACAAGGTAGCTGCCTATTCCTTTGGCGAACCACCGACAAAGTTTGACCTGGAATACCGGGACGATGACAAAAAGTTCCACCAGGTACTGGATCTGACACCCCTTAAGTTCTACCGGGAGTATTTCGATACCAACCTGAATGACTATGTCGTGGTTACCAACGCGCCCGATCATGCCTATAACAAGGTTTATGCAATGCCAACCCAGGACAGCGTAGCAGGCGGTATTCCGATCAAGTTCGTCAACGTACCGTTTAAGTACTTGCAGGAGGCTGCGATGAAGCAGCTGAAGGCCGGTGAGACTGTCTGGGTCGGTAACGACGTCCTCCAGCAGATGGATCGTAAGCGGGGATTGATGGATGCTAAACTCTTCCGGCGGGCCGAGCTGCTCGACGTGGACTTTGTGATGGATAAGAAGGACCGTCTAGAATCTAAGCAGGCGATGGTCTCTCACGCCATGACTCTGACTGGCTTTGACCTGGCCAACGGCGAACCAACCCGGTGGAAGATCGAGAATAGCTGGGGCAAGGATAATGGAGCCAACGGTTACTTTGTCATGACCCAGGATTGGTTCCAGGAATATACTTACGAGGCAGTCATCAATAAGAAGTACCTTGATGATGACCTCAAGAAATTAGCAGAGTCACCGGCAGTTGACCTGACAGCTTGGGACTCATTACAATAAGCGTGACGAAGGCGGTGTAGGGGACCTCTCCGGTACCGTCTTTATTTTCTTTATTTATTTAAAGGAGGAGATCGTAATGGCAGAAGAAAAGGTTATCAATAACTACTTCTATGACGAAGCAGCTTACGATTATCACGATGGTGGCTACGTCCCATTGGTGGAACCGCAGACTCCCCAGCAGCCGTTGAACATTCCAGGGCTTTTAAAGCCGGACAAGGAAACGGCAACAGACATGTATTACACGATTGTGGCGCAGACAGGGGAGGTGCAGCTTCTGCCAGGCAAGAAGACGAAGACCTGGGGCTATAACGGTCCCCTGTTGGGTAAAACCGTGGTCTTTAAGCGGGGCAAGACTATTCACGTCCACCTCGTCAACCACTTGCCTGAAGTCACGACTTTCCACTGGCATGGCCTGGCTATCCCCGGCCCAATTGAGGATGGTGGCTGTCACGCCCCGGTTTACCCTGGTAAGAGCCGGGATGTCACCTTCAAGATCGACCAGCCGGCCGCCTTTGTTTGGCTTCATGCTCATCCGTGTCCGTCAACAGCGGAGCAGGTTTGGCACGGCCTGGCTGCTGGCGCGATTGTCCAAGACGACCACGAGGCCAGCCTGCCCCTGCCGCGTAATTACGGGGTCGATGACATCCCGATCATCCTGCAGGACCGGCGTTTCCACGAGGATAACCAGTGGGATTACCGAGCTGATTACGATCCAGACGGGGTTGCAGGGCCGACACCGATGATTAACGGGACGATCAATCCATACTTTGACGTCACTACGCAGAAAGTCCGCCTCCGCTTTCTTGACGGGGCTAACCGGCGTGAGTTCCGCCTCCACTTCAGCGACGATCTTGAATTTACCCAGATTGCTGGTGACCTGAGTCTTTTGCCGCATCCGGTTAAGATGACCAAGCTGCTGATCACCTGTGCCGAGCGGCAGGAGATCGTCGTCGACTTCGGTAAGTACAAACCAGGTGATGTGGTTACCCTGTACTCCGACAATGTACCGCTTGTACGCTTTAGGATCCATGAGTTCAAACCAGACCATACCGAAATCCCCCAGACTCTCTTCAAGACGCCGGACCCGGCGGCCGATCCAGACCTGCCCGTCCACCACGTTACCCTGGACGGGATGGACGAGTCCGTGGCGATGAACGGTAAGAAGTTCAAGATGGACCGGATTGACTACAAGATGCCACTACACAAGGTGCAGATCTGGGACATTGAGAACACTAATCCAGCGCCCGGCATGATTCACCCTTACCATATGCATGGTACCGCATTTGAGGTGATTTCCCGTGATGGCCACGCCCCGTACCCGAACGAACTCGGATTGAAGGATACTGTGGCGGTTAACCCGGGCGAGCACGTTCAGGTCAAGGTCTGGTTTAACGTGGCCGGGGTCTTTATGTACCACTGCCACATCATCGAGCATGAGGACGGCGGGATGATGGCTCAACTACAAGTTATCGATCCGGCTGATCCTGATAAGAAATATCACCTGATGAACCACATGACACTGATGAAGGCCTTTGCTGAGGAGCGGCACGTGCCAATGGACCAGCTTTGGCTTGGCGGCATGGAATCCTATAAGAAGATGGGGATGGAAATGTAGCTTAGTGGCTGAGGGCCTGATAACCACCCATGGTAAACCGGTTGAGAAGTTCAACCTGATGAAGCCACTCCTCATTCTTGTTAAAATGATTGGCGCGATTGACTGCAAAGGAGCCATGAAGAATGTATAGAAAGAGTGTTTCAGCATCCTTGGTGGAAAGACCTGTTTTCTTCTGGATTGAAGGGATCACGCTAGCTCGTTCATGAGCCATGATCCGACCGACGATGTATTCGCTCAGGTCAGGATCCAAGAGTAGTTTACGGTACTTAATAGAATTACCGACCCGTTGGCAAGCAGGAATCAATGATTCGTTCTTTTTCAGATAGTCAACGTTTAAATCTGTTTCCGCATTGGATAAATGGTGCTCGGGCATTGCTAAGAGGGCATCATCAAGAACTGCATTGAGGACGTCGGTGATACTATCAAAATGCAGGTAAAAAGTAGAGCGGCTAAGTTCGGCAAGGTGGCAGAGCTTGGTAACGGTGATTTGGGAATACGCCATTTTCTGAATCAGGTCCAAAAAGCTGTCCTTGATAAGGTTAATGGTGTAAATGGTCCGCCGATCGGTTTTCCGTGGTTGAGAATTATTAGTTGACAAAATATCACGACACTTTCTGAGATTCGTTGAGAAGTAGACAACTTTGTAGTTGTGTACTTCTCTTTTTTTATGGTTTACATTATTCTAATTTTACAAAGTTAACGACACAGTGTCTATAAATAAGCAAAGCGTTTAGGAGGAGAGACAATTGACGGCAATCAAAGCGGCTCAACAATTACTACGAACAGCAGATGCTGTATTGATTAGTGCCAGCAACGGGCTTTCCATCAGTGAAGGCTACAATATTTTTGCCAACGACACAGCTTTTCAGCGTTACTTTGGTAAGTTTGCTCAGCAATATGGGATTACCAGCATCCTTCAGGGAGCCCAGGCACTTTTACCAGCTTCCGCACACTGTGAATTTATCCATCAACTACATAAATACATGATTGATGATTATCAGGGTAGTGAAACGTTTCGGCAGTTGAAACAACTAGTTGCGGGGAAGGACTATTTTGTAATTACGTCTAATGCTGATCAGCACTTTCAGCAGAACGGCTTTGATCCACAACGCATCTGGGAAGTGGAGGGTGACTTTTTTGATGTAAAGATGCATAGCCTCGAATGGGAGACACAGCAGCGAGCTTGCCAAGACTTCATTCAACAGTATGCTGATCGACAACTTGTCCAGCTGGAACTGGGAATTGGGGCTGCTAATCAATTGATTAAGGCGCCACTAATGCGGATGGTGGCGACCCATCCCCAGTGGCGCTACGTTACGTTGAATCTTCCTGATGAAATCAGTATTTTACCGGTAATTCAGCCTCAGGCAATTGGCTTAGCAGGAGATCTCAAGCAGACATTGGCACAGTTAGTAAGGGAGAATTAGGATGAATCAATCACTATATGAACAGTTAGTCATGCAGACACAGATGAATTACTCGCAATATTACGGTGTATATGCAAATGGCGGTACGCCGGTTAAACTAACCGAACACCATCCCTTGGCTTATGATCAGCAGGTTAAAAGCTTTGCTGAAAAGGTAAAAACAGCAGATCACATAATCGTGGGTGGGGCTTCAGGATTATCCGCCGCTGGTGGTGGTGACTTTTACTATACTGCGACGCCGTCCTACCAACGGGCCTTTAAGCGGTTCTATGATAAGTATCACTTTGCGGGGGCCTTTGCCGGAATGCGGCACCACTGGAATAGTCGGGGTGAATTCTGGGGATACTTGGCTACCTTCCTGCATACGACTCTTCACGCTCCAGTTCGGGAGCCATACAAGGATCTACAGGCCATCCTTCAAGGTAAGGACTACTTCATTCTAACCACGAACCAGGACACCCAAGCAATCAAGGCTTTCCCAGAAGAAAAGGTTGCGCAGATTCAGGGGGATCATCGTTTCTTTCAATGCAGCCAGCAGTGTATGGATGACGTATGGGACGCTACAGAGAAAGTTGATGAGATGTATGACTACCTTGAGGAACATGATACAACGATAATTCCGGATGATATGATTCCACGTTGTCCACATTGCGGGGCCGAAGCTTTTCCATGGGTCCGCGGTTACGGGAATTTTCTGGAAGGGAGCCGGTATCAAGAACAGTATCAAAAGATTTCTGATGACATTGAGGAGCATCTTCATGACCAACATCTGCTATTTCTCGAACTAGGGGTTGGTCGAATGACCCCGATGTTTATCCAGGAGCCTTTCTGGGCCCTTACCAATAACCTCGCGGGGGCCTACGACGTGATGATTAACCGGGACTACCAGTTCCTCCCGCAGCAAATTGAGGACAAGGGCATCGCGATCAAGGGGGATATTGCAAAGGTCTTAAAGGATGTCCGTCAACAACTAAATTATTAACTTAAAGTGGAATGGTTGAACTGATCATTCCGCTTTTATTGTTCATCCGTCTCTTGATCGTCTCTTTTGTTCTTAAGATTAAATAATAAGGTTAAGCTAACCATAAGACAGCGTTATTAAGATTGCTATCCCAATGGTAACTGCTAGAATTAGAGACAAGCAATATCACTAGTCAAGAATTAAGGAAGGGAGGATCGTTATCATCGAGCTGTCAGTTACTAAGTATTTAATAATAGAAAGGCTGATGTGCATGGTTAGCGATAAACACGGATTAAAAGATCGCGTGGTCGGAACCTTTAAGGAGTTAAAGGGTAAGGCGACGAACGATAAAACAGAGGAAATGGTCGGTAAACTCCGTAAGGCCAAGGGTAAGATTAAAGACAAGGCTCGGGACTTGAAGGACGACTTAGACAAGAAGAAAAAGGAGGCGTAGTATTATGCATTGGTTATGGGTATTAATTGTTGGTGGAATTATCGGTTTGATTGCTGGTGCCATTACCCATCGGGGTGGCTCCATGGGCGTTATCAGCAACGTGATTGCCGGTTTAGTCGGTTCGTTAGTTGGTGAAGCAATTTTGGGATCCTGGGGTCCACAAGTTGCTGGAATGGCGATTGTTCCATCGGTGATTGGAGCGGTGATTCTAGTATTGATCGTTTCGATGATCTTCGGAATTCGTCGGACCTGAATAATTAGAAAAAATAACACCAAGAGGCACTTCAACTTCGATGCTTCTTGGTGTTATTTTGTATGGTTATACTGTTTGATCTGTTGGACAACATCGGCGAGGGTGATCGCCCGCATTCGTTGGAAGGCGGCTGCCTGAATTTCTTGGTAATAGGTACTGAGAACCGGCTGGATAGCCCTGCCGACCTGACACTGGGGGTTGGTGGCTGGATCGACGTGCAAGAGATCGTGGTCCATCTGGATGGCCCGGTAGATTTCTAGCAGGGTAATTGTTTTGGGCTGCCGAGCCAGGGTTGGTTCGGGTCGGCCTGGCTGGGTGACCAGCAGTCCCGCCTGGCGGAGATCAGCCATCAATTTCCGGATGGCGCTTGGGTTGGCCTCGATACTATTGGCAATCGCTTTACTCGACCGATCCCCGTCGCAATTGATGACTAGGTAGGCCAGCAGGTGAATGGCATCACTGAATTTGTAGGAATATCTCATAATGCCTTTATTTTAGTCAGTTCTTCGGGGCGAAACAAGCACTTTTAACTGATCAAGAGTTAGTTTCACATGAAACACGCGGTATAATAAATAAATAGATGGAAGATGATATTCAATGACCAAATCCAAAAATAGGGAGAGGGTATACTCCAAGGACGTCATCCTGGTCATGGCGGCCTCCTTCTTCTTTATGTTTAGCAATATGTACTGCAACCCGTTGATTAATGGTTACGCCCAGAAGCTCGGGGCCAGTAGCGCCTTTGCTGGGATCATTGTTGGTATGATGAGCATCGTGGCGATGTTCCTTCGGCCGGTTGCTGGCAACCTTACCGATCGGTTTTCAAAGTACCAGCTATCCTTTATCGGTGGGGCGCTCAGCTTCATCGGGGTATTGGGCTACGTGCTCACGCCTAACAGCGGCCTGCTTCTGTTGTTTCGCCTAATTAATGGTACTGGCTACGTGCTATGCACAGTTTGCATGACCACCTGGCTCTCGTACCTGGTGCCATTTTCTCATGTTGGTGAGGCAATGAGCTTTTACGGGATTATGAACGCCCTAGCAATGGCCTTTGCACCAGCGGTCTCAATCAACCTTTACCGAGTGATCGGCTATCGGGAGGCGATTATTCTCTCGGCCTTGTCTGCTCTCATGATGGTGGTGACAATCCAGTTTGTCGGCAATCGGGCAAAACCTGTTGTTCGAAAGCATACCGCGAGTCAGCATCGCTTTAAGATCATCCAGCGAGATTCAATCCCGGTGGCTTGCCTGGTTGCCCTGTTTGCCATCCCGTACTTTGCTACCCAGGCGGACATCGTCACGTACACAGAACAGCGGAACCTACCGATCGCCGTTGGGGCATACTTTTTGATATACGCCGCTGTCCTGTTGTTGATCCGGCTGTTCCTGCGTAATCAGTTTGATACCGTTCGTTTTGGCCCGTGGCTGATCACCAGTACGGTTGCCACGGCCTTCTATTTGGTAATGCTGACGATTATGCGGACCAACTGGGAGATGGCCCTGGCGGCTGCCGGGATGGCGTTTGGCTACGGAATTATCTATTCAGTCTGTCAATCGACGGCGATGATGCTGGCACCGCAGGAAGAACGCGGACTGGCAAGTTCCACCTTTTTCCTTGGGTTGGACGTCGGAATGTCGCTGGGACCGATCATTGGCGGTTTCATCGATAGTACAGTACCGGAGAAGTATTTCTACCCGGTCATGCTAGTGATTATCCCGTTAGTTCTCTTGATCTACCTTGCCAACCGGCAGAAACTGAATCACGCAATTGACCAACACTAAAAATTAAAAATACCACCCGATAAATTTACGGATTTATCGGGTGATATTTTCTTACTTCTTGACGATCTCTTGCCGCCAGTGGTGGAGGTGCTTCTTGGTAATGACGCAGAGCCCATCGTCCCCGGCTTGCTTCATAGCATCGGTACACATAATCGAGATACCGGGAGTTTGAACGGCCCTTTCCTCGCCCCAGTAGTTAAGATAGCGAAGGGCGGCGTAGAGGTTCTCACCCTCGGTCGTCAGCCGGTACTCAACGTGGGGTGGGATGGTGTTGAAGCTCTTTCGGGCGACGATCCCGGCATTGGTCAACTCCCGCAGCTGGTCACTGAGTACCTTGTAAGAAGTACCCAGCTGCTTAACCAGTTCTCCGGTTCGCCGGGGATGACCTGCCAGCAGGTAGAGGATCACGGATTTCCACTTACCGCCGATGATCGTAAGAGCGTAATCGGCGCCAGTATTAAATAGCTTGTCCTGTCGGTTCATTGCAATGCTCCTTTCGCAATTCTTTCTAAAATTAATTATAACGCTAGGGTGAAGTCGAGGCTGGGTTAGTAAAAATTTTAATCGCCAACTAGCGGCGGAGAGTAACTAAATCTTACCTGCTAGTAACTATCTTACTATGAAGTGCTTACTTTTAATAAGCGTAGTTCCTGCCTATACTGGGAAGCGTAAGGATATAGCTAATCAAGAGGGAGGAACCATAATGACAAAGCAAATCTTAATTCTTGGTGCTACCGGCCAGATCGCCGGCCACGCCATTAAGGCCCTGTTGGAGAACAGTAACGATCATCTTTTGCTCTTCACCCGGCACCCGCAGCATCTCACCAATATCAATGAGGACCGGACGACTGTGATCAAGGGCGACACGCTGAAACCGGGCGAACTTGATGCGGCCGTGGCCCAGGCTGATGCAGTTTATGCCAACTTGCGGAACCCAGAGATCGCCCAACAGGCCCGTAATATCGTCCAGGCAATGTATAAGTGCGGGGTCAAGCAGCTGGTCTGGATTTCCTCGATTGGGATTTACGATGAGGTCCCTGGTAAGTTTGGCGAATGGAACAATGCCGAACTCGGGGGTGGTCAGACGGATAGCTACCTGGGAACTTACCGACAGGCAGCTGACGTGGTTACCAATTCTGACCTGGACTACACGATCATTCGGCCGGCCTGGCTGACCAACAAGGACGAGGTTGACTACGAGACGACTGAACGGGGGCAGAGCTTCAAAGGGACCGAAGTTTCGCGGAAGTCGATCGGCAACTTTGTGGCCAAGATACTCGAAAATCCGGTATTGTATGCACGTAAGGACTTTGGAGTCGACAAGCCTGGCACCGATGGTGATAAGCCGGCTTGGTATTAATAAGTGATGATCCAATTAAGTAGGTATGCCATGGCTGGTATACCTACTTTTTTAAAATTGTTGACGTTTTCAAAGTGGGATAAAATTGAAGTGAAGGACCTTACAGACGGGATGGAGACTCAATTTGGGGGTAATAACGATGCTTGATGTTAAAAATATAAACGTATATTACGGCCGCAGGAAGGTTATCAAAGATGCCTCGTTTCAGATTGCTCCGGGTGAAATTGTCGGATTAATTGGGCCAAACGGTGCCGGGAAAACAACAATCATGAAAACCTTATTAGGCTTAACAAAATTTACCGGTACAATTACATTTGACAATCACCAAATTACCGCTAAAGATCATAAGATTCTCCAGCGTGTTGGGGCATTAATTGAAAATCCAGCGATCTATCCTTTCTTATCCGGTAAAGAAAACATGGAGTTATATTCTAAGGATAGGGAAGATATGCAGAAGCTGATAACACGGCTTGAAATGGATTCTTATATTAATCGATTAGCTAGGTCATATTCAATTGGTATGAAGCAAAAATTGGGGATTGCGCTAGCACTTTTAAATGATCCAGAGCTTGTGATCCTTGACGAACCAATGAATGGACTTGATATTGAGGCCACTATTTCGATCCGTAAGATTATTCATGAATACGCCAATCGAGGAACAGCCTTTCTAATTTCTAGTCATGTCTTGAGTGAACTTCAAAAGGTAATGACGTCGGTTCTGATTTTGAATCATCAGGAAATTATTATGGATGTCCCAATTGATAAGTTTAAGAATGCTAAAGTCACGCATGATCAATTGCAAACAACTGATATGGCCGGGACTAGGGAGCTGTTGACGACGCACCAACTCGCTTTTCAGGAGCAAGATGGGGCGCTCGTTATTAATGCTAGTGATGCTGATGAAATCCAACGGCTGCTGTATCAAAACGGAATTACGCTTCAAATGCTTATGCCGATAAGAAAAACTTTTGAGCAGGCAATTATCGAAATCTTGAAGGAGAAACGGGGGGACAAAAAATGAATACAAATCTTGCCCATGAGTTTTATAAGATGACTCACCAACGTTCCTCCTGGTGGGTAGTCCCCGTTTTACTCGGCTTAATGCTCTACTCATCAACGCCCACTGCCTACATTACTAAAGGATTAGTTGCTCAAGGATTCGGGGCTGGGCAATGGACGATTATTATTATGATTGCCCTTAGTGCTAATTTTGTCACGATGGAGTATCGGAATAATACCATGACGACGCTATTGTACAAAAGTCCTAACCGTCAGATAGTTTTTTTCACTAAGTTAATCGTTTTGTTATTGTATGGTTTGTTCCTTTTGCTAATCAGTTTTTTATTTGCACTTGGTCTCAAGCTGCTACTGGTAAATAACCGATTTTCATGGGAAGCAGACTTTCATCAGCATACCTTGATTAATGCCCTAATCATCAATCTGACCGGAGTAGGAATATACTTGCTTTTTACGATTACCCTTTCACTGCTGTTGGTTTCATTGGTTAAATCGAATGCAACAGTGATTATTATCGGACTATTTATTGGCTTCTTAGGGGCTAATATTTCGGGTGTCATGATGCAAGCATTTCCTGGATTAGAATCCGTGATTGCCTGGAACCCACTTAATATGATCAATGTTATTACTCAGCTATCCAACAGAAGTGTTATGAAGCTAACAATGCTTAGTAATGATGAACTGATTATTGGCAACTTGATCTATGCAGTTATTTTTCTTGTGGCAGGGCTATGGGCCTTTAAGAAGCGCAACCAATAGGGGGAATTTGTATGTATACTGAGTTAAGGCAGGAACTATACAAGCTGAGCCATCGGAAGCTGCCATGGCTAATTATTATCTTTATGGTTGCCCTAATGGTTATTATTGGTCTTGCGATGGGGCGGACCTATAGTAATCTCTTAGTAATGACTTGTTATGACTCTAGTATGGTAATCATGCTCTTGTTAGTGATTGTTGGGTCGACCATCTTTTCAATGGAGTTTCAAAACGAAACGATCATTCCACTCATCTATCGTAGTCGCGGTCGGGGGAGTGTTTTCTTTGCTAAATTTGTGACCTTATTTTTATATGATGTAATCTTGCACATTATCGCGATAATGGTCACCTTCTTATTGAACATTGTCCCCATTATCAACAACCCAGTTTCTTGGACAGCAATTTATAAGTACCATCAACCGTTAGTGATTAATATGTTAGCGACCACGGGTGTAGACTTGGTAACATCATCTCTGATTATTAGTTTAATTTGTTTGTCATCGTGTTTAATCAATTCTAATACGGTCGTAATTGCCATTAACGCGCTCATTATCTTCATGGGGAGTGGTCTTTCGTCAAACTTGTTGCTAGCTAATGTCGGTCCAAGCCGGATTATTCGTTGGAACCCATTTAACATGCTCAATCTGACAACCCAATACTATAATTATGCGACCTACCACATCACTTCAATGCTTTCCAATAGTCAGCTCTTACTGGGAACGATCTGTTACGTGATTATTTTCACCCTGTTAGCATATTGGTGTTTTCAACGTAAACATTTTTGAAATATAAACTTGAAGCGGCTAAAAATGAAGGCATCAAAAATGCAAAGATGCTAGTAACTTTATTGATTAAAACGAAACGTGAGCAGGTAACCCTATGGCTACCTCGCTCACGTTACTTTTTGATCTGATATTTAGTCGCTGCTGGCTTGAACTGAATTGTCTGATACTTGGCCGTGTCTGGGAGGATAACAGTGAATTCGCCTGCCGCCCCAGTATGGATTCGCCCGGTGGTTGCCTTGGGGATCAATCGATTCTGGATCCGGACCCGCTGACCGGGCCGGATAACAAAGCCGGTCTTGCTGGCCGCGTGGTTGAGCGCCCGGTGGTTGGTCAGGTAGTGGCGGATACGGCGTGGGGCCTGTCGTTGTATTGTTGTAGCCCGGTCATCGACGATCGGGTTGCCCACCGCATCGATATCTTCGACGTCTACGTAGACAACGTGTCCCCGGTGGTTGAAGATCGCAAACTGGTGCTTGGTCTGGTAAGCTCCGGCATTGATGTAAGTAACCTGGTAGACGCGGTTACGGGGCTGATGGAAACCAGCTGCCTGGATTGGAGTATTCATTGCTACCCCAAAGATCACCACAATAATTAATATGAATTTTCGTAAATACGGCACTGCTTGCCACCTCCGTTCTCATTTATTTTAACAGACCGGCGGAGCAGTAAAAACCGTCGGCTAATCAGGCTGACGGTTTTTGCTTTCATTTATGCCACAGGAAGTTGATCAGTTCCCGGTTAACCTGTGAATTGTTATGAAGCTTGCTGTGCTGAGCGTTAGCACCCTTAATTTCTACTTCTTGGTAGGACTTGGCTCGGCCATTGATGATGTATTTCAGCGTTTTGGCAGAATTAACGGGGACATCACCATCGGAGTGAGAGCCATCTTTCTTATCGCCGTAAATATTCAGGACCCGGGTATTGGTCGGGAATGTCTTTCGCAAGGTCATTAGCGGCTTGATGGTTGCGTCCTTGCGCTGCGGCTCCCCAGTCTGCTGGTTGATTGGACTTTCCGCTGTTTTCTGTCCAATTAGGCCATTATAATGACCAGCGATGGCGACAAGGTGGGCAATTCGAGGCAGGTTAGGGTCACCGTTGTTGTCGTTGATGTAGTTGATGATCTCCAAGTTCCCCATTGAATGACCGACCAGGTTGATCGCCCGGTAGTGATGTTGACGTTCAAGGGCCAGAACAACGTTTTTGACGTAAGTAGCGCCGTGCTTATAACCGGCCGGATAATTGCTCGTATAACCCCTGAGCTTGTTATCGGCAAGGTTGACTTCGACGATTGGGTTGATCGCGTGGGCGGGAATGGCTTCGTTAAAAGTAACCTTCCCCTGACGATCGACATTGGCGCGGACGATAGTGTTGGTGACCCCAGCGTGCTTGGCGGCGTTAGCCATCTTCTCCTCGGCATGGGCACTGCTGCCCCAGCCGTGGACGAAGATGGTTGGGGTATCGGACTGGACAAACTGCTTAGCGGCCTGAGCCCGGTGCCAGACATTGTAAGTGATGATCGCAATGATACCGATGATGATAACACCCACGATCGAAATGGTACGACGGTGCATGCTGACACTCCTTTTTATTTAGCATTTTAGCCCAATTTATAGATTTTGCTTAAAAAAGTCTTCCAGTTTATCAAATGGGATCTTATCAACCCGGTCGTAGAGGTCAATATGCTCACAATCTTTGACAATGTACTTTTCCTTTGGTTCTTGAGCCAGATTATAGGCTCGTTCAGAGAAAGCGCGGGAGTGGGCACGGTCACCAAAAATAAAGAGGATTGGCCGCGGGGTAATCTCATCGATGTAATCTAGGGCAGAGAACTGCATCATGGCCATGTTTGAAGTGGTTGTAAAGTTGCCGCGAGCGTTGGGGTGGAAGCCGCGTGGGACAGCGTAGAAACGTAACCATTCTTTACTGATTGGGTCAGTATCCGGCAGGACATCAACGTTTGGATACGGTTTGGTTGGAAAAGATGGCTTATATTCTGGCTGGCCGTTGGCGTAGTCATTCCACCGCTGTTCGGCCAGGTTCTTCTTCATTTTATCGAGCTGATCCTTAGATAGGTTCATCATCCCACGGATATCAGTAATGTCATACATTGATGTTGTTGCTACCGCCTTAATTCGCGGGTCCACGGCTGCGGCGGCCAAGGAAAAGCCGCCAGAGCCGCAAATGCCGATGACACCGATCATTTCTCGGTCGACGAATGGAACTTGGGTGCCGAGGTAGTCGACCGCGGCGCTAAACGATTCTGCAAAGAGGCCTGGTGAAGAAACGTGGCGGGGTTCACCAGTGGATTCGCCCATGTTGGTTTGATCAAAGGTGAGAACCACGAAGCCGCGCTGAGCAAGCTCGTTGGCATAGACAGCTGGCCCTTGTTCTTTTACACCGCCGTACGGGGCACCAACAATCAAGGCTGGGCGTTGCTGGTGCTGATCAATATTTTTGGTGTAATAAAGATCACCAGCGAGGGTGGTATTATAGCGATTATGGAACTTGATATGGTCGCGTTGAATATGGTTGTTTAATTCTGTGATGTATCCGTATGCCATAGTTGATTCCTCCTAAGTTAATGGTTATTGTGCTTGATAGTTTTGACGACTCGAGCGGGAATTCCTGCCACGACGGTATTAGCAGGAACGTTTCTGGTAACTACCGCGCCAGCCGCCACGACGGCATTTTCGCCGACCGTGACTCCCGGTAGAATAGTGGCATTAGTGCCAATCCAGGCATTGCGGTGAATGTAAACCGGCTTGAGTTCGACTCCGCGCCGTTGATCAGGATCAAGGGGATGGTTAACCGAGATCAAGTTTGCATTGGGGCCGATCAGAACATCGTCGGCTAGGTAGATACCGCCAAGGTCGGTGAAAGTTACGCCGCTATTGATGAAGATACGTTTGCCGAGGTGAATGTTTCTGCCGTAATCGGTGTAGAAAGGCAGACGAATCTCCACAGATGGATCCACAACCTGCTGGGTCAGCTGAGCGACCATCTTCCGGATGTTGTTTGGTGAATGGACGCCGGTGTTGAGCTCCTGCACCAACTTTTGATTATGCACGATAATTTCTTCTAGATCGGCGAGATGCTGGGGATCTAACGATTTGGTTGCTGTCATGCGATACCTCCTGACTGATTTGTTGATTTTATTGTAATGGGTTAGAATTATAATGTTAAATACTTATATTAAATGCATAACTATAACTAAATATTATATTAGGAGATAGTAACATGAATATTCGAATACTGCGTTATTTTATTGAGATCGTTCGCGAAGGAAATATCTCGAGTGCGGCTCATCGCCTTCACATATCTCAGCCGGCTTTGTCGCGGCAGATCATGGATCTTGAGACGACTCTCGGCGTGACCTTGTTTGAGCGAGGACATCGCCAGATCAAGTTGACCCAGGAGGGCTATTACCTCTTTGAACGGGCCCAGGAGATCACCGCCCTGGTTGATAAGACCGCTTACCACCTCCAAGCCAACGAGGTAGTCAGCGGTACTTTGGATATTGGTGCTGGGGAGAGCGGGGCTTTGATGCCCCTAATGGATGTTGTCGCGCAGGTCCTTCGTGACTATCCAGAGGTAAAAGTTAACCTAGTGAGTGGGGACGCGACGATGATTCGTCGTCAGGTTGACCAAGGGAGCCTCGAGTTCGGGGTAGTGATGGGCCACGAGAACCTGGTGAACTATGACTCGCTGACCCTTCCGGCTGTTAACCGGTGGGGGATCCTGTTACGCAAAGATGCGCCCCTAGCAGTCAAGGATGCGATCACACCGCGTGACCTGCTAGGCCACCCTTTGTTAGCGTCGGCCCAGTCCAAGCTTCAAGATACCTTCCGCGATTGGGCCGGTGATTTGATTAACCAATATAATTTTGTCGGCAATTACAACCTTCTCTATAACGCTGAACTCCTGGTCAAGACCGATGCCTGCCTGGCCCTGGCCTATGACGGCATTGCCAACCTCTATGACCAGGGGCTGGTCTTTCGGCCCCTTACTCCCGCAGTCACGGACGCCAATACCTTGATCTGGAATAGGGATCACCAACTACCCAACGTCGGCAGGCTTTTTCTTGAGTTACTCCGGAAACGGCTTGGTGCAGTCGACTGAGGAGCAGATAGCCCTGATGGTCATACGGTTGCTCGTCACTATAATCTTAGCCCGGGCGATCTCGCGGACTGCTGGGTAGTTAGCCTGGCTCAAGACGGTTACGGATAATTTAAAATAAGAAAATCGACTCACCCTGCGTTGAGGAAGGTGAGTCGATTTTACGTTTTAAATTACTTTTTGAGGATACCCGCTACCTTGTCGGCGAGAGCCGGATAGATTGGCAGGACGTTATTTTCCCAATCGGTTTGACTGATCTTTAAGCCAATGACGGGGACGAGATTGTTGATGTCATCAGCGGCGGTAGCGCCGATTTCACTAGCACCAACCAGGCGGTCAGTAGAATCGTAAACTAGGGTCAGCTTAGCCTCCTGTTCATTCAATCCGGCGTAGAGGCTACCCCCGCTGAGGTCACGTTCTTCAATGTGATAATCGGTACCAGCTTGGTCGGGGTTAACACCAACTTGGGCAATTTCTGGAAAGGCAAAGGCGGCGGTCCCAATTGTTGGGTAATGAATCGGTACGGTCTGGCCTTCCTCAAAATGACGGTAGAGGTAGGTGGCCTCCAATTCCGCTACCGGGGTCAGCTTTGGCAAAGCTTGGCTAGTGATATCACCGATTGCATATACTCCAGAAATGTTAGTCTGGAGGTGGTCGTCGACGTCAATACCATGTTTGGAGAAGGCAATGCCCGCAGCTGACAGGTTGAGTTTCTCGACGTTTGGCACCCGTCCGCTAGCGTCAACCACATAATCAGTGGTCAACTTGGTGCCCTGGTTAGTAGTGATTAAGTAGGCACCCTGGTGTGATTCAATTTTAGTAGCACTTGTCTGGAAGTGAAACTTGATCCCTTGCTTTTCCATGGCATCAACCATTGCTTGGGCATACTTGGAGTAAAAACCGCGAAGAATCCGGTCGGAACGGATCAATATTTCAACTTTAGTCCCAGCTGCGGCGAGGAAAGAGGCCAGCTCGATCCCAACGTAGCCACCGCCGATAAAGACGGCCCGATCTGGTCGGTGGGCGAGGGAGAGGACGTCGGTACTGTCGTGGCTGTACTGGTTGCCGGGGATAGCAAGGCGGTGTGGCCGGTGCCCGGTGGCAATGATAATCTTATCACCGCGGTAGCGTTGACCAGCGACCTCAATCGTATGGGCGTCGACAAACTGACCGTAGCCTACTGCGACGTCACACATCTTTTCGTAGATTGCCTTGGTCTCAGCTGGCCATGAATCGAACCGGGCCTTCTTAGCGGCCATCAGCTGGTCCCAGTCGAGTTGAGCGGACTGAGCAATACCACGGCCAACTAATTGCTGGCTGGCCCGAGCGGTGTGAATAGCACCGGAAAGAAAGATCTTGGGCTCGCAGCCAACATTTGGGCAAGTACCACCGAAAAGCCCGCCCTCGACTGCTAGTAGTGACTTATCAGTTTTGGCGAGTAATTGTGCAAGCTTGTACCCGGCGGGACCAGTTCCGAGGATGATATAATCGTACTTCTTCATTTTGCAACCTCCATTTCACGAGCAACGCTTACTGATAACCCTATCATAACGTGATTGGGGTAGTGAGGAAACAAAAGTGCCTGTATTGAAAAAGTATAAAAAAAGTATAAAATCAAAAGTGAAAGTATAAAAAAAGTATAAAAGAAAGGCGGCGATGATATAGTGAAAAAGAATCCATTCTTACCTAGCTTTGGTCGGGTTCCATCAATGGTCCTCGATCAAAAGCAGACACTTAGTGACTACTTAACCGGCTTGGTAAATCATGATGGTAAATACCAGACCTCGCTGGTATACGGTGTTCGGGGATCTGGGAAGACAGTTTTCTTAATTAACGTTGAACATCAATTAGTACGAGTCCCCAATTGGGCCTTCCTTCGCCTGACCCTCAGTCAGGGGAATTTATTACTGCAGTTGATTAACGGGCTCCAGCAGATTCGGGGAATTGATTGGACAGATGTTTTGAAGGCCTTTTCCGCCGAGATTAACTTTAGTGTTTTTGGTATTACCCTGAAGAGCAGCAGTTCTACCCAGACGATCAACTACAAAAGCGTTCTGGAAAGGATGTTAACCCAGCTTAAACAGCGTGGCATTTCGGTTCTAATCGGAATTGATGAAATTGAGATCAGTGATGATGTACGGGCATTTGCTTCAATGTATCAGATGCTGATTGGCGAGGAATTCGACATTGCCCTCATCATGACCGGATTGCCAAGTCGTATCTCTGATTTGCAAAACGACAATGTGCTGACCTTTTTGCTACGGAGTAACCGAATTTATCTAGCTAAACTAGATCAGCAATCGATTATGAATAGCTACCAAAAAGCTTTTCAAAACGGTTCAAAGACGATTGACGCAATCGCCGTGAATACACTAGCCAATGCTGCAGGTGGGTATCCATATGCCTTTCAGACGGTTGGTTACTATGCATGGCGGCTCAGTGAGGATGATGTGATTGATGAGCAGGTGGTTGCACAGACAATTAAGAAGAGCAAGGTTGATCTTTACCGTAATGCATATGAAAAACTGTATACTGAGACATCGGCCAATGACCGCCAGGTGTTAAACGCGATTGCTGCGTATTCACAGGACGATGTGCCAATTAGCTTTGTTCAGGAGAAGTTGGCAAAACCGAAGAACTATATTTCTGTTTATCGGGCTCGACTTAAGGATGCTCAGCTAATCGAGTCCAGTGGTTGGGGCAAGGTTCGGTTTAGTTTACCGTTCTTTGGTGATTTCATTCACTGGTATCACAACAGTCATCTCGTCTGAGCAGATCAATTGGTTTTTCTATGAAAACGTGTAGACTGAAAATACCAATAGTTAACGAGGGGGTATGACCATGAAACACCTAACCTTTACTGATGATGCCAAAAAACGGATCGCCAAGTACCTGAGTCCAGATAAGACAATTGTATTGGACTTTGATGATGGTGTCGGGCCGTTCTCGGCAGTTGGAAATTGCAGCTTGGATGCCAATTATCGGCTGATTTTTGTCAAAAAAGGTATGGACCTGCACGATTTCGACGAGCGGGTCGAATCAAATATTGGAGACATCTATATCAAGAGTGAAATGTACGCCAACATTCAATTTGAGAACCAGATGGAAGTGCGCTTCAATCCCAAGTACTTCACCTTGCCACTGGTTAGCCCGACTAAGGGGGTTCTGACGGAAAATCTGGAAGTGGTGGACCTCACCGACCCCGTCTCAGCCGAATACACCGGCACCCACGACTGCTAAGAACTGTGGCTTATTTCCCGTAACCGCATTAAATATGCAGCTACAAATGGCTGGAAGAAAACGGAGCTTTCTCCCAGCCATTTGGTTTAAAATAGGGGAAAGGGGTGATTCAAATAATGGAACGTGCAAAGGTTATTGTCCATATGTATGAATCCATTGATGGCAAGATTGACGGCGACTGGGATGGCCTGCCGGGGGACAAGGACTCTGGAGATTACTATGACGACATTCTTTTTAAGATTAGTAATACCAACGCTAATGGCAGCAACACAATTGTTATGTATGCAGCTCCAGGCAGCCTTGATCTTAAAAAGTATGATCCGGCGGGGATCGACTACCAGGACTGGGTTCCGGTTGGTATTTCTTCAGATACTTGGGATGTTAGTTTTGATCGCCGTGGTCGAGCTGGCTGGGAGAAGAACTACTTTGACTATGCCGGCAAGCAGAGTCGGGCGATCGAGGTAGTCACCAAGCTGGCTAGCCGGCGTTACCTAGCCTTCCTGCGGTCGATGATCCCGTACCTGGTTTGTGGGGATGATCAAATTGACTTTGCTAGCGCTCTGGTCAAGCTTCGCCAATATTTTGGCATCAAGAAAGTTGCCCTGGGGGGTGGGGCCCTAATCAACGGGGCCTTCTTGAAGGCTGGCCTGGTTGACGAGATTTCCCTGGTGATGGCTCCTTACATTAGCGGTGACACTACTAAGAAGGGAACATTTGACACTCGCCAGGTCTTCGTTAATCAACGCTTCAAGGTTGTTCAGACTAAGTTATTAGGCGATGGCGGAATCCACCTGCTCTTTGCAAAGGATGATTAGCAGGTTTAACGAAATAGAGTTAACTAGAAAATTTTAGGAGGTTATTATGATGGCTGAAAAGGTATTTACGAAGGATAATTTAGCTAAGTATAACGGTCAAAACGGTCAGCCAGCCTACGTGGCAATCAAAGGTGTGGTTTATGATGTTTCCGGCAAGGCGGCCTGGCAGGGTGGCAAGCACCACGGCAACTTGGCTGGTCATGACTTGACCGATGTTTTGTATAACAAATCGCCCCATGGTGATCGCGTCTTGAAGGGCCTGCCGGTAGTCGGCAAACTCGCCGATTAGGGTATTTTATATTTTTGTTAAATGGTTGGTCACATCAGTGTAAGCGAATTCATATATTTGTTATACTGTTCTTATAAGAAAGGAGTATTCATATGAAATATCAGGCAACGAAAGAAACACTTAATCAACTAGTCGCTGACCTAAGTCAGATGTCGATGATTATCCACCAAACTCACTGGTATATGCGTGGTCCTAATTTCTTGAAACTGCACCCGTTAATGGATGAATTTATGGACGAAATTAACGACCAGCTTGATGTTATTTCTGAACGTTTATTAGCCCTTGATGGCAATCCATACTCTACTCTTAAAGAAATGGCCGACAAAACAAAGATCAAAGATTGGCCCGGTAATTTTGATAAAACAACTCCAGAACGGCTTGCACACTTAGTTGAAGGTTATCGCTATTTAGCAGACCTTTACCAACATGGGATTGAAGTAAGCGATGATGAAAAAGATTACTCTACTCAAGATATCTTTATCGGTTTCAAAACAGCGATCGAAAAGAAAATTTGGATGATTCAGGCAGAGTTAGACCAAGCACCTGAAATAGATAAATAAAATTAGGATAGGGTCGGGAATAAGCAATTAAATTTTCGGCCTTAGACATAGAAAACCGGACAATGAATTGAGATTTCATTGTCCGGTTTTTTTAATTGGGCTGGAAGATTTCTCCAGTCTCTTTTTATATTTAGTCCCTACTCAGCGGTTGACCGTTGACGTCTACGTCATCCTTCTTCAGGATGAAGGTAGCGTAGATTCCGGCAACCAGCGTGATCCCAGAGATGACCAGGAAGGTATGACTGTAACCGATGTGGTCCCGCAGTTCACCAAGTGGTGTGGAGAAGATGATTTGCCCGACCTGGGCAGCAATCTGGTAGCCGACCATGTAGAGGGTAGCGGAAACCTTGGTATCAAAGTGCAGGGTGAAGTAACGGAAGAGACCCAGGGCGAAGCAGGCTGTTTCTGGAGCGTGCAGCAGTTTGATGAAGGAAACGCCGACTGGGTTGGTGACCAGACCACAGCCACCGATCCGGATAACCATGATGGTAATTCCGACCAAGAGGGTCTTGCGGACCCCGATCTTCTTCATCATCCATGGGACACAGGCCATCATGATAGCTTCCAGGAAGACTTCCACGGAGTTCAAGACCCCGTACATTTGTTGGCCAAGGGCCTTGGTGGCAAAGAACTGGGTGAAGAACTGTGGGAACATTTGCTGGTCGAAGACGGTGTAGAAGGTCCAGGAGAAGATGATGTAGATGATAATCTGCCAGAGGGCTTTCATCTTGAAGACCCCAAAGATTTCCTTGAGTGAGGCGGTTGAGCTTTCCTTAGCAGTTTCAACCTTATTCTCATAGAGGTCGATCATCTTCGGGTTCTTCTCGGGGTGGACAAATACCAGCAGTAAGAAGAGCAGGAGGGCGATGGCTGAAGATAGCCAGAAGACCAGGTTTGGACTAATTGTGAAGAGAAAACCAGCAAGCAGGGCGGAAACCGCGTACCCGAAGGAACCCCATGACCGGGCCTCGCCGTATTCAAAACGGTAACGCCGACTGATCCGCTCCGTGACCGCTTCAAAGGTTGGTGAGGCGGCCAGAAAGGCAAAGGACAGGTAGAGGGAACCAAGGAAGGTCCCGAGGTAGAAGTTACTGTGGAGTAGCGGAGCATAAAGCCAGGTGAAGAATGGGCCGAGCAGCATTTCCATGATGGCACAGAAGATCAACAGGTGCCGCTTGAGACCGAGCCGGTCCTGAATGGCACCGTAGACAAACATCAGAACCAAAGTGATAGCGGAGTTAAAGGAGTAGATTGTCCCGACTTGTTCACCGGAGAAGTGCAGGGTATTGGTTAGCCAGATCTGGAAGAAGGACCACCAGATTCCCCAGGCAGTGAAGAAGAGGAGGATGTTTAACGAATCAAATCGGTAGAAGGGGTTTTTGAATAAGCTTTTCTTTTTCATGTCGATTATCCTTTCATGTCAAGAGTATAAGCTTTGATTGCTGTGGCGGTTGGCTGGCTGGCAGCCAGAGCGGTCGTGACCGGCTGATTGTCATTGTAGTAGCGCTCGGTGAAAGCGGCGGCCCCGTCGTTGATGAAGATCTCGACCGAGCTGGTGTCGACGAAGATCTGAGCCCGTAGCTGGCGGACGTGACCGATGGCGGCGTAGCGATCGCTAGCCTGACCGTGCTGGTGAACCGTGATTTCACCGGTAGACTGGTCATAGCTGAGGTTAATCAGGACCTGATCAGTATTGGCCAGCTGCCAGCTAACCTGATCCTCGTAGCCAGTCAGGTTGAATGTCAGGTTCCACTCGGTGTGCTGAGGATCGGCTACGGTGAGCTGGTGCGGAGAATGAATAATTGCTGAGGTATTAAGGGCCTCACCAGTTCGTAGTCGGGTTGTTTCCTGTGCGGGAATAGCTCCTAGCCGGTTATCATGCATAACGAGTTCGCGTGGCAGGGTCAATGCTCCGGCCCAACCATCTGATTGCTCTGGCATTGGGTTGTCAAAGGAGCTGAACCAGCCGAATTGGATCCGACGGCCATCTGGAGTCAAGAATGACTGGGGCGCGTAGAAATTGTGTCCATAATCCAGCAGGTGGAGGTCATGGTGATTAAACCGAGCCTGATCGTAGTCGAGGTGGCCGATAAAGTATGCCGCCTGGCTCAGATTGAGAAAACGGTGTCGCTGTGGCTTGATCCCCATCGGCGAGCAGGCAATGATATCCTGACCGTTGAGCCGGAAGAGGTCGGGACATTCCCACATTGAACCTTCAAGCTCAATACTTCGTGATTCGGTGATTGGTCCCCGGTACTGCCAGTTCAGTAGGTCACTGGATTGGTAGAGGAGGATCCGGGCACGGTTGTTGTCCTGTTCCCGGCTGCCGAGAACCAGATAGTATTGACCATCGTGCTCCCAGACCTTGGGATCCCGAAAGTCCTGACTGTTATCTGCAGGAGCCTCAATCACGGGGTTGCCCGTATATTTGGTGAAGTGGATTCCGTCATCGCTGTAGGCCACGTTTTGGTTCTCCCAGAAGTGGTCCTGGTTATCATCGTCGTAGTAGTGGTGACCCGTGTAAATCAAATAGAGTCGGTTTCCTTTGACAATGGCCGATCCGGAAAAGCAGCCGCCGGAGTCTTCAGGATCACCGGGAACCAGGGCGACTGGTAAATTTTCCCAGTGGACTAAATCTTTACTACGGACGTGTCCCCAGTGCATTGGTCCCCACTCGGCAGAGTAAGGGTGAAACTGGTAAAAAACATGGTAGTAGCCCTTAAAGAAGCACAAGCCGTTAGGATCGTTTAACCAGCCGGCTGGTGTTTGAATATGGTAGTGTTCACGATAACGGGTATTGGTGATTTTTACTACCCGTGATTTATCGATTTGATGCAATACAACCGACTCCCTTCTGTTACTCTGAAAACGTTTACGAAGAAAATTGTAAGCGTATTTAGTAAAATTGTCAATCGTTTATCAAAATAAATGTTAAACGATTATCAAAAATGCTGATTTAACGGGGCTGGTAGGTCACAAAAAAGACCGTAACGGGGATTACATCCGGTCACGGTCCAATTGTTTAATGTTTTTTATTTTGTAAAATGACGCACAGCCTAGCCCCATACCTCATGCGCGATTTCTTTCACTAATGCAACTTTAGCCCACTGTTGATCCGCGGTCAGGATGTTTCCCTCCTCGGTGGAAGCAAAACCACATTGCGGGCTCAAGCAGAGGTGGTTAAGAGGGTGGTACTTAGCCGCTTCATGGATCCGGTCGATGATGGACTGCTTATCCTCCAGGTCACCGGTCTTGGAGGTTACCAGACCAAGGACTACGTATTTTTCGTTTGGAACCTTGGCTAGCGGCTCAAAGCCCCCAGCACGTTCGGAATCGTATTCCAGGTAGAAGGCCTTGACGTTTTCCTGAGCGAAAAGGGTGTCGGCAACAGGACTGTAGCCCCCGGCGGCTGCCCAGGTAGAATGGTAGTTTCCTCGACAAACGTGGGTATTGATGGTGAGGTCTGCTGGCAGGTTTGCGATGGCAGCGTTATTGACTTTGAGGAAGCGCTCCTGCAGGGCTACCAGCTGAGAAGTATCGGCGTTGGGGTCCTTCTTCTTAAGGTTAGCAAAGTTATTCACCGAGATTCCCCAGGTACAGTCATCAAGCTGCAGGGTTCGACAGCCAGCAGCATAGAGGTCTTCGATAACCTGATGGTAGGCTGCCGCAACGTCGTGGTCAAACTCAGTAAGGTTCGGATAGAACTCCTTAAGGTTGGCTTGGTTTTCGGGTCGGAGAAACTCCTCCAGAAACTGGGCCGGGGCCGGAATCGTCTGTTTGACCTGGGTGCCAGCACTGACGTGGTCCTGAACAAACTTGAAGGCCTCCACAAAGGGATGGCGTTCGCCGCTAAGCTTACCAGTCAGTTGGACGGAATCATTACGGGTCTCCTCGTCATGAAAGAAATAGCCGTGTTTGAGGTTAACGTGTTTGGTTCCCTGCAGGCCCCAGAAAAAGTCGAGGTGCCAGTAACTACGGCGGAATTCACCGTCGGTCACCGCCTTGAGTCCCGCGGCCTCTTCTTTGTGGATTAAGTCCACAATTAAGCGATCTTCAATGGCAGTGAGGTCGTCTCGGCTGATCTGCCCCGTTACAAATTGCTTGCGGGCATCCTTTAGCTCTTGGGGTCGGAGAAACGAGCCAACAACGTCGTAACGAAATGGGGAAACGGTCCGTGGTGTGAATGTGGTCATAAAACATCGATCCTTTCTTTTGTGGTGAGTATAGGTTTCGGCGGCAAATAAAAAAGTCCCGAAAAGAAACATCATGCTTCTTTTCGGGACGTCATTTCAAAGACTGAAAGTTAACGTGTTACCACCCTAATTCAACCAGGCCTCACAGCCCAGTCCTCAATGGGTACACCCGCAGGTAGACCCAGGCGTTTTAGCGGTCGCCACTCGTGACCGGCTTACCAGCGGCTCGCCGATCTGTTTCGCTCCAAGACCATCTTTACAGGTTTAGGAGACACCGGCTCTCAGCTACCCGGCTCTCTGTGGAGCCCGCCACCTGCTACTCATCTTTTCTTAGCAATTTATAATTTATTGTTGGTATTATATTAGAACTTTCTAATTGTGAAGTCAATCCCTTAATTCAATTCTTCGTAAATTCTGTTAAGGGGTTGACGAACCTTGGGCTTGATCGGCTGGTCACGGTAGCCGAAACTGACCATGACTGAGGCTCGCCAGTGATTTGGATTGATAATGCTGTGCTGGGCGAGGTAATCGTTCATCTTCCGGTAGTTAAAACCTTCCAGAGGACAGGAGTCGATGTCGAGCTCCGCAGCGGCGGTCATCATGTTGGCCATGGCAATGTAGGTCTGTTTGCTAGCCCAGTCAAAAAGCTCACGGTCGTTGGTGATAGCTAGGTCGCGTTCCTGGAAGTGTTTGAAACTCTGGGAAGGCTTAGAATTTGGTGAGAACTGGTGATGGTGCAAACCCTCGACAAGGTTGCGAACATAGTCACTGTCGTAAGTCACGTCGGTCCGGGCTAGAATTAAGAGGAGTTTGTCAGCGCCGTCTAGGCTGTTAGTTACTCCCCAGGCAAACGGCCGGATATCTTCCTTGATCTTGGGCGAGTTGATTAGGACAAATTTCCAAGGTTCGTAACCAAATGAACTTGGTGACAAGCGTCCAGCCTCCAGGATCGTATGTCAGTCGTCGGGAGCGATGTGTTTGTTAGGGTCGTATTTTTTTGTGGCGTAGCGTCGGTTGGCAGTATGCAGGATTTGCTGGCGAATTTCTTCTTTATTCATATCAATCCCTCGCTTTCAGTTTCGAATATTATAAGGCTGTTACGGGCTGGCTTCGTATGCTAGCCATCATATAGAAGCTGAGAAGCTTATTTTCCAGTCTCGTGAATAGTTTAGAGGTTTGGATCCATCTTGAATGTTAGCTTGGAGAGTTCCGTACCTTGAGTCATTAGGTCAAAGAGGAGTCGTTTGGCCTTCTTATTATAGTGCTTAGCGATCTTATGGTTCTGACCCGTCAGGTAGGTGGTCAGCTGGGCCCCGCTTAGTTGATTGGCCTTGGCGTCGACCGCCGCGAGTTTACGCCGAGCCCACTCATTAAGATCCTTCTGGAAGGCTTCGTCCTGGTCGTAGAACACGCTGTAATGACTCTCCACCACCATAGCGAGGGCTTCGTTCAGCCAGTATGCATTTTTGAGCTTCATCTTGTTTGGAAAGTTACGATAGGAGACATCGGTATCGTCGGCGTTAGCGAAGAATGGTGTGTAGGCACAGAAAGTCGGCAGGCCGAACGCGATCCACTGAATGGCCGCCTGCTGTGGCTTAACGTTGTTGCGCATCTGCAGGATGTGGGACTGAGCCGTCCGCGATAGGGAGATTGGCCGATAAACTTTCTTGTCGTGCTCACTGCCATCGCCTAGCGGGTCGTACCTCGTTTCATTGAAGTGGGATTTGAGCAGATACTGGATATCCTCGACCGCAATCTTGCGTTCTGGCTTGCGGATAAAAGGCATGTCGGGACACTCTGGAGTCTGGTCAGCAGCTGCCATTGGACTCAGATAGCGCTGGGCGAACCAGACTCGGGGAGTGTTGTAGTGGTGGTCGAGCTTGGTGTTGGTACCGAAGATGTGGCGGAAGTTCCACTGGTCGTTATCCGGGTTGAGCTGGTGGTCATCAACAAACTCACGGATACCAGCGGACCACATGTAGTTGGCCGGGTCGTTGAAGTTAATCTGCTCAATGGCAATCTGGTTAGCGGCCACGGCGTAGCAGTCGTCGGGAATCCGTACTGCGACCCAGTGATGACCAGTAGCGATTTCCATATACCAGACCTCGTTCTGGTCGTTAAACTGGACTCCATTGCCTTCAGCGGAACCGTACTTGGCAACCAACCGGCCCAGGCGTTCAACCCCTTCCCGTGCGGAGTGGATGTATGGCAGAACCAGGGTGGTCATCGAGTCCTCGGCCAGGCCGTTTTTGACGAATGGATCGTAGGCAAGAACGCGGTCGTTGGCGTAGACGCTTTCAGTGGCACTTTCACCAACATTAGCTGCATTGAAGCCGTCCTCTTCGTTTGGGCCGGCGCTCTGGTCAACTGACGGGGTCGCGGTGTAACGCATTCCGCTTTCCGGCAGTGGCACAGTTAGCTTGTTGTAGGCTGAGACGTAGGTTTCGTGACGGTCGTGAACAGCGGGCTGAACTAGGAAGCGCTTGGGCTCGATGGCGCTGACCCGGTCTTCGTTCCGAGAAATGAAGGTTGATCCGTCTAATGAAGCCTTCTTTCCGACCATGATTGACGTACATGCAGAGTTCCTGAATCGTGACATTTAACCAGTTCCTTTCAAAATATAGATTAGTGTACCAATTTCATTTTACACCCGCTGGCAATATAAAGAGGCTGGCGAGAAAGTAAAGCTTTCTCCCAGCCTCAGGTGAAACTTATTCTTTTGTGAAGTTGAATTCGTCGGCGTGGCGTAGGGAGTAGGTGAAGTAAATAACCAGTCCCAGTGCGATCCAGGCCAGGTAGGTCAGCCAGGCCGTCAGGGAGATACTGATGAGGAGGACAATGCAGATGATGATCGAAAGGATCGGAATTGTATTCCCAAACGGTACCTTAAATGGCCGCTTCAGTTCTGGATAACGGTAGCGCAGGATGATCACGATCAGTGAGATTAGAGCAAAAACCATCAGTGAACCGATGTTGGCGATCAGGGCCAGGTAGTGGAGGTCAAACTCACCGGCGAGGATGGCAGCGAGAATCCCAACCAGCCAGATCGCCTGGTTGGGACTGTGGGTCTTGTTATTGACACGGGCGAGCTTTTGAGGCAGAAAGGCGCTTCGGCTCATTGACTTAAGGATATTGGACCCCGCGTAGATAAAGGCAAAGACCACTGCCATGATTCCGAGGACGGCGCCTAGAGAGACAACCTCTGCGACATAGGGGTGGCCCTTGACGATCAGGACGTAGGACATCGCTTCGGAGACGTTCAGTTTGGTGTAAGAAACGACCCCGGTCATCACCAGGCTGACCAGGATATAGAGGGTGGTTGAGATTACCAGACATAAAATTATTGCCCGGGGAATATTTTTGTCGACGTCTTTGGCATCCTCGGCAGAGGTGGCCAGGGCATCGAAACCGAGGAAGGAGAAGAAGACGGCCGAAGCCCCAGTGAAGATCCCTTTGAAGCCATAAGGGAGGAAGGGGTGCCAGTTACTAGGCTGAACGTGCTGAATATTGACGACGATGAAGAGGAGGATGATGAAGATCTTAACTCCAACCAGGAAGTTGTTAATCAGCTTACTCTCACTGGTTCCCCGGGTGAGAATGATGGTCATCAACAGGATCATTAGAACGGCCGGCAGGTTGATGATCCCGCCTGCAGATGGGTTCACCAGGAATTGATGGGGAAGTTTGACGCCCAATACTTCCAGAAAGGACTGGACGTAGCCAGTCCACCCATTGGCAACTGTTGCTGTGGTGGTGATATAAACCCCAATCAGTGTCCAGCCGGCCAGGAAGGCAACAAACTTACCGATGGAAACCCAGGCGTAGAAGAAAGCACTGCCGGAGTTAGGGAGGCTGGTGGTCAGCTCGGAGTAGCAGAGTCCGATCAAGCCACTGGCCAAGGCGGCAATGAGAAATGAGAAGACGATTGCCGGTCCGGAGTCCTCGGCGGCGACGATCCCAGTCAGGACCAGAATTCCGGTTCCAATAATCGCCCCGATCCCAAGAATGGCCAGGTCGAAGAGGCCGAGGGTCTTCTCGTGTTCAGTTTTTTTAAGCTGCGGATTATTATTCATAAGTGAAAAGGCTCCTTTCAGTTTGATCTGGTTCCGGTCTCATTGGTAATAGTAGAGGGGATTCCCACGCGGATCGAGCGGGCCGTGAAGAAACCGAACGACCGGGTGGGCTGTGTTTCTGCCAATATTTTCACACTCCTGGCGTATTCTTTCGTTAATATGGAATAAATTGCATAAAGTAACCCTTTTATTATAGTAATTCTTTTGACAAAATAATAGTAAATTTGAAAAAAGCCGGTAGTGGTAGGTGTTAAAATTGTTAATAGTTGTTAGCTGAAAATAAATGAAAGTAGATGAAATAATGCCTAGAAATAAATTAGTCGTTATCTCTTTGGATTCCCTCGGCTTCCGGGATCTTAATGAGCTTGGCTATCTGGTGCCTCATATCCAACAGATAATGAAACAGGGAACCTGGGTTAAACGAGTTCGCGGGATCTTCCCGACATTGACCTACCCGTCCCATACTTCGATTATTACGGGACAGTACCCGGCGGTCCATGGAGTGGTCAACAATACTAAGCTCCAGCCACGCCGCCTTTCGCCTGACTGGTACTGGTACCGCAAGGATGTTAAGGCAACTCCTTTATATGATGTTGCCCACAATGCGGGGCTGACAACGGCTGCCTTCCTCTGGCCGGTTACTGCGGGCAGTCAGATTGATTACAACCTGGCTGAGATCTTTCCAAACCGGATTTGGACTAATCAGGTGCTGGTCTCCTTAAAGGCCAGCTCGCCCCGTTTCCTTCTGCAGATGAATCATCGCTACGGACATCTGCGCCACGGAATTAAGCAGCCCTGGTTAGACGACTTTATCACGGCCTGTGCGGTTGACACCCTGAAAAACAAGCAGCCCGACTTGACCTTAATACACCTGGTCGATATGGATAGTATGCGGCACCGTTACGGGGTCCGGTCCGCTCAGGCTCAGCACGCCTTGCAGCGCCTTGATCGGCGGGTTGATCAGCTCGTTCAGGCTACTAAGGACGCCGGAACCTATGACCATACTAACTTCGTCTTACTTGGTGACCACTATCAAATCAATGTTCACAAGATGATCCACCTTAACATGCTCTTCGCCCAACACGGCTGGTTGACACCCCTGGCTGGCAAAACGACCTACCGTAATAATTGGCGGGTGACGGCTAAAACCTGTGATGGGGAGACCTATGTTTACACCCGGGGTAACGTGGATACTGGTCGGCTCAAGCAGTTAATCGCTGGTGTTGCGGGGGTCGAGCATATCTATGACGGTGCAGAAGCTGTTAAACGAGGTGCCGATCCGCGATGCACATTCCTGGTTGAGGCTCAGCCAGGCTATTACTTTACTGACGAGGTCAACCGGCCGGCGGTGGTCGAGGACGTCGACCCAGATTCACTGGGGACCCATGATCGTTACCAGGGGGTACATGGCTACGGACCAAATCAACCGGGCTACTTTACCACGGCGGTATTTGCCGGTCCGGACGTCAATCGAGGAGCGACGGTTGCGGGTGCCCACCTAGTTGATGAAGGGCCAACCTTTGCTCAGCTGCTGGGCGTGCACTATCCGGCACCCACGGCTGGGCAGCCGATTCCGGGCGTTATTAGAAAGTGAGGCGGATTCGTGCGAATTAACAAACAACAATGGCAATGGATCTTCTATGATTGGGCCAACTCTGGCTATGGGATCCTAGTCGTAACCGCTGTCCTGCCCGTTTATTTTAAGGCCGTCGCACAGCAGGCGGGAGTCAGTGCGGCCGACTCGACGGCTTACTGGGGCTATGCTAATAGCTTTGGTACCCTGGTGGTCTCGTTGCTGGCCCCACTGTTGGGTGCCCTGGCCGACTATCCTAATGCTAAACGCCGATGGCTAAATATCTTTACCTGGCCAGCCATCATCTTGACGCTGGGCCTGGCCCTCCTGCCGGCTAAGCAGTGGCAATGGCTGCTCTTCATGTACGTTTTGACGATCATCGGTTACTCAGGTGGGAACCTCTTTTACGATAGTTTCCTGACTGATGTAGCTCCAGACGGGCAGATGGACCTGGTCTCTTCAACTGGCTACGGAATGGGCTACCTCGGTGGGGTAATTGCCTTTATTGTCTTTCTGGCGGCTCAACTGACCCATGGCTTTAACGGCCTTTTGTCAGTCTATGGAATTGCCAAGTTTAGCTTCGTCATTGCCGCCGTCTGGTGGGGGATCTTTGGCTGGCCACTATTGGTGCACGGCCGCCAGCGGTATAGCGTTAGCGATGTTGCTAATCCGTTGCAGGACAGTTTTCGTCGGCTCGCTCAGACCTTTCATCATATTCGTCGCTACCGGCAGATCACCTGGTTCCTGATTGCCTATTTCTTCTACATCGACGGGGTCGACACGATCTTTACGATGGCTACTGCAATCGGCAAGGATATGGGGGTGCCGACCACGATGTTGATGATGGTCCTGCTGGTCGTCCAACTGATTGCTTTTCCGTTTTCCCTATTTTATGGTTGGCTTGCGAAGAAAACTTCCAACAGGACTGCCATCCTGGTTGGAATCACTGTTTACGTCATTATCTGTCTCGACGCTCTGCACCTAACTGACCTGACCGACTTCTGGATTCTGGCGATCCTGGTGGGAACTAGTCAAGGGGGACTTCAGGCGCTGAGTCGATCCTACTTTGGCCAATTGATTCCCAAGGATTCCAGCAGTGAGTTTTTTGGGTTTTACAACATTCTGGGGAAGTTTTCCGCAATTCTGGGACCGGTAATTGTAGGCCTAGTAACCCAGTGGACGGGGCGGTCGACGATGGGGGCGGCTTCGCTTAGTATTCTCTTCGTGATCGGCCTGGTAATCTTCTTACTGCTGCCTCAATTGGGAGGAGCTGCCGATGACCAAGATTGATGCAGACTTCATGACCGACGTGTTAAATATTGTTGATATCATTCCTTTGGGCCGGGTGGCCACCTATGGGCAGATTGCTCGGTTAATTGGCCGTCCGCGCAATGCTCGTTTGGTAGGGAAAGCCCTCAGTAAGGCCGGCGAGTATGGGAAGCATCCTTGTCATCGGGTCGTAACCGCCACTGGTCGTTTGGCACCTGGTTGGATCGATCAGGGACCGATGCTGGCGGCTGAGGGAATCCCGTTTAAAGATGCCAATCACGTTGATATCAAACGCTGCCAGTGGCCGGGAATTTAAATTGCAAAAAGGATCTGGATTGCGCTGATGCGCGCATCCAGGTCCTTTCCCTTTGCTAGTCGTGAGTATTGTTAAGGATTCCCTGGCCGATACCACCAGGTTGCTCCTTCTTTTGGTGGCTAGTGGCTTTTAGGACACTGCCACCGATCCCGGTGGCCCCGTTATCAGGTCCCGCCAGGGCGGACAGCAGCTTGTTCAACCGGGTAACTACCTCGGGGTTGCCTGCCCGGTATTGACGGGCAACCTCGTCTACATCACGTGTTCCCTTGATTTCAAACGGAATCCGTCTGTCCTGTTGGACCCGCTTGAGGTAAACCTTGATCCCGCTAGTGAGGTCCAGCCCCATCTCGGCGAAGATTTTGTTAACATCATCCTTCAATTGGTCGTCGATCTTAATGTTAATTTGTGCCATAAAAGTCACTCCTTTCATCTCCTATATTATCACGATACAAAATTAGTGTATATAAATTAAGTATAGTGTATAGCGTTAGTATACATAGTAACGTTCTGCGTATAAAAAGCCCCTGACAGGGATGATAACCGTCAGGGACTTTACTAAAGGGTTACTATTACTTTTCACGTGAGTAGGATGCGATGTCGGCAAGAATTTCGTCCATGAAGGCATCTTGGCTCATTTCGTTTTGTTCCTTCTCACCATACTTCCGGACGGAAACGCCGTTGCTCTTCAGCTCGTCGTCACCAACAACTAAGGTGTACGGAACTTTTTGGGTTTGGGCTTCACGAATCTTGTAGCCCATCTTTTCATTCCGGTGGTCAACAACGACCCGGATGTTAGCAGCCTTCATCTTCTTGGCAAGTTCATCGGCATATTCACCGTGGGCATCATCGCTAACTGGGATGATGTGGACTTGTTCAGGGGCTAGCCAGGTTGGGAAGGCACCTTTGTAGATTTCAGTCAGGTAGGCCACAAACCGTTCCATGGTCCCGACAACCCCACGGTGGATCATGACTGGCATGTGTTCCTTACCGTCCTTACCAACATAGGTCAGACCGAAACGATCTGGCAGCATGAAGTCCAGTTGGATGGTGGACATGGTTTCATCGTTGCCCAGTGCCGTCTTGGTTTGGATGTCCAGCTTTGGACCGTAGAATGCAGCTTCACCTTCAGCCTCGTAGTAGTCAAGGTTCAGGTCATCCATGGCGGCCTTCAGCAGGGTTTGGGACTTCTCCCACATTTCATCATTGGCGTAGTACTTCTTAGTGTTCTTCGGGTCACGCAGAGAAAGGCGGAAGCTGTAATCAGTAATATCGAAGTCCTTGTAGACGGACATGATCAACTTCAAGATCTTGGCGAATTCGGACCGGATTTGGTCGAGGGCTACAAAGGTGTGGCCGTCGTTCAGAGTCATTTCACGAACCCGTTGTAGACCGGAGAGGGCACCAGACTTCTCGTAACGGTGCATCATCCCAAGTTCGGCAATCCGCAGTGGCAGGTCACGGTAGGACCGGATGTGGTGCTTGTAGACCTGAATATGGCTTGGGCAGTTCATTGGCCGCAATTCAAGCATTTCGCCGTCACCCATGTCCATCGGTGGGAACATGTCATCACGATAGTGTTCCCAGTGACCAGAAGTCTTGTAGGCATCCAAGTTCATCAGAACCGGGGTGTAGACGTGCTTGTAGTCATCAGCAACTTCCCGGTCGATGATGTAGCGTTCGATCGTCCGCCGAATCGTAGCCCCCTTTGGCATCCAGTATGGCAGACCAGCACCAACCTTCGGATCAACAAAGAAGAGGTCGAGCTGGTTACCGATTACCCGGTGGTCACGTTCACGTGCTTCCTGACGCTTCTTCAGATCTTCAGCCAAGGCATCCTTCTTGTAGAAGACAGTCCCGTAGATCCGCTGAAGCATTGGGTTGGATGACATACCCTTCCAGTAGGCACCAGCAACGGACAGGAGCTTGAGGTTCTTGACCACATCACCGTAAACCAGGACGTCCTGGTCGGCGATAGCCATAGCGTCACCAAGCTTATACATGGCAACTTTACCATCCTTGGCATTTTCGTTGATCAGTTCTGCAGAGAACTGGTCGTCCTTGACAGCGGCCAGGGCGTCGTCAACGGCAACTTCAGAAAATTCAACCTTGACGTCGTCCTTGGCCATACCCTTGATGACGTCTTCTAAGGCTGGTAATTCGTCGGCGGAAACTTGTTGATCGTCCTTGTCGGAATCAACATGGAAACCGTCCTCATCTGCCACGGCTTCACCAAGGCGAATACCCTTAAATTCTTGGAGCAGGGCAGCCTTGAGCATCAAGGCGGACAACTTGCGGAGTGCTTGTAAACCTTCTTTTGAGTCCCGGTCGATCTTCTTAACGGATCCATCGGGTGACATAACTGCGACTTGAGCCATAATGATCTCTCCCTTATAAAAATTAAAAACGTCCCTAATGCTACTGATTGGTAAGCATTAGGGACGTTAATTATCATGAATTAGCGTGGTTCCACCCATATTTAGGAATACGAAAATTCCTCTCAACGGTGTGGTAACGGACACGACCCGACCGGCCTTATTTCGGCCAGTGATGCTAGAAGGTGGTATCAAGGTGATGAGTCACTCCAACGATGCTTCCAGCCATGGCACCGACTCCCTGGTAGGAGGTTATCACTTGACGTATCCTTCAGTTGCCTATGATTATAGCACGGCTACTCGGCTTGGCAACCCCCTTTTTAAATTAATTTGACTTCTGCGGGGTTGGAGCAGCGTGTTGGGCACTGCCTTGCCCAGCAGGCTGAGCACTATTATTTTGGCTTTGATTCGTAGTAGGATGCTGCTGATTATTATTGCTTGATTGGCTGTTGGCATTGGGTTGTTGACTGCTGCTTTGAGCTGGCTGACTAGAGGCAGAGTTTTGATGGCTGTTGGTCGATGGCGTTGATTCCCGATGGGCCGGTTGGGTACTGTGGTTGCTGCTTGGCACCGTGTAGGAGTAAGTATCGCTGGTATCGGTATTGTTGCTGTTGGAATGGGATCGTTTGTGGTGTTTATGACTAGAACTGTGCCGCTTCTTTTTAGAACTAGTAGAGACGGTGGTGGTGTCATCATCACTCGTGTTAACCGGATTCTGCTGCTTAACCATAAAGACAATGATCATTACCAAGAGAACTGCCAAGAGGATCCCCAGCAGAACCTTGAATGTCTTGTGGTTACGGTTCTTCTGGCCGGGATGGTATGACGGCTTGCCCTTCTTCGGACGCGGACGATTGTTGTTACGCTCTTGACGTTTGAGATTATCGAAGATGGAAGACTTGCGCTTCTTCTTTTTGTCGCCTGGCTTCGGGGTGTCGTATAGTTCGACTCGGGTCAGGGGCTTTTTATCCTTGTCTTGGTTGTTATTCAACGTGTTCACCTCATTAAAAACGATACTGGATTAGTCCCTATTATAGCATGATCTAACTGTTTTAAACGGCGGAAAGGGAATTGACTGAGGCCAATTCCCTTTCGAAGTTAGGTAGTAAATATGTTAGTTCTTAGCGGAGTCGTTCATTTCTTCTTCTTGTTGACCGAAACCCTTGCCTTCAGCGGCGAAACGCTTGTCACCGCGGTAAAGTTCAACACAGGTCCAGACCAGCAGGATCAGGATAATGACGATCGTCAGGTAAGCCAGCGTATCGGACATGCTCTTTGACCAGATACCAAAACCTTCGTAGGTTGATGGCAGATTGTAGAGGTTCAGGAAGGTCAGTACGACGACGGAAAGCCAGCCGCAGACCTTGACCCACATCCGGTTCTTAAATTCACCCATCTCAATTTCACTGTTGGTCATCATCAGCAGTGGGAGCATCGAGAATGGCAAGGCAAAGGCCAGGAAGACTTGTGAGTTTTCCATTAGAAGGTTCAGGGCGGTGTGCTGTTGGATGGTGGATTCACCAGAGGTCATGGCAACACAGGCCAGAACTGGGATAACGGAGATAATCCGGGTAACCAGCCGGCGGGCCCAGAGTGGCATCTTCATGTGGACGAACCCTTCCATGATTACCTGACCAGTCAGAGTACCGGTAATGGTTGAGTTTTGACCAGAGGCCAGCAGGGCAACAGCAAACAGGGTTGATAGGATACCAGACTTGGCAACGGCAATCAGGATCGGGTTGCTAAGCATGGAAGTGTTGTTCAAGGCATCGTAAAGGCCAAAGAAGGAACTATCCTTAACGGCACCGTACTTGAATACGGCAACCCCCATGATCAGCAGGAGGGCGTTAACAACGAAGGCCAGGGACAATTGAATGTTGGAGTCCCAGGTCGTGAACCGCACGGTCTGACGAATACTATCAAGGTCGTTATGGTCGATCTTCCGCGTCTGGGAGATAGCGGAGTGCAGGTACAGGTTGTGCGGCATAACTGTGGCCCCGATAATCCCCAGAGAACCACTCAATGGGGTGATTCCACCGATTTCAGGGTGCTGGGCAATGGCCTTAGTGGAAGGCAGTAGGCCCATAAATGCGGCGCCCCAGTCTGGCTTTGAGAGGGCAACCTGGTAGGCAAAGACAAATAAAATAACCAGGATCAGGCAGGCAACGATAACTTCGATTTTCCGGAACCCAATCTTCGTTAATAATAGCAGAACTAAAACATCCAAAACAGTAATGAAAACTGATGGGATCAACGGAATATGGAACAATAAGTTCAGGGCAATCGCCGCACCAATAACTTCGGCAATATCAGTTGCCATGATCGCTAATTCGGTCATGATCCATAGAATAACTCCTAACGCTTTACCGGTCCGCGCCCGTGTTGCCTGAGCGAGGTCCATTTGACTCACGATCCCGAGTTTAGCCGCCATGTATTGTAGTAACATCGCAATCAAACTTGAGATCAAGATGGTAGTCATTAGGGTGTATTGGAAGCTTTGACCACCGGTAATTGAAGTAGCCCAGTTACCAGGATCCATGTAACCCACGGCAACTAATGCACCAGGGCCGGAGTAGGCGAATAGTGTTCGCCAGAAACCTTTACCATGAGGAACTTCAACGGTACCGTTGATTTCTTCTAGAGACTTACCGTTAGCATACTCAATCAAGTGATGCTTACGGTGTTGATTTTTTGTGTTATCCACGCCAAATCCACCTTTCATCTTATTTGTTAACATGATTGATAACCAAAATTAACTTAATTCGAATACTTTGTTAGGCTACCATAAAAATTTATACAATGCAACTGAAGATTGCCGTTGTGGCGGCGTTTTGCGGGGGTGAATTTGGCGTGACCTTTGCTGACTAATCCGGTGGTTGACAATAGTTAAGCGATTCCAAAGATGCCTTTATAAATTCTTAAAAATATTTTATAAACCTTGAAGAATTGTTTAGGGTGAACAAAAAATCCCTGCAACGGGTGACCGATGCGGGGATTAAGTAATTATTTCATCATATTGGTTTTTAGCAGGTAGTGATGGCCGGCAGTAATGTCATACTGGACGAGTTGGTAGTCGTGCCATAGTTTCTTCTGCTGCTTGGTAAGAGAGCTGTAGGAAACGACCTTGCCCTGCTGGTTAATGTATTCGGGTGCCGAGTTGAAACTGTTGGTCCCATTTTGCTGGGTGCTTAGTGCGTATGCGGGCAACTGATGGTAGAGCTGGGTTAGCATCGCCTGGTAGGGAGTAACCCGAGAATTAGTCTGCTCGGCTGCCATTGCGATGAAGTCGTTTGGACCAACGTAATGGGTTGACCGGGTCAGCTTCTTGGCCCCCTGCCGTTGTGCAGCAGTGTTGGAGTAAATAAAGTAGTCGGTCTCATGTAGTTTCAGTCCGTCCTTTTTCATACTATTGCGGTAGATTCCCGGCAGGTGGTCACCATAGAAGACCAGGGTAATCGGTCGGTTAAGCTTGTCGATCTCCTTGATAAACTGGGTGACTGCTGTGTCGGTGTAGTGAATTCCCATCGCATAGTTTTCGACCTGGGCAGGATCAGTTCCATCGCCAACTGTGGCGCGGTAACGGTTGATCCCGTTGTAGAGGTTATTGTAAGGCAGGTGATTCTGCATGGTAACGAGGTTGATGAATTGGGCGCCATGGTGGGACTTGAGCTGGTCCAAAGTATTGGCGTAGGCCGTCTGGTCAGACAGGTAGGTGTTGCGGTCAATCTTCTGCTGGTGCTTGATCGGATGCTTTTTGCTACCAAGGTAGAAGAAGCTCTTGAAGCCAAATTTCGGATAATCAGTGCCCCGGTCATAGAACTTCTTGGAGTAAGGGTGAATAGCTGTCGCATACTTGAAGCTTTGGACGATCGTTGGATTGTGCTTGAGGTATGGGACTAGCTGGGTATACGGTGTCGACAAGGTCTGAGCAAAATTGCACATTGCAAACCCGGTCAGTGTCATGTACTCCATGTCAGCCGTCCCCCCACCGTAGCCGGAACTGATCATTATTCCGGAAGTCGTCTCCTTTTTGATATGGTCAATCTTCGGAATTGGGTTAGCCTTTAGGGAGACGCCCGGGACCCGGTTTGGGTTGGCAAAACTCTCACTTAGGTTGAAAATAATGGTCTGATCTTGCAACCGATTGGTTCGGCCGGTATTGATCTTTTTGGCTACTTGATTATATTCTCGGCTGATGCGGTCCATCGTGGCCTTAGAGTAGCCATGAGGCCGGCTCATGACCGTGATATCGACGTTGTTAAGAAATTGAACGGTTGGGCCGTTCTGTTTGGCCCCCACGGCCTGGTGGATGAAGTGAGGCTGGTCATCCAGCCCGGTCATCAGAGTCTGCATTCGGGAGCCATGGTGGTTCCAAAAGGCAGCACTGCCAAAGGCACAGATAGCAAGGAGCAGCCAGCAAAGCCGCCATGGCCAAGTGAGTCGTTGAACCCGCCGCCAGCGTTCCAAGACAATGATGGCAAGGATGATCACCACGATAGCGATCCCGCTGTAAATCAAGAGGTGGTAGTCGATCATCTTGAGTAGGCTATCAAGGTCATTGATCATTGCTAGTTCAGACGGTAGGATTGGCTCATTACGTAGGTCCATTTTTTGAATGTTGGCAATGATCCAGATGGCGTTGCCCATTCCAGTAACCAGCAACGATAGCCAGTAGCGGTTGGTCAGTGCCTGGAGGGCCTTGAAGGTCAAGAAGATCAGGAGAGTTGTCAGCCAGAGCATCGGCTGCTTGACGAAATGGGTATGGTTACCCATGTAGTAAATAGAAAGGTCAGCCAAGACATAGGCAACAAGGAGGGCCAGCAGGGTTGGCCACTGGCGCAGGATCGCGGTACCAACCCGGTGGGTGATTGTTAGCAGCTGCTGGTCGACCGACTGATCGGGGGTGGTTGTAAGGCAGCAATCAATCCGCTGACTGAGTCCCCAGTGACGTTGGAGCTGGTTCACCAATTGTGGCAGCCAGATGGTAATCATTAGGGTGAGGACCGTCAGCCCTAGGATAATTAGAAGCTGGCCGGCCAGACTATTAGTGGATTTAGTCAAGACAGTGGCTCGATTAATGACAACAGCGTCACTAAGTAGAACTGTTAGTCCAGTCAAAAAGTAACTTGGATGCTTGATTGTTGTGGTGAAGCGAATCAAAGACTTCTTTAATAGGATAAAGGCAGATGTCGCCACAACCACAGATGGCAGGAAGGTCGGCGTGGTAAATCGCCCGGCCGTGAGCATACTGCCGTGAGTTTGAAAGGCAGCGTTGGGCATGATTGCTACCAGTAGGATATTGGTCGCTAAGGCCGCTCCTAGCCACTTGGCGACCGTTTGTCGGTTGACCGTCAATTGGTCGCTTAAGGCACCAATCGTCAAAATCAGCAGGCCAAAGGTGACCGAGTTTCCTTTGAGCAGGCCGAACATATCCCGGTTAAAGATTGTCGTTGCTGCCAACGGCAGCATTGTGAGAACAATCCCAGTCAGGCTACCACGGTTATTGATTTTACTTCGCAACCATGGTAACAAGGCACTGGCAATAATCACCACCGTGGCCAGTGGAGCCACATTACGGCTAACAGGTAACAATGCGTTGTAGAGACGGTGGTAGTTAAATTGATTAAAGGTTAACCAGTCAACGACAACTACCCCGGTAGCCACCAGAATAGTGTAGAGCAACATTTTACCGGTTCGCGCTAGACGAAGAGGTCGGTGGCTTAGGACTGCCCCGACCGTGAGTAGGGCGATCAGGTATAGGATGATGGTCCCGCTGTGGAGGAGTTGGAGTCCTACCATGGTGAGGTTGTTATGCGCATATTTAATGTAGGTCAGTTGAGGTGACCAGATGATGGTGTTGATGCCCCAGGCAAAGACGAGGAGTACAAATGACCACCAGGCCCGAACATATTTCATGAAGATGTCTCTCCCATTCCAATTAAGTATAACCAGTATACCGCAGAATTAGGTTAAGGCGTGGTTAAGAATTATTTTCACTGAGCTCCAAATGTTGACAGTTTGGTGGTGACAACGCTAGACTCAATAGTGACACGATGTCACTTTAAAATAATCATACAGAAAGTTCGTGGTAAAAATGTTTTTGGCACTAAAGGAAATTAAGCACGCCAAGTTTCGCTACACCCTGATCACGGTCATGATTATGATGATCAGCTACCTGGTCTTTATCTTGATGGGAATGATGCTGGGGCTGGCCAATGAGAATAAGGCGGCAATCAATGCCTGGGGAACCCAGACAGTCTTTTTAAACAAAAATGCTAACGGGAGTCTGAGTGCGTCGATGGTAACCAAGAATCAGCTCCCCAATAAATTGAACAAACATGAGGCCTTGGTCGGGCAGACTCCAGTAGTTATTACCCGAGCTGATGGTCAGCATAAGCTGAAAGAGAATGCCCAAGTGATCGGGTTAGATCGCCAGCAGTTTATCGCCAAGCATAAGATCACACTGATAGCGGGCCACCAGGCAAAAGGTGCTCATCAGGTCGTGGCGGATGCAGGGCTGAAGGAAAAGGGTTACCGTCTTGGTGACCAGATTCATCTGAATTCCAGTCGGCAGAAGTATCGAATCGTTGGTTTTGCTAAGGACGCTACGCTCAATGTTGCTCCGGTAGTCTACACCACCCTGAATACCTGGCAGCAGCTGAAAGGGGTCAGTGACCAAACAGTTGCCAGCGGGGTAGTGGCTGACCAGAAAGAATCAGCTAAGCGTTTCAATCAGTTGAGCCACTATCCGGTCAATACCTTTATTCAAAAGCTACCTGGCTATACTGCCCAGAACAACACTTTTACTTTTATGATCGCCTTTCTGATGGTAATCTCCCTGATTATCATCGCCGTTTTCTTATACATCTTGACGATGCAGAAGATGAATAATTATGCCGTTCTGCGGGCGCAGGGGATTCCAGCCAGGCACCTAGTTGGCGCTACTCTGTCTCAGGCTATAATTTTGATGATGGCAGGAGTGCTTGGTGGGGTCATCTTCACCTGGATCACCCAGCTGGTTCTGCCGACGACAGTACCGATTTTGATGAATTGGCCAATTATTACCGGTGTCAGTTTTGTTCTGATTATTCTTGGGATGCTGGGCGCCCTGCTGCCAGTTCGGATGATTCTTAAGATTGATCCAGTAAAGGCATTGAACAATTAAGGGAGGTATGAAAAATGGCCGCAATTGAATTAACTAATATTGATAAGTCATTTGGCACAGGGATAAGCCGGGTCGCGGTGCTCAAAGACATTAGCTTCACCGCCGATCTGGGTGAATTGAGCCTGATCCTCGGGCCATCTGGTTCGGGGAAGAGCACTCTTTTGACGATCATGGGTGGCCTGCAGACGCCGGACAAGGGGACAGTCCTGATTGATCAGCAAGATCTGGGTGAACTGTCATCGAAACAACGTGATCAGCTTCGTCTCAATAAGATCGGTTTTGTCCTTCAGTCCTACAACCTGCTTCCCTATCTGAATATTCGTGATCAATTCAAGCTGGTTGACCGGATCAAGAGACAGGGGAATCTAACCGCAGCTGCACTGGATCATCTTTTGGAAGAATTAGGAATTGACCAGTTATTAAATCAGTACCCGGGTGAACTTTCGGGTGGGCAGAACCAGCGAGTAGCGATTGCCCGGGCTCTCTATACCGACCCGCAGATTATCCTGGCGGATGAGCCCACGGCTGCGCTAGACAGCAATCGGGTGCGGGTCGTTGGCAAGATCTTGAGACAGATGGCCCAAGATCACCGCAAGGCCGTTATTGTGGTGACTCATGATATGCGGTTACGGGAGTTTGCCGACCACATATATCAGCTGATGGATGGTCGATTGACCAAGGAAGAATGATATTTCCCGGGAAATATCTAATTAATTCATAAAAAGCTTCCTTTACTTGGCGTGATTGGGGTACTGATTGGTATAATTTTAGTAAGTAGCCTACAAAAATTAAGTAAAGGAGAAGCATATGGCTTTTTTAGAATTGCATGACATCCATAAGTCATACTATCTCGACAAAGAAGAGTTCCCGGTCCTCAAGGGAATCAGTCTGGATTTTGACCGTGGCGAGTTTGTATCAATCCTTGGTGAGTCTGGAGGTGGGAAATCGACCCTGATGAATATTATTGGGGGACTGGACCGAAACTTCACGGGTCAGGTCTTGGTCAACGGGCAGCTCCTTGATCATCGCGATCAGAAGCAGCTGGATAATTACCGGCGGTCTACCGTTGGTTATATCTACCAGTCTTACAACTTGATTTCCCACTTGACGGTTCTTGATAACGTCTTAATTGCCCTGGATATGACCACCATGACCCGGGAACAACAGCGGCAGCGGGCACTTCAGCTGTTAGAAAAGGTGGGATTGGGTGATCAGGTCAATAAGCACCCGAATCACTTGTCTGGTGGCCAAAAGCAACGTGTAGCAATTGCCCGGGCCCTAGCCAGCGATCCCCAAATAATCATTGCTGACGAGCCGACAGGGGCCTTGGACGCCCAGAATACCCAGGAGGTTCTGGCCCTTCTGGATGATATTGCCAAGGATGGCAAGCTGGTCATTGCGGTTACCCACTCCCAGGAGGTTGCCGATCACGGAACCCGAATTGTCCATCTTGCCAATGGACTGATTGACGGTGATGAGCGCTTGCGTCCAACCTATACTCTGCCTACTCATCCGACTCACATTACTGCACGGCCGTTGCCAGCAATGGCGAGCTACCGCACAGCCTTCAAGCACCTGATGTATAATTTCTGGCGTAACTCCCTGATCATGTTGGGGACGGCGATTGGGATATTTGCGGTAATTCTTTTTACCGGGTTGGGTAACGGGATTAATGGTTATATTCAGAACCAGATTAACTCGTTAGCTAACCCACGTGCGGTTACGGTCCATAAGAACCCAACCGGAAAGAAGATGACTCAGGATCAGCTTCAGGTCTCGATGCAGAACATGGCAGCCGATCCACAGTCAATGCTGATCAGCCAGCACAATGTTGACCGCCTACGCAAACTTAAGGGAATCTCGGCAGTTGAACCAGGTGTAACGGTGGCGGGGTTCCGACTGTCCTACCAGAAGATGCAACAGAGCGGTACCAATTTAGCAACCTGGAATCGTTCTGTCACCACCCGGGCAATCAAGCATGGACACAAGCCGGGCGATAACGAGATCCTCCTGACCAAGCAACAGGCGATGCAGTTGACTGGCCCGACTAAGTATCGCCAGCTGATTGGTAAAAAGGTTCACTTGACCTTCAATTGGATTGACCACAACGGCAACCCGGTACCGGTAACTGGTGATTTACGGGTCAGTGGGATTGCGGATGGTGTTAGTGCCGTGACCGCTTTGAATTATAAGACGATGCACCGATTGATCAAGGATAGTGGGGGTACGACGGCGGCTAATTCCGTGGCCGTAATCGTTAATGACCTCAGTCAGGTCCAGAAGGTCGCCAACCGGATCGATAACATGCGTGATGGTAATAACAAGCGGATCTTCGGTGCAATTACCGTTGGTTCAATTCTGAAGACCGTTAACACATATGTCAGTCTGGCTTCTACCGTTTTGGCTGCGATTGCCGGAATTTCCCTGTTAGTTTCAGCCTTGATGATCATCGTGACGATGTACATGTCAGTGTCAGAGCGGACCAAGGAAATCGGGATTTTGCGGGCGCTGGGCGAGCGAAAGAAAGATATCCGTCGTCTCTTCACTGCTGAGTCGATTCTGATCGGTCTCTTTTCTGCAATCCTGGCAATAGTCCTGGCTCTGGTTGCGACGGTTATTCTTAATCATGCCCTATATGGGATGATCAAGTACAACATTGTCCAAATCACTGTGGGCAACCTCGTCTTTGCTCTTGTGGTAGCGATCGTGATTTCCTTCATTGCGGCCCTCTTACCAGCACGTCGAGCAGCTAATTTGAATCCGATCGATGCCCTAGCTGCGGATTAAGTATCATAAATGCAAAAAGCCGACCAATTAAGTTGGCTTTTTGTATTTATTAGACATATAAAACAATATGGCACGATAAATTAAAATAGACCATAAAAAATAATTAGGCTGTCCAAAACAGGCGTATAATGGATAATGGAGGTGTTAAAAGTGACGACAGTTTTTGTTCATGATGATGATAAGACGCAAACGGTTCATTGCTCTGACGGTACACAAGGGGTCATGCAGATCAGTAATGCTGACTCAGCACCAAAGTATGATTTTAGATTTTATGGCCATACCCACCCCAGCTTCTTCCTGAATGCGGACCAATACCACAGTGGGATAGAGCTGACAGTTGCAGATGTCCTAGATACGGAAAAATTTCAACTCAAGTTTGTTTAAACTAAAATGAGGACGATGGTACCGGGGAGGCAACCATCATCCTCATTTTTATTTTTTGACAATTTGTTCGGCGTGGTTCAGGACGTCGGCGATTAGGACTACCACCTGAGGATCATCCAGGTGATAGATAACGACCTTGCCCTGACGATGTTGCTGGACCAGGTTATACTTACGTAGCAGTTGAAGTTGGTGGGAGACTCCCGACTGTTCCCAATTCAGTCGCTCGCTAATCTCAGAAACACTCATTGAGTGTTGGATTAGGAGGTAGAGAAGCTGTAGTCGTTTAGGGTTACCAAGAATCTTGAAGAAATGGCTAATGCTCTCAAGGTTAGGATTTTCATTCACTGGCACGGCCGGTCACCACTTTCCGTCCAAAAGCATGTTAATTGACATGCAATTGACTATTATTATGTTTATTTTAAGGTTTTAAACGAAAAAAAGCAAAAGCAGGAAAATTGCCTTTGCTTTTTTTCTATAACCTAAATTAGAGAGCCAGGTGCTGGCCAACGTAGATTACATATGGACTCTGCAGGTTGTTCTTGCTTGCTAGAGTCCGCCAGTTTAAACCGTACTGTGCGGCGATCTTAGATAAGGAGTCACCGCTTTGAACGACGTAACCAGTACTGCTAGTGGAAACGTGACTGCTCGTAGTGACGTGGTAGCTTGTCTGACTATTGCCCCGGACCTGAAGACGCTGACCAACATAGATGTGGTTTGGGTTGCTCAGGTGGTTGACTTGAGCCAGTTGTGAATAGTTGGTGTTAAACTTAGCGGCGATGCCAGATAGGGTGTCACCACGCTGCACTGTGTATGTTGACGTAGTGTTTGAATTCGTGGCATAACTCGTATGGTGTGTCGTGGTTGTTGACGTCGTAGTATGCTGACTGGCTGCTTGCAGCTGGAGACGCTGACCAACATAGATGTGGTTCGGGTTGCTCAGGTGGTTGATCTGGGCCAGGTTGGTGTAGGTGGTGTTGAACTTGTTGGCAATGCCGGATAGGGTGTCGCCACGCTGAACAGTATATGAGCTAACTCCTGAATTCTGCTGCGTGGTATTGTTAGCTGACTGGGAAGCATGGTTGCTCGTTTGCGTTTGTACCTGGGCCCGCAATTGAAGACGCTGACCGACGTAGATACGGTTCGGATTGCTTAAGTGGTTGATCTGGGCCAGGCTAGTGTAGGTGGTGTTGAACTTGTTGGCAATGCCAGACAGGGTGTCACCACGCTGCACTGTGTATGAACTAGCGCTGCTCGTGTTGGTTGTGGTCGTGTGATTTGTATTTGTGGTAGATTGGGTTTTGTGTTGATCCACTGCAGGTGTATTCTGCCGGACCAGCAGACGTTGACCGGGATAGATACGGTTGACGTTATGAATATCGTTCAGGTGGGCCAGGGTGTTGACCGAAGTAGCAAACTTGTTGGCGATACCGGACAGGGTATCACCGCTGTGGACGGTGTAGTAGTTGGTGTTACCGTTAGCCGCAAAGTTGGTGTTGGACGTTGAAGCGTTCGTGTAGCGGTTGGTGACCACCCGGCCAGAGAAAGCCACGGAATCAAGCTGGGTTAGGTTGTAGGTCTGGACCAGATTGATCAGTGAACGGGCATAACTAGGATCTGTTGCGTAGCCATCTTGACGAAGCTTGTTAGCGACGGAAACATAGTTAGTGTCGCCAAGCAGGTTATGGTAGCGTCGGTTACTGTATAAGAAATTACCATGGTCTTCAACTGATTCGGAATTGTTAGCATAGGCCCGGAAATTGTCGTTGATGTAAACACTCCGACCGTTGTAAACTTCCCGGGTTCGCATAGTGACGGAATGGCCATTGTAGGAGCCCTTAATTCCAAAAAGGTTGTGAGCATTGGTGGACAGGGATGAACGACCCCAGCCGCTTTCTAAGATAGCCTGAGCCACGGTGATGGAAGGCAGAACTTGATACTTGTTCCAGCCAGCGATCGCACCGGGAGCCACGCTCTGAATAAAGTTTTGGCTGTGAGCGTTATTACTGAAATGTAGGGAAGCAACATCCACCCCGTTACCCTGTTGAGGAGCGGTGGTTGCTGCCATTGCCATAGTGGTTGCTGCGCTGACACTAGTAGAGGCGGCACTAACGGCAGTGGAGGCCGATTGAGCGGGTGCAACACTGGCAGTTGCTACCGTTGTACTGGCGCTTGATACCGTAGCATCAGCAGCTGCCGAGTGATCTGCAGTGGCGGAACTAACCACCGCACTACTGGAGTTCGTGGAACTGTCTGAGTTTACGGCAGCAGAGCTGTTAGCCGTTGAGGTGCTGTTCGGTACTGCACTGGTGACTTGCGTTTCTGCCTTTACTGGTTGATCATCAGCGTGTGCAACTGCACCGGTAGCAGTAAGCATTGTGAGGGCCGTGATACCAGCAAACACCCATTTTCGGCCGCTTTTGTACATCTTGTAATGTGTGGTCGCATTAGTAGATTCCTGACGATTCATTAGCATTGACTCCCTTGACTTAAGATAATTGATAAATAGAATTGCTAAGGTTTGACAAAAATATTTAAGAACTTATTAAGATTTAGCTAGTACCAAGTTACCATTAATTTACCTGATCGTCAATGTTAAAAGGAACTGGTTTAATTAGTAAATTTATATCTGACAAAGGTGTAGTTATGGGCAAACCAGGCTTATATAAATAAATCGTCGTGATAAATTAATTTAATACAGATGAAAAAAACAACATATTATCTTAGAGAAAGTTAAATTAGTGAAATATGTTACCCAGCCGCGGCCGGGTAAGCTATAATAAAAAAGTTACTGACAATGTACCAGCCAATTATTTGGAAGAAAGTAGGGATTTGTGAAATGGTTGCGAAGTTAAAGGATGTTGCCGAGCTTGCGGGGATCTCGGTAACCACAGTATCCCGGGTGATTAATAACTACGGGTCCTTAAGTGAGAAAACCATCAAGAAGGTCCATGCAGCGATGCGGGAACTAAACTATCAGCCCAACGCCCTGGCCCGGGCAATGCAGGGGAAGCCATCTAAGTTCATTGGTCTGATCTTCCCTAACCTGATCAACCCCTTCTTTGCGGAGCTGGTTAACGAACTGGAACGGCAGCTCTTCACCAAGGGTTACAAGACGATTATTGCCTCTTCGGCTGAAAACCCGGAGATTGAGCATGACTACCTGAGTATGCTGATGGCCAACCAGGTCGATGGGATTATTTCCGGGTCCCACAACCTTGATATCAAGGAGTATCACCAGGTCACGGCGCCAATTGTGTCGTTTGACCGCTACCTGGCTGACAACATTCCGATTGTCTCAGCAGATAGCTACCAAGGCGGGCAGCTGGCCACTCAGTACCTGATTGAACATCAGGTACGACGGATCGCAGTGATGGTCGATGAGGATCAGTCGGTTTCACCAACGGTCAACCGGCTTCAGGGGGTGGTTGACTACCTTGGTCAGCACCACCGGAGCTTTGACCCGCTAGATGTCCACCATGTTGACTTGGCAACTGTTTTTCCAGGTATTTATGACGGGGTGATTGCCTCCAACGATGTTCAGGCTCTGAGGATTGTTAATATCTATCATCGGGCTGGCCTCCGGCTTAATCAGGATTATTTCTTGACTGGTTACAACGGTTCAACGCTAATCCGCCAGACAAATCCCGAACTGCCAACGGTGATTCAGCCAATTGCAGAACTGAGTACCAAGCTGATCGCTACCCTGATGACGCGTATCAAGCGCCCCCAGGACACGGTGCCATCCGTGGTAGTTCCGGTACATTTTTATACGCCGCAAAATTAAAAAAGGACTGGAAGAAAGTATTGTTTTCTTCCAGTCCCTTTGATTTTCATTATAGTGTAGCTACGAAAAATTTAGTAGGTTAGCTTAGCATCACAAGTCTATCTGATTATGGACTAAGGCTGGCACGTTCAGCGCCAGCCTTAGTTAATATTGTCAATTATTTGCTTTGCATAAACCGTTGGAGCAATTCGGTTTCTTCAGAAGTCGCCACTGAATTTGATGATTTAATATCGTGAATCCGTTCAACTGATAGATGGCTTCCAAAGGCAACTTCATTATCGTTTAAGTCGTTTTCGCGCTCAAAATTGATAAGCTTTTGAGCTAACTCACTCAAATTGTCCATGAAATCAATTCCTCCTTAAGATAATTACGTCACGAGGACTTATTAATCTATATTTATTGTAAAACATGTTTAAAATTTATGTCAAAATTTAGTTTAGCACAGTTCTCCCGGTTTGCGAGAATTAAATTCGCAATGATCTAGTGGGAAAGCCGGGACATGGGTGGAATTTTGTGTGATAATCTATATAATTACCTTTTTAGATTGGAGAATGATTATGAGTTGGAATTGGCTTGGCTGGCTCCTCTGGATTTTGGCAATTGTCTTTCTCTGCTATGTCATCCACTACATTCGGGTGCAGCAGTTGATGCTGATTGCTAAGACCAAGCGTGCCTTTGACAAGAAGCTCTTTGGCCGTTATGTGGCCCTCGTACTAGTATCCCTGGTGTGGATTGGTGGTATGTCCTACATGACTTTCTTCCGCCAGGTGGATCTAGCAAATAACCAGCAGACCCGGATTAGCACGAAATACTACCCGTTGCAGATTAGCAACAAGAAGGATGACTATTATTATGTTCTGGCGACTCGGAGCAAGAGCGGTAACCATCCAGTTGTTTCTTATACTTACTGGTCTGGTAATAACAAGTACACGACAACGTCACGTTTTGGTTCGGTAGCTGATGGCGATCGAATTATTCCCCTAAGCATTAGTGCACTGCCGTGGGATCAGGCTCAGCTGAAAAAGCAGGATTCCCGGACTGGACATGCTTTTGCGGCAGTCATGTCTGTTCATTACCGAAACACTCCGCTGAATGGTATCGGACTGCGCGCTAACCGCGAATCTGCAGCCTATACCTTATTGCGAGTGCCATCTGCCGAAATGGTTATTGAGCGATAGTGATCGAGGCGTTCTATGACGGTAAAAAAGAACACTGTTAAGTTAAAATGGGTGGCTCTGGCAAGCTTGTTGAACAACACCGGGGCCGCTTTTTTGTGGCCGTTGACCACGATGTATATGCACAACTATCTCCACCAGTCCCTGACGACAGCGGGAGTGGTCATGCTCTTCATGTCACTTGCCATGATGGTTGGTAATTATATCGGCGGCTGGCTGTTTGATCACTGGAGTCAGTACAAGACCGCACTGATCGGAGTCAGTTTGTCGACTTTAGCCATCTTTTTGTTGATTTTTATCCATGGCTGGCCCTGGTTTGCCTTGCTGATGATGCTGAATAGCTTCGGAGATGGGATCAATGCGACGATTGTCAATTCCTATGGTTCTATGATTACCGCACACACATCCCGTTACGTCTTCAATTACATCTATATGGCCTTTAACATCGGGGTTGTCATCGGGACTCTGCTGGTCGGGATTCTACTGCCGATTAACGTCGTTCTGGTCTTTGCAGTTGCTACTATTTTCTATACTTTACTAACGCTTCTGGTGATCTTGAATTTCAACGTTAATATTGTCATACCAAAGAAAAAAGCAGCACGAGCCCGGCATCAGGTGTACTCGCCAAAGCACCGCCAGATGATCATCTTGATCTGGCTGATTCTGTTGAACCTGGTGACGATCCACCTCAGTTATTCTCTTTGGGAGAGTGTGATGGCTGTTCACATGACTAACATGGGAATCCCCTTCTACGCTTATAGCATGTTGTGGACCCTGAACGGGGTGCTGATCATTATTGGGCAGCCCCTGGTCAATAAGCTGAGTCCATATATTAGATTATCAAGCCAGATTATTATCGGGATCTTTATTTTTGCCTCGTCGTTTCTATTACTGATCTTTGCCAAGAGTCTACTAGCCTTCACCTTCGATTTTGTGGTGCTGACCATTGGTGAAATGACCAGCTTTGCGGGGTTGCCCGCTTGGATCGCTCAGCTGACTGCAGTTGACGAGGCTGGTCACTATCAGGGACTGTTGAATATCACTATTTCGGTAGGACGAGCGATTGGTCCGCTGTACGGTGGTTATGTTATCGAGGCTGGCAATTATCAGTTGCTCTTTATCTCGGTATTTTTGATGATGTTTGTTACTCTATTGATTGTCGTCGGTGATCTGGTCAGAATTCGGCACCACCAGGCCCGTTCTTAATCGGGTGGACCACGGCTAAGAGCTATGGTAAAATCACTAGTGTGTAAAAGCGTTGAGTAGAAAATAAAGTGGTCACGCAATTGACAGGGAGCCAGTGCGGTTGAGAGCTGGCGGTGACCATGAAGACACCTCTACTAGCTGGGCGGGGGAAGTGAGTAGTCCGTCCCGGGTATGATCCGTTAACGTCATGAAGTTGAGAGACTTCCTGAGGTAGTGGCTGTGAAGTCACTATGAATAGAGGTGGCACCGTGGATTTAATTCGCCCTCTAAGGCTGATGGCCTTGGAGGGCGTTTGCTATTATGCTTGACGCTGGAATTGAAAGGAGAGAATAACATGGATTATCAAAAGCCGAAGGGAACAGCCGACCTACTTCCAGGTGTGACTGGTCTATGGGAAAAGGTCGAAGCAAATGCTCGCGAGGTCTTTCGTGAGTTTGGTTACCGTGGAATTCGGACGCCGATGTTTGAGGACTACAATGTCTTTTCCCGAAACGTTGGGGACACATCCGACATCGTGGAGAAGGAGATGTACGATTTTCACGACAAGGGTAATCGACACATCGCTCTTCGTCCCGAGGGAACAGCCGGGGTTGTTCGGGCCTATGTTGAAAACAAGCTGTACGGTCCTGAATACCCGAAGCCGTATAAGGTTTACTACATGGGGCCAATGTTTCGCTATGAACGGCCACAATCCGGCCGCCAGCGTGAGTTCCACCAAATTGGGGTCGAGGCCTTAAACAATGAATCGCCACAGATTGATGTGGAGGTTATTGCTATGGCAATGACCCTCTTCAAGCGTTTTGGGGTACCAAACGTCAAGCTGACGATCAATACGCTAGGTGATAAGAAGGTGCGTGAGGACTATCGGCAGGCTTTGATTGACTACCTAAAGCCCCACTACGACGAGCTAAGTAAGGACTCTCAGGAGCGCCTCTATCGGAACCCATTACGTGTCTTGGACAGTAAGGATGCTGGTGACCGGAAGATCGTGGCCAATGCCCCATCGATTCTTGACTACCTTGATGATGAGTCCCAGGCTTACTTCGATCAGGTCCAAAACCTGCTGAAGCAGCTTGGTATCGACTACGAGATTGATACCAACATGGTGCGGGGGCTGGATTACTACAACCACACTATCTTCGAGATCATGTCTGATTCGCCGGTCTTCGGCGGTGGCTACACCACGGTATGTGCCGGGGGACGTTACAATGGTCTGATTGAACAGCTCGGTGGTCCTGCAGAAGGGGGTATCGGCTTTGGAATGGGTGTTGAGCGGCTGATGCTCCTTCTCCAACAGGAGAATCCTAAGTTTACCCCGCAGGATACCTTGGATGTCTTTTTCGCTAGTGCTGACGGCCAAGGGGATGCATTAGCATTTGACCTCCTGAACAAGATCCGTCAGCAGGGAGTCGTGGCCGACAAGGATTACAGTGGTGTTAAGGTTGGTAAGCAGATTAAGGAGGCCTTTCGGCGCAACGCCAAGTACTTTGCCGTATTTGGCAGCCGGGAAGTTGACGAGGGCAAGTTCCAGCTGAAGAACGCCGCTACTAAGGATAGCGTTGAGGTTGCAGTGGATGACTTCGCCGCCGACCCAGCTAAGTACTTGAAGTAAAGATTTAAATGGGCACGGGATTGAGACAGAACTAGCTTACAAGTTCGTTGTTGAGTCCCTGTAAGTACAAAGAACCCCCAGCATTTCATTCGAATACTGGGGGTTCTTTGTGTATTACGTTGGTGCATACCACAGTTTCCTTTATGTTAATTAAAAACTAGTCATCGACGGCGTAGGTCCCCATGTCATCAGCAATCACGATCCGACCTGCGTACTTGGCACCATCCGCCTTGGTCAGACCAACCTTATTGAAGGCGAAAGTTACTGTGGCGTCAGCTTTAACTGCCGTCCCCATGATCTCACCGGTATCGGTATTAATCCCAGATGGCATGTCGACAGCAACCACCAGAGCTTCACTTTGATTGATGGCATCAATGGCGTCAGCATAGGCGCCAGTTACTTGCCGGTCGATGCCAATACCGAACATGGCATCGATAATCAGGGTGGCCTGCTTGAGAACAGTTAAATCCGTGGTTTCAGGAATCCGGTAGTAATGGCAGATTTTTTCCTGGACTTGGTGTTCTTCGGAGGCATGGGCCGGGTTGCCGACATTGAGGATTGTTACCTTAATCCCAGCAATGTGGAGGAGACGGGCGACGTCGAGGCCATCTCCGCCGTTATTGCCACTCCCGGCGACCACGACGACATGGTCAAGATAGAGCGGGAAGGCGTTCAGGATCTCGTCACGTACCGCCAGAGCAGCCCGTTCCATAAGGACCAGCGAGGGGATGCCAATCTGGTTGATTGTGTAAGAGTCATAGTGCCGCATCTGTTCAGCCGTAATTGGTGTTTTTTCCATTAGTAATTCCTCCTAACCTTTTGTTAACTTTACTGTACCACTTAATCTGAACAGCGAGTTGAATTTACCAGGGGCGAAAAGCTAGAATAAGTGATAGTAGTACAAGAGAGGAAATGGCTTATGAGTAAGAAAGGCAAGTATGAAGTCCTAAAGTTTACCTGCATTCCAGTTGAAACGGACGCGGATGGCAAGTACCAACTGAAAGTTGATCCGGCTGGCAACGCCAAGCTGCACGTCTGGCGGATTGGCAAGCATACCAAGGGCAAGTACCAAGGTCCGGGACAGTTACTGATGACTGAGAATAATTTGACAGCGGTGATTCTGGCGTCTGAACCACTAGCTTTCAAGGACCGTCACAGTGAGACGCCGATGCAGCGTTTCCTGACCACCAGGGTAGATGACGACGTTCTGCAACAGGGCTTGGCTCAACTGCTGGCTAACCGTCGTTGAAGCCAAGCAAATTACCAACGCCGCTAGTTTTTATTGTTGGTAATGGATCTATTGGCGGCAGTAGACATTTGAAATGTAGCTTAATATTATAATATTTCAGAAAATTAAAGGCAGCTGATGAGAAAGGTAGTGCTTTCTATCAGCTGCCTTGTTTTAAATATTGGTATTGTGAGCCGTCACGTGATGTGTTCTGATAATCATCAGCCCGGTTTATTCTAGTGATTTACTTTAATTTATTATTGAAAGGCAAGGTCATCAAATACGATATAGATGAAAACGGCAAAAATTAGGATTACGTACCAGTAACGAGCTAAAAATTCCCAACCGTTGGTGATTCGTTGGTGCCGCCAAGACAATTCCTGCTTATTTTGCTGGGTATATGCTTCAATGATTTTAGCAACCGTTGACTGGTTAATGGTTGGCTTCTTAGCTAGAACAAGCTCATCCAGGGAAACGTTAAGGATCGTAGCGAGTTGAACAATTTTTTCAATATCCGGCAGTGTGGTTCCATTTTCCCATTTGGAGATTGCTTGACGAGATACGTGTAGTTGGCTGGCAACTTGTTCTTGTGAAAGGTGTGCTTGCTGACGAAGAGCTATTAGCTGCTGGCTAAGCTGAATATTTACCATAATGGCCTCTATATCGTAGAGCCTGGTAGCAGACAAGCAATACTCCATACTAATTGGCACTTAACGAAGGCACTATGTTAACCAGGGGTTGCGTTTAGGCCAGATCAGCAAGCAGCTGTTGCTTGAGAATAACAGCCTGGTTATGTTCAGTGTCTTTGGCACCGTACAGAAGAATAACGTTGCCCACTGCCAGCTTAGCTTGGACTAGTTCTCGTAATTTATCGTAGACTGGATTATCAGCCAGTTCGGCAAGGTAACGCGTCTTAAATTCTGCAAACTTAGCCGGATCATGGCCAAACCACTTTCGCAGTTCGTTGCTTGGCCCAACCTCTTTAAGCCAGTCATTCAGATGAGCATTGACCTTTGAGATCCCCCGAGGCCATAGCCGATCGACCAGAATTCGGTAGCCGTCGAGATCAGCGGGCTTGGTATAGATTCTTTCTGTTTTGAGTTCCATGAGTGTCTTCCTCCTTTGATTCGTGGTAACTTTAGGATAGTTCTTTTAAGGAGGAAGTTAAACAATGCTGTCTGCATATCAACAATTTTTTACCGACCGGCCCACGGTGGAAATTGCTCGGGATCTCCTGGGCAAGCTTGTTCGTTACGATGGGCCAGATGGTATGACTAGTGGCTATATCGTCGAAACGGAGGCCTATTTGGGAGAAAACGATTCGGCCTCCCATGCCTTCAACGGACGACGGACCGGCTACTCGGAATCTCTCTACGGGCAGCCTGGTGATATCTATCTTTACCAGATTCGTGGGCATTACTGCTTTGACATTGTTGTCCAGGATCAGGACGAGCCCCAGGGGATTTTACTTCGGGCAATCGAACCAGCAACGGGAGTCGGCTTGATGACGGCCCACCGAAAGATGACCGGGGTTAATATCACCAACGGACCTGGTAAGCTTGTTCAGGCGTTGGGAATCCACTCCCGCGTCCTTGACGGTCAGCCAATGGAGTCTAGTCCACTCAAGGTTGAACTTGACCGTTTTAAAATTCCCCGGGAAATAATCACGACTGCACGCATTGGGGTAAACATGGAGGGAAAAGATGGTGCCAAGCCCCAACGCTTTATCGTCGCCGGTAACCCTTACGTCTCGGGAATGTGCAAACGCGAGATGGATCTCAATAAACATGGTTGGAAGGACTGATTAGATGGCTTTGACGTATCAACAACTGTTAATGGCGGTTCCCTTGGTTCTGAAGGCGGGCAACGTGCCCAATATCGTCGGTGATGCTGGAATCGGTAAGTCGGCCCTGGTTAGTGATGTGGCCGACCGGATGGGGGCGCATCTCTTTACAACGGTAGTCAGCCTGAGTGAGAAGGGGGACCTGGCTATCCCGGTTCCGCCGCTGACTAGCGATTCCTTCGTTGAAACTCAGCATTATGGCCGTCTGGCAAATGTTCAGTTTGGCTACTCGGAAACCCTGATCCAGATTATCAAGGATGCTGAAGCGCACCCGACGACGCCGATCATCTGGTTCCTCGATGAATTTAATCGAGGAACGGTGGCCGTTCAGAGTGAGTTGATGAACTTGGTCTTACAGCGACGGATTAACGCTCTTCGTCTCCCCGCCACCGTTATGATTATTATTGCTGAAAACCCCGATAGTACGATGGCTGGCTTTGATGACCGCGAGTATGCGGTAGCCACTGCCGATGCGGCGATCAAGGATCGGACGGTTCGGTTAGTGATGACAACTTCAATTACGGAATGGTTAAAGTGGGCCGGTAAAGCGGAAATCAATCGACTGGTGATCAACTACCTGACGACCTATCCAGAGCGGCTATCAGTTCTTGATCCTGATAATCCAGACCTACATCCAACACCGCGGGCCTGGGAGCGGGTTTCCCGCAATCTGGACCAACTCCTGCAACTTCCAACGGCCGACCAACAGGCTCTTGCTGCTGATCTCTTCAGCGGTGACCTGGGTACGGAGGTTGGAGTCTCCTTTGCCCAGTTTGTCATGGCTCAGGGGAATCAGCTGAATTTGGAGGCCATTCAGACCAAGGCCGATAGCCGACAGAACTTCGCGGGGGCTGACGAGGCGACAAAGATCCGCCTCCTTTGCGAATGGGTGGCCGATGACCAGCGAGCACCTTTGGCTTCAGCGGCTGGGGCAACTTCCTTTATTGACTTACTTGACCAGGTAAGTCCGGATGGTCAATTTGCAATTGCCCAAGCAGCCGGTGGCCAGTTGAATCGGGTTATTCAACCGATGTACACGGCAGCTAAGGCGGAGTCGACCGGTCCGGTGGCCAAACTTTATCGGCGACTGGCTGAGATTGCCACTTACGGGGACCGGAACTAATGGCCTTCTGGAATAAGCTTTCTCATCACCGCCATCCTGTGACGTCTGCTTCAGAAATGGCCAGTCAGGCGGTTGTCGGTATCCTGCAGAAATACCGTTTGCTGGGCGAGATTCTCCTTCAGCTTCCTCGTCAGTTTGTCGATCAGCAGCCTGCCGTGGCTGGCCTTCGTTGGGTAAGAGATCAATTGACCCTGGTGATCAACCCAACTACCTTTATCCAACTGAGAATGGATGACGCTCAGTTGCTTTTGGCCCACGAGGCCTTGCATGCTCTCTGGCAGCACCCTCTCCGCTACGCCGATCATCCTCATCCCAAGCTGGTTAAGGTGGCCACCGACATAGCGGTTAACCAGTACCTGCCGGCAGCACCCCCAGGTACGGCTACCCTGGAACAGGTCCGGCAATTGCTGCATCGCAAGGTTCCAGCTCATTTGGATTCCCAGGACTATCTTCGCCTTTTGGCAAAAACTAGTGTGGCGGAACGAGAACATCTGAAGCGGGGCGGGATCAGCCTGGAGGGTGGACAGCAGGGAGCCCTGCCAGCCGTCGACGCTCAGGATGATCATCGCGGCTGGACTCAACAGGCAAAACGCCAGATTGGCAACCAGCAGATTCGGGTTGCTAACTTACGACAGATTATTCAACACGCCTGGAACCAGACTCCGCAGCGTGATCGGGGACTATTACCAGGTGACGTGCGCCAGGCGTTTAGTAATGTTGATAGTTGTCATGCCCGCTTTAATTGGCAGAATGTCCTCGCCCGGCAGGTTGGCCAGATTGTCCAGGGGAAGGAACCGTCCCATGCCCGCTTTAACCGTCGTCAGCCCCTTCGGATGGACCTGCCGGGTCAAATTGCCCACCTGACTGCTGATCTCCGTATTTTTGTCGACAATTCGGGCTCAATGACTGACCAGGAGATTAGCCGGGCTTTGACAGAAATAAGTTGGCTGGTGCGCCGTGAACGGGTGCGGATGACGGTCTATTCGTTTGATGCTAAAGTCTACGCGCCGGGACAACATCTGCATCCGGGCCGGACGACTAATTGGCAACGGCGGGGTGGTGGTGGTACCAGTTTTCAGGCGGTCTTCGATTACCTGGCTGTCCACCATGTGTCCCGGGCCGGAACAATCGTGGTAATCATTACCGATGGCTGGGGTGAACGTCGCCTTCGCTATCACCGCTACCGCAATGTGGACTGGCTACTAACAACGACAGCCGCTCAGCTGTCTGTTACCAATTATTCGGGCCATGTATTTGAACTAAGAAAGGAATAAAAAATGACAACACTCTTGAATCCCCAGGCCATGCAGCGGGTTTTAACTCACAGTGAAGAATATCGGCGGGCCGTAGGGTTGCTGAACGAGAACTGGGATCCGGATGACCAGCCAATCTACCGCAATGTTCTGGAGGCGGCTGATGTTCATTTTGCCCGTCAGCTCCAGGTGGCTGGTCTGGTAAATGGAACTACCGACCTTAGCGACTATCGGGCTGTCAATCAGCTGATAATGCGTCACGACCAGTGGTTCTCGGCTGGGGCCCGCCAGGCTCTGCTCACACCATTTCAGGACTAACGTTACCGCCATTTACCAAAAAAATAGTATAATAGAGCCATTAACACGCTAAGGAGGATGCATTGTGGCAGTAGACAAAAAGATGATCAAAGATGACCTGTATGCAGCCGTTAACGGCGATTGGATCAAGGACGCTAAAATTCCAGATGATAAACCGGCCACGGGAGGCTTTAACGACCTCGTGGATGAGATCGATAAGCAGATGATGGATGACTTCGATGCTTACGCTGACGATAAAAAAAAGTCGGATGATCCGCGCTTCAACGAGATGATCAAGCTGTACAAGGTCGCTAAGAAGTTTGATTTCCGGAAGAAAGTCGGTCCCAAGGCTTTGCAGCGGGTGCTTAGCAGTGTCGCGGAACTCCAGTCTTACGCTGACTATCAGGCCCAGTGGCGTAACTGGGTCATGTTTGGACTGCCGTCACCGGTGAGCTTCGACATCGATGCCGATATGAAGAATGCAACGGTTTACGCCCTCTTTGTCTCGTCCCCATCACTGATTCTGCCTGACAAGAGCTACTACACACCTGAAAAGCAGCAGGAACATGACCAGCTGCTTAAACTGTGGACTGCCATGGTAGCAGCCTTGATGGATAAATTGGGCTATGACAAGGATGAGGCTACTCAGATCATTCAGCACGCTAAGGACTTCGATGCTCTCCTGGCGCCAAATGTCAAGAGTGCTGAGGAAGCTGCGGACTATAGCAAGATGTACAATCCACGGACGGTAGATGAGCTGGCGGCTTCGACCGACCAACTAGACTTGGCTGGGGTGATCAAGCGTCTGATAGGCACGACACCAGAAAAGGTGATCGTGATGGAACCTGACTACTTCAAGGCACTCGACGGCATCTTAAAGGACCACTTTGACCTGTTTAAGGACTGGGCGGTAGTCAACGTCATTCGTGACTATGCTAGTTACTTGGATGATGAGATGCGTGAGATCAATGGCCGTTACAGCCGGGCCCTGTCCGGCAGCAAGAAGCCGATTAGCCAGCGTAAATTTGCTTACTACCTGGCCCGTGACGTCTTTAGTCAGGTAGCCGGGGACTATTACGGTAAAAAGTACTTCGGTCCCACAGCCAAGGCTGATGTTCATCAGATGGTTGAACGAATGGTGGGGGTCTATAAGAAGCGGCTGGCTGAAAACGATTGGCTCAGCAAGGCAACTCGAGAGAAAGCCATTCTCAAGTTGGATAAACTCGGTATCCAGGTTGGCTACCCGGATAAGATTCCGGCGGTTTATGACCAACTCAAGATTGATGAGGGTGAATCCTTGATTGCTAACCTCAACCAGGTCAGCTACGTTAAGAATCAAGAGATGTTTGGGCGCTGGAACAAGCCGGTTGACCGGATGCGGTGGGAGATGAGTGCCGCCACGGTCAACGCCTATTACCACCCCTTCAAGAACATCATTGTCTTCCCGGCTGCCATCCTGCAGGCTCCGTTCTACTCCTTGAAACAGACCAGCAGTCAGAACTATGGCGGTATTGGGGCCGTCATTGCCCATGAGATTTCCCATGCCTTTGACAATAATGGAGCTCTCTTTGATGAATATGGGAACCTTAACAACTGGTGGACCAGTGAAGACTCTGCTCACTTCAAGCAACTGGCCCAACAGATGATCAAGGAATTTGACGGCCTGTCATATGCTGGCGGGAAGGTTAACGGGAAGCTGACCGTTTCTGAGAACATCGCCGATGGTGGCGGTCTGTCTTGTGCCCTTGAGGCGGCCAAGGAAGAGGACGACTTCAGCGCTACGGAATTCTTCATCAACTGGGCTACGATCTGGCGGATGAAGGCTACCACACAGTATGAACAGCTCCTTCTATCGATCGATGTTCACGCTCCGCAAAAGCTTCGGGCTAACGTCCAGGCAGAGAATTTGGCCGACTTCTACAAGGCGTTTGATATTCAGCCAGGCGACAAGATGTATAAGGCACCGGAGGACCGGGTAAACATTTGGTAGAATTAGAAAAACACTGAGTCTCAGATTATAAGCGCTCAGTGTTTTTTTGATGGTCTGAAAAGGATAGCGTGACAATTTCACTTGCTCCCGGTATCGTAATAGTCAAGAATTATTTCCCGGGAAAACAATTTGCTTTCAGGAGGGCACGTGATGGAATTTGCAACGAAAATAAAAAACTATCGTCGGCAGAATGGCTGGACTCAGCAAGTCGTGGCGGAGAAGCTTAGTGTTTCGCGTAAAACGATCTCAAGCTGGGAAAACGGTCGCTCCTATCCCGATATTTTCATGCTAGTCCAGCTCAGTGACCTCTATCATGTTAGTTTAGACAACCTATTGAGGGAGGATCACGAGATGATTGATAATTACAAACATGATCACGTTATCAATGCTAAACAAGACCGTACCTTTGTTATTTCGTATATAATTAATGTCGTAGCGAGTCTGTATTTCCTATGCCATTCAATGATCGGAACGGGATGGATTAACCAGTTGCATCCAGGATGGCGGATGTTGGCCGGTATCCTGATTGGTTTGATGTCGGTTAATATCTACTTCTTATTGAGTAGGGTTGAGTGGAAGTCGATGAGCCGATCCACCAAGGTGGGAGCAATAATGACATTTATTGTTGTGCTGACTTTCTTGCTTAAGTTGGACACGGTGGAACTTCCCAAGAGTTCCTATCAATTCGGCGTAGGGGTTGGCCATGGCTTTGTCGGGGCGTTATCAGCTCTGTCAATCGTGGAGACAATCTGGTTGTACCACCAATTTAAAAAACGAAAGGATCATTAGCAATGGCAGAAATTAAACTAGTTCAGGGTGACATTACCAAGGCCAAGGTCGATGCCATCGTTAACGCGGCCAATACGACCTTGATGGGTGGCGGTGGTGTCGATGGGGCTATCCACCGGGCAGCTGGGCCAGGATTGTATCTGGCCTGTCGGAAGTTTAACGGTTGCCCGACAGGGGAGGCGCGGATTACCGGTGGCTTCAACCTACCTGCCAAGTATATTATTCATACGCCGGGCCCTATCTGGCATGGTGGTAATGGGAAGGAACGTCAGCTGCTGGCGAACTCCTACCGCAACAGTCTTCTGTTGGCTGAGGAGAACAACTGCCAGACAGTGGCTTTTCCATCGATCAGTACCGGGGTCTACGCTTTTCCACTGGAGATTGCAGCCCCAATCGCCTTGAGTACAATTCGTAACTTTCTGGAAAATGCCAAGGTAGTCAGGGAAGTTACGATGGTCTGCTTTGATCCACAGACGCTGGCGGCTTACCGTCGGGCACGATAGTAAAAAGGACTTGCTTGAAAAACAAGTCCTTTTTACTAGTGAATGAATGCCGTAATGAAGGTAATCGCACCAAAAATAATACCAGGGAAGTTAGCGATGACAACTGGCCAGTCCTTGTCCGGCTTGAGCCAGCCATAAGCAACCCAGAGGGAGGCATTGATGGCGGCGCAGATTGGCTGGAGGGGCGATACCGGGTGACCAGTAAAGTTAAGTACAATTTGATCGATATAGGAAGCGTACATGATTAGACAGGCAATTGTGGCGATGTTACCAATCAGCTTTGCTTCGCGCCAACGTTTTACAACTTCTTTATTATCCATAGATGATACCTCGCTGTGTCTTACAAAATGTTATAATAAAAGCAATTCTTTAAAATCGGGTGAAAAATATGGCCAAAAAGCCAGTCAAAATAGACGATGTTGCGCGTGAGGCCGGAGTCTCCAAGACAACGGTATCTCGGGTACTTAACCAGCGCGGTTATCTGAGCGACGAAACGATTGCCAAGGTCCAACAGGCAATGGAAAAGCTTAACTACCGTCCCAACGCTATCGCACGTCAACTATACAAGCAGGAGACCAAGCTGGTCGGGCTAATCTTTCCAACCATTGATGACCCCTTCTTCGGTCAGCTAGAGGCTGCCTTGGAGAACGAGCTGTACCGGCGTGGGTACAAGGTCCTGATGGGTAATAGCCAGAACAATCCAGAGAAGGAACGCAGCTTTTTACGTCAGCTTCTTAATCGGCAGGTCGATGGGTTGATCGTGGGAGCCCACAACCAGGCTATCAATGAATACCAACGGACTAGTCTGCCAATTGTATCAATTGAACAGATTGTCAGTCGAAACGTACCAGTGGTGGCCTCCGACAATTATAACGGGGGGCTGCTCGCCACGCAACGGTTACTGGATGATGGTTGCCAACATATCATCCACACCAACTATCCTGAGGACATTCCAACACCTAACCACGAGCGGCGCTTAGCCTATGAGGATCTGTTACGCCAGCACGGGCAAACGCCGATTACCTATCACATCAGCTTTGATGATCCGGTCGCCAAGAAGCGGGCGATCATTCGACAGATCTTCAGAGATCATCCTGAAGTAGACGGAATCTTCGCGGATAACGATACCAATGCTGGACTGATCATGAATATCGCTGGCGAGTTCAAACGTCTGATTCCAGAGGACCTGCGGGTGGTCGGCTACGATGGGGCTAACGCGACGCGGGTCTTATTACCACAGTTGACCACGATCCAGCAGCCCATTGATCAGATGGCTAAGCGGGCAGTGGCTATGCTCCAAGCCCGGATCAACGGTGAGCAAGTAAGCTCAACAATGTTGCCGGTAAAGATTATCGATGGAGGGACAGCCTAGCGCTGTTCTTTTTTATTGTATAAAATAAATTCTTTATGTCAACCGGTTGACATAAAATGTGGAAAGCGCTACCATAATAACTGTTGAAACAAGGAAACGTTTTCTGGAAACCTTAGAATAATTTTTAAAAAAGAGGGACTTTATCATGACGCACGTTTCATTAGATAAGCAAGGACTAAAGCAGTTTATTAACGATAACGAACTAGGTGAGATGCAGGCGATGGTCAACGCCGCTGACGATGAGCTCCGTAATGGGACTGGAGCCGGGGCCGACTTCCGTGACTGGCTCCATCTGCCAAGTGATTATAACAAGGATGAGTTCGAGCGAATCAAGGCAGCCGCTAAGAAAATCCAGGCCGACTCCGATATTCTCGTGGTGATTGGGATCGGTGGTTCCTACCTGGGAGCTCAGATGGCGATTGACTTTCTCCATAATACCTTCTACCAGGCCCAGAATGCCAAGGACCGGAAGTACCCATTGGTTATCTTTGCCGGCAATTCCCTGAGTTCCACCTACGTTCACGACCTGATTCAACTGATTGGTGATAAGGACTTCTCTATTAATATCGTTTCCAAGTCTGGGACAACTACGGAACCATCAATCGCTTTCCGGATCTTCAAGCAGAAGTTAATTGAAAAGTATGGTGAGGCAGCAGCCAACAAGCGGATCTATGCGACGACCGATAAGGCCAAAGGAGCATTGAAGACTGAGGCTGATGCTAACGGCTATGAATCCTTCGTTATTCCAGATGGTGTCGGTGGTCGTTACTCGGTCCTCTGCCCAGTTGGTTTGCTACCAATCGCCGTCTCTGGCGGTGACATTGATAAGCTGATGGAAGGGGCTGCCCAGGCCGAGAAAGACTTTGTCAACCCGGACCTGACCAAGAACGAAGCTTACCAATATGCTGCCTACCGGAATATCCTTTACCGGAAGGGCTATACGACCGAACTTTTGGAGAACTACGAGCCAAACATGCGGATGTTTGCCGAATGGTGGAAGCAGCTGGCCGGTGAGTCCGAAGGAAAGGACCACAAGGGAATCTATCCGTCCAGTGCCAACTTCACCACTGATCTTCACTCCTTGGGGCAGTACATCCAAGAGGGACGGCGTTTCCTGATGGAGACGGTGGTCAAGCTCGATAAGCCAAACTACGACGTCGAGATTCCAAGCGAGGATGATAACCTCGACGGTCTGCAATACCTGGAAGGTAAGACGATGGACTTCGCCAATACCAAGGCCTATGAGGCGGTAGTGGCTGCCCACACTGCCGGAGGGGTACCGGTTATGACCGTTCATATCCCAGAAGAGAACGAGTATACTCTCGGTTACCTAATTTACTTCTTTGAGGTAGCAATGGGGATTTCTGGTTACCTCAACGGGATTAATCCGTTCAATCAACCAGGAGTTGAGGCCTACAAGGTCAACATGTTCGGCCTGTTGGGCAAGCCCGGGTACGAAGAGATCGGCAAAAAATTGCGTGCCGAGATGGATGAGAACAAGTAAGTTGAGGAGGAAAAGCCAATGTTGTTAGGAAGTATTGAAGCCGGCGGGACCAAGTTTGTCTGTGCGGTCGGCAATATTAATTATCAGGTTCAAGATTCAATTCACATTCCGACCACGACCCCAGAAGAGACGATTCAGAAGTGTATTGATTGGTTTGACCAGTACAAGGACAAACTGTCTGCCATTGGGATCGCCTCATTCGGGCCAATTGAGATCCGAAAGAGTTCGCCTAAGTACGGCTACATTACCAATACCCCGAAGAAGGGCTGGGCGGACACTGACTTTGTGGGCCCGATCAAGAAGCACTTCAACATTCCCATCGCCTGGACTACGGATGTCAACGGGTCAGCCTATGGTGAATATGTCCTCTCAACCCTGTTTAACAAGCGGATCAACTCCCTGGTCTACTACACGATCGGGACTGGCTGCGGGGCTGGTGCTGTCATTGACGGGAAGTTCGTCGGTGAACTCGGCCACCCTGAGATGGGCCATATCCGCTTGAAGCGCCACCCCGACGACTTGGACTTTAAGGGTATCTGCCCGTTCCACGGCGATTGCTTGGAAGGCCTGGTTTCCGGCCCAACCTTTGAAGCACGTACTGGCAAAAAGGGGCAGGATGTACCGCTGACTGACCATGTTTGGGACATCATGGCCTACTATGTTGCCCAAGCGGCCCTTGATACCACCTTGATGTTCCGACCTGGTCAGATCGTTTTCGGTGGTGGCGTCGTCAGTGAAGACTTCCTGAAGAAGGTTCGGCGCGAATTCAAGAAATTACTGAACAACTATGTCGATGTGGGCAACGTCGACGAATACATTACAATGCCACTGGCCCAGCACAATGGTTCTGCCACAATCGGGGACTTTGCATTGGCCTTGAAGGCTGCAACAAATTGATTTAGAAAGAGAGGGAACAATTTATGAAGGAAACTAAATTTATCCGGGTTTTGAGCGTAATTGCGAGTGTCATTGCTGTCTGCATGTATGTTTCGTATATTCCACAGATCATCAACAACCTTCATGGCGCCTATTGTGCACCACTACAACCGTTTGTTGCAGGTCTGAATTGTACCCTCTGGTCAATCTATGCCTGGTTTAAGAGCGAACGGGATTGGGCTGTATTTGTGGCTAATTTTCCTGGGATCTTCTTCGGGTTCATCACGTTTTTTACTGCCTTACACTAAAAAAGATATTTACTAAAACACCCATACATAAGTGCTTGCTTTTTAAGCAACAGTAGGGAAAGCGAGACAGAACTAGTTTACTAGTTCGTTTTCGAATCCCCGTAAGCATGAAGGGGCCTCCAGCGTTTAGACGCTGGAGGCCCTTTTGTGTGTTACTCCATGTTTCTGCTTAAAAAATTACCTTGGTAACATCCCCGCTTGCCAGGTGGTGAAGCCGGTGCTGGTCGTCTTCGATCACTAGCCTAGCGTGGTCATCAATAGTTATGACTGTGCCGAGAATGACAGTGTGGTTTATGACTACCCGGACACAGTGACCAATCAATAGGGAATGCGCACGGTAATCCGTCAATAATTGTCCATCCTGATAGTGAAAAATGGTGTAAGTGAGCTGGTCGAGAAGGGCGGCCGCCAGCCGGTTGCGATCGACCGACCTGGTGGGATCGATGGCCCGGGCTATGGATTGTAACTTGTTAGGAAAGGTTGTGGTGGTCAGGTTAATGCCAATGCCGAGCACGCAGCAGGACTGATCAAGTGCTGGGCAATAAATTAGTTCGTTCAAGATTCCAGCAACCTTTTGCTGTTCGATGTATAGGTCATTGACCCACTTTAGCCGAAAGTCATGGTACGGGTAGAAGGTATGGAGGGCCCGGCGGATTGCTACGGCAACGCCGGTAGTAAAAAGGCCGATGTTAGCCAGTTGTGGGCTAAGTCGTGGTGGTAGGACCAGACTGAAGTAGAGCCCAGTGTTCTTGGGGGCGTAAAAAGGCCGGTCTCCCTTGCCGTAGGCCGCGGTCTGCTGGTCAGCAAAGAAGGCGATTGATTTGTTTGGCCGTTGGTTTTTGACGTAGTGGCGGGCTAGTAATTGGGTTGAGGGGGTAGTTGCTTTCACGACCACCTGACCGTTAAAACGTGAACAAAAAAGACTTATCGCGCGTGTTGATAAGTCCTTGCTTTTAGGTATATTCATCAAATAAGGTGCACTCCCTTATCAACATAAATGACGTCACCGACGACACCGGTTGATAGGTCGCTCATTAAGAATGCGCAGGTGTTACCGATCTGCTCCAAGGTTACACTATTACCATCGGCTGTCCGGTCCTCTGACATCTTCAACAGCTCACCGTGCCCCTTAATTCCCGTGACGGCCAGGGTCTTGATGGCCCCCGCCGAAATGGCATTGACGCGTACACCGGCTGGTCCCAGATCACGGGCTAGGTAACGAACACTGGCTTCCAGGGCGGCCTTGGCAATTCCCATCACGTTATAGTTTGGAATGGCCCGTTCTGATCCAAAGTAGGTCAGGGTCACGATACTAGCGGGATTCGTCAGCAGCTTAAACTGACTGGCTGCCTTTGCCACGGCGATCAGTGAATATGATGAAATGTCCTGAGCCAGGGCATAGCCGTCCCGACTGGCGTCAAGAATGGAACCGCCCAGCTCATCCTTCTTGGCATAAGCAACGGCGTGAACAATTCCATCAACGGTGCCGAACCGTTGCTTAATGGTTGAAAATGCGTCCTGGATACTGTTATCGTTGGCAACATCACACTCGACCAGGTTGTCCGTTGCCTTGACAAGACGGCTAACGCTGCGCTTGAGCCGCTCGTTTTGGTAAGTGTAGATAATTGTTGCTCCCTGGGCCGCCATTGCTTGGGCACATCCCCAGGCAATGGAGTGTTTATTTGCCACACCCATTACAATAATCTTTTTGTCTGTTAAAATTCCTGCCAATTTAAAACTAACCTCCATTAAAATTGTCGATAATGATCATGTCGCTGCCGTAGTAAGTCAGTGGTGCTTAATTTTTGCAGGTGCGAAATTTCCTGTTGGAGAACCTGGTCAATGTTGCTAAGCACCGCGGCATGGTCGGTGGGTTCTTCAATGATGCCGTCAATGACCTTCTTGCGGAGCAGATCTTCGGGAATCAGCTGCATAATTGCTGCAGCCTCATCGGCACGACTGCTGTCCTTCCAGAGGATTGAAGCAAAGCCCTCCGGCGAGAGGATGGAATAGGTACTATTTTCCAACATCCAAACCTGGTCACCGCAGGCCAGGGCAAGAGCTCCTCCGCTGCCTCCTTCACCAAGAATAATCGTGATGATTGGAGTCGGGACCTGACTGATTTCCAACAGGTTTTGTGCGATTGCCGCCCCCTGACCATGTTCCTCCGCTGATTGTCCCGGATAGGCGCCGGGAGTATTAACGAGGCAGATGACGGGGCGGTGGAACTTGGCCGCCTGTTTGATCAGCCGTAAAGACTTGCGATAGCCTGCCGGAGTGGGGCAGCCGAAATGTTTGGCAATCCGCTCGGCAGCTGATTGTCCCCGGTCAGTCGCGACCACGGTCACAGGCAGATCATGAAACAGGCCGATGCCGCCGATGATGGCGGGATCGTCTTCACCGAGGCGGTCACCATGCAGCTCCGTAAAGTCTTTGATCAATGAGTGGATAATCTCGGGTCCTGTGACCTTATGCAGATCGCGGGCCGCTGCCACAACTTGTCCAGCTTGTCTTTTCACTTTGCTACCCTCCATACTTTAATAACCATTGCAGGGCTGCTTTCTCTTCCTGCCGTTCCACGATCCGATCAATGAAACCATTTTTCAGCAGCGTTTCTGCATCCTGCAGGTCCTTGGGTATCCGCTGATGCATGGTTTGTTCAATCACCCGGCGTCCCGCAAAGCCGACTAAGGAGTGAGGTTCGGCCAGGATGATATCTCCTTGCATGGCAAAGCTGGCCGTGACACCACCGGTGGTGGGATCGGTCAAGACGGTAATGTAAAGCAGCCCTGCCGTAGAATGTTCCTTGATGGCCGTACTGATCTTGGCCATTTGCATTAAGGACAAGATGCCTTCCTGCATTCGAGCACCGCCAGAAGCCGTAAACAATACGACAGGGAGCCGGTCTTGGGTAGCCCGTTCAAATAGGCGGGTGATCTTTTCCCCAGTAACCGTTCCGAGGGACCCCATGATGAAGTAGGGATCCATAATTCCTAGTCCAAAGTGCTGGTCGCCAATCTGGGCAGTTCCGGTAAGTACGGAGTCATTTAATGTCGTTTTCTGCCGGCAGGTCGTAAGCTTTTGCTGGTAGTCGGGGAAGTTCAGCGGATCCTGACTCAACAGGTCCTGATCAGTTTCGGTAAAGTCGTCGACTAACCAAGCAAGCCGTTGCCGGGCACCAATTCGAAAGCCAAAGTGGCAATGAGGACAAGTGTTGTACTGGTCAAGGTGCTTAGTGACGATTGCTGTTCCGCACTTTGGGCACTTTCGCCAAAGTCCATCTGGCACCTTAGCATCTGCCTGCTGGTCGGCCTTTATGTGGTGGGCACTGAGCGTATTATTTTGATCGTACAGGTTCATCTTGACTTATCCTTTCTTTCCAAAGAGGTAGGAACTGTTTTTCAAGATAAGCAGTTGAAAACTGGCCGCTAATAAAAGTCGGATCGGTGAGCAGGGCCTGTTGAAAGGTCTGATTGGTATTGATACCGACAATGACCATTTCGTTCAATAACCGCTTAATCTTTTCGATTGCTTCTTCCCGGTTATGGCCGAGGGCGATGACCTTCGCAATCATGGAATCATAGAAGGGGGTGACGGTTGCGCCCTGGTAAAGGGCGGTATCGATCCGCATCCCAAGGTTGCCGACGGGCAGATAAAGGTACTTAACCTGGCCGGTCGAAGGAATAAAACCATGTTCCGCATCCTCAGCGTTGAGCCGACACTCGATTGCCGCACCCTGCAATTGGATATCTGATTGGTCAAAGGGGAGGGGAGCACCAGCCGCTACCCTGACTTGAGCCTTGACGATATCGATACCAGTGACCATCTCGGTGACTGTGTGCTCAACTTGAATCCGAGTATTCATCTCCATGAAGTAGAAATGATGGTCCTGATCCATCAGAAATTCTAGAGTCCCAGTATTGAGATAGTCAATCCCATTGACTGCCCGGAGCGCGATCTGCCCCAGCTCTTTCCGCTCTGTGGGAGTGATTAGCTTGCAGGGGCTCTCTTCCAGGACCTTTTGCTTGTTAATCTGGAGTGAGCAGTCCCGTTCAGGGAAATAGACACTGTGGCCAAATCGGTCCCGGAAAATCTGCACCTCGATGTGCTTAACATTTTCCATGATCTTTTCGATATACATTTGGTCGTTATCGAAAGAAAGGCGGGCCTCACTCTGTGCTTCGTGAAAGGCCGCCTTCATTTCCTGAGCATCCGTAACTCGGCGGATTCCCTTACCACCGCCACCGGCAGCTGCCTTGATTAGAACTGGATAACCAATTTGATCGGCAACCTCGATGGCCTCGTTCACATTATTAATATAGCTATCACTACCTGGGATGACTGGAACACCGATCTTTTTCATCTGTTGACGAGCATGTTCCTTATTGCCCATCAGGTCGATCGTGTGGGCTTGAGGACCGATGAAGGTGATGCCACACTCCTGGCACATTTCGGCAAATTGACTATTTTCCGAAAGAAAGCCAAAGCCGGGGTGAATTGCTTGGACCCCCGTACCAACCGCGGCCGCCAGGATATTCTGCATGTTGAGATAGGAATCCTGGGGACGGGGACCGCCAACACAGACGGCCTCGTCCGCAAGCTGGACGTGGAGACTTTCGCGATCAACCGTGGAGTAGATAGCAACCGACTTGATCCCAAGTTCACGCAGTGAACGGATAATACGAACGGCGATTTCACCACGATTAGCAACTAAGACTTTTGTGAACATATGCGTCTCACATCCTAACCAATAAAGAATGTTAATTCGGCCGAACAAGCCCGTTCACCATCAACGGTGGCCTCGGCCTTGCCAATTCCAATGTTGTGACGAATCTTGGTCAAATGAACCGACAGCTTCATCGTGTCGCCGGGCCGAACAACTCGGCGAAATTCGGCAGACTGGATTCCGCCGAAGTAGGCGGTCTTTCCCTTAAACTGTGGGGCGGATAGCAAAGCCACCGCGCCAGTCTGGGCCAGTGATTCGACGATCAGCGCGCCCGGTAGAACCGGATTGTGCGGGAAGTGACCGTTGAAGACTTCTTCGTGAACAGTTACGTTACGCTTGGCAATGGCCATCTCCCCCGGGACCACTTCTTCGACCCGGTCAATCAATAGCATTGGGTAGCGGTGTGGGATAATTTGTTGGATCTTTTCAGACCCCCAATTAACTTTTGTCATACTACTTTGCCTCCGTTATTGTGAAAAGAGACTGGTCACATTCAACCAGTTCGCCGTTATCAACGTCGATTGATGCGACGACCCCGTCGACATCGCTCTTAATCTCGGTCATCATTTTCATTGCTTCAACTACGCAGACGATATCTCCTTTATGGATGTGCTGGCCGACCGTGACGTACGGTGGCTGCTTAGGCTTAGCCTGGAGATAGACCGTCCCGACAAGGGGGGCCTTGATCTGATGACGGTTGTCAGAAGCTGTGTCAGCCGCTGCGGGAGTCGTCGATCCAGTTTGATTGTTGACTGTCGGCGCGCCGGCAGTTGGCTGCTGGATCGATTGCTGATTTTTGCTTAGATATAAATGAAAATCATGATCGTCAATCTTTAATTCACGGGCCGAGGATTGCTCAAACTCATGTATTAATTTTTGCAGTTCATCAAATTGCAATTAATTGTTACCCCCATTTCCGGAAAGCGAGGACGGCGTTATGACCACCAAAGCCGAAGGAATTGCTTAGGGCATACTGGGCCTCTGGGGCCGTCTGATTATCCTCACTAACCAAATTAATATTGCATTCGGGATCCTGGTGGAAACAGCCCACGTTTTGAGGCAGTTGTCCCCGCTTTAAGGCGGCAACGGTAATCACAGCTTCAATGGCTCCTGCCGCACCGAGCAGGTGACCGGTCATCCCCTTGGTGGAACTGACCAGGACCCGGTTATCCGGTCCAAAAACCTTGTTGATAGCCAGGGACTCACCGCTGTCGTTGGCGTGGGTGGCTGTCCCGTGCGCGTTAATGTAGTCAACTGCCTGGGGCTGGATACCAGCCTCAGCAATGGCCTGTTGCATGGCCCGGGCAGCACCCTTTCCTTCAGGATCTGGTGCAGTAATGTGATATGCGTCCCCAGTTGCGCCGTAGCCGACCACTTCACCGAGAATATGGGCGCCGCGTTGTTGGGCGTGTTCTAGGCTTTCAAGAACTAGAGTTCCAGCACCTTCGCCGAGTACAAAACCGTTCCGGTCGCGGTCGAAAGGCAGGGAGGCGGCTTGGGGATCAGTGCTCGTGGAGAGGGCACTGAGAGCGGCAAAGCCAGAAATCCCAATTTCGTTGACTGATGCCTCGGCCCCGCCAGCGATCATCACTGTAGCCCGGCCATCTTGAATTTGCCGGTAGGCTTCGCCAATGGCGTTCGTTCCAGTCGCACAAGCGGTGGTAACGGAACTACAGATGTTCTGAGCATCAAAGCGGATGGCAATGTTACCGGCAGCCATGTTTGATATGGCCATCGGGACGAAGAGCGGTGATACCCGCCGAGGACCCTTGTCATGCATCTTGATAACTTGTTCCTGAATGGTGGTTAAACCACCAATCCCTGAGCCATAAATGACCCCCATTTCTTCGGGATTGGTGTTGTCGGCGTTGATGCCAGCCATCTCGACTGCTTCAGCCGCAGTTTGAACGGCGTACTGGGAATAAAGGTCCATCCGGCGAGCGGCTTTTTTACCAACCACGGCCCGTGGATCGAAATCGTCGATCTCCCCAGCCACCGTAATTCCGGTGTCATGGGCATCAAACTTACTAATTTTCTTAATTCCGACCTTACCTGCTAATGTGTTGGCAACAAAAGCGTCGAGGCCATTCCCATTGGGGGCGATTACGCCCATTCCAGTAATTACTACCCGATTCATTTTTTCACCTCTAAATGGTCATTCCGCCATCAACTACAATTGTCTGACCCGTAATGTAATCGTTCTGTGCCAGGAAAACGGCGGTTTGGGCGACCTCATTAACGGTACCGAAACGGTTGGCGGGAATTTGGCTGAGAATCTGTTGCTGAGCGCGGGATGAGAGTGCTGCGGTCATGTCGCTTTGAATCATTCCCGGAGCGATAGCGTTGCACCGGATTCCGCGAAGCGCCCCTTCCCGCGCGGTGGTCTTTGTCAGGCCGATGATCCCCGCTTTGCTAGCGGCGTAATTGGCTTGGCCGATATTACCATGAAGCCCGACTACGCTGGCGAGGTTGATGATGCAACCGTGCTGTTGTTTGTACATCTTTTTAAGCAGGGCCTGAGTTAGCAAGAAAGGACTCCGAAGGTTGACGTTGATTACGGAATCAAAGTCGGCTTGATTCATGCTGACCAGCAACTTATCATTATTAATTCCGGCATTGTTAACTACGACATCGATTTGGCCGTATTGGTCCCAGACGTCCTTGGCAAACTGCTTGAGGGCTGTCGGGTTTGCCAGGTCAGCCGTAAGAAAGGTGTACCTGGCATTGACTGCTGTCAGCCGGTCCTTGATGTCTTCGCCAAGGGGGTGTCGACCATGCAGAATGACCCGACTACCCGCTTTTGCAAAGGCTAGGGCTGTGGCTGCTCCGATGCCGCGTGTGCTCCCGGTAACGAGCACGACTTTATCTTTTAAATCCATTCCTGATGCTCCTTAACGTAATTTTCGTAATCCGTCATGGTAGCAATATTTGCCCGCTGAAGATTGCGGTCAACCTGCCGGGCAAAGTGCGAAAGGGCCTTCCCCGGACCAATTTCGAGCGTCTGATCGATCTTTTCGTGGTCGATCAAGTATTGCAGATCCTCTCCAAAGTGGGTCGGGACGGCTAACTGTCGTTCCAAAATTTCGGAAAGGTTATCAGCGGTGAACGGGTGAACCGTCGTATTACTGATGACAGGAACCTGTGGTGTGGCAAAAGAGACCGTTGCTAGGCGATCATGCATCTTTTGCCGTGCATTATTAAATAGTGGGGTATGAAAAGCCCCACTAACTCGCAGAATAACAATTTTCTTTGCTGCCTTGGCCGTCTTGAGCTGCGAAACAGCCGTTTTTAGTTCAGCAACAGGCCCCCCGATTACTAGTTGGCGGGGGGAGTTGTAATTGGCAACCTGTACTGCTGACGTGGCCAACACCTGGTCAACCACCTTTTCCTGGGGTTCAACCAGAGCGGCTAACCCACTAGCTTGGGCATCAGCGTCGGTCTGCATATAACGGCCACGGTCAGCCAGCAGCTTAAAACCGTCTGCGGCCGAGACTGCCTTAGCAGCTAACAGGGCGGCATATTCACCGAGCGAAAGGCCAACCATTCCAGCAACTGGCAGCTTCGGCAGGTCCCGGCGCAGCATTCGGTAAAGACCGTAGCTGACGGTTACCAGTGCTGGCTGTACGTTTGCTGTCTGGTCGAGTTCGCCATGTTCACTGCGAAGGATCGTGGTGATATTTAAACCAGTGGCGGCACTTGCTTCAGCGACCGTCTGGGCAAAGAGGGGATCAACCAGCAGGTCAAGTCCCATCCCTGGTTTCTGGGCACCCTGGCCGCTAAAAAGAATCCCGATTTTCATTAGTTATCCTTTGCGGCCAGTTGCTTGGCAACCAGGTCCACTACGTCGCTGATTGTTTCCGCCTTGGCGTTGTCGTCATCTAGTTCGATATCAAACTTGTCTTCCAGTTCGTTCATGATTTCGAAAACGTCCAGGCTGTCCGCGTTCAGATCGTTTTGAATACTAGTATCCATGCTAATTTTGTCTGCGTCAGTGTCCAATTCATCAGCAGCAATTGATTGAACAGTTTCAAAAATTTCTTCTTTAGTCATAATAAAAACCTCTCTTATATTTATTAATGTAATTTAGTATTTAATAATCATTGTTCCAACGGTCAGGCCACCACCAAAGCCACTAAGGACTACCAAGTCACCGCGACGAATTAGTCCTTGTCGGACACACTCGTCTAGAAGAATTGGTTCGCTAGCGGCTGAGGTGTTGCCGTATTGATCAATGTTGGTGGGAAACTTAGTCATCGGTTGAACCAGACGCCGGGCAACCTGTTGGATGATGCGTATATTGGCCTGGTGAAGGATGAAACGATCCACTTGATCAGCGGTCAATCCAGCATGCTGTAAGGCCGTCTGAATTGAGATTGGGACCGCATGGGTTGCAAACCGATATACGGCTCGTCCATTCATCTGAAAGGGACTCACGTCGGTAATGGTAGGGGGAAACTGGTGGTTAACCCGGGTCTGCCCAGCAACAAGCTGGTTACCGCGGTCCCCAAACGTAGCGAGGTGTTGGCCCAACAGGTGGGGTTCTGGAGCAGTCTCGATTAAGACACCTCCTGCCCCATCACCAAAAAGCACTGCGGTGGTCCGGTCCTGCCAGTTGGTGATCTTTGAGAGCACCTCACTACCGATTACCATGACACGATGACATCCCGGACCGATGAAGCGACTGGCAATATCGAGAGCGTAGACGAAACCAGAACAGGCAGCTGAAACATCGAACGCTCGGGCGGCAGTTGCGCCTAAGCGTCCTTGAACAATTGCCGCAGTCGATGGGGTATAGGAATCTGGTGACATGGTCGCAATAATGATCAGGTCAAGACTGGTTGGTGCCCAGTGAGCCTTGGCTAATAGCCGTTGGCCAACCTGGGTGGCGAGGTCAGCTGTATTTTCCCCTTGACTGATGTGGCGTTGTCTAATGCCGGTCCGTGTTCTAATCCACTCGTCGGAAGTATCCATTATGGTACTTAACCGGTCGTTGGATACTGTCATTTGCGGTACATAGCTTGCCGTTGTAACGATTTGCCAATTATTCATGTGTTTCTTCCTTAAATTTTAAGAATTTTCTTCCAAGAAATCTTCCAGGTTGCGGAGAGCCTTGCGGATTGTCCGCTGCTCATCATCATTCATTCCCTTCAAGAAACGCTTGACCATCATGTTATGAAAGGCACGGTGAGCACGGTAAAGGACCCGGCCCTTGTGAGTGAGACCCAAACGAATTATCCGCCGGTCTTCCTGGTCGCGGAAACGTTCAGCGTAACCCTTAGCAATCAACCGGTTAGCAGTTGCAGTCATCGTGCCAGGGGACAGGTGCAGTTTTTTTGCGACCTGACTGGCAGTCTGGTGGTCATACATGGAGATTGCGTCAATTGCGTGCATCTCCTTGATGGTCAGATCACTGAAGGTACTCTCCCGAAGCTTTTTCTCTTCGATCCATAAAATACCGTTGTAAATCTTGATTAGGGCATGGTTAATTCTTTGATATTCATCCGCCATAATGTATTTCTCCTTTGGTTATTTTGCTGCATCAAATATTTTCACTTTCAAAATACATTATAGCCGAAATCATTCATCATAGCTTAGCGTCACGGTTAGCAACGATAAAAACTAATTCTGCGCTGCAAACGCGTTTGCCCGCTACCGTTGCTACCGCATCGACAATTCCCATCTGTCGGCGTTTCTTAACCATCTTGATGTGTAGTTTAAGAACGTCTCCAGGGCGGACCATTTGTCGGAACTTTCCGTTGTGGATGGCGCCTAGGTAAGCCGTCTTTTTGAAGAATTCTGGCGATTTAAGAATTAAGATTGATGCTGCTTGGGCCAGTGTTTCAATAATCAGTACACCAGGCATCACTGGATTGCCGGGGAAGTGGCCTCGAAAGAAGGGCTCGTTGATGGTCACGTTCTTTGTCGCTACAATCTCTTCGCCAGGAGTCAGTTCATCGACATAATCAATGTAACAAATCGGGTAACGATTCGGGATTAGGTCCATGATTTCTTGGGTGTCCATTATTGCCAATTACGTCACCTGCCTTGCAAAAAAAGTATTTCGAATATCAAAATATTCGATAGTCAAATTATAATGAATTCATTTTGATTGTCAAACTATTTTTAAAAGATCGTGTTATTGCAATAGCGCGGTTAAATATTATAAGTGAGTTATGAATGCTGATCTGATGGCATTCTTGAAGGAATTCCTGATTAGAAAAAATCTCTTAATTTTATTTTGATTAACAAAATAAATCTTGCAAAATTACTTCTGCAAAGCTGATCTACTGTATGAATTAAACCTTGCACTTGGTGACGCTGGTATGATACATTCAAAAAAATATTTTTGTGCTAATTGGGAGGGAAAGACGTGGCAAGCAAGAAAAAGCGTCAACAAAGTTCACGTGCGCAGCAATCACTTTTTAAACGACGGCGTTGGCTAATTTGGGGGAGCGTGATCATCGTAGCAATGGTCGGCATTGGTGTGGTCCACATGATGAATAAGGACAATCACCAGGCTCCTAAGTACCGTACGATGACGGTTAGTCACCAGGCAGATTTTGCCCTTACCGGGAAGGTTACGCCGGTCCAAACACAAGTCCTGACACTACCGGCGGGTAAGTTGCAAAATCTGAACGTGAAGAACGGGGATCACGTTACCCAGGGGGAAGCACTGCTTACCATGTATGATGATGAGAGTCAGGATAACGCGGTTGAATTACGGGGAGATCTGACCAAGAGTCAACAGCAGTTGCAATCGCAGCAGCAAACTATTAATAGTCTGCGACAGCAACTGGCTAGTGCAGATGGTGAGGAGCAAGCGGAATTGCAGAGTCAGTTGACCGAGGCCCGGGGAGCATATGCGGATGCCCAGGCCAGTGTGAACACTGCCCAGTCACGATTGAATAATGCTGATGGTAAGATCAACCAGACGGTGACCGCACCATATGCCGGTTATGTAACAGTTGACCAAAGCAAGCAGGGGGCTCCAGTAGTGACCCTTTACTCTGACCGCTTGCAGTTTAGTGGTCAGGTCTCGGAGTATGATTATGGGAAGCTGCATCAAGGGACTAACCTGCATGTCAAGGCTTTGACCACAAACCGGACCGAAACAACACCCGTTTCCTACCTTGCCAAGATACCGCTAAAGGGAAGCGGTAATAATAGTAAGTATGAGGTAACAGCCAACCTGAATGCTGATAAGTTCATGGCTGGACAAACGACCAAAGCCTACATCAACCAGGATGGGGTTCGAATTCCAAAGACGGCTGTTCGCCAAGGCAAGGTCTTTGTGGTTGAAAACGGCCGGGCACGGGCCGTCAACGTCAGTGGTCGTGCGGTAAATAACTATTATGTTGTTACAGACGGGATTGATGAGGGTGACCGGATCATTACCAATCCCAATCGGCAGCTGAAGAATAATACAAGGGTTGACTCAAATGATTAAACTGACCAAAGTTAATAAGTACTATCGTCAGGGTGACCACCGCTTTCATGTCCTGCATGATATTAACCTAACTGTTAATCAGGGAGAATTGGTGGCGATTATTGGTGAATCCGGTTCAGGAAAATCGACGCTGATCAATATTATTGGGTTTCTGGATGATGATTTTACGGGGACCTACTTTTATGCGGGACAGCCGATCCATGATTACACCCGGCGACAGTTTTCACGGCTTCGCAATCAAAACGTTGGTTTCGTGTTTCAAAACTTCAAGTTAATTCGAGATACAACAGTGGCGGAAAACGTGGCACTGCCGTTGTTGTATGCAGGCCAACGCCGCCGGGATGTTCGCCAGCGGGTATCGGCGGTCCTTGATCAGGTAGGCCTTCATGGTTATGGCAATCAACTACCGCAGAACCTATCTGGCGGTCAGCAACAGCGAGTTTCGATCGCCCGGGCAATCATCGGCCACCCGCAATTCCTGATTGCGGATGAGCCGACCGGGGCGTTGGATACGGCGACTAGTCAGGAGATTATGAACCTTTTTAAGCGCCTCAATCGTGAGGAAGGCACCACAATTATTATGGTTACACATGACCCGCACGTGGCAGATCAGTGTGAGCGGGTAGTTAAGATTATCGACGGTCGAGTGGTTAGCGATAGTCGGGAGGTTGTGCACCATGCGGATAAGTGAACTATTGCGGACGGCCTTGCGTTCGCTACGGGTCAATAAGAAGCGCAGTTTCCTAACAATTATCGGCATCATGATCGGTATTGCTGCGGTGATCACGATCCTCGGCATTGGGGACGGAATTACCCAGACAATGTATGACAAGTATGGCAACAATACCAAGCAGGGTCAGCAGACAACTGAAATTTACTATATACCCGATAACGAGAATTCGACGGTTAATGGGTTCCACCAGCAGGACCTGGCCAACATTGATAATCAGTTTGGTGGTGAAATCAAGCGTGTCCGGATCGAACATGAGACAGCCAACATCAACAGCCAGGCCGAACTGGGGGATGTTGCTAAGAATGTCTCCGTTAGCCTCCTTAAAGGGTCCCCAACTGCTGTGAAAATGGTGGCGGGGCACCGGTTGACCGCTAATGAATTGGCGACAGGACAGGCGGTGGCGATGATGAAGTATTCGCTGGCCCGTCACCAGTACGGGACAGCCCAGAACGCTCTAGGTACTACTGTGACCGTAGGAGCGACCACTTACCAGATCGTTGGTGTATATCGAGATCAAGCCGAGTATTCGGTGGACGGTGGACAGAATAAGTTTGGTGCTGGACTCCTCCTGCCCCAGAACCTCTACTACCAAGGAGATACCGCCAACTCGGGGAACACGATCAAGCTAACCTTTGATCAAGGGAGTAATGCTGGTCGAATCTCCAAACAAGTTGCCAAGTACCTGAAGAAGGATGGTTCAGCGGCCAGCCAGGGGAGCTATCAGTATGAGGATATGGAAAAGGAACTGAAGCAGTTCTCTTCGCAAATGAGTATTATTACTAAGTTCATCAGTTTTATTGCCGCCATTTCGCTCTTTATCGCTGGAATTGGTGTAATGAATATGATGTACATCTCGGTATCGGAACGGACCCAGGAGATTGGAATCCGGCTGGCGGTCGGCGCCACCCCAGCCAATATTATGATGCAGTTTCTGGCTGAAGCGGTGGTCCTGACGGTGACTGGTGGTCTGCTTGGCTTCCTCGGCGGGGCCGGTCTGGCGCACTTGCTTGCCCCGCTGCTTTCCAATTCGATCGGTAGCGGGATTCACATCCACGCTCATATCACAATGACCGCCTTCTTGATGGCTTTCGGGACCTCTGCCGCGGTTGGCTTGATCTTTGGGATCCTGCCAGCGCGTCAGGCAGCTAACAAGAACTTAATCGATATCCTGCGCTAGAGGTTGACTAAGTGGGCTGAATAGCCGGCTTGGCTCAGAAAGTTCAACAGATCGTTAGTGGCAAGAATGGTCGTCTTGGTGTTGTCGTTGGGGTGGCAGCCGATCGTTTGTGCGGCGGCCACGTTCTGGTCAACGAAGAGGGTGACGTCATGGTCGTGGTTGTTCAAAAGGCCAAACGGTGAGACACTGCCTGGTGTGAGGCCGAGCTTGGTCATTAGTTCTTCTGGGGAAGCAAAGGTAATCCGTGGAGAATGGGCCTGCTGACGGAAGCAGCGGGTATTTAAGCGCTTGTGCTCCTCAATCAACAGCAGGTAATAATGGTTGTGCTTATTGGTGGTCAGAAAAAGGTTTTTGGTACGGATAAACGACTCGCCTTGAACATAGCGGTCGGCTTCTTCAGCAGTAAAGACGGCCGGGTGGTTAACAGTCTTAAAGGGAATGTTGGCTGCTTGTAGTTGAACGGCAATTTGGTGAGCATTGATCATGGTGGGTTCCTCCTCTAAAAAATATTACGAACATTATAGCATTCCTGCGATCCTAGTAGATTGTTGACCACTGGCTGATATATAATAGAATGCAGTTTGATTGAGGAGGATCATCATGAATATCGTTTGGACGTGGGACATCATTCGCCGCATTATCGAAGTCCTGTGGTTAATTAATATTGGCTTTGCAATTTGGACCGTCTTCCGGACCCGGCGCGATATCGCCTCGACCTGGGCTTGGCTCTTGGTCTTGTCTGTCTTTCCAGTAGTCGGGTTTATTGTCTACCTGTTCGTGGGCCGAAAACTGTCAAACGATGACATTTTCAGCATCCGGACAGAACAGAAGGCATTTGGCAAAAAATTGGTTGATAAGCAGCAGACAATGGTGCGGGGCCACCAGCTCCTACTTCCTCAGGGCAAACTTGCCCGGGCTCGTCAGCTGGTTAGCCTATCCCTAAGCCTGGATCGGGCGGTGGTCACCTTCAATAACAAGGTCCACGTCTTCACGGACGGCCACCAGCTCTTTGATAAGATGATTGATGATATTAATCACGCCCAGCAGCAGGTTTACATAGAGTTCTATACTTTCTATGCCGATGATCTGGGAAAACGGGTGCTGAAAGCTCTAGAGGCAGCTGCCCAGCGAGGTGTTACGGTCAAGGTTCTTTATGACATGAGCGGGTCTCGAGGGACAACCTATCGTTTCTTTGCTCATTTGGAGGAACTGGGTGGTGAGGCTCAAGCATTTAACTCTGAGGCTAATAAACGGATCACGACCCCGCGACTGAACTACCATCTCCACCGTAAGATTGTGGTAATTGATAGAAAAATCGGCTACATAGGCGGCTTTAATATCGGGGACCAGTACCTGGGAATTGCCCCGAAGTTTGGCTACTGGCGCGATACCCACCTACGGATCGTCGGGCAGGCGGCCATGATGCTGATGGTCCGTTTTGCCATGGATTGGAACACGACTTGTCGGAAGACCGATAAGCCGCGGATTGATCTGACGGCAGCTTTCAAGGACTTTAAGGTTGAGAAGCCGACTAACGAAGACGACGACGTGGCCATGCAGATTGTCTCCTCGGGTCCCGACAATGATAATTTTGCGATCCGGCGGGGATATGAATCAATCATCAGTTCAGCTCGCAAGTACGTCTATATTCAAACCCCGTACCTGATTCCCGGCGAGCCGATCCTTGAATCCTTGGTGATTGCTGCCCGGAGCGGGATCGACGTGCGGATTATGATTCCATGCATGCCCGACCACCCCTTCGTTTACCGGGCTACGGAGTACTACGCCAAGTACCTGGTTAACAATGGAGTGAAGGTCTACAAGTATAATAACGGCTTCATCCACGCCAAGACGATGGTTAGCGGCAGTAACCTGGCTTCAGTCGGCTCGGCTAATCAGGACTATCGGAGTTACCGCCTCAACTTCGAGGCGAATGCCTTTGCCTATAACGAGGAGCTGACGGCGCAACTGAAGAAGATCTTCGAGAAGGACATGAAGAAGAGTACCCTGCTGACACCGGAATACTTCGATCAGCAATCTAACTGGCGGAAGTTCAAACAATACTTTTCACGTCTCCTATCACCAATCTTATAGAAAATATGACTAAGCGGCTGCCGAAGTGGAATCTTCGACAGCCGCTTAACTTATTCTTATTACGAAAATTGATAGGAAAGTAATTCGTGAATCGGGATGGCAACACTTAGGCATTGACACTGGTGCGGTATTCCTCGATGCAGTAATTTTTTTGCTGGCAGAATGGACAGGTTAAGTAACGGGTATGAGGAGTATGTTTTGACCAAACCCATTCCTTAACCGTTGGAACAAAGTGTTGCTGACAGTGTGGACAGATGTATTGGACATGTTGGTAGTAGCTAACCATGGCTTCTCCAATTAAGGCTAGGGATATAACTACGCCAGCGATGAGCCACCAGATTGCTGCTCCTTGCCAAACAACGTAAACTAAACTCCCCCAAAGAAATAGGTCGATGAGCAGCCCAATCGTGAAAATTTTTAAGCGTAGGCGGGTGAGTCGGTGGGCATTGTAAATTTGAATGTGTTCTCCAATATTTCCCGGGAAATTACCAGAGTGATTGAACTGCTTCTGAAGGTACTTAAGCCCGGTCAGCTGGTTTTGAATGGCCTGCAGTTCTTGCTGAACGCGTTGTTTCTGGAGGGTGATTGCGGTTAGCAGGGCTTGGTCATTTTGCTGGTCAAGGAGCGCACGAATGTCCTTGAGTGTGAAGCCCAGCTGACGGTAGGCTAAGATTTTCTGTAAACGTTGAAAATCATGTTCTTGGTAGCAACGCTGGTTACTGGCGGTTCGCTGAGCGTGCAGAAGCCCCTGCCGGTCATAGTACTGGACCGTGCGCACGGAGACATGGCAACGCTTTGCTAGTTGACCACTTGTGTACATACTGATCGTCTCCTTTCACTATTGAGGGTACGTCATGACGTTGGGTAATCGTCAAGATGTTGTCAGATTAAATCTTTTCTAAAACCAAGATTGTGGTCTTGCAACCCTTTTCATAATCAGGCAAGATAGTTATAGAAAGGGAATTAGGAAAGGATGAGCAAAATGGCAAAGAAGATTATCTTAGACTGTGACCCAGGCCACGATGACGCCTTGGCAATGACAATGGCGGTAGCGTCTCCGCAGATTGACCTGTTGGCGGTTACTACCTCAGCGGGGAACCAGACACCAGACAAGACCCTGAACAATGCAATGCGAATGTTGACTCTCCTGCATCGCGAGGACATCCCGGTGGCCCAGGGGAACCAGACACCGCTGGTGAACCCCCTGGAGACGGCTCCCGAGGTCCACGGTAAAACCGGCCTGGATGGGGCTAACCTGCCGGATCCCGACTTTGCAGTTCAAGACGTGCCAGCAATTGAACTGATTGCTGAGACACTGCGGGCCAGCGACGAGCAGGTAACCCTGGTGGTGACGGGACCAATGACCAATGCCGCGCTCTTCCTTCGCGTCTATCCTGACTTGGCCCGAGAAAAGATTGACCAGATTGTCTTCATGGGTGGGGCCATGGGCCTGGGTAATTGGCGGCCGTCCGTCGAGTTCAACATTTTTGTAGATCCCGAAGCTGCTAAAATCGTGTTGAACTTCGGTATTCCCTTGGTAATGGCGCCGTTAAACGTCACCCACAAGGCTCAAATTATGAAGGATGAGATTGCTTCTATCAAGAAGATTGATAATCCAGTTGGTCAGGCCTTTTACGGACTACTGAGCTTCTTCGAGCAGTATCATGAAAACCCAAAATGGGGGTTCAAGGGTGCCCCGCTGCATGATCCGTGCACGATTGCCTGGCTGATTGACCCAACGATGTTTAAGACTGACCGAATGAACGTCGATGTTGAGACCCAGGGTGATTTGACCCGGGGTGAAACAGTCTGTGACTACTACTTACTGACTGGGAAGCCCCAGAATACTGAGGTAATGCTGGATATTGATCGGGAACGGTTCATTAAACTGGTGATGGATTCACTAAAGAGTTTTGACTAACATAGAAAAAAGAGCAACGCGGTATAGCGTTGCTCTTTTTTCGTTTTTAGTAGTTGAATAAGTCGGTAGACAGGTAACGGTCGCCACCGTCTGGAGAGACGGTAATGACCTTCTTGCCCTTGCCTAGCTTCTTAGCTAGTTCAATGGCTCCTTTGATATTGGCCCCAGCAGAGATCCCTACTAGAATCCCTTCCTGGTGGGCAACTTCACGGGCCATGTCAATGGCGTCGTCACTGCTGATCTCAAGGATACCATCGTAAACATCTTTGTCGAGGACGGCTGGAACAAAACCGGCACTGATTCCCTGAATCTTATGCTTGCCGCCGTGACCTTCCTTGAGGACTGGTGATTCGGCCGGCTCCAGAGCGTAGACCTTGGTGTTTGGGTTGGCCTTCTTGAGGGCGTGACCGATCCCGGTCAGGGTACCCCCAGTACCGACTCCGGCAACGAAGGCATCTGGCAGGTTATCCTTACCAAAAGCATCGATGATTTCGGTCCCGGTTGTCTGTTCGTGAATAGCTGGGTTAGCCGGGTTTTCAAACTGCATTGGCATGAAGTAGCCCTTCTCACGGACGAGTTCCTCAGCCTTGGCGATGGCTCCCTTCATCCCGTCAGCACCCGGGGTAAGAACAAGTTTGGCGCCATAGCCCTGCATTAGCTTTCGCCGTTCCACACTCATGGTCTCGGGCATGGTGATAACTAGCTGGTAGCCCTTAGCCGCAGCGACCATGGCCAGACCAACTCCGGTATTCCCGGAAGTTGGTTCCACGATGGTACCACCAGCAGTTAGCTTGCCATCTTTTTCTGCCTGTTCGATCATGGCCAGAGCGATCCTATCCTTGATTGAGCCAGCCGGGTTGAAGAATTCCAGCTTGACGTAAACGTCGGCGGCATCTTCTGGAACGACCCGATTCAGTTTGACGATAGGGGTGTTGCCGATCAGGTCGGTAATTGAGTTAACAATATTAGTCATAAATGGTTACTCCTTTACTAATTTCTTATTCTGGATGTCATGAACAACTGTCTGGAGCCAGTTATCAAAGTAGATATGCTGGGCTGGTTGCCATTTGAACTGGGGGCTGCGCATGTGTACCGGATCGAGGAAGTAATTCTGTGGCTTGGCGTATTCCCGGTCAGGATAAGCGTTCTTCTCGCGCCGGTATTCCTTTAGCAGGGCTGCACGTCCATATTCCAAATGGGCAAATAGGAAAGACTGTGGGTGTTTGCGAGCTCGGAAGGAAAAGAGGTTATTGTCGACAGTAGTAGCCTCCAGGATCAGGTCAGGATGACTGTTGACCTGCTGGTGGTCTAACTCCGCGTAACGGGCGTGCGGAGCTAGAAAACCGTCTGGTAATCCGGCAAGTAGTGGCCCTTGGTTGACGATGTGGTTTGGAAAAACTCCAAATAACTTTTCTGCTAAGCGGTGCTTTTCAATGCCATATAAGTAGTTTGCAGCAGCCATTGCTCCCCAGCAGATATAGAGCTGGGGGATATCCAGCTGCACTAAGCGATCAATCAACTGGTGGATTTCATCAATGTAGGTAACTGCACTAAAGTCGAGCTGCTCGATCGGCGCACCAGTGATGATGAAAGCATCGAGTTCGCTGAGCCGGGCGAGGTTCAAAGGTTGCGAGATTCGTTGAACTAGGTCCGGTACTGCCTGACCGCGGTAGTGGGTCCGTGGGTAGAAGAAGGTCAGCTTCACCTGGTATCTGGTATTAGCAAAGACCCGTTCAAATCTTTTCTGCGTGTCGAGCTTGTCGTGCATCAGGTTGAGGATCCCAATCCTGATCTGGGGAGTGGCCATTAGTTATCACCTCAATTCATTGTTACGTGGGCACTAAAAAACTGTTGCTAATCAAAAATGTGGGCAAGCCAAAGGGCCCCAGTAAAACTGGGGATGGCAAGTATTGATTAGCAACAGCAGCTAGTGGACCACAGACGAGATGAGATTGACATTTTTGACATTGGGACCACTCCTTTTAATTTACGCTTATTTATTGTTAGTGATATTCTAACCTGGCTGTCAGTAGAAGTCAATTGATATACATGCCCGACATAAAAACGCCTGCCAACCAGCAGAACTGGTCAGCAGACGTTGTGAGTATTAATGAATGTTATCAACGATCTGGTGGTAGACCCGGGTTGTCAGTCCATAGATCAGTAGGTAAACAATCAAGAGGGCGGCTGTGATAGTTATGGCCACTGTGATCATTAGCTGGAGGTTATAGAAACTCAGCTGGGTCATGATCTGTTTGATGGCTGGGATCGCAAAGAGTAGGTTGACAACGGCTCCAGCAATCGGCAGCATGAAGACCATCAGGACCTGACTGTGGATGCTCTTGGTGGTTTCACGCTTGCTAAGGCCAACCTGCTGCATCGTTTTGAACCGGTACTGGTCTGCATACCCTTCGGAGATCTGCTTGAAGTAAATGACAATTGTGGTCGTGATCCCCAGCGCCAGACTGATCAAGATTCCAACGAAGACCATGCCTCCGTACAGGCTGTTGAACAGGTAGCGAATGTTGTAACGGCCGGTTAGCTGCATGTTAGCGAGCTGGAGATGGGCTTGGAGATCATTTTCAAAGCGCATGTGCTGACGATCCGACCCCTTCAGCCGGTAGTTAAAACCGGTGACATTCATCGTCGGCATCCCTGCTGGCAGGTGGTTGACAATCACGAAGGCCGGAGCGTAGATCGAGTGCTCAGGATTGAAGGCAAAGCTGAGCTGAGATAGGTTCTTTGCCTGGTAATGGTGCCCCGCAATGATGACTTTTCCGGTATGCTGCTTGGCCGGTGAATAGATTAGGGCCTGATTGTCTCGAATCCGCGCCGTCTTGCCAGTCATTTTTCGGTAGTCATGACTGGTGACGAAGATGACCGAGTTGGTCGTCTTGGTGGTCATGTTCTTTAAGGAACCCTGGTTGATGAAGTGTTGGCCACGCCAATAGCCGTTCTGGGTTGTGGTAGCCTGATAGCTGGTCTGATTGTCAATCTTGGCATGGTGATCCTTGGCAACAGTTTTGATTACCGTCTGCTGCTGACGGGTAATCGGCTGGGTAGTGACCATGACCACGTCTTTTGGTGCGTAGAGTTTAACCGTGTCATTAATCCCAGCATAGAGTGTGATCGAACTGAAAAGAGCAACGAGGACTGCCGAGCACAGCAGGCAGATGGTGGCTAGACTGGCTCCGTTTTGTTCCATCCGCTGAAGCATTCCCGAAATGGCGATGAAGTGCCGCGGCCGGTAGTAGAACTTTTTCCGCCGTTGCAGGAACTGGAGGATGATGACGCTCCCGGCAATGAAAAGCAGGTAGGTACCAGCGACGACGAGCAGCACGGCGGTCATGAAATTGCTGAAGGCCGAAATCCGCGGCTTGGTGGTCAATGTGATGTAGTAGGCCCCGGCTAGCAAGGCGACACCAAGCAGCCCCAACAGCGTGAACAACCAGCCGTGACGGCGGTGCGTGCTTGTAGTGGCGTGCCAAAGTTGGTTCGGGTTGAGCCGGTGCAGCTTGATCAGGTCGACCATCATCAGGATAAGGAAGAAACCGGTCATATAGAGGACCGTTTTACCCAAGGCGACTGGTTCGACCCAAGGCTGCTTGAGACTATGGACCTTAAGCAGACGACCTAAGCCGAGAAAGGCGAGCCGTTCAAAGATGACCCCGGTAATGAGTCCACAGATGATACTGCCAATAAGGAGGTAGCATTTCTCAATGACCGTCAGGAGTGCCAGGTTACGGCTGGTCATTCCCAACATACTGTAAAGCCCGAGTTCACCGCTGCGTTGCTGCCAGAGAAAGCGATTGACATAGAGGAGAAAGGCAAATGTGACCAGGATGATGAAATTGGCGCTGATATCGATCATTGACGTGATGGCTGAACTGCTAGATAGGTAGTGGAGACTGTGGTTGGCACTGATTGCAGCGAAAATGTAGTTGATTGCCACCAGCATACTAGTCGCCAACAGATAGGGCCCATAGACCTTGCCATTACGGTGAAAGCTAGAATTGATAAGCTTGAAGAACAGCATTGTTATTCACCACCATTCGTGAGGGTCATCATTGTGTCACTGATTTCTTCCTGGTACTTCTTCATCGTCAGATCGCCGCGGAAGAGTTCATGGTAGATCCGCCCGTCTTTGATAAAGAGAGTCCGCTTGGCGTGACTGGCAGCTGCGGCACTGTGGGTTACCATCAGGATGGTCTGACCGTTCTCGTTGACATCATCGAACAGGTCGAGGATCTCGGTACTGGTATTGGAGTCCAAGGCCCCAGTTGGTTCATCGGCCAACAAGAGATCCGGTTGGGCGATCAAGGCACGGGCGATGGCTACCCGTTGCTGCTGTCCACCGGAGGTTTCACTGGGGAAGCGGTCAATAATCTGCGCAATTCGCAGCCGCTTCATTAAGGGCTGGAGACGCTGCTCCATGACAGCAGAATCAGCTTTGGCCAGTACGAGCGGTAGGTAGATATTGTCCCGGTTAGAGAGGCTGTCTAGCAGGTTGAAGTGCTGGAAGATAAAGCCGAGATGCTCGCGCCGGTAGCGGGCAGCGTCATCCTTAGCCAGGGCGCCGAGGTCTTGACCGTTAAGAATTGCTTGTCCGCCGGTGGCCCGCTCAAGAGTGGCGATAATGTTGAGCAGGGTACTCTTACCGGCTCCTGATTCCCCCATGATTGCCACATATTCACCGCGGTCGACGGTGAAACTGATGTCCTTCAGGGCGGTGACCGGGTGACTTGAGTTGGCATTGTAGGTTCGTTGAACATGGTTGAGCTGTAATAGTGTCATGATGATTGCTCCTTTCAATTTATTTGATAACTTAATTATAAAAAGGTCCTGCCCGCATTCCTACTTACGGAAGCGTGCAGAACCTTACAGTCTTGTAATATTGGCGAGTCAGCGGGTGTTGGCGGCGGGGAAAACCAGGTAACAGCTGGTTCCAACCCCTACCTTGGAGCGAATCTGGACGGTGAAGTTGAGCTTATCAGCGACTTTCTTAACCAAGTAGAGCCCCATCCCGGTCGACTGGGTCGTCTGGTGACCGTTGTGCCCGGTAAAGCCGTTCTCAAAGATCCGGCGCTGGTCTGTTGGGGTAATTCCGACGCCTTCGTCTCTGATAATCAGGGCATGATCGTGCCAGGTGATGGTGATCTGCCCGCCAGGGTGAGAATACTTGATGGCGTTAGAGAGCAGCTGGTTGATACAGAACCGCAGCCACTTCGGGTCGGTTAGGACGGCGTGATTGAGGTTGACTAGCTTGGGTACCAGCTGGCGGAGGATGAAGACGGCTGAGTTTTGGCGAATTATCGTGTTGACTAGGTCTTGAAGGTTGACCCAGGAGAACTCGTAGTCAGTGTTAGCCATCGCCAAGCGTTCGTCATTTAAAAGGAGATCCAGGTAATAGTTGGCGGCCCGGACCCCGTCCTGGACGGTAGCACTGGCAACAGTTGGGTCGTTCTCCGCGGCCGCTTGGAGGCTGGTTAGGGAATTCTTGATCTCGTGGGCAAAGAGGTCCAGGTTATCGAGCTGGTGTTGCTGATGAAGGCGGAGATCACGAACTTGGCGGTCATTGGCAGTTTTGACCTGGTTAAGTTGGCCCAGTAGCTGCCCTTCAACCGGATTGTGGGGTTGTATTACGGCATCCTGGTGTTGGAGGTGACGAACGCGTTGCCGGTTGCGGAGCCCCATTCCTCCCAACCAGACCAGGAGCAGGGGCAGACTGAAGCGGATCAGGTCCCAGCAGTAGTGGCGAGGGAGCTGGTAAAGAATAGCCAGGAGCCAGGCCAGGCCGATCATCAGGAGGTAGGCAACGACAATAGGGAGGGTAGCCCGCAGGAACAGGCGCGTGAAGTGGTTATTCATCGGTGGTCACCAGGCGGTAGCCGACTCCCCGCTCTGTACGAATTGCCCGGTCCAGCTGAAGTGGCACTAATTTGGTTCGTAGCCGACTGATGTTGACGTTGAGAGTATTTTCATTGAGGTACTTGCCGCCCTGCCAAAGCCACTCAAGCAGGGTTGTTTTGCTGACAGTTTGGTTACGGTGGGTGAGCAGGATCTGGAGCAAGGCCCCTTCGGTAGGTGTCAGCTGAGCTTGGCCGTTTTCGTTGTGAACTTCGTTAGTAAGGGTATTGAAGTGATTGTCGCCCCAGCCGACCTGGGTGGCGTTCCCACTTTGGCGATTGCGCCGCAACAGGGCTTCAATCTTAGCAAGCAGGACAGTCATCGAGAAGGGCTTCATGAGGTAGTCATCAGCCCCTGCCGCGACGGCGTGCATCACATTACTGTCAATGTCGGCCGCGGAGATCACAATGATTGGTACTTGACTATTCTTGCGCAAGTCCTGAATCCAGTAGAAGCCGTCGAAACTCGGAAGGGTGATGTCAAAGAGAACCAGGTCGGGCTGGATCGCCATGATTTCACCAGTGACGTTCTGCCAGTCATTGACCGTGGCCACGCTGTGTTGCCACTTGGCCAGTTCGTCGGTGACGGTCTGAATGATCTGCGGATTGTCCTCAACAATAAATATTTTTGCCATAATGCTCCCTCCTTTTCGCCATGATTATACTAGAAAACGCCGCATGGTGACACGGTGCGGCGTTAAAAATTTAACTATTCTAATCCCATCTTGCGGGCGTAAGCGGACTCTTCGCGGATCAGACGCTGCCGTTCCTTCTGGTTGTACCAAGGGGAAACGGTGAAGGCAAGGATATCGTTGATCACGTAGATTGAGGAGTTGACGGCCATCGCCAGGGTTGCGGATCCTTGCCGGTAGGAGACAAACCAGAGGACTAACTGGGCGATTCCAGACGCCAACCACCAGAAGAACTGGTTATTGAAACGCAGGAAGCAGATAACTCCGGCGGTCAGGCTAATTGAGAAGCTGATCGCGTCAATCCACGGTCGCGGGTCGTCGGTGAGGTGGCCGATCAGGTAGCCTGAAACCAGGTAAACCAGGATGGTAGCGATGATGGCCACTGTCCAGCTCCGGGCAGTGAAATGACGAATCTTGGCAGCCATGTTGACGTTCCAGTTGGCGGACAAGAGAACGGGGACATCCAGGGTGATGACGTAGGCCAGTTGTTCACCAATACTGAGGTAATTTTTGGCGTTCAACCCAGCAATGATGAAACAGATTGCCGAGAGGATCCCCAACCAGCCGTTGACTGATTTGGCGGCATTAATAGCCAGAACACAGAGCACACCTAGGGTTGTTCCGATGAAGGTAATGACCGTTACCCAGGTAATCGGGGCACTGACGAGGGTCATCACCTGGCACCCCAGACTGAAGAAGAATAGGTAGTAATTTTGCTGCGGCCAGCCCTGCAGCTGATGGCCAAGAAACTTGAGATAATTATTAAACATGATAAAACCCCTATACTAAATATTGCGGTTTACATGTAATAATCACGGTGCCGACACAATATGTAGTGATTAAAAATGCAACGCGTATTAGTATACCGGGACCATCCAGTCGACGCAAGCAATCGTAGCAGCGATTAATTGCTCGATTATTAAAGCCGGCGTCAATATACCAGGTGGGTAACCGGTTACGAGACCGGTGAGAAAATATTTTTTAATTGGTCAGCTGGATTTTGATAATTTCAACTTGATAGGCGGACTGAGGAGCCTGGACAGTGACTGTTTCCCCGGTTCGGTGATGGAGGAGTGCCCGCCCCAAAGGAGAGTCGAAGGAGATCTTCTGTTTGGCCAGGTCGGCCTCCATCTTGCCAACGATCTGGTAGTCAACAACTTCATTATCGTCTGTAAAGCGCAGGGTTACCCTGGTGCCGAGGTCGACAGACTGCTCGTCGGTCGGTGTGACTACCTGAGAGTATTGGAGCTGCTTGTTGAGGTAGCGCAGACGGCTCTCCAGGTGGCGGAGCTCTCGTTTGGCTGTACTATACTCGGTGTTCTCCGAGAGGTCGCCCAAAGCCCGGGCCGCTTTTAGTTGAGCGATCTTGGCCGGCCGCTTTGTCTGCAGGGCGGCAATTTCCTGTTCAATCTCGTGGTAGCCGGTGGGCGTCATCTTTTGAAAATAGACGTGTTTCATTGCTTCGGTAATCTTCTTGCGTTGCATGATATCAGTCCTTTGTTTTCTTGCTCTTACGCAATTATGGTATCATAGTAAGGAAAATTCAATTTCGAGACGGAGGATAATTGAAAGAATGAACGAGCAAGAAGAACACATCAATCAGTTCCTCACTTCGTCCACGTATCATCAGCTATCTGCTAACCAGCAGAAGCATGCTCAAGATATTTTAGTCCGGTTTACCCAACAGATGAAAAATGAGCAGCATTTGGCCGACACCGCGTGGACACCCCAGGCGGTTAAGGAGGTCATGGTAGGCGACTTCATTGCAGACCCAGCACTGACCAACCAATTTGGAATTGCAGTCGCTCCGGTGTTGAAGGCCTATCAGAAGTTCCTTGGCGTTGACCAACTAAAGGCGATTACCCAGGCTATCGATGATCAGCGTGCTAACATGAATGCCTGCCGAAAGGCCCATCAGACTTGGTCCCAACTGCATGGAGAGCAGCAGCCAAACACGGTCAAGACGTCAACATCATCCAAGCGGTCGGTTCCGGCTAAGCAAACCTGGAATACAGAGAAGCTGGCTGCGCTAATCGCTCGGGTTAAGGGTGATATGCCAGCGGCAGCGGAGTTCCAGCACCAGGCGCTTAGTCTGGGCGAGCAACAGTATGTCGCGGTTGAGTTTCTGAACCTGATGCACCAGGAGTTCAACGAGTATCCTGGTGAGTGGACCTTTGCGGATCTGCAAAGGGTTCTGGGAATGATGATGCCCCTTGACCCGGACATTACGCCCAAGCAGATTCGAAATATCGTACCGACTGCTCAGGCCGTGTTTGACTACTTGAAACGAACCGGCGTGATCACGATGGACCAGTACAAGGTTGGTATGAAGGCGATTGCCAACATGCAGAATTCCGAAGAGATGTTGGCGTCCCTTTCCCGTAAGGAGCGGGAAACTCAGCTAATGCTGTCCTTTATCAACAGTAACGGGATTAACACGGATGATGTACAGGCGGCGGAGGCCTGGATGGACGACCATCGGGATGAGGTAGCTGCCTTTATGCGGACCCTGCTCAACCCGTGGCGCGATTACGAACATCAACAATTGGTCAAGCGGCAGGCGGAGGCTCGGCGTCGGGCACAGCTGACTGCACCCAATAGTGACGGGATTACTCATCATCGGGCACCACAGGGAATTAAGTTCAGTAAGAAGGCTCGGAAGAAGCGGCATCGCAAGTAGAAAGGAAGCAGCTGATAATGAGTATTCAGATTCCACAGAGCATGACCGAGGTAGAAGTTCAGCTCCTGGATCGTCAGAAGCACGGTGAACACGTGACCAAGGATGAGATCATTCGCAATGCCGTCAGGGACACTCTACAGGCGTTGATGGATGAGGCCTTAGATGGCCATTACGATGACGTTAAGTGGGACGACCAGGGACACGACCTGATCATCTATGACATCATGGGCAAACAAGTCGGCCGAGTGGCACCAATGAAGGATACCTTCATTGATGAGTTTACCGCTAGCCCGGATAATATGATGCTGCATTTTGACGATGCTGTCACCAAAGTGGTCGGTGGCCGTTAATTAAAAAATATGCGTTGGCTGAGTGTCAACGCATATTTTTTAGTTTAGATGGGGTTGGTCTTTAATTGAACCGTAATGACAGACAAGTCAAGCCACCGTCAATCTTGCTGAACTCGGACATGTTGACTTCGTGGGTGGTGAAGCCGTTGTCGCTCAGCAGCTGCTTAACACCGGGGAAACCGGCTGGCATAATCACGCCGTTGCCAGTGTTGATACAGTTGACGGCGTAATCCTCGCCCGCTGGGACCTTGAGCTGGGTGAAGTCTTTGAAGTAGGGACTGTCAATGTACTCGCCGGAAACCAGGAGCTTGTTGTTGCCCATGTAGGTAGTCCCGGTCTTGAGGTGGAGCACCTGCTTGACAGGTACCGCCTTGACCGTCTTGCCGAACCTAGCTGCGATCTTGGCAAACTGGTCAATCCCAGCCTGGTTTGTCCGAGCGGAACGGCCCACGTAGATGATGTCGTTGTCGACCGGCATCACGTCACCCCCTTCTAATGTTCCAGGGCTGGTAATCTCTAAGATTTGTTTGTCATTGTAGAAATGCTTGATTGCCGGTTTGATGAGCTCTCGTTCCTTCTGGCGAGTACTCCGAGCTGGATTGGTAATCACAGCAAAGTCATCGAAGACCAAGGCCGGATCTTCGACAAAGCAGGAATCTGGGTAATCTTCCAGGGGTTCCAGGACGGTGACGTCAACACCTAGTTGGGTGAGGGTATTGATGTAGTCATGGTGTTCCTTGAGGGCTAGCTGGTAGTTAGGCTTACCTTCATCTGCATAGTCATCAATTCCATTAATAACGCTCTTTGCGGGTGTCCGTACGAGTGCTTTTGTAAACAACATATCGAAGCCTCCCTTTGATAGAAAACGTTTTCATTCGCTGGTTATAGTATACAATTGATGCCGGCCTAGTTCAATAAGGTGTGACACTACTCACAGTTAGGGCGGGGGACGATTGTTGGCACGGAACAGTCCAGTAATTGTCGGTAGTCAAACCAGCCTTGCTTTGCTACTCTGTATTTCTCATTTATAATATTTGAAACTAAAACAAGGGACTGCGGCAATATCGATTTGCCGCAGTCTCTTAGTTTGGTTTGAAATGCTATAAAGCTATCGTGTGACGTCAATTAGGTAGACTCCATTTTCTAAATAGGAATCACATTTTAAAGTTTGTGCTTAATCTGGTAAGGCTTCTGCCCAGCCACCGGCTTTTGAGCAGCGTCTTTAGCGTAGAAGATCGCGTACTCCTCATCGCCGGGGCCCTTGGCAATGACTAGGTCATCATTGCGGCGCTCCCGCTTGAAGATCTGACCTTTTCGAACAGCCTCGTTGTAGTCATGGATGTTGGCGATAGAGTCACCAGGGTTGAAGAAAATTCTTGTTTCCATTCTGATTCACTTCCTTATGCACGACTTGGTATGTCTATTTTACCATGATCGAGGATGTGACCGTGAGCCGCATGGATAAATTCATTCAACCAGTAGCCATTTTCCAGCGGCAGCATGGTATCAAGAGCATAAACCTGGAGTGTGTAGTTGTGGGTCTGGTCTGGTGGCTGCGGCCCCACGTAGCCGGTGATGATTTGAGGATCACCATTGACCAGACTACCAGCATTGCTGTTGCGACCTTGAATGAAGCGATCAGCCAAGTCGCGGCTGGCGTTGGCCGGAAGCTTAGCCAAATCGACGGGAATGTTGGCGGCTAGCCAGTGGATCCAGGTGAAGCCACAAACCGGGGTTGAGTCGTAGTCGACTAGGGTCAAAGCCAAAGACTTAGTATCAGCAGGTAGTCCGGTGATGGTAATGGGGAATGATTTAATTGGATGGTCGGCTTGCATTGCCGATGCCGGAGCGTACTTGCCATATTCGTCGGCGAGCAGGCCGTCTTTAAGCGGTACAGAAATTTGCATGGTTTGTTCCTCCTTATTCAAGATAATGATCGCGCAGTTCGTGAAGTTCTTCGTTACTGAGTTCCAGGTAGTCGCTCAAGTAGTGCTGGACGTTGCCGTATTGGTCGTTGATGGCACCAATTGCCGTCTTTAGGTAATCAATGTTGACCGAGGCCAGCGCGCGGCGGTTGTTGATTAGGATATCGGTGGCCGGAGTGGCTGGCATCTGTGCCTTCATCTGAGTTAACCAGCTTTTACGGAAGTCTGCGGTTACCTCGTTGGTCAGCAGGTAGTCCTTGAGGATCGTTTCACGTGGAACACCGAGGGCACTGAGAATCAGGAAGGTCGCCATCCCAGTCCGGTCCTTGCCGGCAGTGCAGTGGAAAATAGTGGCACCGTTCGGATTAGAGAGCAGGTGGTTAAACATCTGGCGAAAGGCCTTTCTGGCACTCGGAATAGTGACCATCCGTGAATAGACCGTCAGCATGTGGCGGTAGCCATTACCAGGTTCCTGCATTTGTTTGGCGATCTCTTCGTTGCTGTGTGAGGCGTCTGTCTCGTCTTCAGCAAACACGGGTAGGTGGTAATAGGTCGCGGTCTGCGGTACTTGGTCTGGCACTTGCTGAACCTCAGCCTGGCCACGCAGGTCGATATCCTGGGTAACCGGGATCCGGGCCAGGGTAGTCAGGTCAGTATTACCGAGGTTGGCCAGGGACCCGGTCCGCAACAACTGGCGCCACTTGACAGTTCGACCATCAGTAGTTTGATAACCGCCAAGGTCCCGGAAGTTGTGACCGTCCTTGATGTTGAGTAATCGATTTGGCATGAGGATCCTCCTTCATATTTTAATAGTTTACCCTTATTTTATACCTTTTTTGCCCAAGTCGGGAGCAATTGCCTGAGCCAGGCGCCGGCCTGCAATGATAGTACCAGTCTGATCCGGGTGCAGGCCGTCGATATAGGAGGGGCACCAGCCAGCCGTATCAATCACCCGAAGCTGATGGCGGCGACCAATAGTGGTGATTTGGTCCCTAAAGTGCTGACTGAATGGCACCATCAGATCAATTGATGCAGTGGGAAATGTCGTGACAACCTGGTGGATGAACCGGTCATAGGCATCCACAAACTTGGCCTGTGGGTAACGCCGGTCATTGACGCCAAGGTTGATTACCACAAGTTGGGGGTGGTTGGGCGTCCAGCAGGTGTCTTGGTCGATCTGTGAAAGAAAGGAGCTAGCAACGGGGACGCCCCCGGTAGCTGGTCGGAGAACTCCTCCAGCCGAGTAGGCGATTCGGACACTATCGGCGCCTAGCAGGTCAGCACAGGTGGCGGCATAGTTGCTCTCCGGCCGGTAGTCCAGTGCAGCGTGGCGTCCGGCCACCCAGCAGCCAGCCGTGATTGAGTCACCGATAAAGTCGATTACCGGTCGAGCGGGAGCAGCCATTAACGTGCCACCGTTGTCTACGGCTAACGAGCGAATTGCAAAGCCCTGGCTACCAGACCAGACTGCATCTAAGTCAGTGTTGCCAGCGGTCATAATTTCAATGGTGTGAGTTGCCGGACTGAGGACCAGGCTAAACTTTCCTGGCTGGGCCGCAAAACGTTGCCAGGGTTGCCCGTCGACCCGGGCAGCGTAAACCTGGCTGGGACCGAGGGGTGAGTGATGGTTAGTGACGTTAATGGTAAGCTGGTTGGTACCGATGACTCGGCAACGCAGGTAGCTTCCAAGGTTGGTGGTGTAGAGGACTGGACTATCCCTGTCTTCCTTAAGCATCCAACGACCGGTCCGTTGGGCAAACGGTAACAGTTGTATTGGTAGGTAGGTGCGCATGATACTCCCTCCTTAGTTAGTCTTAGTTTAGCATGGTTCTGGTGAAAATTGATATATCTCGCCCCAATGGTGTTTTTCGGAAGCGTTTGCAAAGTTTATCTGGCAAATATGAAAGCGCTTATTGACAAAACGAGTAAATAAGACTAAATTAGATTTAGTAAAAGTTTACTACGATTTTTTATGATTTTGATGGATTGAAGTATGGAGGTTATTGTGATGGATAAGCAACAATTCTTAGACGAATACAAAAAGGTCTTCAACGAAAATGGGAAGGACGTCTTTTTCTCCCCAGGCCGAATCAATGTGATCGGTGAACACACCGACTACAACGGCGGTCACGTTTTCCCATGTGCCATTAGTATTGGTACCTATGGTGTCTATGGGCCACGAGAGGATACGAAGGTCGCCATTTACTCGGCCAACTCGGCTAAGGAAGAGAATAGTAAGATCATTACCTTTGACATCAATGATGACCAACCACAGACCGCTAAGGATGAGAAGTGGGTCAACTACTTCAAGGGGATGCTGGTTTACTTGAAGCAGCGAGGCTACAAGATTGATCACGGCTTTAACTTCTATATTCACGGTTACCTGCCATACGGTTCAGGCCTGTCTTCATCAGCATCAATCGAAATGCTGATGGGGAACATCCTCAAAGAAGAGTTCAACCTCGACATTGACGAGATTGAACTGGTCAAGCTTGGCCAGAAGACGGAAAACGACTTTGTGGGTCTGAACTCTGGAATCATGGATCAGTTTGCTGTCGGCATGGGCAAGAAGGACAATGCCATCTACCTCGACTGCAACACTTTGGAATACAAGTATCTGCCATTGGAACTTGGTGATTACGAAATTGTTATCATGAGTACCAACAAGACGCACTCCCTGGCTGGCTCCAAGTACAATGAGCGGGTTCAAGAGTGTGAAGAGGCCGTTAAGCGTCTGAGTAAGAAGCTCAACATCAACAAGTTGGGTGAGATTGATCTTGACACCTTTGATCAATATACTTACCTGATCAATGACGACACCTTGATCCGGCGGGCACGTCACGCGGTCAGTGAAAATGAACGGACAAAGAAGGCTATTGATGCTATGGAGAAGGGTGACTTGGAAGAACTTGGCCGCCTGATCAATGCTTCCCACGTTTCACTGAAGTATGACTACGAGGTTACTGGTAAGGAACTGGATACCCTGGCTGAAAACGCCTGGGAGCAACCAGGCTGCCTTGGTGCCCGGATGGTCGGCGGTGGTTTTGCCGGCTCTGCAATTGCAATTGTTAAGAAGGCTGAGGCCGATAACTTCAAGAAGAACATCGGCAAAATTTACCGTGATAAGATCGGTTACGACGCCAGCTTCTACGACGCCGAAGTTGTTGATGGACCACACAAGCTCTAATCTGACGCTTGAAGAATGCTTTTTAGTGGGGGAACGAGATAATGAAGTTAATGGAAGAATATGCTGACAAGGTAATTGCCAGCGGTGCCTACGAGCCGCTTGACCGGATCTACGTTTTGAACAAGATCCGCGGTTTTGTTGGTGATGAAGACGTTGAAGCACAGGATGGCCAGTCGTTGGTCAGCCAACTGGTTGAGTTGGCGGTTAAGCGGGGTAAGATCGAAGATGGCCAGACCGCGCGGGAAATCTTAAACGATCAGCTCTATGACCTGATGACACCGCGGCCTTCCGTTGTTAACCACGAGTTTTGGGAAAAGTACCAGCAGTCACCAGATGCGGCAACTAACTGGTTCTATAACCTGTGCACGAGCAATGATTATGTCAAGGTAGCCGCTATTAAAAAGAACGTGGTTTTTGACAAACCAACTAAGTACGGCAATTTGGAAATCACCATTAACCTTTCAAAACCGGAAAAAGATCCAAAGGCGATCGCGGCCGCTGCTCACGACACCAAGAAAAAGTATCCACAGTGTGCCCTCTGCATGGAGAATGAGGGTTACAAGGGACGGCTTGGCCAGGCAGCGCGGAGTAACCACCGAATTATTCGGATGATGATCGGCGGTCAGAAGTGGGGCTTTCAGTACTCACCATATGCCTACTTCAACGAACACTGCATCTTCCTTGATAGCAAGCATGAGCCGATGAAGATCAACCGCCAGACCCTGATCAACCTGGTCGAAATTGAAAAACAACTGCCGGCTTATTTCGTCGGTAGTAACGCTGATCTGCCAATCGTCGGTGGTTCCATGCTGGCACATGAACACTACCAGGGTGGTCGGCACAGTTTTCCAATGATGAAGGCGGCCATCAAGAAGCCGCTGGAGTTCAAAGAGTACCCAGACGTTACGGCCGGGATCGTTAACTGGCCGATGAGTGATATCCGCCTGATCAGTGCCAATACGGCCCAGCTGATCGATTTGGGGACCCATATCATTAAGGTTTGGGACCACTATAGCGACGAGAGCCTGGACATCAAGGCATTTGATGGTGATACCCGCCACCACACTGTTACGCCGATCATGCACCGTGATGGCGAGCAATTTGTCCTTGACTTGGTATTACGTGACAACAATACTTCCGATCAGTACCCACTGGGTATCTTCCACCCTCACGAAAAGTTGTGGCACATCAAGAAGGAAAACATCGGTCTGATTGAAGTCATGGGGCGGGCGATTTTGCCGGCCCGGCTGAAGAGCGAATTAGCGGAAGTTAAGAAGTTCTGGCTCGGGCTCGACAACAAGATTGCCGACAGTCACCTCCCATGGGCCAAGGAGGTTCAGTCCAAGATGACCATTACCAAAGATAATGTTGATGAGGTCATGGAACAGGAGCTGGCCAACATATTCGCCAACGTGCTAGAAAACGCTGGGGTCTTCAAAGACGATGAGGCCGGTCAGGCTGGCTGGTCCAGATTCATTGAAAAATTATAGTAAAAACTGGTAAAATAATTTTATTAATTTCCGGAAAGGGGTGGAATGTTAAGAATGGCAGTTACACTGCGCGACATTGCAAATAAGGCGGGGGTTTCGATTGCCACCGTTTCGCGGATTCTTAATAACGATACGACCCTTTCCGTGAACGAAAAGACACGTCAACGGGTTTTAGATACGGCGGAGCGTTTTAATTACACCAAACATAAACGTTCCCAGAACAGCCGTACCCAAAAGATCGCGGTCGTTCAATGGTACTCTCTGACCCAGGAGCTAGATGACCTTTACTATATGGCAATCCGAATGGAGATTGAGCGCTCCGCTCAGCAACGGGGCCTGCAGACCGTACCCGTTTACCAGAACAACATGGAAGAGATTCCCCAAGACGTCACGGGAATCATTGCCATTGGTAAGTTTAGTAACAGCCAAGTTGAGAAGTTTCGTCTAGTGACCCCTAACATTGTGTTTGTTGATTATGATAGCCTAGCCGTGGGATATGATTGTCTGGTGCCGGACTTTGAAAATGCGGTTCGGTCGGTAATCAGTGAGTTCTGCAACGAAGGAATTACTGATATTGGTATGCTGGCGGGAACCGAAACAACGACCGATAATGAAACAGTACCCGACCTGCGGCGCTTTTACTTTGAAAGCGACCTGCGTCAGCGGGGCCTGTACCATCCTGAATTCATCTTTGCCGGCAACTACACGTCGATGTCCGGCTATAAGGTGATGAAGAAGGCCATCGCCGATCTGGGTGACCGGTTGCCCCACGGGATCTTTATTGCAAATGATCCGATGGCGGTGGGAGCTCTTAAGGCGGTTCAGGAAGCCAAAATCAAGATTCCAAGCCGCTTAGCGTTGGTCAGCTTCAACGACACTGCCCTGGTCAAGTATGTCTACCCAAGCATGTCTGCGGTGCACGTTGCAACCGATGAGATGGCGCACTCGGCGGTCGATATGATGATCAAACGACTACAAAATCCTGATAACGATCCATGCAAGACTGTCGTCGGTACCCACCTGATTAAGCGACAAACGACGCGTTAGATAGAAAAGGCTCGTCTGCACGAGAATGTGCAGGCGGGCCTTTTTGTGTCCGACTAATTTTTACCCTTGATCCGAGCTAGATACCAGCGGTAAGCCAGATAGCAGCCGACTAGGGCCATGATGATGATGGCGACGGTGGTGTAATCGTCAAAAATTTGGACGATCGTTTCCCAGGAGTCGCCAACCCAGGCGCCCAGGCCGACCAGGATGGTATTCCAAAGAGTACTCCCGATGGTAGTCAGCAGGCAGAATTTACCTAGTGGAGTCTTGGCGATTCCGGCTGGGATCGAAATTAGGCTCCGGACTACCGGGATACAACGACCGTAGAGGATGCCGTTGGTACCGTGACGATTGAACCATCGCACCGCTCGGTAGGCGTCGTCAGCCTTGAAGCCGAGCAGCTGGAAGGGCCGATGTTTGAGCAGGGCACCGAGTCGTTGGACGGTCAACTGGCGGCCGATGGCGTAAAGGATCAAGGCGCCAACCAGTGAGCCGAGGGTGGCACTAATGATGGTGCCAGTAATGGTCAGTGAGGTCTTCGTCGCCATAAAGCCGCTCATCGTCAGGATAATTTCCGAGGGCAGGGGCGGGAAGACATTTTCCAAAGCGATTAGCATAGCAATTGCCAGATAACCGAACTGATCAATTAGTGAGGTGATCCAAGCGTCCATTTAAAACTCCTGTTGTCGTTAATTTTGGTAGACACGGTGTCCACCAATCCATGTCTCACTTACTTTAACATTTTGTAAGTCCGCAGGCGAGACTGTGAAGATATCTTTATTCAAAATTACAAAATCGGCATCCTTACCAGCCTCTAAGGTTCCGTTGTTGGTGAACCCCCCTATGCGGGCAGCGTCCCGGGTATAACCAAGAACGGCCTGAGGAACCGTGATCGCCTCGTCAGCATTTACTACATCGCCGTTAGCGGCCTTTCGGGTGACGGCAGCATAGATACTGTAGAAAGGACTGTCCGGCTCAGCCCAAGGCGTACATGGGGCATCAGAGCTCAGGCCGAGAATAGCAGAGGAAGTGCGCATCGCCTTGATACGGTAAGCCGTCTTGAACTGGGCCGGGGAGAGGTAGTTACGGTAGGATTCGTCCTCGGCAAAGTAGAAAATCGGCTGAGTAACCAGGGCGTAATTCATTGGGCTGGCGTCGATCTCTTTGAACATCTCGTCAGTCATCAGTGAGGCGTGCTCAATTCGCACGGATGGCATTTTATCGAGCCATGGTTGAAGCCCCTTAGTGACATCAATGACCCGTTGGATAGCGGCGTTGCCCATCGCGTGGATAGCGATCTGCAACTTATTCTTACGGGCAAAGTCAACTGCCTGTTTGAGCTTGGCGACACTGGTCAGGCTGACGCCCATCTTTCCAGAGGGGTAGGGTTCCTTGTTAAAGGCGGTCTCGCCAGAGATGCTACCGTCCATGAAGACCTTGATCCCAGCTACTCGGAGATGCTGGTTGCCGCTCGGCTGAAGGGGCTGGGTTGGATCAAGCTCATCAAAGACGTAGTAGATAGAGGCCTTCGGGGCAAAGCCCTCCTTGACGCTATCTTGGTACAATTTGAGAGTTGTGTAAGGCTTCATCCGACCCATCATCTCACCGATGGCGACTAAACCGTTTGCCAGGTAATGATTAGAACTATTGACCATGTTGGTCAAGTCGGTCTGATAACTCTGGGCGGATTTGGCGCGGATCAAGAGTTGGGTGGCTGCTACCTCCCGCATAAAGCCGGTGGGCCGACCATCCGCGAATCGTTCGATTTTACCACCAACTGGATCGGGGGTATTTTCATTGATTCCAGCTAACTCCAGAGCCTTGGAGTTACCAACGGAGGAGTGGCAGTCAGACCGGTAGATGAAGATTGGCTGGTCGGTAGAAACGGCATCGAGGTCGTCCCGGTTCGGACTACGGTGTTCTGCGAGCTTGGTCTCGTCAAATCCCCAGCCCTCGATCCAGGTATCTGGCCCTTGACCATAGCTTGGCGATTGTCGCAGGGCCGCCTGCATTTCCTTAATGCTGTTGACGTTTGGCGGTGTGCAGGCGGTGCCGTGGAGGGCGTCGGCGATGTACTTCGGGTGGGTGTGGCAGTCGATCAAACCTGGCATGGTTTGGCCGCCAAGGTCTACCACCTTACCAACGGGGGCTAGGTCGTTACCGATCTGCTTGATCTTGTCATCTTCAATAATTATTGTGTTGACAAAGGTCTGTTCGTCAGTCCCAACAAAAATTTTGCCATTGATATAAGTAGTTAGCATAGTAGAACCCCATTTCTTAATAAATAGTCTCTAAATATTATCCTACCTGACTTTATCGCCTTGTAAACCGCTTTCACCTGTTTAAATTAAAAAGTGAATGGGATACAAATATGTGAGCTAACTGTTCGTCTTTTGATGCCAATTTCTTAAAATTTTGCCAAATTAAGCGTAAAATATGCTAAAGTAGAACAAGACTATCTGAGAGGTTGGATGAAAAAGTGAAACGCTATCGCTTTAGTCGGCTCAGCATGGGCTGGCAAATTATGATTGGGCTGGTACTGGGGATTATCTGCGGGGTAATCTTCTATCATGATCAAGGGGCTATCGTTGTGATGCAGAGCCTCGGGACCATCTTTATTCGCCTGATTCAAATGATCGTAATGCCGATCGTGGTCTCTTGCTTGACAGTAGGGATCGCAAATATTGGTGATGTTAGGAAGTTGGGCCGGATTGGGGGGAAGACCTTGATCTATTTCGAGGTTCTAACTACCATCGCCCTGATTCTAGGAATTACCATGGCTAACATTACTCATCCGGGGACGTTTATCAACATTCATGACCTGCACGGGACGGACATCTCCAAGTACATGGCGACGGCCAAGACAGCAGAGCACAACAGTGGTTTCTGGCCGCTGGTCCTGTCGATCATTCCGACGAACATCTTCAAGTCAATGGCCGACGGTGACATGATGCCGGTAATTCTGTTCTCTGTTCTCTTTGGGCTTGGAATTGCCGCAGTTGGTGAGAAGGCCAAGATCTTGATTGATGTTCTAAACGGTGTGGCTGAGGTCATGTTTAAGGTGACCAACTGGGTAATGAAGTTTGCTCCAATCGGGGTCTTTGGCCTGATCGGAATGACGATCGCCGAGATGGGACTGAGCGCGTTGCTACCGCTGGGTTACTTCATTCTGATTGCCTACGTAACAATGCTGATCTTCATCATCGTTATCCTTGGAATCACCGCCCATATCTTCCACTTGCGTTACTGGAAGACGATGCATGTGATCCTGGATGAGATCGTCCTGGCCTTTACCACGGCGAGCTCCGAGGTTACCTTGCCACGGCTGATGCGTAAGACTCATGAGATGGGGGTTAACAAGGGGATTACATCCTTTGTTATTCCAACCGGATACACCTTCAACCTGGATGGCTCAGCGATCTACCAGTCATTGGCTGCCATCTTCCTTGCCCAGGCATACGGCCTGCACCTCTCTTTGGCTCACCAGGTAACTTTATTGATCGTATTGATGATTACCAGTAAGGGGATGGCCGGGGTGCCCGGTGCCTCCTTTGTGGTCCTGTTGGCCAGTGTCTCGACGATTGGGGTACCGATGGCTGGCTTGACCTTTATTGCTGGGATTGACCGGTTCGTTGATATGGGCCGGACTGCTGTCAACGTGGTTGGGAATTCGATTGCTACTTTAGTTATCGGTGAATCCGAGGGCGAATTAGACCGCAAGCAGTATAACCAGTACCTTGATAACTACGGTAAAAAATAGAAGTTATAATCAAAAAGGGCCTATGCCATGGGCCCCTGAAAAGTTAATGGGGTTAGATAAAATCTTTGGATTTTATCTAACCCCAATTTCTCTTTAAAATATAGAAGAATGATTATGCGTTCTGCTTATCATTTTCTGCCTTCTCCATAATGTCCCTTCCCCACTCGAACAGGTCACCCATTGTATATATGAGGTTTTTACCGGTATCTGTCAGGTGGTAGGTAACGGATGGTGGCACTGTTCCCTTAGAAATACGTTTAAGGAGACCATCAGCTTCTAACTCACGGAGACTTTTGGTCAGCATTGTATTCGTAATGGAACCAATACTGCGCTTTAGTTCGTTATAATGTTGACCATCATTGAGCATTAAATACCACATAACGGGAATTTTCCATTTTGAACCAATAATTTTCATTGAGTAGAGAATTGGACATTGATTAGGCATGTTTTCGTGAAAGTATTTGACCTTCTTATCAAATTCTGTTTGATCCATGTGAAGCCCTCCTTATAAATTTAAAGGCAGAAAAAAGTATGTACTTGTTTTTACTTCTCTTAAACCATACAATTACTTTAATTTCTCGTCAAGTGAAGATAGATAAATGAAACGGAAGAGGGGGAGAAGAATCTTGAATAAGTCACGTGTTGAAGCATTTACGGATGCCATTGTCGCAATTGTCATGACCATTATGGTATTAGAAATTAAAGTCCCTCACGGTGCCGGGTGGGATAGACTTTGGGCAGAAAAAGCCTATTTTGTTGCCTACCTGATTAGTTTCTTCCGGATTGCGACGACATGGTATAACCACCACTACTTATTTACAAATGCACACTGGATTTCCAGACGAGCATTTTGGTTGAACATTGCTTGGCTGTTCTTTATGTCATTATTTCCGGTCGCAACCGGGTGGATTAGCGAAGAACCACATTCAAGGATTGCCGCTTACTTCTACTTTTTGATCTTTGCCGTCTGGGGAATCACATTTTATGTTATGGTGGCAGTTCTTGCTCATGATAACCCAAAATATTCTAAAAGAATTTTGCAGATGCTTCGGCCGAAGCGGTCATTATTTGAACTGGCATCCTTAATTATCGGGATAGGAGTCATTTATTGGCTACCGATTATGGCTCTAATTATTCTAGGGATAAATATAATTTTCTGGTTGGTATTTCCGCCGAAGGGTTCAGATAGACTGCTATGAGGCTTGTCAATATGATTTCTTGACAGGTAATCATAAACCTTCTATCCTATTCAATATAATGATTGAATAGTGAGGAGGGGAAGAAATGTTTGAAAAAGCGGTTGAATATAAGAACCAACTATATAAAGAACTAGCTAGGGTTGGCAAAGGAATCGGTAACGATAAACGCTTAGAGATTCTGGAATTACTCTCTCAATCACCTAAAAGTGTTGAAAAGATTTCCCAAGAAACGGGAAGTAGTGTTGCTAATACTTCTCGCCACTTGCAGATTTTAAAGGACAGTCGACTGGTCAAAACTAAAAAAGACGGTAACCACGTGATTTATAGTCTCCGCTCACCAAAGATTAATGACCTAATCCACCTATTAATTACAGTGGGGGAAGAAGAACTTTCTGAGATGCGTTCGATTGAAGAAAGGGCTGATCGAGGCATTAAGACGGTATCCTTGGAAAAAGCACAACAATACCGTGATAGTTTATGGTTGGACGTGCGGCCAGAAGATGAATATGAAGCTGGCCATATTAAGTCGGCAATTAATATTCCGCTGACTGAATTGCAAAGCCATTTAACAGATTTGCCAAAGAAAAAGCCGATAATTGTTTATTGTCGTGGTCGACTATGTGCTAATTCAAACCTCGCGACTAGGTTTCTTAACCAAAATGGCTATGATGCGTTTAGTTTGAATTGCAGCTACTACGAGTGGCAACAAGAAATGGAATAACGAAGTTGGGAAAATAATTTTCCAGCCTCGTTTTTTTATTTTAAACTTGACTTATAAAAAGTAAGTGGTACTATTAAAACATTCAATGAATTAGTTGAATAGATTTGAGGAGGAAGAGACATGGCAAATGAACCTGTTAATTCAGACTCCAATTCCAAACTTGAACTGTTAGTGTTTGAAAATAATTGGTGCGCCCAATGTTATACGCAACGGCCAATTATTAATGCGCTCCGTACGGAATATTTGGAACAAATAGACGTGAAAACCTTTAATGTGGAGGAAGAGCCAAAGGTTAGTGCAGATTATAATATAAAATCTGCGCCCAGCATTATTGTGAAGAAGAACGAAAAAGTGGTGGAACGGATTCCGCGCTTTATTGATAAAGAACAATTAGAAACAATTATTCGTTACTACTTATAGTGTCGAGGTGAAAGAGAATGAAAAATTATGATGTCGTTGTAATTGGTGCAGGACCTGGTGGAATGACCGCAGCTCTCTATGCGGCGCGGGCTAACCTAAAGGTCGCAATGCTCGATCGTGGTGTTTACGGTGGTCAAATGAATAACACCGATGATATTGAAAATTATCCGGGATTTACTTCGATTAAGGGCCCGGAGCTTGGCGAAAAGATGTACCAGAGTGCCACTAACTCTGGGGTGGAATTTGTCTATGGGGATGTTCAAAAGGTAACGGTCGACGATGAGCACTTGAAGCATGTTCAAACGGATAGTGATGAATTAGTTTCAAAGGCGGTGATCATCGCGACGGGTTCGACTAACCGGAAGCTTGGTGTTCCTGGTGAGGAAGAATTTTCTGGCAAGGGTGTTTCCTACTGTGCGGTCTGCGACGGGGCATTTTTCAAGAACCGGGACGTTTCCGTAATTGGTGGCGGTGATTCTGCCATTTCTGAAGGATTGTACTTAGCAAACTTGGCAGATAAGGTTAATGTTGTTCACCACCGGGATAAGCTTCGTGCACAACGGGTCCTTCAAGACCGTGCCTTTGATAACAAAAAAATGGATTTTACCTGGGACTCGGATGTTAGGGAGATTATCGGGGATGAAAATCAGGTAACCGGAATCAAAGTTCACAATAAAAAGACCGACCAAGATGAAGTCGTACCAACTTCTGGAGTGTTCATCTACGTTGGCAATATTCCAAACAGTCAAGCATTTACAAACCTGAGGATTACAGATGAGGCTGGTTGGATTAAGACGAACGATGAGATGGAAACAATAATTCCGGGAATTTATGCGGTTGGTGATGTTCGGCAAAAGAAGTTACGACAAATCACGACGGCGGTTGGTGATGGTGGCATTGCAGGTCAAAATGCCTTTGAATACGTAGAACAATTTAATTAAAACTGGAGGGATTAAGATGGAAATCAAGTACTGGTCAGATATTGCTTGTCCGTTCTGTTACATCGGTTCAAATCGAATGAAACGGGCGATGAAAGAAATTGGGATCTATGATGAAACCCCATTGGAATTTAAGTCCTTTGAACTGGATTCCAACGCACCACAGGAAACAACGGAAAGTTATGTCAACCACTTTACCCGTGGCAACAAGGCGTTAGAGCCACAAGCTAAGCAGCAAATGGCCTACATTGAATCGATGGCTAAGGGTGATGGCTTACCAATGGATATTAATAGTGTTATTCCTACTAACACCGGGGATGCCCACCGGTTAATCAAGCTTGCGGAGAGCAAGGGAAATCCTGAACTAACGGAAAAAGTGATCAAGCGTTTTTACCAGGTCTACTTTAATGATGGGAAGTCGATTGCAGATCATGACGTGCTAACTAATGCTGCGGTAGAAGCAGGATTAGATGAGGCTGATGTGGAAAAAGTTTTGAATTCCGATGCATATCATCAAGATGTGGTCAGTGATGAAAATGAAGCTCACCAATCCGGAATTCAGGCAGCACCGTTCTTTGTGATTAACAATAAGTACGCTATCAGCGGGGCCCAGCCTTACGAAGTCTTTCTTAAGGCACTAAAACAGGTACAAGCAGAAGAAAGCAAGGAGAATGCGTAATGGATCAAGAAAAGAACAACTTTAGTTCACTTGAAGTTGTTGGTAATCAAACAGATGCGGGAATTTGTGGCCCGGATGGCTGCAGTATCGAAGATCACCGCAAGCAGGTCGCAAAGAATAAGAAGAAAGATGAGGACGATAAATAATGGTTCAACAATTAACTGATAAGGATTTTCAAAAAGAAACAAGCACTGGAGTAACGGTTACTGATTTCTGGGCAACTTGGTGTCCACCATGTCGGATGCAAGCACCAATTATTGAAGAAACCGCCAAGGCCCTTGACGGTAAGGTTAAGTTTACCAAGATGGACGTGGATGCAAATCCAGAAACGCCAGCTCAGTTTGGCATTATGTCGATCCCAACATTGATCATCAAGAAGGATGGCCAAGTGGTTAATAAGCTAGTTGGCCTTCACAGTAAGGATCAGCTTGAACACGTCCTGGCACAGTACACTGATTAATAATTAAACTCCGATTGAGGTGAAGAAGATGGAAAAATTACCGGTAATGAGTAAAGAGGAATTTGAAAACCGCCTTAGTAATGGTAAGTATGTAGTTGAATTTAAGGCTGATTGGTGCCCAGATTGCAGTTTCATCAAGCCCCATCTTCCGGCAATTGAGGCAGATTTCCCTAAATACCAGTTCTTACAGGTTGATCGGGAAGAAAATCTGGATCTTTTTAGAGAACTAAATGTTTTTGGTATTCCGAGCTTTATCGTTTACGAAGATGGTCAAGAAGTTGATCGTTTAGTAAACAAGGCACGGAAGACGAAGGAAGAAGTAGAAAACTTCATCAGGAATGCTGATAAGTAAAATTATGAGGATAGTATTATGATACAAGTAGTGGGAGTTATTTCTTTACTGGCAATTCTCTTTTCGGCAATTGCCAATGTTGAGGAGTAAGCTTGGACCTTAGTGACTAGCTAGTGTGATAAGAAGAAAAGAGGATGTTTCATGCGAAACATTCTCTTTTAATTTGGCCAACTTTTTATGATTGTTTTTGCTAGTGATGAAATTTGCTGGCGATTTTGTTTAAGATAACTGATATAAAAAGGCATTGCAGCAGTTTGATCTGTGATCGGCAGGGCAACTCGGTCATTTTCTTCAGGATGTTCTTGGTGACTTAAACTCGTGATATTAGTAGTGAAATAGGGGAAGTTAGAATAATGGGTAATTTCAGTGAGTGCTTCAACCTGAGTCTGGTAGAGAAACTTTGCATTAGGAATATTGTGTTGAATGATTTCTTTCCAAGGGCCAATGTCGTGCAAGACAATAAAGCTCATTCCATGAAGTTCTTTAAAAGTAACGCTAGCTTGGTTAGCAATATACATGAATTGATCGACGTTAACATTGAGCCGTTCCGTACCGATATAAAGTGACTCAATGTTATTGGTTTGAATTTCTCGATTAGAAAAGATAAGGGAGTATTGGTGGCTAGTTAAAGACGGAATAATTTGCTGAGTGGCGATAAAATCTGGAGTAATTTTTAAATTAAAGTTGCCAGCAAGTGAATGCGTCAAGATTAATGGTCCCGGAGCAACTGATGCGACCTTAATTACCTGTTGATTTTGATCAAAGTTGCGTACCCGAGTAATAAATTGTTGGTGCATTTGAATAACTCTAGCAGCTTCACGAGCAGCTAATTCTCCTGTTTTTGTTAAAGTAATCCGGTTTGGCTGCCGGTCAAATAATTGAACCCCAAGCTTATTTTCTAGCTTTTGCATTCCTCTAGTTACTGTTGGCTGGGTGATATTTAATTGCTTAGCTGTCCTAGCAAGTGTCTTTTCTTTGGCAAAGGTCACCAGTTCTTCTAGTAGATAATTATCGATCATGGCTCTTTCACCTCATTAATTTTAGTATGCATTACTCGTATACTACCATGAGGAAGTAGTAATTTTCAAAAAGTCAAAGTGAAATTAGGATATAGATAGTGAATGTTGAAAAAGTAAGGAGGAATTAGTAATGAGTAATGTACCAACAGTAAAGTTAAATAATGGTGTTGAAATGCCAACCCTTGGCTTTGGTGTTTTTCAAGTGCCAGATTTAATTGAAGCCGAACAAGCAGTAGTGGAGGCACTTGAGACGGGATACCGTCTGATTGATACGGCAGCAGCTTATCAAAATGAAGAAGCGGTTGGTAAAGCAATTAAGAATAGCAGTGTAAACCGTGATAATATCTTTGTCACTTCAAAACTATGGGTATCAGACTTTAACTACCGTCGTGCAAAGGCAGGAATTGATAATTCACTACAAAAGCTCGACCTCGACTATATTGATCTTTACCTGTTACATCAACCTTATGGAGATACTATGGGGGCCTGGCGAGCATTAGAAGAAGCCCAAAAGGAGGGGAAGATTCGCGCAATTGGTGTTTCTAACTTCTATGCAGATCAAATTAAAGATCTGAAATTAACAATGCCAGTAAAACCAGCAGTCAACCAGATTGAGGTCAATCCCTGGTACCAACAGGATCGTGAAGTGAAATTTAATCAAGGTGAAGATATTCGGGTAGAGGCTTGGGCACCATTTGCAGAAGGTAAGCATGGAATCTTTACTAATAAGGTAATTACACAAATCGGTGAGAAATATGGCAAGAGTAACGGACAGGTAATTCTTCGGTGGCTTTTGCAACGGGGGATTACGGTTATTCCTAAGTCAGTGCACCAAAAACGGATGGCAGAAAACATTGATGTCTTTGACTTTAAATTGAGTGATGAAGATATGGTAAAAATTACTAATTTGGATAAGGGTGAGAGTCAATTCTTTGATCACCGTGATCCTGTAACGATTGGACAGATTTTTGGCTCAAGTTTAAAGATAGTTCAAAATGATGAAAAAGAGAAAGGAAAGATAAATTAATGACAGTCCCAACATTTAAATTAAACGATGGCAACGAAATTCCTGCATTTGGTTTTGGAACCTTCCAAATTCCAGCTGATGGATCAACTTATCAAGCTGTTAGACAAGCTTTAGCAGCCGGCTATCGCCACATCGATACTGCTGCTGCCTATTTTAATGAACAAGAAGTCGGTAAAGCAATTAAGGATAGCGGGATTCCGCGCGATAAGATTTGGGTAACTAGTAAGATGTGGTTACAGGATTATGCCTATGAAGACGCCAAAAGGGCAATTAATACTACGCTAAATAAACTTGGCCTTAATTATATTGACCTTTATCTTCTTCACCAGCCATATGGAAAGGTTAGTGAAGCCTGGCAAGCACTTGAGAAAGCTCAAGCAGCCGGTAAGATTCGTTCGATTGGTGTTTCTAATATGACACCAAAAATTTGGCAAAAGTGGGTTCCGGGTTTCCAAATCATGCCAGCCGTCAACCAAGTCGAGTTTAATCCTTATTTCCAGCAACGTAAGCTCCGTCAGATTTTAGCAAAGACTCATACTACTTTGGAAGCCTGGGCACCTCTAGGAGAAGGTAATAGAGAATTATTTGCGGAATCGCTTCTTAAAAAGTTAGCTGAAAAATATGGAAAAGATGTTGGTCAAATCATCTTACGCTTTGAACATCAAGAAGGGGTGATCATCTTTCCTAAGTCGATCCATGAAGCACGGATTAAGTCCAATCAAGAGATCTTTGATTTTGAATTAACTTCTGATGAAATGGATGCAATTCGGGGATTAGATCGGGGTAAGGGACAACACGATCCTGATGCACCAGGTGTTGGGGAAATGTTATTGAATGCCTTTGATGTGCATGCAAACGACTAGGTTGATTAAATAGTAAATAAGATCTCGTTGCTTTCTTTGCGGCGAGATCTTATTATTTTAAATAACAGCCGAAAGAAATTAACGAAATGAAATTAAAGGCTCTTCATGATACGGTAAAAGATAACTACGAAAATGGAAAATATGACCAACGGATCGAGTCGGGGATGCACTATGAGAAACCAAGTAAACGAAAAGAAGCAGAACGGGTCTTTTATGGTTTAGCCCCCGTAAGCTTGATCCTATTAATAGTAACGATTGATCGTCAGTTACAAATTGGCAATTGGTTGCGGTGGATCATTTTAGTTCTTTTTATCATTAGCGCGATTGGCGTAATCTATACTTCGGTTCGTTTAACGTGCTTGAAGAATGAGGAGCGTAAGTGATGGAAAAATTAAAGATGTCCTTTATTGGACGTTCGACTTTGTATTTGAAGCAGTAATGGGCTGATTTTGTTAAAATTGGTTTGAAAATAGGAATACGGAAAGAGCATTAATCAACTTCCCGAAAATAGGGAGGCTGGTTAATGCTTTTTGCTTTAAAAATAAAAAATTTAAGGGCAGAAAAAAGTGCGTACTTGTTTTAAATTTTCCATAAAATATAATTATTATAGTTTCTCAGCAAGAGATTAAATCAAAAACTAAGGAGTGATAAAAATGCCCTTTATTATGTCACGAGTAAACATCAAGATTCCAAAGAATAAGGAATTAACGTTAAAGAAACGGTTGGGATTGGCGATTGCCAATGTCCCTGGTAAGAGTGAAGACGTATTGATGGTTGGCTTTCAAGATCAGTACCCACTATATTTACGTGGCGATGGCAATGAGCCATTAGCCTACATTGAAGTTAGTATCTTTGGAACAGAAAATCACGTCGGATATGAAGGACTAAATGCTGACATTACGAAGGCATTTTATGACGTCCTCGGGATTCGGCCTGATCACCTTTATATTAAATACGATGATATTAGTAGTTGGGGTGTTCAGGGACAATATATTGATCGTTGCGATTACCTTTAGAGGTTAATTTTTTTACCCGTTAAGAAAGAAAAAATGATGTACATAAAAATATATTAGTTTAGGATGAGGAGTTTAATAAAATGCAAAAGAAATATGAACCATTGTTTGAACCATACACACTGAATAATGGCGTCGAAATTAAGAACCGGATGGTAGTTGCTCCGTTGACCGTATACGATGCCGGCCCTGATGGTGAACTAACCCCCGCTTCCCGGAAGTTTTGGCATGACCGTTTTAACGGTTTTGGAATGTGGATTATTCCATTTACTAATGTTCATCCAAGCGGGATCGGTTTTGAATCACCAAATGCTTTCAGTGAAAAGCACTTGCCAAACCTCGAAGAGTACGCGCGAATTTCGCATGAACAAGGGGCTAAGGCGGTAATCCAGCTTGCTCATGCTGGTGTTCATGCGGATGCTTCCATGACTCGTGATAACGGAGTGTGGGGACCAAGTGAGATGTCTTACTTTGGTGCACGGGCAATGACTGACGCAGAAGTTCGCGATATTATCCACTCCTTTGCTTATGCAGCCGAATTAGCGATTAAGGCCGGTTTAGACGGGGTTGAAATTCACGGTGCTAACGGGTGGCTAATCCAACAATTTGTTTCGGCCAACTACAATCAACGAACTGATCACTGGGGCGGAACAATGGAGAAACGATTCAATTTCCCACTTGCCATCATTGATGCCATCGATGAAGTTCGGAAGAAGTATCACCGTCCTGACTTTATTGTTGGTTACCGTTTTTCCCCTGAAGAACCTGGTGCATACGGCCTAACGATGAAGGAAACGTTGGCCCTAATTGATCATTTGGTTGAAAAGCCACTTCAATATATCCACATTTCACTTTGGAACTTCTATAAGAAGGTTCGTCGGGGTGGTGATACAAACATGACCCGGATGGAAGCTGTGCATAACCGAATCAACGGTCGGATTCCATTTATTGGCGTCGGCGATTTGTTCGCTGAAGAAAAGGGACTCAAGGCATTCAATACTGGCTGGGCTGACTTCTTGGCTGTCGGTGGTGCCGTTGAGCTAAACCCACACCTGATTCAAATGATCAAAGATGGTAAAGAAGACGAAATCCAGAGTGAATTTGACTGGGAGAAGATGGATTCATACCGTTTCACACCAGCAATGCTGTATGGAACGCTTGCCGGTAACGCAATGTTTCCAAAAGTAAAGCAAAAGTAGGAACGGAGGTAAATGAGCGTGGAAAAACTAACAATTACGGTTGTCGCTGATCCAATGATGGGAATGCTATGGGAAACCTGGCCGACGATGCGAAAGTTGGAGACACATTTTGGAAACCAAATCGAATTTAAATTTATGATGGGCCAACTAGTAAAGGATGTTTACGATCTCGTTGATAATAACGTCGTTCGGATGTACAGCAAAAAGGTTGCCTTAAACCAATACTGGACGCGGTTGATGCAGGTTTACTTACAGGAAGAACGGATTGCTGGAATGCCAATCTATATGGGTGGCAATGAACGCCTATTTGATGAGAATCATACGTCGTCGGTGCCGCTGAATAAAGGTTTTCGTGCGATTGCTGGGCATGATACCAAGCTGGAAGATCGAGTCATTTATGAAATGCAATACGATACAGTTGTTGAAAATCGACAGACCACGGATCTGAAGTATTTGGTAGAGCTTGCTGAAAAGTTCGGCATTGCCCCGGCACAATTTAAGGAGCGTTTTAACTCTACGGGGATTGATAACGAGTTAGAACAGGAACAACAAGTTATGCAGCAAACTCAGATTGATCAATTACCAGCTTACCTCTTGACCTACAACGACAAGACATACGTTGTTAAGGGCCTGCCAAAGTATTCTGAATGGCTAAAGTTAGTTGATCAGGTGAGCCAAGGCAAGTTAAAGCAACAAGATGTTGAATTTAGCCTCGACGCGGTTAATGCCGTACTTGATCGTCACCCACACATCTCAAGTTTGGAGCTAAAAGAGGCATTTGATTTGGATGATGAACAAGAAGTGATCGACCTTTTGAAGGACCAAGAGCTAAACCGAGCTAAAGTCAAAGAGACAATTTTCTATCGAAAAAATTAGTGATAAGGGAGGTAGAGCAGTGGAAAAATTAGCATTACCAACGAAACGGGGCAGTGTCTTGACTGGTGTATTGTTTGATTCACCAACAAAGAAGGCGTCAACTGTGGTGATTGCGATTACGGGGATTCACGGTAATTTCTACTCCAACCCCTTCTATGTCAATATTGGTAATACTCTCTCAAAGGCTGGAATTGATTTTATCTATGCCCAAACGGCCGATGCATTTGGTGAAATGCTAACCGTAAATGTTAAGACAGGCCAGGAGGAGCTAATTGGTTCTTGGAACGAAGACTTTAATAATACGGACGAAGACATTGAAGCCTACTTAGGCTACGCGTATCAAAAGGGGTACCAGAATATTATCCTAGCTGGTCATTCACTGGGGGCTAATAAGGTAATCTACTACCTATCTCGACACCATGATCCTCGGATCAAACACTTTATTTTCCTCAGTCCAGCCAACCTTGAGCATTTAACCAGTGTTGTGACTGAAGAAGAAAAGCAAGCGATCCTAGAACAGCGGCATCAGGGAAATGGCAACAAAAGAATGTCATTTAATCTCCTTGGGTGGATCCCCGGAACAGCAAACACAGATTACCAATGGGTCTTTGATAATATTTTGAATAATGTTCACGTTGAACCAGATAAGGATTTTTCACAGATTGCAGCCATTGATCAAACGGGGGCAATGATTATTGGGACGTATGATCGTTTTACCTACGGCGACCCAACTAATTTTCTTCAAAATATAAACAATCATATGAAGACTGCTAAGCAAAATAAGCTCATTTATATCCCTAAGACCGGTCATACCTACCAACAAAAAGAGCAGCAGCTAGCTAATCAGCTATTAAAGCTGCTCAAGGAATGGGGATATTAACTGCTAACGGAATAGAATAATTTTTGCTAGAGGGAAAAAGAGCAAGAAAGGAGCAAAAGATGAAAGAAAAATATCAACCATTATTTGAACCATACACGCTTAATAATGGGGTTGAGTTAAAGAATCGGCTTGTTGTGGCGCCAATTACAGTTTATGATTCTGGAAAAAATGGTGAATTAACACCAACTGCACGTGATTTCTGGCGAGATCGGTTTCGTGGTTTTGGAACATACATCATGCCATTTACAAATGTTGCACCAAGCGGGATTGGCTTTGAGTCACCGAATGCATTTACTGATTCGAATTTGACGACATTGCAAGAGTATGTTCGTCTTGCTCATGCTCAGGGAGCAAAAATTATTATGCAGATTGCCCACTCCGGTTATAAGGCCAAGAAATGGATGACTCATGGTCAGCGAGTGGTGGCTCCCACAGGTGATCGTCGGGGCCGGGCACGTACAATGACGAGTGCTGAAGTTGAACAAATGGTAGCTAACTTCGCTAATGCAGCAGAGCTAGGCCTTAGAGCAGGGATGGACGGTGTAGAAATCCAAGGATCAAATGGTTGGTTAATTGAACAGTTCTTTGCGGGAAATATTAACCACCGGACTGATAAGTGGGGTGGCCAACTTGAAGACCGGATGAGGTTCCCACTGGCAATTATTGATGCGGTCGATGCCGTTCGGCAAAAGTATCACCGGCCTGATTTTATTATTGGTTATCGCTTCTCACCAGAACGGCCGCGGCAAGGCTTTACAATGAAAGATACTTTGGCCTTGGTTGATGAATTAGTGAAGAAGCCATTGCAATACCTGCATATTTCGTTGCTGGGCTTTTATTCTCACCCTCGTCGTGGTGCCGACCGGAATTTGACGCGGATGCAGGTTTACCATGATCGGCTTCAAGGGAAATTACCACTGATTGGTGTTGGTTCTTTGAAGACGCCTGATCAGATGCTGGAGGCATACCAGACTGGTTGGGCGGACTTAATTGCTGTTGGTCGGGCAGTAATGCTAAACCCCGACTTGATTGATTTAATCAAAAACGATCAGGTAGACCAGGTGGAAACGAGCTTTGACTGGCACCATGCTGCCCATTATCGTTATACGCCGTCGATGCTACAAGCTGAACGTGATCACTTAGACTTAGCCATTCATAATCCGAAGCCACTCCACCGTTGGTAAAAAAGGGGGGAGATCATGCTTCGTTCATTGATAGTTTCCACAGCAACCGGAACTCGGTTAAAGGGAAATATTTTTAAGGCGCCGGCTGCGAAAACAGTCGTAATTCTAATCACTGGTGTGGAAGGGAATATTCAAAACAACCCATTCTATACCGTAATTGGTAAGAAGTTAGCGCCGCTAGGGATTGACTTAGTTGTCGGCCATACACGGGATGCTTTTAACCGGGTAACAATGGTTAACCAGCTGACGCGAAAACAGGAAGTATACGGATCTTTTAATGAAGATTTTCGTGATAGTGACGGGGATGTTGACGCTTATCTCGAATTCGCTAAGAATGCTGGTTACCAACGGATTATCCTCGGTGGGCAATCATTAGGGGCGAATAAGGTAATTCACTACTTGGCTAATCATCCGCAGGCACCGGTGGACAAGTTTCTCCTGCTCAGTCCGGTAAATGTCGAAATATTAAGAAGGCGCATCTCCAAATCCCAACGTCAGGTTATTAAGCAATGGTTTACTAGTGGTAAATATAATAAGATATTGCCGTTTAGACTCTTTCGGTGGTTATCCAGTACTACAGTGACTGCAAAAAGATGGCTTGCTGACGATATGCTTAATAACGTTCACTTTGGTCAAGATAAAGACTACACACAGCTTGAAAAGATTAAGTTTACAGGCGCCTGGATGATTGGAACTTATGACCGCTTTACGGGTGGAAACCCAGTAAAGTACCTGCAAAATAATAACCAGCACCTTCCCACAGCAGAGTTGAACCAAATCATTAGCATCAAAAATGCCAGTCATATTTACCGGCATAAAGAAGATGAACTGGCGATGAAGATTAGTGAGCTGGTGGAAAAATGGCAATGATTGTAAAAAGAGATTAGGGGAATCCTAGTCTCTTTTTTACTAGTTCAATATTGTCCGATTACGGACTATATGTTAAGATAAAACCATCCTAAAACAATCGGGTGAGAAGTAATGAAAAATTATATTCAACGATACCTTCATGATTGGTTGGCGTTTAACCGGATTTATGAACAGTTAGCGACACGAAATGATTTATCCTTTGCGGAACTATCGGTTTTATTGGCGCTTGAAGATCATAATTATTGCGCTACTAACCGGCAGCTGGTCCAAGATACTGGTTTATCGAAGCAAACAATTAGCTCGCTTGTTCAAAAAATGGTACGAAATGACTTGATGAGTTTAACACTCAATCCAAATGACAAGCGGAGTAAGTTAGTTAGGCTGACGACCCGCGGGCAAGAGTGGGCTAACCAGATTTTGGGTGATGTTCACCGATTTGAAACGAAGACAATGAGTAGTCTGGGTGCCGAGAAGACCCGCCAGTTGAATGGCTTGAATGAAGAACTGCTTAAGAGAATGGAAGAAGAGGTGCAAAAATGAGCTATGTTTACTTAGCGATTGCAATTGTTGGTGAAATTACAGGGACGAGTTTGCTAAAGGCGTCGGATGGTTTTGAGCGACTAGGAATCGGGATCATGAGTTTATTATGCTTTGGGGTGTGCTTTTACGCCATGTCTTTATCGCTGAAACTGGGGATGAATTTAAGTGTTGCTTACGCTGTTTGGTCTGGAGTGGGGATTGTGATTACTTCACTCATTAGTGTCCTTATATGGCATGAGGCGACGAGTGGCCTTCAAATATTAGGGATTGGTTTGATCCTGGTCGGGGTGGTAATTGTAAATGTATTTGGGAATGCGCATTAAAAGCCCTGTAAAAAAGTAACAGCCGAACGGTGAATCAGTCATCGTTCGGCTGTTACTTTATTATGACTAGGGATTAAGTGATTTCCCGGTCGCTTACTTTAGTTTTAAATTTTATAGTATTTCATAAGACAAGCTTTTTCCATTTGCGAATCTTGGTCCTAAAGTTTGTAAATGGGGCTACGCTATTAATGTGAATCCATTTATATAAAGGCCACTTTGCTTTTGTGGTTGCCCACTTTCGTTGTTCAGGTTCAAACAGTTCTTTGTCACTTAACGTTTCGATCCAATCACATAGTTCAATCACTTTTTCATTTAATTGTTGAGTTTGTTCTGCCAATGTTCCTGTCCCATAAGTTTCGTAAAATGATTGGTAGAGTTTACCCAGGTCATTCCATTTATACCCTTCTACTGGCGTATGCACTTCAACTCCTGCACTCTCTTTTTCTTCCCAGGAGAGTAGTAAGTTCACCCACCCTAATTGGTAGGATAAATTTTCAGAAGGCGTTTTATCAACTTCTTCAATCCGCTTGTTTTTTAACTCTTCTGGGATGTCATCAAATTCGGTAATGTATTTTTGATAACGTTGCTTGATTTCCGTGATTAATTCTTCTTTGCTTGCGTAAGTTCGCATTCAGGACCTCCCACTTCACCTTGCACCCTTAAGATGGTTGAGCTAGCGGTAAATCTTATTACTCGTTATCCTGTAGAGCGATGCCGCGGTGGTCGACACTGGTACTGAAGACAATCTGGGTACTAGTTTTGCCAAAACGCTGCTGAATGATATTGATGAAGTCATCAAGGTTAGTTGTCGAAGGAAAGACAACTTCCATGATCTCAGAATAATCACCGGTAACGCAGTTGCATTCGATAACGTTAGGAATGCTCTGAATATAGGGATAGAACTCCTCTTTCTGGCGGGGTTCTAGTTGAACTTGAATAAAGGCCTTGACATGGAAACCAATTTTTTCCATATCAATATTGGCATGATAGCCGGTAATGATACCAGCCTTTTCCAGTTTGGTGATCCGAGCCGCAATCGCTGGTGATGAGATAAAGCAAGCTTTAGAGAGCTCCTTTAGCGAGGCGCGGGCATTGGTTTGCAACAGGTTAACAATTTTCCGATCAATTTTATCCATGAGAAGCCTCGCTTCCTAAAATTATAAAGTATTCATTTTTCTAATTATTGTTTAAAATATGTCAAATTGTAGATTATTTTGGACAAAAAGTCAATTCTCTCACATACAAGCAGCTAGGAAGTGCCAAGCCAGGTTTGAACGGGGATTGGGGAAGCTGTTGAAGTTGGTAATTATATGGGAATTAGGTGAGTGGTCGCTAATTATCTTTTCATCTAGGCTGTGTCGCATCAGTGATCAAATTATCAGCCAGTAGAAGTGTCCTGCTAGGCTGGGACAGTTCCTAGTTAGGCAGGATATCGGTGAATAGTGTGGAGCAGTACAGCAACGTGACCATTAGGATAGGGAAGGTGAATTACGGACCTCAGTGAAATTGGCCACCCGCAGTGTAATGTGTGGACTCACATCCTCCCCTCTTAATTGTATAATAAAAACAAGAAAAATTGGTGGAACTGGCAAGCAATATTACGTCGGAGTCATAAATAATGTTACAATATATACAAAAGCTGTTTGAAGTGGAGGCATAAAATTATGGATCAAGAATACCAAAACATTTTAGTACCAGTTGATGGCTCAAAGGAATCAGAGCTAGCCTTACATCGGGCAATTTTTGTTGCCAAGCGTAACGGTGCTCACATTGACATCCTGAACGTTATCGATACCCGGGCGATGGCTTATAACTTTGCCGGGATGTCTGATGGCAGCATTGCTTATCAATTGGTTGACAAGTCCAAGGAATATCTGGATGGCTTGCTGAAGACTGCTAAGACCAAGGATGACTTCGATAATCTCGACATCCACATTCGTTTGGGGAACCCGAAGACGATTATCTCCTTTGACTTCCCACACGATCACCACAATGACATGATCATTATGGGAGCAAGTGGTCTTTCGCGGATGCAGCGGGCGGTAATGGGATCCGTTACCTCCTACGTAAAGCGGAACGCTCCAGTCGACGTCTTGGTTGTTCGGACCGACGTGGACCAAACTAAGTAATCAAGAATCAATGAAGGCCGCCTGGCAAAGTTGTCAGACGGCCTTTTCTATACGCAAAAAGCTACCCGCGAGCATAATGGGCACTAGCGCCTGTCAAGTATACAGTTCAAATAGAAAAATAGTTTATGCGGCTTGAGCGCGGAATTTTTCCGCGCTCAAGCCGTTTTTGGATGTATAAGCTCGTTGAGTGTTGAAATATTTGATAGCTTCCTTTACTGATTGTTCTAATTCCGTCAATGTTTTAGGCCGCGAGCGTTTGGCTAACCAAATGAGCTTAAAATCATTCCACCAGCGTTCCATCGGCGAGTTCTCCCA
>NZ_PNFV01000020.1 GCF_002940945.1 Limosilactobacillus pontis
GGTAGACCTTTGAAAACTGAACAAAGTTTTTGACGAACTAAATGTGTAGGGTCTTCAATCACTTCGGTGATTTGAAGCAAAACATTTGCGAAGTCAATTCGCTTAATTAATTTGATTTAGAGCTATTCAAGTTCTTATATTTTATATGAGAGTTTGATCCTGGCTCAGGATGAACGCCGGCGGTGTGCCTAATACATGCAAGTCGAGCGCACTGGCCCAACTGATATGACGTGCTTGCACAGATTTGACGATGGATTACCAGTGAGCGGCGGACGGGTGAGTAACACGTGGGCAACCTGCCCTGGAGCGGGGGATAACATTTGGAAACAGATGCTAATACCGCATAACAATCAAAACCACATGGTTTTGATTTCAAAGATGGCTTCGGCTATCACTCCAGGATGGGCCCGCGGTGCATTAGCTAGTTGGTAAGGTAACGGCTTACCAAGGCGATGATGCATAGCCGAGTTGAGAGACTGATCGGCCACAATGGAACTGAGACACGGTCCATACTCCTACGGGAGGCAGCAGTAGGGAATCTTCCACAATGGGCGCAAGCCTGATGGAGCAACACCGCGTGAGTGAAGAAGGGTTTCGGCTCGTAAAACTCTGTTGTTGAAGAAGAACGTGCGTGAGAGTAACTGTTCACGCAGTGACGGTATTCAACCAGAAAGTCACGGCTAACTACGTGCCAGCAGCCGCGGTAATACGTAGGTGGCAAGCGTTATCCGGATTTATTGGGCGTAAAGCGAGCGCAGGCGGTTACTTAAGTCTGATGTGAAAGCCTTCGGCTTAACCGAAGAAGTGCATCGGAAACTGGGCGACTTGAGTGCAGAAGAGGACAGTGGAACTCCATGTGTAGCGGTGGAATGCGTAGATATATGGAAGAACACCAGTGGCGAAGGCGGCTGTCTGGTCTGCAACTGACGCTGAGGCTCGAAAGCATGGGTAGCGAACAGGATTAGATACCCTGGTAGTCCATGCCGTAAACGATGAGTGCTAGGTGTTGGAGGGTTTCCGCCCTTCAGTGCCGGAGCTAACGCATTAAGCACTCCGCCTGGGGAGTACGACCGCAAGGTTGAAACTCAAAGGAATTGACGGGGGCCCGCACAAGCGGTGGAGCATGTGGTTTAATTCGAAGCTACGCGAAGAACCTTACCAGGTCTTGACATCTTGCGCTAACCTAAGAGATTAGGCGTTCCCTTCGGGGACGCAATGACAGGTGGTGCATGGTCGTCGTCAGCTCGTGTCGTGAGATGTTGGGTTAAGTCCCGCAACGAGCGCAACCCTTGTTACTAGTTGCCAGCATTCAGTTGGGCACTCTAGTGAGACTGCCGGTGACAAACCGGAGGAAGGTGGGGACGACGTCAGATCATCATGCCCCTTATGACCTGGGCTACACACGTGCTACAATGGTCGGTACAACGAGTCGCTAACCCGCGAGGGCAAGCTAATCTCTTAAAGCCGATCTCAGTTCGGACTGTAGGCTGCAACTCGCCTACACGAAGTCGGAATCGCTAGTAATCGCGGATCAGCATGCCGCGGTGAATACGTTCCCGGGCCTTGTACACACCGCCCGTCACACCATGGAAGTTTGTAACGCCCAAAGTCGGTGGCCTAACCATTATGGAGGGAGCCGCCTAAGGCGGGACAGATGACTGGGGTGAAGTCGTAACAAGGTAGCCGTAGGAGAACCTGCGGCTGGATCACCTCCTTTCTAAGGAATAAAACGGAACCTGCACATTGTCAAAACTTTGTTTAGTTTTGAGGGGTTTACCTCAAAACTTACTGAGACGCTTATTTGGGCCTATAGCTCAGCTGGTTTAGAGCGCACGCCTGATAAGCGTGAGGTCGATGGTTCAAGTCCATTTAGGCCCATATATGGGGAATTAGCTCAGCTGGGAGAGCACCTGCTTTGCAAGCAGGAGGTCATCGGTTCGATTCCGTTATTCTCCATTGCCAATCGTGAGGTTGGCACGAGCTTGTACTTTGAAAACTAAATAATATCTAATTTCTTTATTTATTAAAAACAATAAACCGAGAACACCGCGTTATTTGAGTTTTATTAACGAAATAATCGCTAACTCAATTAATTGAGATAACCACGGAGTGGTTATCAAGGTTAAGTTATGAAGGGCGCATGGTGAATGCCTTGGTACTAGGAGCCGATGAAGGACGGGACAAACACCGATATGCTTCGGGGAGCGGTAAGTACGCTTTGATCCGGAGATTTCCGAATGGGGAAACCCAAGCACCTTAGTCGGTGCTTGCTTGACCAGTGAATCTATAGCTGGCAAGCGGTAGACGCAGTGAACTGAAACATCTCAGTAGCTGCAGGAAGAGAAAGAAAATTCGATTCCCTGAGTAGCGGCGAGCGAAAGGGGAGGAGCCCAAACCAGTGAGCTTGCTCACTGGGGTTGTAGGACTGAACATTTGAGTTACCAAAGTGCGACGTAGTCGAAACAGTTGGGAAGCTGTGCCAGAGAAGGTGAGAGCCCCGTAGACGAAACGTCACACCCTCAGTTCAGGATCCTGAGTACGGCGGGACACGTGAAACCCCGTCGGAAGCAGCGAGGACCATCTCGCAAGGCTAAATACTACCTAGTGACCGATAGTGAACCAGTACCGTGAGGGAAAGGTGAAAAGCACCCCGGAAGGGGAGTGAAATAGTTCCTGAAACCATGTGCCTACAAGCTGTCGG
>NZ_PNFV01000021.1 GCF_002940945.1 Limosilactobacillus pontis
CCCGCGCTCGAGATCCGGGCCCGCCCGCGCAAGGGCATGCTCAGATGCCCCCGGTGCGGCAGACGCCGGCACGGTGTGTTTTGTCAAATTTTTGTGGGCCGTTTCGGCGTTTCTTTTAGTCCGTTTGAGCGGTTGTTTTTAGGCCGTTTCGGCTTTGGCCAGTCCTGTGGGTTGTCGGTTATTGCATGAGGGCGTGGGTCTTGCGCCAGGACTCGCCCTCGAATCTGATCATCCTGCCGTGGTGGACGGTGCGGTCGATGATCGCGGCGGCCATGTTGGGGTCGCCGAAGATCCTGCCCCATCCGGAGAACTCGATGTTGGTGGTGTAGATGATGCTCTGGGTCTCGTACGCGTTGGTGACGACCTGGAACAGGAGCCTGCTGCCTTCCTCGTCGATGGGCACGTAGCCGAGTTCGTCGATGATCAGGAGCGGGGTTCTGCCGATCATGGCGAGTTCCCGGTCGAGCCGATTGTCCGTCTGGGCGCGTAGGAGCCGCATGACCAGGCTTGCGGCCGTGTGGTAGCGCACGGGCATGCCCCTGCGGCATGCGTTCCTGCCAAGCGCGATGGCGAGGTGGGTCTTGCCGGTGCCGGGAGGCCCGAACAGGACGAGGTCCTCGTGGCCGCTGATGAATTCCAGGGATTCGATCCGCTGTCTTCCGTAGTCGACGGGGAAGCGGATCGGGGTCCAGTCGTAGCCGTCGAGTTCCTTGTCGGCGGGGAATCCGGCCTGTTTCAGGAGCCGGGAGCGTTTGGAGCGTTCCCGGGATTCGAGTTCGGCATTCATCCATTCCTCCACGAACTCCATCTGGGTTGGCGTGGCGTTGGCGAGCTGGTCGGCGAGGATCTGGCGGGTCAGGGGCAACCGGCGCGCGAGGTTCATGATCGTTTCGATCTTCTCGCCGGTGGACGCGCGGCGGCGTTTCATGTCGGGCATGACGACCGGTGGGCGGTGGATCCCCATGTTTACGCCTCCTTCCTTTCCCGCGTCCCACGAGGCTGCATGAACACGTCGTATCCGGTCAGGTCGGGTGCGGTCTGCTCGTATGGCTTCTCGCCGGAGGCGATGCGCCGTGCCATGGTGGTCAGGCTCGCCTCGTCGAGCGGGTGCCCCTGTTCGACCAGATGCTCACCAGCCTCGACGGCCGGCTCGAACCCGCACGCGTCGCTCGTTCTGGAGATGAGCCGGAACGCGTTCCTGCGCGCCTTGGCGTCCATCCGGTCGATCGCCAGACGCAGTTTGTCGGGAAAATCATCGCGGATGGTGGAATCGGGCCATGCGTTGGTCTTGCGGCCCAGTGCGGGCAGGAGCGTGGCGGGGTCGCGGATAGTGGCAGGCGAATCCCCGTACACGCGCGGCAGCCTGGCGCAGGTGCGCCCGTCCTGGGTGCGGATCGTCACGTCGAACGCGCGAAGGGCGACGTCCAACGTCCAGCCGCGCCACGAGGGTCCGGCGAGGTAATGGTTGCCGTCGACCTGCACGCGCCCGTCCTTGTCGGCCTTCCTGACCTCCCAGCGGATCGCGTCGTAGGGCTTGGACGGCAGGGGCTGCATCTCCGCCTTCTCCTCGGCGAACAGTCCGCCGATCGGCGCGCCCTTGCGGTAATGCGTCTCCTTGGCCATCGCGTCGCACCGCTCCAGCATGTACCGGGTCAACTGGGCGTAGGACTCCGCGTTGAGCAGGGGCACCATGATGTTGCGGCGCAGGAACCCGACCGCGTTCTCCACGCTGCCCTTCTCATTGCCCGAGTTCGGATTGCAGAACCTGGTCTCCAGCCGGTAATGCTCCACGAACAGTTCGAACACCTTGACGATGCTGACCCTGTCCCACGCGACCCGGTGACCGGCGCCGGTGGCGTTGTCGAGCACCAGCGTCAGGGGGACCGCGCCTATGTGCTCGAACACCGTGCGCAGTCCCGCGCACACGCATTCCGCGTTCTCCCCGGGCAGGGCCGCGCAGTAGCGCATGTTCGAATACGGGAACGTCACGACCAGGCAATGCACGTCGACCCGGTCCCCGCCGACCACGGCCCGCGCCATGCCGAAATCGACCTGCGCCTCGCCCGGATGCCACTCGAGCTCCAGATACCCGTCCGACGGGAGCCGATGCTCCTCGCGCCAACGCTTCACATACCGTTGCACCGACGAGTACGCGCCCCCGTAGCCCCTCTCCGAAACGAGCCGGTCGTACACGCGCTTGGCGGTGTGCCGCTGCTTGCGCGGCATGAACCGGTCCGCCTCCAGCCACCCGTCGACCGTCGCCTTGAACGGGTCGAGCTTCGACGGCCTCGATGCGGAGTGCTCCGGCTTGGGAGAGCAATCCTCCCTCCCGGCGTATTTCGCGACCGTGTCGCGGGCCACGCCCACCTCTTTTGCGATGCTTCTCCATGACACGCCATGCGCGTCAAGCACCCTGATACGTTGTTGTACGGACACCGGTACCGTCATTCCTTTCCTTTCCCGAGAAACCGAATGGTTTGCTTCCGACTCGGGAAACTAGTACGGGCAGGACGGGCCGGTGTTCATTTCTCGCCACACGCTGAAATGGACTAAAACCTGCCGCTCATCTGGAGACTTTCCACACGCTCACACGGCCCACTTTCTATTGAACAGACACAGCACGGCTACGATCGCGGCGGCGGGCGGCGTCGTTGGAGGCATCAGGACTTCGGCTGC
>NZ_PNFV01000022.1 GCF_002940945.1 Limosilactobacillus pontis
AGTGAATTGGGTCCTTCCATTCGATATCTTTGAATCCATTTGGCAATAAGCCGCGGTCCAATATCGTATCTTTTACCAAGGTCATAAATACTCTGAGAAGTAGAAAGATATTCATGGACTATTTGTGCTTTTAATTTTGAATTATATTTAGTCGCCGTTTGTAAAATTAAGTTAGAAAAATAAAAAAGCCATTTGTGATAGACTTTTGAGTATCCCTAATCAAAAGAAAGGCAATCACAAATGACCTATAAACATCTTACCACACGTGAACTAACCCTCATAGCTGATTTTTGGTGTCAAGGCACCAAGGCTTATCAGGCTGCTAAACTACTTAAACGAAGCTCAGAAACTATTTATCGGATTTATCGTTTCCTTGATAGCGGGAGAACCATTGAACAGTATCTTAGTCAGTATCAACACAATAAACGTCGGTGTGGCCGTAAACAAACTAAATTACTGCCAGCTGAGGTTGAGTATATTCATTCTCTAATCAGACGCGGTTGGACACCCGATACGATCATCGGTCGAGCAGAGCGCACCATTAGTTGTAGTATGCGCACGCTTTACCGGATGTTTGCCCGAGGACAATATCAATTTAATGTCCGACATTTACCAATGAAGGGAAAACGTCATCCGAATGGCTATGTCGAACGCCGTGGTAAGGCTGGTCATCTAGGGCGCAGTATTTACCAACGTTATCAAGATTTCCCCCATTACCAAAATGAGTTCGGTCACTTTGAAGCTGATACTGTTCAAGGGAAAGCTCATCATGGTGCTGTCATGACCCTAGTAGAACGGCAGTCCAAAGTGATGATTGTCCTCAATGTGCACCGAAAAACGGACGAAGCTGTCAATCAGCACTTGGACCAATGGCTCTCTAAGTTACCCCGTCATTTTGTGAAGTCGATTACCTTTGATAATGGTAAAGAGTTTGCCGGTTGGCGTGACATCGCTAATAAACATGACCTTCATACTTATTTTGCAGAAGTCGGTGCTCCCAATCAGCGTGGCTTGAACGAGAACAATAATGGTATCTTACGCCGTGATGGCCTTAGTAAGAAGTTAGATTTTCGTCACTTACCAGATGAACTAGTTACTCAACTAATGTATCGTCGAAATAATATTCCTCGTAAGTCACTCAATTATCGCACGCCACTTGAAGTATTCTTAAGCTATGTCACAGATGAACAACTTTCAGCTTTTTTCTAATTTAAATTGACATTTCGGGA
>NZ_PNFV01000023.1 GCF_002940945.1 Limosilactobacillus pontis
CATGAATATCTTTCTACTTCTCAGAGTATTTATGACCTTGGTAAAAGATACGATATTGGACCGCGGCTTATTGCCAAATGGATTCAAAGATATCGAATGGAAGGACCCAATTCACTGAAGCCACGTCGTCATAAGCGGACATTTACCGCAGACTTTAAGCTAAATGTGATAGACTACTACCAAACTCATGAGGAATCTATGGCTGAAGTAGCGGTTCGGTTTGATGTGAAAACAGCACAGATCTCAATTTGGCGTTCAAAGTTCAAACGAGACGGTATTAAAGCCTTAAAACCTCATCCGAAGGGTAGGTTATCAAAGGTGAAACACACTAAGAAACAGCTTCGTCACCTCGCTAATAAGACTGAAGTAGAACGTTTAAAAGAAGAACTTGCTAAGAAAGACCAAGAACTCTATGACACAAAACTGGAGCGTGATATCTTAAAAAAATCGCTGACCCTGTTCGGACCCTCAAAGCCAAACAGAAAACCCAAATAGTGGATCAGATCAGGGAAGATCAGTCATCATTGCCAAAGAAACGTCGCTATAAGATCGGCGATATTCTCAAGGAAATTGAACTTCCTAAAGCTACTTACCATGATGAACGTAAA